>CAZCJF010000030.1:0-33175 GCA_964499095.1 uncultured Ignavibacteriaceae bacterium
TCAATGTGACATTTGAATTTTATAGCTAAATATCAAATCTGTTTATGCCATTATCTTTTAGTGAAAGAAAAAAAATACTTAAAGCGGCTAATACATTGGAGTTAACTCCGGTTAAGATTTATTCGGATGAAAAGAATGATGAAGATTTGATAACGGTAATCGTTCCTAAATTTAGGAACAAACTGGCAGTAAAGTATATTTCTCCGAAATTAAAGAGTGATCACTTTAAAGTTAAACTTGATATATTTGGTTCAGCTGTTTGGAGCAGAGTGAATGGTAAAAATAAAGTAGAAAAAATTGTTGCGGAGCTTAAAAATATTTTTGGAGAAGAATTACCTCAGGCAGATGAAAGAGTAGCGAGATTTATTTCACAATTATACACACAGGGATTTATCACATTTAAAGAAATAAACTAAAGGAGTCTATTATGGGAAATGTATTAGGTCATCTAAAACCAGAGTTAGTCTGGTATCATTTTGAAGAAATTTGCAAGTATCCAAGACCTTCTAAAAAAGAAGAGAAAATTGCAGAGTACATAGTCTCTGTTGGAAAAAAATTGGGGCTTCAGACTGAGAGGGACAAATTTGGCAATATCTTGATTAGAAAACCGGCAACTCCCGGATTCGAAAACAGAAAAACCGTAGCATTACAAGGTCATATTGATATGGTTTGCGAAAAAAACCGCGATGTTGAACATGATTTTGATAATGATCCGATTTATCCTTACATAGATGGAGATTGGGTAAAAGCTAAAGGAACAACGCTCGGTGCTGATAATGGTATCGGTGTTGCTGCTGCTTTAGCTGTACTTGAATCAAAAGATATTCAACACGGACCGATTGAAGCTTTATTTACTCTTGATGAAGAAACAGGATTAACCGGTGCTTCAAGTTTAAAGAAAGGCTGGATGAAAGCAGATATTCTTATAAATATGGATTCAGAAGAACTTGGTACATTGTTCATCGGCTGCTCTGGTGGAAAAAATACTGCAGCAAAATTCAAAGCTAAATTGGAAAAATCACCTCGCAATTATTCGGCATTCGAATTAAAAGTTGCAGGTTTGAAAGGCGGACATTCCGGACTTGAAATCCACGTTGGCAGAGGTAATGCAGTTAAAATATTAAACAGACTTGTATGGGAATACTCAAAAGAAAATAAAATAAGATTAGCATCAATTAATGGAGGTAACAAACATAATGCTATTCCAAGAGAAGCTTTTGCAGTCGTTCTTGTTCCTAAAAATGATGCTAAAACTCTGAAGAAGTTTGTATCTAAATATAATGATACAGTAAAAGCAGAGTATGCTGCAGTTGAGCCGGATCTCATTGTTTCTGTTGAGAAGCATGATGTTCCCGAAAAAATTATGGATGAAAAAACCCAAAAGCACCTTGTGAATGCTCTTTACGCTGTTCCGCACGGTGTAATAAAAATGAGTAATGATATTCAAGGATTAGTAGAAACGTCTACAAATCTTGCTGTTGTGGAAACTGATGGCAAACACATAAATATAGTAACAAGTCAGCGCAGCTCAGTCGCTTCTGAAAACAAAGATATTACAAATATGGTCAGCTCCGTATTCGAACTTGCTGGTGCAGAAATTTCATACGGAGACGGATACCCCGGCTGGAAACCCGATATTAATTCTGATATACTGAAAGTATTTAAATCAACATTCACTCAGATGTATGGTAAAGAGCCTCACGTTACTGCTATTCATGCCGGTCTTGAGTGTGGAATTATCAAAGAAAAATATCCGGATATGGATATGATTTCATTTGGTCCAACTATGTTTGGTGTTCACTCTCCTGATGAAAAATTGCAAATTTCAACTGTGCCTGAGTTTTATAATCAGCTTGTAAACGTACTAAAAAATATTCCTGTTAAATCCTAAAACAGACTAATCAGATTATTCAGCGAAGCGGATTCAATTCTGCTTCGCTTTATTTTTACAAAGCGTGTCAGTTCAAAAGTAATAGAAAGTTTTATTATGACTGCAAACCCGTCTTCAAAACCTGAACCTACGACCTTCCTTCGCTGGATGGTTTTACTTCTTATAAGTCTTGGAATGTTTGGCAATTACTACATCTATGACAGCATTAGCCCGCTTGCTGATTTATTAAAAGCTCAATTAGGTTTTTCAGATTCAAACATCGGATTGCTAAATGCTATTTATTCATTCCCAAACATTATTATGGTTTTAGTTGGCGGATTAATCATAGATAGAATTGGAACCCGCACTTCTGTTTTAATTTTCACTGCTTTGATAATGCTTGGTTCAATAGTTACAGCAGTAACAGGCAATATTATTGTGATGTCTGTGGGCAGATTGATTTTTGGTTTAGGTGCAGAATCAATGATTGTTGCTATCACTACTGTTATCGCACGGTGGTTTAAAGGTAAAGAGTTATCATTCGCATTTGGATTAAATTTAACTGTTGCACGATTGGGATCATTCCTTGCTCTTAACTCGCCAACCTGGGGCAAAACTCTTTATGAATTCTGGCAGACGCCACTGTGGATAACAGTTGCTGCCGGGATATTTGCTTTTTTCTGCATCATACTTTATTTCTTTCTTGATATTTATGCATCAAAGAATTACGCTCTTGCCAGCGAAGGCGAACAGGACAAAATTCTTTTATCAGACATACTTAGAATTCAGGAAAAAAAGAGATGGAATTTTCTTGCAGTAATATTTTTAATTATTTCGCTTCTGCTTATTTTATCTCCGGATAATTGGTCAATTTACCTTGTCGTTTTTATTGTTTCTGCTTTAGCACTATTTCTTAAATCATCATCATTTCCAAAATCATTCTGGTATATCACAGCACTATGCGTTACTTTTTACTCAGCAATGTTTCCGTTTCAAACCTTCGCTATAAAATTTTTTCAGGAGGCACACGGTACAAGCAGAGAGGTAGGTGGAAATCTTTCAAGTATTCTTACGCTTGCTGCGATGGTGTTCACTCCACTCTTCGGATTACTTGCAGATAAAATCGGAAAGCGCTCATTGCTTATGATGTTTGGTTCTTTGCTCATCATCCCCGTTTATCTGATGATGGCTTATAAATTTGGCAGACCTGATGTAATGACGGATGGAGATTTCATAAATATTAGTTTTAGTTTTTTTGATATTAACGCAATGATTCCAATTTATTTAATTCTACCAATGGCGATGATGGGAATAGCATTTTCTCTTGTTCCGGCAGTTATGTGGCCCTCAGTTGCATTGATTGTTGAGAACTCCAAATTAGGTACTGCATACGGATTAATGACTATGATTCAGAATATAGGTTTGTTTGGATTTAATCTGCTGATTGGTTTTGCAAATGATGTATCTGGTGCAAGCATTGATAATCCTGGTGGTTACAATCTTGGTATGTGGATATTTTCAATTCTTGGTTTTCTTGGTTTGCTGTTTGCTTTTCTCTTAAGAAAAAGCGAACTTGGTTCCGAAGGACACGGTTTAGAAAATGGTTCAAAGAAACATTAACTTAAAATTTTAGATGATTGTAAAATCAAATAATAGATGAGTAAATTATTAAAAAATATTTTTATATCATTATTAGTCATTGGATCGCAAATTACTAACGCTCAGTCTTTTGGTTTTGGTTGCTTTGGATTTGTTGGTGGATATGCCGGCTACAGTTATCAAAAATATCAGCCCATTTATTTAAATGATCAGATTATCGGTTTTAATAATGCGATCTCTGATGGTTCAGTTAATATTATTCCCGAATTTGGAATTGCACAAGGTTACAGACTTGGAATTAATTTTTTCAGGGCGAGATTTTCAGGTTTTTTCTTTTCGCTTAAAGGATATTATGATTTGACAAAAGAAAATCATTCCTATGCTTATGATAATTCCGGAAGTGAAATAAAAAGCGAGCTTAATCTCGATTTGAAGAGCTGGAATGTTGGACTGGATTTTGGAATCCCGATTACAAATTATTTGCAATGGAAAATTTTAGATGGCAGTGTTCAATTCAATTCAGCAAGGTTAACTTATAAACCAAATCTGGATGATAATACAAAGGACATAAAATTTAATAATGATTCACCGGAATTGGGTTATACCATTGCAACCGGGTTTATTGTAACCATCTTTGAAAACTTTGTTAGTCTTGAAGGTACTGCAGGCTATAAGTTTTTAAGAATTAAAAAAATGACTACTGAAGAAGGTGAGCCATATCTGCTGCGTCCTCAAAATTCAAGAGAATTAACAGAGAATGATTTTATTAAAGACGGTGGTTTTAATGCTGTAATTCAGTTGAACATCGGATTCCCACTTTAATCAGAGGAGAAATATGAAAAAATTAACCAAGCTTGATACTGCATCTCAAATTGCTATACGCGATTGTATGGGTGCAAAAAAAGACGAAAAAATTCTTGTAATAACTGATGAGGAAAAACGAGAAATTGGATTGTCATTATATGAAAACGCAATCCGGTTAGGATATTTTGCACTACTTGTTGAAATGAAATCAGGAAAGGTGAATGGCGAAGAGCCTTCTCCGGAAGTTGCAGAGCTAATGCAAAAGTTTGATGTTGTATTTTGTCCTACTGCAAAATCTTTAACACATACTGATGCAAGAAGAAACGCATCAGCAAATGGTGTACGCATCGCAACATTCCCGGGTATAACAAAAGATGTGATGATCCGTGGTATGAATGCTGATTACAAGTCTATCTCGAAAAGAACAGTAAAACTGAAAGAAATTCTGGAAACAGGAAAAGTAATTCGTGTTACTGCTCCTGCAGGCACGGACATAACATTTTCTATCGAGGGAAGAAAAGCTTATGCAAGTAAAGGTTTATTTCATGCAAAAGGAGAGAGCGGCAATCTGCCAACAGGCGAAGCATTTCTTGCCCCGGTTGAAGGCACCAGCAACGGTGTATTTGTTGTTGATGGATCTATGGCAGGGTTAGGTTTGATAAAAAATGCAAACATCAGGATTGAAGTTGAAAATGGATATGCTACAAAAATTTCAGGCGGAACACTTGCCGGAAAATTAAAATCTATGCTCGATAAAGTTGGAAAAGATGCCAGAAACATCGCTGAGTTTGGAATTGGTACAAACGATTCTGCTAAACTTAGCGGAGTTTTACTTGAAGATGAAAAAGTAATGGGTACAATTCATATCGCACTTGGAAATAATGTTTCAATGGGCGGCAGTCTCAATGTTCCTATTCATTTAGATGGAGTAGTTAAGAAACCAACAGTGTGGATGGATGAAAAAATGTTAATGAAAGATGGAAAACTCCTGATTAAATGATAAATGCTTAGTGTTAAATGTTCAATTTTTAAGATGACAGATTACTGTCTTAATTCTACATTGTACATTACAAACCGCTTTAATTATCTTTGAAATGTAAGAATAATAAATTAAGGATCCGGAATAGATGTCACTTCTTCCAATTACCGTTTACGGTGATAAAATACTTAGAAAAAAAGTCGATCCCGTTACAAATATTGATGATAAAACCATTGAAATCATAAAATATATGTTTGATACAATGAAACACGCTAATGGAATTGGACTGGCTGCTAATCAGATTGGTTGGAACAAACAAATATTTGTAGTTGATATTTCTCAGGTTGAAGGTTATGAAAAAATAAAACCTATAACTATGATCAATCCAAAAATAGTGGATAAATCCAGCGAGACTATTTCAATTGAAGAAGGTTGTCTGAGCATTCCTGATGTTCGTGCAGAAGTTATTCGACCCAAAGAAATTACAATAAAATATTTTGATCTGGATTTAATTGAGCAGCAAATTGATGCAGATGATCTTTACTCAAGAGTTATTCAACATGAATATGATCATTTAAAGGGAGTTTTATTTACAGATTTGATTAGTGATGAACTTAAGAAGCAACTTAAAAAGTCTCTGAATAAAATTCAGAAAAGAAAAATAGATATAGACTATCCGATCAGTGAAAATGTTGATTACAAATTGAAATAAGGATTTGACGATGAACATCGTTTTTATGGGCACACCTGATTTTTCAATCCCTTCCTTAAAAATTCTTCTTAACAGTAAACATAAAATTTTAGCCGTCGTTACCCAGCCGGATAAAGAGCGGGGAAGAGGACAAAAAATTACTTTCACTGCAGTCAAACAATTTGCCATTGAAAATAATATTACGGTTTATCAACCTGAAAAATTAAAAGCTAATTCTGAGTTTATCGAGCAGATGAAATCTCTTAATCCTGATTTATTTGTTGTTGTCGCATTCAGAATATTACCTAAAGAAGTTTTTGAAATTCCAAGATTTGGATCATTCAATCTTCATGCTTCTTATCTTCCAAAGTATCGAGGAGCAGCGCCAATCCAATGGGCATTGATAAATGGTGATACTGAAACTGGATTAACTACTTTTAAACTCGCAGAAAAAGTAGATACGGGAAATATCTATTTACAAGAAAAAGTTAAAATAAATCCTGATGATAATTTTGAAACGTTACACGATAGAATGAGTGAACTCGGTGCTAAGCTCGTGCTTCAAACAGTTAATCTGATTGAGAATGGAAATTACGAATTAAAGATGCAGGATGATTCGTTTGCATCACCTGCGCCAAAGATCACAAAAGAAATTTGTTTGATTGATTGGAATAAATCAGCCGATGAAATTCATAATCTAGTAAGAGGCTTATCACCTCATCCAGCAGCATATTTTAATTACAATAATAAAGTGATAAAGATTTATAAAACTGAAATTGTAGCTGGAATGAATTTGAAGCCGTTACAGTTTCAACAAACGAAAACCGAACTTATTATTGGCTGTGGAAAAGATGCTTTACGAATTCTTGAAATCCAGCAGGAAGGAAAGAAGCGGATGAGAATTGAAGAATTTTTAAGAGGATTTTCATTTAAGTAAAAGATGACATCCTGTTAACAGGATGTCATCTATAAACTTTTCTTTTAATGTTTCAGCTTTAATCCTGATTTTTTTAATTGCTCATTAATTTTATTTTTTATATCGGTGTTCTTTCTATTTGAAACCGAAGATACTGAACTGTAGTTAACAACATTCGACTTATCAACCTCATATCTTTTACAACACTTTACACAATCACCGCCTTTGCATAAAACTGCTTCGCCTTTACAATCACATATTACTGCGGCGAGTATTGTTTCAAGACCTTCCTCAGTAACAGTAATGTCTGTTTTATTTTTCAACCCCTCCTCGTTAATTGTAATATCCGATTTAAATAGTTTAACAAATTTTGAGTCTTCATACTCAAGATAAATACTTTCTGATCTTTTATCTTCAATAACATCATATTTCTTCTTCAAAGAGAAATTAAAACTTTTTGATTCTCTCTCAGCTGCAATAAGATCAATTGCTTCCGGTATTATCTTTTTTATTTGTTCGCAATTATCTGTTTTATAATTTTGAAGCAAGATAATTACATCTTTTACTTCTAAGGTATCATTTTTAGTAGATGGCGTATTTTTAAGTCTTAAAGTCAACACAGGGTCTTCAACTTCCCATTCAGGCATAGTGCATTTGTCAGGACAAAAAGTGCACATGCACCACCCCTGCCACATACCACACTGGCAGGAGTGTATTGAACTTGCATCAGTACATCCGCAGCCAGGGGGCGGGCAAGGACTTTCTTTTGCAACCAATGTAATAATATTTGAGCCGAATGGAAATTCGGTAACTGATTCAATTACATTAAACAGATTTTCTGCAAGTTGTCTTCTATTAGCATTAACTCTTTCTCCAAAAGATGATTGCTGTGTTTGTTTACTAACCTTCATATTCGTAGAAATACGGTTTGGCATTCCACCTTCAATTTTAATTTCTTTAAATGCTTCTTCAAGATCATTCTGTAAGCTATCTACATTTGATTGTCGAACTCCATTTTCAGGGTACATTAAAACAAATCTGTATTTTATTTCTTTAGGCGTTTCTGATTTGTAAGACTGCTTAACAACTAAAGATTCAACCTTATTTCTTCTTAACTCGCTCACTTTGTTTAATCCTAGCTTTACTATTTCACTAAAAGATTTATCTATTTGTGAGGAATCTTTTTTCAGAATTATCAAAATATCTTTAATTGTAATTCCGTTATTATTATTAGGTGGTGGTAAAAAATCGATTGGCTCCATTCCACCTCCCTTAATAGCACACAACTGGCATAAACAATAGTCACTATTCCCCGGCCAATGTTTACAACTGCAGGATTCGCCGCCATCATCTGTACAACCGCAACCCTGAGGAGGACACGGCACTGTCTTGCCATTTGGAGTCCCAGTCAAAATCAGAATTTCTTCACCCAACTCTGCATTTTCTTCTTGAGTAAAAAAGTTAATCAAACCTTCATTTACTCTTTCGCCAAAAGTTGCTCCCTGAGTTTGCTTTGGAGTTGTAACTTTTTTAGGAGCCTTTACACCTTCCTCGGCAACTAAAATTCTGGCAAATTCTTCAAGTTCACTCTGAAAATTATCCACACTCGATTCAGCTATTCCACCATCAGGATACATTAGCGTGATTCTATATTTAGTTGGCAATTCGTTTGAAGAAATAATAGCTGATGATTTAACTCTAAAAGTTCCTATATCGCTTAATACTCCATTGCTGTTTAAAACCCACGCATAAGATTTATTTGCTTGAAATTTTCTTTCAGTAATTGGATATTGAAATTGTGTTGCTCTGATATTTTCTTTTAAAAAGAATGGTGGATTTTGCTGCAATGCACTTTCAGGTGATTGATTTCCAATTAACTCCACAACTTTTAAGGAATACTCTTTAGCATCGGGCAAAGGAGTCCAGCTAAAAATAATTGGCTGATCAGGATTTGTCTCATCACCATCAGCAGGAGTTAATAGTGAAATATTGCCAAGCTGTCTCACAGAGTGATAAATACAATTCTCAATTCCAATCAAATCACCTTCTTCACTAAAAACCTCAACGCAAATAGTGTAATCACCTTCGGGTGCGCCGCCTGTTCTTAAAAGAATTTCTTTGTACTTATTGTTGCTGTAGCGAATGTCGGCATCAGAAAAATCTTTATAAGTGTAAGTATTTCCTCCGGCTTTAATAATAAAAGGTTTAGATTGTCCTTCAACAATAGTTCTGTCTTTGTCTTCAGAAAGACTTCCGGTTACATAACCTTTAATATCTTTTCGGGTTGTATTGTTAAGTTCTAAACTCCAAAGATCAGCAATGCCAAGTTTGTTTGCCGGCGGCTGTTTTAACTTTGCAATCACCTGATTTTGCGCAAACGATGTATTAACAAATAACACGGTTAATATTGCCAGTAAAATATTTTTAAACATACTGTTTAACTCCTGAGATTTTTGTTATTAAAAATTAAAATCTAACTCTGATTGTTGATCTGACTAAAAATTCATCATAATCGTTAATGCTAACTATTTGATCTGAATAATTATTTTTTTCTATTCTAAGATCAATTGAAACATTTTCTGTGTACTCATAAGTAGAACCGATATAAAAATACACTTTGCTGTTTTTGTTTTTTTCTCCCGAGTAAGCGGCACCCAAAGTATTCGTCCAGCTTTCAAAAAATGTGTAGCTAACATTTCCGTCAAACGAAGTTATCTTGCTGTAATCATAAAAGTAATCTAAAAAGCTCATTCCAAAACTTGCTGAAATCACAAGGGGAAATCTGAATGATAAATTTTCAGCAAGTGTAAAGTTGTTAGAGTTGTATCCGCTCGCCGTATCAAGCGATGTGGCTTTGTTAAACATATAAAATAGATTTGAACCAAGCATCATTTCACCAAGATTAAAGTTGTATCCTGTACCCGCTGTAAAAAGATGATTTTTAAAATCAATTTTCTTTAAAGGATCTGATGCATCGTTATACATAAAATTAGGCACGTATGATAAATTTAGATACGGCGCTTTCTTGAATCTCAAACCTAAATTAATTCCGGGAACAACAGTAGAAGTTGTTACAAGCTTGGAGTTTATCAAATTATCTTTATAGTATTTGATAAAAGCTGAAACTGAGATTTGTCTTTCCATAAACTTTTGATCTATCTTGCCTTCAATTTCCATCTTATCATTTCTTAAAGTTGGATTGCCAAGAGTAGAATAACCGGGACCAACCATTTTTATTCCCGCAGTTACTTTAGTGCTGGACTCAAAATTATCGAAAGTAGTTTTAACTGAATAAGCATAATCAACCTGGCTGGAAATTTTTGGATGAAAAACATCCTGAACAAATTTTGGAATATCTTCGTTAATCAGATCATCATCACGATTATCCCTTGTTAACATAGATGCCCCGATTTCACCATCGATAGATAACTTGTTATCAAACAAATTTAATCTTGCGTCTATGCCAAAAACATAATTTGATTTTGGAGTGAGCATTTGATTAGTTGAGTCCACAACAATGGAATTTGAATTATCATTGGCATAAATACCGGTAAAGAACCAATGCGAATCATCCTTCTTCCCAATACCAATTCTTCCGGCATATAAATCACGTTTGTAGTATAGATTATCAACCGGTCGTTGATTTTTCTGAAATGCAGTTGCGATGTAAAATAAACCAGGATTAAATTCAAAACTTAGTCCAGTAACCGGAACACCTTGCATAGTTAATGGAGTGTAGTTGGGATAATTAGTTCCTACGCCAAATGAATTAAAGTTTGAGAAAAATTTCATCATACCCGGCACATTTTCTTCACCTTCCGATTCAGCGTAGCTTTGCGCAATATCTTTTGCGGCATTAAAATCATAAATGAAAGAAATTGAATTTAAACTTTGTCTTTGAGAATTGTTTTCTGTTGAAAGTAAAATATTTAGTGCAAATGGTATTCCATATAAGTTGACTGAAGGCGTAAGCGAAGCATAACCGTATCCCGGTTTTTTATCTGAACCAGTTCCTTTTCTGTTAGCTGTCTCTCCGAACAACTCGCCTGCAAATCTAAACTGCACTGCAGGCATTTCCGGTGGATTTATTAAACTGTTTATTAGTGATCCAATATTTAGTGTAGATGAATAAGAATTTATATTCTCTTTAAATGAAGTCTGATAATTATTTGTAGAAGTATTCATTGTAAATGCAGATAATCCACTTGGCAGTCCATCTTCAACATCTAATGATCCTCTCATATTTTGGATAGAGTTTTTGGCGGTCTCATGTTTGCCCTTAGGTTGAGAACTTCCGGGAGATGTAAAACTAAAAATCTCGCTCGAGGTTAGAAAGTATTCATCCACAAAAGCATCAACCTGCCATGCGTAAGTTCTTCCGGCAATAAATTCTCTTGCAGCAATGGGATATTGATAGCTGCTGGTGGTAATTGAGTTAGCCGAAAAGAAATATGGATTTGATAACATTGCATCATAAGGTGATTGCATTCCAAATAATTCAACTATTCTAATTTTATACGTTACTACTTTGCCAAGCGGAACAGGAACGGGAGGCAGCCACGTAAACACTATTTGAGAATTTACTTTTTGTGAGGCAGGATATTTTAAAGAGTAATTTAATGAGTCTATATTTTCTTCTAATTCATCATTAACAAATCCGTTTTCTAAAATTGTCTGATCATCTGGATAAACTAACGTTACCTGAGAAATATTTAAAACCTCTTGATAAATACACGATGTACCTAAAATCAGATTAGAATTGGCATCCAATATTTCAACACAGATTTCAAAAGAGCCGTTAGGTAAAGCAGATAATCTATTAATTACAGATGCATAAGTGTCGTTCTTCTCATTGATAGTAATTGCGCCAACGTCATTTGATCGGATTCTTTTGCTGCCTTTTGGAATTTGAAATACCGATGTTGTAACATCCACAATTAATCCGGATTCTACTTCAACAGCAGTTCCATGAAGATAAACTGGTCTGTCGTCAGTTTGATTAATAACGATTAAATTCCACATATCTTCAATTCTCATTTGATAGGGAGGCGGTGGCTGCAATTGAACAATGACTTCCTGAGCGAAGCTTACTTCTGAGAATATTATGAGTAACAATAGTAAGTAATTGTACTTTATTTTTAACAAGCACAAATTGTTTGGTAGCAAATATTTAATCACCTATAACTCTCCGACTTTATGATAAAATTATTAAAAATTAGTTTTTTTGCTCTTGATAAAATTTTAATCGGATCTTCGACGCTGCAATTATGATAAAATATTGTGCCAAACGCAATAATTATCTAAATAATGAAAATGAGGTTTATTTTGGGAATAGAGTTTTATCAAATATTCGATTAAGAATTTTTTACCATTGAACAGATTAAAATGTAAGCAAACTGTTAAGCATTACAAGATTTATAGATAAAATTATGATACCTAACTTAGAGATATAATTATACTCTTAATGAGTTGAATCAAGAAAGATCTGAATTAAAAATTGCCTGCGGAAAAGATGCACTGCGAATTCTTGAAATCCAGCAGGAAGGAAAGAAACGAATGAATGTTGAAGAATTTTTAAGGGGGTTTAGGGTTTAATTATAAGATGGTATTCGTAAACAAATGCCATCTTAAATTTTTTCATAGGATTTATTTCATAGCTTCAAACCTTGCAAGCGGAGCCATTTTTGCCTTATTTAAAACAAAAGTTTTTCCATCAAAATTATAATTGTCAGCGGTTTCAATTACTTTCATAAATTCTCTTTCCAGTTCCATATCCGGGCAAGCCATTAATGTTGAAGCCATTTTTGAGAAAGAAATTCTGTTACCCTCTTTCAACTCATAACCACCTCTAAAAGTATTACATCCACTAAATCCAAAAGCTTTATTATCCTCAGAACTAAGTTGAATATAAATTCCTTTATTATCAGGATTTTTATATTCAACCGGTTTTCCTCTAAACTCAACAAGTTTCCATTTTGTATCAGTTAATGAGACTTTTTCACTTTTCGTGAGTATGTATTTTTCAGCCAGAGCACCGGTTATTTTATTTCCTTCCATATCCAATTGTGTAATATAATTTTCACCAACAAAAAATTTTGTCGGAGATGTTTTGTTGTCTATCCCGCCCAGAGTAATTGTTGTTCCTGCCTCATTCCAAGTGAAAGAGCCGGTTTTTTCAATCACATCTTCTGATTTACCAACATACTTAGTTGTCATTTTATAGGTTAAGTCTTTAGAAAGAGTGATTGATGTTTCGATCCCTTCACAATCTGCGCAAGGTAAAACGCCATAGTAACTTCCATCCCAATCGAGAGAAGTCATACTGTTATCAGCCATAGGTTGGGATACAGTTTCAGTTTTGGTTTCGGTTGTCTCTTTTTTTTCTGATTCCATTTGTTGAGTACAACCAAAAATTAAAAGTGCTAAAATAGAAAGTGAAACAAAAAGATTTTTGTAAGTCATATATCCCTCCTGATAATGATTAATTTTTATTTAAGTACTGCTTAAAAATATTGGCTATGAATTAAAGTTAAAAGTCTCTGGTTGTTTTTCACTTTTTTCAATCAAACCAAATGCTTAAAATTGCCTCACATTTTTTTAACAACGAGCATTAAGTGGAATTTAAAAATAACATACTTGAGCAAATTGGTAATACACCATTAATTAAACTTAATAAGATTAACAAAGGTCTTAAACCACAAATCTTTGCTAAGCTTGAATCAGCCAATCCCGGCGGCAGTGTTAAAGATCGTATCGGTTACAATATGATAATTGATGCTGAGCTTAGAGGTGAATTAAAACCTGGTGGAACAATTATCGAGGCAACAAGTGGTAATACCGGAATTGGAATTGCTTTAACAGCAGCAGTAAAAGGTTACAAATGTATTTTTGTTGTTACATCTAAGGTTAGTGAAGAAAAGGTAAATTATTTGAAAGCATTAGGTGCAGAGGTAATTGTTGTTTCTAATCTTGCTGATCCTGATAGTCCCGAGTATTATGTTAACGTAGCAAAGCGTTTGCATAAGGAAATTCCGAATTCTTTTTTTGCTTATCAGTATTCAAATCCATCCAATCCGGAAATTCATTACAAAACAACAGGACCTGAAATCTGGAGACAGACTGACGGAAAGATTACTCATTTTGTTTCAAGTATTGGTACTGGCGGAACAATAAGTGGCACAGGTAAATTTCTGAAAGAAAAAAATCCAAACATTCAGGTTATTGGCGCTGATCCGCTTGGATCTATCTTCAAACATTACAAAGAAACAGGCGAGTTGATAAAAGGCACTCCATATCTGGTTGAAGGTATTGGGCAGGATTGTTTGCCAGCAAATGTTCACTTTCAATATATAGATCAGATTATTAACATTAGCGATAAAGAATCTTTTACTGCTGCCAGAAGATTAACAAAGGAAGAAGGAATTTTTTGCGGCGGCAGCACTGGAACCATCGTTCAGGTGGCATTAAATATCTCTAAAGATTTAACTGAAAATGATGTTGTTGTGTTTATTGTTTGTGATACAGGGGAAAGATATCTATCTAAAATGCATAACAGTGAATGGCTGAAACAAAATAGAATGCTTGAACCGGAAATAAGAACTTTGCGTGATCTTTCTGATTTGAAAAAGCAAAAAGGATTTGAAGAAATTATTTCAGTAAAAGAAACTGATAAAGTTAAAGATGTTCTTGAACTGATAAGTAAAACAGGTTTTTCAAACATTCCTGTTATGGTTGGAAGAAAATCTATTGGTGCGATAAGAGAGAATAAACTATTGGCAAAACTGGTTGAAGATCCGCTGCTTTACAATTCAGAAATTAAAGTTGTGATGGAAGAATCACTCCCAATTCTGGATGCAAAAACCGAAATTGAAGAAGTAAAAAAATATTTAAAGAATAATTCAGCAATTCTTGTAGATGATTTTGGTTTGATAACTGATATTATTACGAGATATGATTTAATCAATTTTCAACAGTAACTCATTATGAATCCCAAAAGGAAGAAGCAATAACTTGAATGTCGAATATCGAACAAGGAATTATGAATAATGGATGAAAATAAAAACAAAAAGTTTGATCTTGAAGATCGACTAATTGATTTCGCAGTTTTGATTATTGAAATATCTGAAAACCTAAATAATACAAGGGCGGGAAATCATATCTCTGGTCAAATTATTCGTTCTGGTACTTCTCCAGCATTGAATTATGGAGAAGCACAAAGTGCAGAATCAAGAAATGATTTTATTCATAAATTAAAAGTCCTTTTGAAAGAACTTAGAGAAACCTTAGTTGCTTTGAAGATAATTAAACGAGGTTCTCTTACAAAGAAGATTGACCTACTTGATAAAGGAACTATTGAATGTAATGAACTAATTTCAATTTTTGTAAAAAGTATTGAGACAGCAAAGAAAAATAATTCAAAAGGCAATTAAAAGAGATCTATTACTTCAATATTCATTATTCCTTGTTCGGTGTTCAATTTTCTAAATGTCTATTTAATAATTCACTAAGGAACTTAAAGATATGGGCTTTTCAACAGACGCAATTCACGCAGGACAAATTCCCGATCCAACAACCGGAGCTGTGATAACTCCAATTTATCAAACATCAACCTATGCACAATATGAATTGGGCAAAAGTACGGGATATGAGTATGCAAGGACTCACAACTTAACGCGACAAGCTCTGGAAAAAAATATCGCAACACTTGAAAAAGGAAAATACGGGATTGCTTTTGCTTCTGGTCTTGCAGCCACACACGCACTAATGAGTTTGGTTAAAGCAGGTGATCACATTGTTATTTCAAACAATGTTTATGGCGGCACTTACCGGCTTTATGAACTCAACATGAAAAATTACGGATTAGATTTTTCCTGGGTGGATTCTACTAACTTAAAGAATGTTGAGAATGCAATCCGCAAAAACACCAAAATGGTTTATGTTGAAACACCTACCAATCCAATGTTGAACATCACAGACCTGAAAGGAATTTCCAGAATTGCGAAGAAGCACAATCTGATCTCTGTTTGCGATAACACTTTTATGAGTCCGTATTTTCAAAATCCTTTGGTGTGGGGAATTGATATCGTACTGCATTCAACAACAAAATATCTTGGCGGACACAGCGACGTAATTGGCGGAATGCTGGTAACAAGCAATGAAAAATATCATGAAAGATTAAGATACATTCAAAATGCTGCTGGTGGAGTTCCATCACCATTTGATTGCTGGCTGGTGCTTCGCTCTACAAAAACACTTCCCGTTAGAATGAAACAACACGAGGAAAATGCAATTAAGTTTGCTCATTTTCTTAAAAAATCGGGTTTTGCCAAAAAAGTAATTTATCCAGGATTACCTGATCATCCACAATATCAGTTAGCAAAAAAACAGATGCGCGGATTTGGAGGAATGGTTTCTGCAGATTTTGGAACATTTAAGAAAGCAAAAAAAGTGATGAACAGTTTAAAAGTTTTTACGCTTGCTGAAAGTCTCGGTGGAGTTGAAAGCCTCGTTTGTCATCCAGCAACAATGACCCATGCTTCGGTCCCGAAAACAGAAAGAGACAAACTTGGAATAACTGATAGTCTTGTTCGCTTCTCAGTTGGGATAGAAGATATTGAAGATTTAATAAAAGATATTCAGCAGGCAATAAAATAAATCTATATCACAAATTTTTACTTGCCATTATTGTATGGTAATGTTTGATGATCAATCGGATCTTCAACTGCTAGAATTTCGGTTACAATATAATTACTGTTACCACGCCAGGGGATTGCGTTTAAGTATTCTTTATATCTCAATTCAACAAATTTACCGCTGTATCTTTCTAAAATTCTGGCAAGATTATCATCCTGAATGCTAAATTCGAATTCATTGCTTTGCATTGCGCCGGGACTAGGAGTTTTAAATCCTTCCTGAATAATTCTTCCTTCCCAAGTTTTAAAGATGTATCCTTTCTTCACAACAAAATTAAGATTCCCGGCTTTTACGCCTTCTCCAAAAACAAAGTAATATCGCCACCAGAATACAAGAGCGAGAATGATTATTAAAATGGGTATTCCAAATTTCAAAAATTTTTTCATAAATCTTTTAATGAAATTTTTATATCATTAAAATAATTAAAATGCTCTAAAACTCATCCTCACCATCATTCATATTATCCATATCAGGTCTCTCTCTTTTTGCCTTATAATTATTAAAGTTAAATCTTGCATTTAGCATCACCATAGGTGACTCACGTTCAAAATAATTATAATTAGAGAAATCCGGTCCGGATGAAGTGAACTCGTGTTTTGCAGTTCCAAATAAATCCCGTACTTGAAGAGTTAGGGTTAATACTTTCTCAAACAAATCCTGACGCACGGAAACATCAGAAGTAAAAAATCCTTTCCAAGTGCCTTGTGAGTAAACGCCCGGGCTGTTATAGTTTATGTTAAACTGGAGTTGAGTGGTTGGTGCAACTCTGAACATATTGTTAAATCTGGTGTTCCAGTTAAAGCTGCTTCTTTCAAAAGCATTATCAAACAAAATTCCTTTAATCCGGTAATCATACAAGTTAGCCATTAAGTTTACATTCCAGAACTTGAACGGATCAAATATTATCATAAGCTCACTGCCAGTTGAATAGTCTTTTCCAATATTAACAACGGAGTTAAGATTTACATTTTCTGCATAAACAGATCGTATGCGATCAATCTTATTATTATTAACTCTGTGATATAACTCGAATGACAAAGAAACGTCTCCAACATAAGTCTGGATAGCTGCTTCATATGAGTCAATTAATTCAGGCAGCAGGGAAGGGTTTCCGATACGAACATTGTTAGCATCCATCCAGGTTAAAAATGGTTCAAGTTCCCATCCGCGTGGTCTTTGAATTCTTCTTGTATAACTTGCCATCAACTGAGTTGCTTTTGAAAATTTGTATGATGCATGTAAAGTTGGAAAATAATCCCATCTATCAATATTGAAACTTTGATTTTGTGTAAGGAGAGTTATTGTTCTGTAAGTGTATTCGCCTCTTAAGCCCGCCTGTATCCCAAAGTCACCTATATCGTGAGTGTAAGTGGCATAAATTGCCTGATCATTGTTCTTGTATCTTGTTGAGTTACTGAACAGAGGGATAAACTCATATTCAATTGTATTTGTATTCAGCTCAAAGAATTCATTGTTCTCATCAGAACTCCCGATTCTGTTTTGATATCCGGCTTCAAATTTTCTCAGTTCACCCAAGGGTAGAGTATAATCGAGTTTAGTTTCAAAATTTCTGGAAGGACCAAATTCTGTAGTCTTTTTTCCATCAA
The DNA here is from genome assembly GCA_964499095.1 of uncultured Ignavibacteriaceae bacterium. Classification (GTDB taxonomy): domain Bacteria; phylum Bacteroidota; class Ignavibacteria; order Ignavibacteriales; family Ignavibacteriaceae; genus IGN3. The sequence goes on from CAZCJF010000030.1 coordinate 18,160, forward strand.
GATAAATGTTTTCTCTTATGGATTCAGTTAATGTTTCTTCATCACCATCATTATATCCAAAATTGAATTCGCCTTTTAATTCGTGACCCTTGCCACTGAATTTTCGGATGTAAGTTAAGTTTCCACCTCCATATTCTCCGTCTCTGCTTCTTTGACTTATACTTTTGTAAGATAGAATTGATGGATCAATACTTGACCAGTTATTAAAAATTGAAGACGAGTTTTGTCCGCCTTCTCTCGTTCCATATCGAACGCCCAGATTAAAAAGATCATCAGGACTTAAATTAAATTCAAGTCCACCACGAACTCCGAAACCATTTCTCTTCCATTTGGAATCTCCTGAAGAATTAAGAAAAGAAGTTGTATTTCCAAAAGTATAAGTGTTTTCAGAACGGCTGGTTCCCGGGAAAGTTCTTTTGTTGTAATCCAATCCGAAAGTATAAACAACATCACCATTACGGTATTGAATTAAAGCATCACCGCCGTATTTATTATTTAGCCCTGCATTTGCATTAATGATTCCACTGATTCCAATATTTTCATTTTTCTTTAACAGGATGTTTATTATTCCTGCGGTTCCTTCGGGATCATATTTTGCAGAAGGGTTGGTAATGATTTCAATATTCTGAATTGAGCTTGCCGGTATCTGCTGCAATGCATCCTGTGCACTTATTATTGATGGTCTTCCATCTATTAAAACTGTAAAATTTGTACTGCCTCTCAAACTAACATTTCCATCTATATCAACTGTTACAGAAGGTACATTTTGCAACACATCTGCTGCAGTTCCCGAAACAACAGTTTGTATTTTATCAACATCAATAACTTTTTTGTCTATCTGATATGTGACAGGTGATCTTTCGCCTTCAACAACCACATTTTCCAATTCTAATGTGTTGGGGTGAATAAAAATATCCCCAAGATTTATAGATTTATTCCGAGGAGATAATTCGACAATAAATTTTTCAGTTTGGTAGCCAATAAATCTGACTTCAAGGTTAAATTTTCCGAATGGAATGCCTGTAAGATTAAAAACTCCATCAGCATTTGAGATTGTACCATTTACAAGAGAAGAATCCCTCATCGAAAGCAAAACAATATTTGCATATTCTATAGAATGTTTTGTGCTTTGATCATAAACCTTTCCTTCTATTAAACCGCCATTCACATTGAATTGCTGTCTCTGCGCAAAATTGAATGATGTGAGTAAAACTAATTGGATTAAAAAGATTATCTGGTATCTCTTCATTACTTTTTCCGGTTAAAATTAAGTGCAAGTATAAATAATTTTAATTAAATAAATTGTGATGAAATTTGTCAAAACTTATCAGGCATTAGACAAATTAGCTATGCAGATGGTTTAATGATAAATACCACATAAAAGAGAATTGTAATTATTAAAATAAGTCAGTTCCTTTTACTAACTTTGCACAACATTTTCAACAGTAATAAAGACAATGAATAACATTATCAAAGTTTTATTAGCTCTGCTGTTTCTTTCCACATCTGTTTTCACACAAAACGAGTCGGGTGAATATGAACCTGAAATGGAAATATTTTTAATTGATGCTTATGTAAGACCTGAACCTCCATTCATTTTCATTTTAACTTACTACACAAGTGAATTGTGTGTTAGCAATGTTATTATTGACGGAAAATACGAATACGTTGTTTCCAATGGATTAAGTGAAGCACACAGTGCTAAAATTGATATTAGCGAATTGAAGTTCCTTAACAAGAATGTAAATTTTGTAATTGAAACAGTGGATTCACTCGGAAACAAATTTACCTCAGAAGAATATGAATTTGATCTCCCGTACGAACCAATAATCAAAGAAGGTTCTACAATTCTTACATTATGTTTGTTTGCCGGATCAGTATTTTTAGTTCCGGCTCCCGGATACAGCAATATTGATGGTGAAGGATATTTCAGTTTAACAAAAGAGATTCCGGTAATTTCGTTCAGATCAAAAAGCAGAAATTATCCTGCAAGCTACCTCGCATTTGAGTACACACACATCTTTAACGCACCACAAAAGAATTATCTTAGATTTGGCTACAAAAGAATTTTTGAAACCGGTTTTATTCAATATATCGCTCCCGGAATCACTGCTTACACAAATTTTATCGGTCAAAATGGTTTCTCACCTGAAATATCTTTTGGATTGTTCACAATGTTTGACACATTTACACTTTATACCCGGTATCGTTTTAATATAATGCCCGGCAGCTCTGATAAAAATTTCCATGAGATAAATTTAGGGCTTTATACGCGGTTCTTTTCAATTTATTTATAATAGAAAAATTTTTTCAAATGGAATGATTTTTTGGTTTCAATTGTTACCATTTGAAAGTTAATAATTCTATGAAAAAATACCTGTTAATAATCTTCTCATTTCTTAGCTCCATCTTACTAGCTCAAACAGGAAATTTGAGTGGGAAAGTTTTTTATAAGAATGGAGTGGTTCCTTCAGCAAACTTACTTTTTGTTGATTTGGGTATTGGCGGAGCTGCAGACTTTAACGGTAATTACAGAATCAATAATATTCCTGCTGGTCAGTACAGTTTAAAAGTAAGTGCAATCGGATTTGAAACTAAAAATCTGGATGTTACAATTATCCCAAATAAAACTATTGAGCTTGATATAGAACTGGTAGAAACCGTTATTCAGATTCAATCCGTAACTGTAACCGGATTAAAACAACAGCAGCAAAGCGATACAAGAACAAGTTTAATTGATCTTAACCCACGTAATGCAAAAATATTGCCCGGTGCAGCTGAAGACGTACTAAGAACACTTCAATCAATGCCCGGCGTTTTGGCTCCGAATGATTTTTCTTCTCAACTTATTATCAGAGGCAGTGGACCTGATCAGAATTTGATTGTTATGGATGATGTTGAAATTTTTAATCCATACAGACTTTACGGAGTGATAAGTATGTTTAATCCGGATGCAGTTGAAGATGTGAATCTGATATCAGGTGGTTTTCCCGCAAAGTATGGTGACAGGCTTTCCGCTGTCTTGGATGTAACTAACAGAGAAGGCGATAATTCAGTTGGATTAAAAGGCAATATCAATGCATCAATTGTTGATGTGAATCTTGTGCTTGAAGGAAAAAATCCTTTTAACATAAAAGGAAGCTGGCTCTTTAATACTCGCCGCACTTACTATGATCTTATAATTGAACCATTTGTTAAAAGTGCCGGACTTGTTGACGATAACACTTCTTTCCCAAATTTTTATGATTTTCAAACCAAGCTTGTCTTTGGTCCGTTTAAAGGGCATAAGTTTTTATTAAACGGAATACTTTCCCGTGATGGTGTTAACGTAATAAGTGGCAAGGAAAGAAATACACCTGACAGCGTGGGAGTTTTTAACATAACTCGTAATGATATTGTCTCTGCTGCATGGTATTATGCACCAAACAAAAAGTTTTTTAATAAACTCATTGTATCTTACTACAAAAATAATGGAACAACTGATTTTGATTCACAGATTTTAGATCCGTCATTGAACAGAAGCAGTTTTGAAAATTCAATCTCTGATACTTTGCGTCCCTATTTACTTGGATTTAAGTTTAACAGCGATTTTGATTTCAGAAAATTTACACTCGATAACAAATTAACTTATCTCTGGAGTGAAAACACTTTTGAAGTGGGAGCGGGTGTAGATTTTATGGAAACGATAATGAATTTTAAATTTGCTCTTGATCCCGCATTGGAGGCAATATTTGCTGCTAATCCACAATTCAGAGCTTCATTAAGTGATTTGAAAGATATAAAAATTTACAATCGATACAGAGCATACATTCAGAATAACTTTAAGGTAAGTAACAGATTATTTATCAACCCCAGCGTTAGATATGATTACTACAATTTACTTGATAAAGGTTATCTGGCACCAAGAATTTCTTTTTCTTATGCACTTGATGAAGTAACAACTTTAAGAGGAGTATGGGGTCTTTACTATCAATCACCGGGATATGAAAAGCTTAGAGACCAGAATGTTCTTTTTGATCTTGCTGATCAATTCACCAAACCTCTGAGTGCTGAGAAAGCAATACATTATGTAATCGGAATAGAGAGATGGTTATCTAATGAATGGAGTTTGAGATTTGAATCTTATTATAAAGATTTTTCTGATTTGATTGTGCAGCAAAAAGTTATCGGAACCAGATTTAAAACGGAATTGATTCCCGGGGGTGATCCCAAATCCCCAGGCAGTTACACTCCGCCTGTTGCTGTCCCGGGTGATTCTTTAACTCAAATACCGGTCAACAATTCCTATGGTGAAGCGTATGGATTTGAATTCTTTCTATCTAAACGCAATTTAATGTCAGATACTAAATTATCAGGATGGGTTTCTTACTCACTTGCATTTGCAAACAGATATGAAGATGGCGTAAAATATCCATTCCGTTTTGATCAAAGACATACTGTTAACATTGTCCTTAATTACGATTTTACGAGCTGGTTTAATGTTGGCGTTCGATGGCAGTATGGTTCGGGATTTCCAAACAGTCAGCCAGTTGGTGTAAAACCACGAATTGTTTATGCCGACTTAAATGCTGATGGAATTGCTGAAACTCCAGTGATTGCAAGAAGAATTAATTTTAATAATCCTTTAAGCGAAGGAACTGTTATTTACGATGTTGATTTTGGAAATCAAAAATTAAATGCACAAAAACCTGCCTATCACAGATTAGACATACGATTTAACTTCATTACAAATTTCTGGAATCTTGATTGGGTTTTTTATCTTGATGTAGTAAATGTTTACAACAGGAAAAATGTTATTGGCTACGATTACTATGTTAATGAGGATTTAACCCTTGGAAGAGAACAGAACAATATGTTTCCAATCCTTCCAACTCTTGGAGTAAGTGTTAAGTTTTAAACTTTAGAGGTTAAATAAGAACTTTATTTTTTACAATTATCTATTTGTGCAAATAAAAACTTAATTTGACTTTAAAGAAGGAATTTCTTTAGTTTCCATTGTAAGTCTTAGAGGTTTTCGTGATTAGAATTATCAAAATATTCTGGCACGATTTTACTCTCTCTCTCTCTCTGTTTTAGGGGAGAAATGTTAGCAATGCCTTTTTGTCTATCGCTTCTATTGTATGAAGAGCAAAGATGCTTTATACCAAATCTTTCTTATAAGTTATTTTTACAGATACACCACTCCCTTACTATATTAGTTCAAATAAAAACAAAAACAAATACAACACAAAGGTTGCTAAATGAAAATATATTTTATACTAATTTTTATATTCACTTCAACAATACTAATTGCACAGTGGGAAAGACTAAACCCATTACCAATCGGTGACCAAATAAAACAGGTATTATTTATTGATAGCCAAACAGGCTGGATGGTACCTTATAATCCAACTTTACTAAAGACTACAGATGGAGGGTTAAATTGGCAGCAAATTCCTACCAATATAATCTTTAACAACCTATTCTTTTTAGATAAAAACGAAGGTTGGGGCATAGGCAGAGTGAATTATGTGAATGAAATGATTAACGATATATATCACACAACAGATGGAGGATTAAGTTGGGAAAAACAAATCGCAAATACGAGAGCACGCTTTAATATCTTTTTTATAGATAAAAGCAATGGCTGGGCAACAACGAGCACCTTAGACTATTCTGTAATTCATACTAGTGATGGTGGAATAACCTGGAATAAACAAGCTGAGTCCGAATTTGACTTAACTGATTCGGCAAGAAAATTTTATGTAATGTTCACTGACAGTTTAAAAGGATGGATAATTGGGGGCAAAGAATGGTCCATTAAAACTACAGATGGAGGAAACTCCTGGCAGAGAGACTCTACAATGAAATTGATGTACAAAATGATTTCATTAGATTCATTGAATCTTTTCGCTTCAACAACTAGTAAATCAATAGCGAAGAGCAAGGATGGAGGAAATAGCTGGGTGTTTACATCTGTAGAAACGAGTGCAGAAGATTTATTTGCTCTTGATACAAATAGAATATTTGCTGCAACGAGTACAGGATTTTTAGGTACAACAAACGGAGGCAGCAGCTGGTCAAAATATTCTGGTCAGCAAATGAACTCATTTTACTTCATAAGTGATGATGAAGTTTGGGGTGGAGGATTGATTTCGGGGCTTACTCCAAGCATAGTTCACTCAACTGATGCTGGATATAGTTGGGATGATCTTGTAAAAACAAATGAGCTTATTGGTTTTGATAAATGTAATGATGTTGATTTTGTCGATGAAAATGTGGGATGGATCATATTGTCAACTAATAAATTGTTAAAGACAACGGATGGTGGTGAGAGCTGGTTTGAACAACAGTTTTCATCTACTAATCTTTTGAATGAAATAACAATGCTTAATGAGCAGGTCGGTTATATAGCTGGTCAAAATGGTATTTTATTAAAAACAACAAACGGAGGAAGCAGCTGGGTGCTTCAAAATAGTAATACAGATTATGATCTAATGAAGATGAGTTTTCTAAACGAGTCAAACGGATGGGTTGTCGGACCTGATGCTTATTATGGCGTAATACTAAAAACAACGAATGGAGGAGAGAGCTGGGATGAGGTAGGTCTGGGAAATAATATTGGGAAAGTTGACGTATGCTTTATTGATACTCTGAATGGGTGGGCAGTAGGTTATGATGACTCAAATCAAAAGGTTAATCTTTACAGAACTAGAGATGGAGGAAGTAACTGGACGTTTTTGACTGAAAATAATTATATAAATGTTAATCAGTCATTATATCACAACACTATAACATTCGTTGATTCACTTAGAGGAATTAGCTATAAATATTACACTGATAATACATATGTTAATGGCAATACAATAGTATATTTAAGTACTGATGGTGGGATGAATTGGATACAAACGCAGGAGATTGAAAATGCTATTTTTAATAAAATAAAGTTTGTAAATAAAAATACAGGTTGGCTGGTTGGCTATGGCGGAGTAATTTACAGAACTACTGATAGTGGACAGAGTTGGGAAAAACAGCCAAGTTACACATTAAATACACTTAACTCAGTTGATTTTATTGATGAAAATACTGGATGGATCGTTGGATCGAAAGGAACAGTTCTGCACACTACAAATGGAGGCGTAACCTCTGTAGAAAATCTTATTAACATTGAAAACGTACCAGATAATTTTATTCTTTATCAAAACTATCCAAATCCATTTAATCCTAGTACAACAATAAGTTACGTATTGCCTTATCAATCCTTAGTAGAAATAATAATTTACGATATAATGGGCAGAGAGATCCGAAGCTACATTATTCCATTTCAATCTGCGGGATACAACAGTTTGGTTTGGGATGGAAGAAATAATTTTGGCAACACGGTTACAAGTGGAGTTTATTTCTACAAAATCAGTATAAACTCTCTTGAGAATAATGCATCATTTACAAAAACTGCAAAAATGTTGATGGTGAAATGAGAATGAGTTATTAGAAAAGTTTGAATAATATTTTTTAATTCTGTTGGTAATCATTTTTAAGTCATATGATTCCCAATTTTTTTAATGTCTTTTTTGAATCAACAGATTTAATCAATTCTATCCAACTCTTAACGTCAAAGTTAAGTTTTAGCCTGAATTATTTGTAATTTTCAGCACTCATTTTTATCATTATAAAGGGTATTTAATGAAAAGATCAGTCTTGCTGTGGATTATTGCATTTGTACTAACCTTACTTACAGCAGTTTATCAAAGAATGACGGGCCCAACGTATCCCGTTTCTGGTAAAGTAATTATTGAAAACCAGGAAATAAAATATTCGTTAGATAGAAGTCACGGTGGAGAAGGTGATCATCAAATAAAAATTAAGGTTGATGATGAATCCATAACCGGGCAGCTTGAATGGAAACGTTATAAAACAAACGATGAATTACACAAGCAGGAAATGAAACTTGAAGATGGTTTTTTAATTGGCACTCTTCCACATCAACCTCCTGCAGGTAAACTTATATATAGCGTTAAGTTGACGAAGAATTCAGATACTGTTATTGTTAACGATGGTCATCCAGTTGTTATAAGATTTAAAGGTGATGTGCCGATATTTATAATAATTCCACACGTAATTTTTATTTTCCTTGTAATGTTATTTTCAACACGTACAGGTCTGGAGTTCTTTAATAATGATCCAAATTATAAAAAACTTGCTTACTGGACTTTTGGAATTCTACTGCTTGGTGGAATGATATTTGGGCCAATAGTCCAGAAATATGCTTTTGGAGAGTATTGGACCGGGTTTCCATTTGGAATGGACTTAACAGATAACAAAACTCTTATTGCATTTGTTGGCTGGATAATAGCACTTGTTGCATTAAAGAAATCTGCTAAACCACAGCGCTGGATTTTGTTTGCCGCGATCTTAATGTTTATTGTGTTTTTAATTCCGCATAGTGTTTTAGGATCCGAGCTTGATTACAACGAACTTGATAAACAGAAAAATCAAATCGAACAGGTTAGTGAGTAATAAACTTAATGAAAGAAGAAAAACAGCAAATATTTTCAGTAAGCGAAATTACGCAATCCATTAAGTTTATACTTGAATCCACATTTGAGCAAATAAGCATCGAGGGAGAAATTTCTAACTTTAAAGCACACGGTTCCGGACACTGGTACTTTAGTCTTAAAGATGAAAATGCAATAATCAACTGCACAATGTGGAAGGGTTTTAACAATTATGTTTTCTTTACTCCCGAAGATGGAATGAAAGTAATTGTTTCCGGAAGAATAACCGTTTATCCACCCAGAGGCAGTTATCAAATTGATGTTCGCTCGATGAAACCTGCCGGAGTTGGTGAACTTCAGGCTGCTTTTAAAAGATTAAAAAAGAAATTATCTGAAGAAGGATTATTTAATCCTGAGTTCAAAAAGCCAATTCCTTCTTTTCCTAAAATAATTGGAATAATCACTGCACTTGAAGGAGCTGCGATAAAAGATATGATTTCTGTTGCAAAAAGAAGATATCCGTTGGTGGAATTAATAATTGTTCCTACCAAAGTTCAGGGTTCGGGTGCTGCAGAAAATATTGTAAAGAATATCCGCAAATTGAATTTATTAAAAGATATTGATGTTATAATTTTGGCAAGAGGTGGTGGCTCTATTGAAGATCTTTGGGCATTTAATGAAGAAATTGTTGCAAGAGAAATATTTAAATCTAAAATTCCTGTTATCTCTGGCGTTGGTCACGAAATTGATTTTACCATAGCGGATTTTGTTTCAGATCTCAGAGCACCCACGCCATCAGTTGCAATGGAGTTGGCAACTCCGGATATTTTTGAATTGAAAAATTTTGTAAAAGAATCTTTATTGAATATAAATAAGTTTACACAAAATTATATTGATGATCAGAAAAACATAATTGATGAAATGCTTTCTGCTTATGTTTTTAGATATCCCTATGAAAAAATAAACAAGTATTCCCAATCCATTGATATAAGTGTCTTTAAACTGTTAAGATTAATTGAAGATAAATTGATTCAGAAAAAACATTCGCTTTCACTCTTAAGCAAAACAATTGAACTGCAGGATTTGAACAGGACATTAAAAAGGGGATTTGCACTAATCGTGCAAAATTCAAAATTTGTAACCAGAAAAGAGAAATTTAATGCTGCTCAGTCAACAACCATAAAATTTTATGATGGCGAGGTTAAAATAAAATGAGTAAGAAGAAACAAGCTGCAGATTTTGAAAGTAAACTTTCGCGATTGGAAGAGATAACATCATTACTTGAAAACAATGAAATCGGTTTGGAAGACTCGATTAACTTGTTTGAAGAAGGTGTAAAACTTTCAAAAGTATGTTTATCAATTCTGGAAAAAGCTGAATTAAAAGTTAAAGTATTACAAAAAGAACTTACTGAAATTAATCTTAAAGAATTAGAATAAGTTATTTCATAAACTGGAGACGATTAATGTCTGAAACTGAAAAATTTCCGGTGCTCTCAAAAGTAAATTATCCTTCTGATATCAAAGGAATGGATATTAACCAATTAAAAGGATTGTGTAAAGATATCCGTGAGTATTTAGTTGATACAATTTCTGAAATCGGCGGGCATTTTGGAGGTGGGTTAGGAACCGTTGAATTAACAGTAGCTATCCACAAAGTATTTAACACTCCTTATGATCTTGTTGTTTGGGATACAGGTCATCAGGCTTATCCTCATAAAATTCTTACCGGAAGAAAAGAAGCATTAAAAAAAATAAGACAGCTAAATGGTATCAGCGGATTCTTAAAACGAACTGAAAGTCAATACGATGCTTTTGGTGCCGGACATGCAACAACTTCTATTTCTGCTGCTTTAGGAATGGCTGTGGCACGGGATATTAATCAGGAACCAAACAGAAAAGTTATAGCCGTAATTGGTGATGGTGCTATGACCGGCGGTATGGCTTATGAAGCTATGAATAACTCAGGTGTCTTAAAATCAGATCTGATAGTTGTGTTAAATGATAATAATATGTCAATCGCACCAAACGTCTGGCAAATTTCCAACTATTTTACTGAAATGATTTCTCATCCTGATTATAACAAATTCAAAGGACAGATATGGGATCTGACAGGGAAGCTGGATCATTTTGGTGATAGACTAAGAAAAATTGCAGCAAGATTAGAAAGTGGAATCAAAGCTGTTGTTACACCGGGAATGTTGTTTGAAGCTTTGGGATTCAGATATTTTGGTCCTATCAATGGGCACAATCTTCATCAACTGATTAAAATTTTCGAGCAGACTAAATCATTAAAAGGTCCGATCTTAATTCATACACTCACTGAAAAAGGAAAAGGTTACAAACCGGCAGAAAATCATGTACAAAGATTACATGCTTCAACTCCTTTTGATAAATTGACTGGCGAGGCAATTAAGAAAGGTGCTTCGGCTCCATCGTACACCAAAATTTTTGGTGAAGCACTTGTAGAGATAGTTAAAGAAAATCCTAAAGTAGTTGGAATAACCGGTGCAATGCCCGATGGAACGGGTTTGGATATCCTGCAAAAAAATTGTCCTAAAAATTATTTTGATGTAGGAATTGCTGAAGAGCATGCTGTAACATTTGCAGCCGGAATGGCAACACAAAATATAATTCCTGTTGTAGCTATCTATTCAACTTTTTTACAAAGAGCTTTTGATCAGATAATTCACGATGTTGCATTACAAAAACTTCACGTTGTCTTTGTAATGGATAGAGCAGGATTAGTTGGTGCAGATGGACCAACACATCACGGAGTTTTTGATTTGGCTTATCTGAGAATGATTCCTGGTATGGTTATTATGGCTCCTAAAGATGAAGCAGAATTGCGGGATATGCTTTACACTGCAACAGAGTATAAAGATGGTCCGGTTGCTTTAAGATATCCTCGAGGCTCAGCTTTAGGTGTGGAACTTAAGCCGGGATTTACAAAATTGGAAATTGGAAAAGCAGAAACTTTAGTAGAAGGGGAAGATGTTGCCTTACTAGCATTGGGTTCGATGGTTAATTACTCATTAAAAGCTGCCAGGTTTTTGAAAGCGGAAGGAATTAATGCTGAAGTGATAAATATGAGATTTGCAAAACCGCTCGATACAGAGCTGCTGGATAAAGTTGCATCAAAGTTCTCAAAAATTATTACATTGGAAGAAAATAATTTGCCCGGCGGATTTGGAAGTGCTGTTTCTGAATACTTCATTTCCAGAAATTACAAGAACGATTTAAGTTTAATCGGGTTACCGGATAAATTTGTTGATCACGGAACACAGGAAGAATTACATCGTATTCTGGGAATTGATCCCGAGGGTATAGCAAATAGAGTAAAAGACTTTATTAAATCTGAAAAGATAAAACAAGAGATCATACATTAATGGAAAAAACTAAAATTGGTGTAATCGGCTTAGGTGGTGTTGCTCAACTTGTACACTTGCCTAATCTCTCCAAGTTACCAAATGTTGAATTGACTGCAGTAGCTGAGATTAATAGAAATCGTTTAAACACAATCTCAGATAAATTTAACATTAAACAACGCTATTCAAATCATCACGATCTGCTTGCTAAAAGTGATGTTGATGCGGTCATAATTGCTACTCCAACAAACACGCATAAAGAAATCTCCATAGACTGTTTGAAAGCTGGCAAAGATGTTCTTGTTGAAAAACCTCTCGCACGAAAGTACTCCGAAGCCAAAGAAATACTTGATGTTGCCAAAAAATCTAAAAAGATTTTAATGGTCGGGATGAATCTGAGATACAGACCGGATACCATGATGTTGCGCAGTTTAATAAATGCAAATGAAATAGGAGAACCTTTTTATATTAAATGCGGCTGGATACGAAAACAGAGCAGCAGTGAAAAGTGGTTTACAAAAAGAGAAGAATCAGGTGGAGGAGTAATTATCGATTTGGGCATTCACCTTCTCGACCTTTCACTTTGGTTGCTTAATTATCCTGAAATAGAATCAGTAGCAACAAAAAACTTTTACCACAATACAAAAAGTGTAGAGGATACTTCGATTAGTTGTATCAAATGTAAAAATAATGCTGTTATTAATCTTGAAGTAAGTTGGTCATTACCAGTAGAAAAAGATCATTTTTATCTTGATATATTCGGAACAAAAGGCAGCTTTTCATCAAATCCGTTTAGATTATATAAAAAAATAGAAAATGATTACATAAATTTAACACCAACTCAGGTAGATAACCCGACAGCATTATTTAAAAAATCTTATCTTAATGAATTAAAAAGTTTCATAGGTGCAATTAAAGGTCTGAACCCCGTTTTTTCACCTGCAGAGGAAGCGATTCATAGAATGAAAATAGTTGAAGCAATGTACGAATCAGCAAGTAAGAATTCTGAAATTAAAATTTAGAATTATGAATAAAATTTTATTAGTTGATGATGAAAAAGATATAGTTGAGTTTCTTAAGTACAATCTTGAAAAAGAAAATTATGAAGTAGTTGTTGGCTACAATGGTGAAGAAGCACTTGAGAAACTAAGTGAAAAACCTGATCTTATAATCCTTGATATAATGATGCCAAGACTCGATGGATTTGAAACCTGTAAGAGAATAAGAGAAAAAAAAGAATTTGAAAGCACACCAATAATTTTTCTGACCGCTAAATCCGGGGAGACCGACGAAATAAAAGGCTTAGAATTAGGCGCAGGTGATTACATTCAAAAACCTATTTCTCCTAAAAAATTAATTGCACGGGTAAAATCGAACCTTAGAAAATTTGAAATTGCAAAATCAGAACCTGCTAAAATTAAATATGGGCCGATAGAGATAGATAAAGAGAAGTACGAAATCTTTATTGAAGGTGAAAAGAAAATATTTCCGCGTAAAGAATTTGAAGTTCTGTATTTTCTGGTGAATCATCCGGGTAAAGTTTTTGGCAGAGAAGTATTATTAAAAGAAGTATGGGGATCGGATGTTTATGTAGTCGACAGGACAGTTGATGTACACGTAAGAAAAATTCGTGAGAAGCTTGGCGATTATGCAGATATGATTGAAACAATAAAGGGAGTGGGATACCGATTAAAAAGTGTGGAATGAAATTAAATCCAATATCTCTTCTGCTTTAGTTTACTTCCGGGAATTTATTCTATTCTTGTTTCTTGTCGTTGTTATAATTCTGATTCTGGTAGAAAGACTTTCACTTGGCCTGCCTCTGATTTTGTTGCTAATTCTTGCCGGATTAATAATTCTTAATCTAATCGGAAGAAGAAGAAGAAAAGAAATTGACGAAATAAAAAATATTATTTCCTCAATTCGGCAAAGCAAATATCTTTCCTCCGATGAAATTGTACTTTCAAAAAACTTAGCTGCTTTGGAAAATGAAATTAAAGAGATGTTTGAGAAAGCTAAAAATGATATCGAACATCTGGAAAAATTACAAAGAATGAGAAGCCAGTTTCTTGCCAATGTTTCTCACGAATTAAGGACTCCAATTTTTGCAATTCAGGGATTTCTTGAAACATTATTAAGCGGTGCTATTGATGATCCAAAAGTAAACCGAAATTTTCTGGAGAAGGCTAACAATCATACCGTTAGTTTAAGCAATCTATTGAATGACTTGATTGATATATCAATGATTGAATCCGGTGAAATGAGAATGAGCTACAGATATTTTGATATAAATTCTTTCATCACTGGAATTGTTAATGACTTTTTACCAATGGCAGAAGAAAAAAATATAAAGTTAATTTTTAATCCTGCAGCAGATGATTTATTAGTATTTGGCGATAAGGAAAAACTAAGACAGGTTTTTATAAATTTATTACAAAATGCAATTAAATATACGGATGAAGGATCGGTCGAAATAGTTTTAGAAGTTGAGAAAAAGTTTGTCAATATAATTATTAGAGATACTGGAATCGGAATTCCTGATGAAGATTTGAACCGGATTTTTGAAAGATTTTACAGGGTTGATAAAGCCAGATCTAGAGCCGTAGGTGGAACAGGACTCGGGCTTGCTATCGTAAAACACATAATTGAGGCGCATAATTCGAAAATTCTTGTTAAAAGTAGGTTAGGTGAGGGTAGTGAATTTTCTTTTAGACTTAAGAAATGATTGATTTTAGTATAATTTATCAGTTAAAAAAGTTTGACATAAAACCTTTGTTTTATTAGATTTACACGCTCAATTTAGAAATTATGAGGAAAAAATGATTGCAGTTGTTGATATTTTAGGACAACAATTCAAAGTCACTGAAAATACAAAATATTACGTACCACGTTTAAGACAGGAACCGGAATCAGAAGTTACTTTTGATCAGGTTTTATTATTAAGCGATGGTAAAGAAACAAAAGTTGGAAATCCGTTAGTTAAGGGTGCTAAAGTTACAGCAAAAGTACTTGAGCACACTAAAGACGATAAAGTTTTAGTGTTCAAAAAGAAAAGAAGAAAAGGATATCAAAAACTTAACGGACACAGACAACAATTAACAAGAATTGAAGTTACCAGAATAGGTTAAAAGGAGATTTAGTTATGGCACATAAAAAAGGTCAAGGTTCATCACGT
>CAZCJF010000031.1:0-32839 GCA_964499095.1 uncultured Ignavibacteriaceae bacterium
AGCCATCGGAACATTACCACCGCCGTAGGCGGTGGTTTTTTCATTTAAAATAAAATGCCGGATCAAGCCCGGCATTAAATTAAAATCTCTAAAACTCATCCATTCCACTATCTTCAAGTCTGGGCCTTCTATCCCTTTCCTTATTAGTAATACCAGAACTTAAACGATACGATATCCCTAAATAAGCAACTCTTGATTCCATTTTACGATATGAGTTAGTTATAAAATTTTCACCAAAAGTCTGGGAATCAAATTTTCTTGTGTTGAATACGTCACTAACCCTGAAAGTAAGTGAAAGTTGACCATCCATAAAATCTTTTTTAATAGCAACATCTGTTGAAAACACTTCTTTAATTTTTCCCTGCGAAGTTATTATCGGAGAGTTGTAATTAGCATTAATCTGAACGCTGAAATCTTTTGCTGGAGAAATTGTACCGTTCAGCTTTCCAATCCAGCTGTAATCATCAGTTGAGATATTCGCGTCTTCAAATATCGTTCTGAAATATGAAAAGCTTCCGTTTAATCTTAACCAATCAAAAAGCGGATGCACCGCAGTAAGCTCAAGTCCGTAAGAAGTATTTTTAGCAAGGTTCTTCCATGTTGTTTCAGAGATACCATTAGCATTAAGTGTTGTAAAGTTTGTAATTACATCATTAGTTAGTTTATAAAATAAAGAAGATGTGAGCGAAGTCCGTCCAAAAAATTTAGAGTATCCAAAGTCAATAGAATTAACGAACTCAGGATTTAATTCCGGATTACCAAACTGGATGTTAAGTGAGTCTGAGCGATCTACATACGGATTCAATTGTCTGTTATTTGGTCTTTCAACTCTTCTGCTGTAGCTGAGTTGTATTTCCTGATTATCGGGCAATGACTGAACAAGATGAACTGTGGGATATATAGCGAAATAATTTTTGTTGAAAGATGAATTTGAAACAGATTCATTTCCGTCGACATAAGCCTGCTCTGCTCTAAATCCGATTTGAAACTGGAAATTATCAATGTTATTTGAATAGATACTATAAACTGCATAAATCTTTTCAGTGTAATCAAAATCAGTTTTTCTTAATGGATTAGTTATAAAATCTGAAACCGAATAATCAAAATTCTGATAATCATTTTTTGAATTCAAATCTTTAAATGTGGATTTAAATCCAGTTTCTATTCTTCCAAAACCTTCAATAGGATTAACATAATTAGACTGTATGGTAAGCTGCTTATTGCTGTTATTTGATAATCCCTTCTGCAAAAGAGGAAGATCTGTTGACGGAGTTAAATCCGGATTAAAGAATTTCTGAATTACATCTTCATCTCTGTTCATCCTGAAATTGGCATAAATAACATCAGCGGTTATCTCTTTCCCTTTAGATTCAAATGTTCTTTTGTAACTGAGATTATAGTTATCAGAATTTACTTCTCTATCCGCAATGCTTGATCTCTCAAAATAACTTGTTATATCATTGAATGAATTCAGTGTTGTGTTTTGAATGAAGTTATCTGAATCAAAACCAAATTTTCTGAATCTGTAAGAGAGAGTAAACGTGTTGTAATTATCCGGCATAAAATCCAGTCCGGCAGTTATATTGTGAGAGCCAAAATCAAAAAGACCATTGCTGTTTTGACTTAAATAAGTTGTTGATGAAGGAAATAAATTTGTTCTTAGAGAATTACCATTATTATCATTTTCACTCAATCTGGTATCATACGAAGCAAAGAAATTAAAATCCGGCAAACGATAATTGAGGTTTATTGAGCCATTATATTTATTTCCAGTGCCTGCACTTGCTGAAATATTTCCATTAATTCCGCCATCAATTTTTTTCTTTAAGATAAAATTGAGTATTCCTGAAGTACCATCGGGATCATATCGTGCAGAAGGGTTTGTAACAAGTTCAACTGATTCAATTGAGCTTGCAGGAAGATTTGATAATATGTCTGCATTGCTTAAACCGGAAAGTGAACTCGGTTTTCCATCAATCAAAATTGTTAAATTCTGACTTCCCCTGTAACTTACGTTGCCATCTGCATCCACGTTAACCGAAGGAATGTTTTGAACAACGTCAACAGCAGTGCCGCCAGTACTGGTTAAATCTTTTTCTACATTAATTACCTTCTTATCAAGATTATTAATGATCATTTGTTTTTCACCGGTAACAACTACGTTCTCAATTTGAATTGAGCTCTCATCTAATGCGATAATGCCTAAATCAATTTCATTGTTTTTAGGATTTACGATTATGTTATCTAAAATTTTTGTAGAGTAACCGATGAATGAAGCTTTAAGGAAGTACTTTCCGTAAGGAATTTCTAAAGTAAATTTACCGCCGTTTGCGGAAACAGTTCCGTCAACCATAGTGGAATCACTTTGCCTGAGCACCACCAGATTACCATATTCAATTGGCTGCCCTGTTTGTGCGTCTATCAAAGAACCTGAAACCTTCCCTTTTGGCACCGTTCCCTTTTCAAACTTTTCAGGAGCACTTTGAGATATTAATGATGAATTAAAGACTATTGTTAATAAAATGATGATAATAAAATACTTTTTCATAATAACCTTTTGTTTTCCTATAAAACTAATTTTGGGGCAAAAAAATTCCATTTAATAAAACAATTGGAATTTTTCCATTTTGTTAGATTAGAAACAGGTAATATGGGTTCAGTCCCAAAATTCTCAGGAGCTTAACCTCAGCCATCTGGCAACTTCAGACCATTTGGGCTTTTTACCTGTAATCAGAATTCCAACACGATAGATTTTACCGGCAAGTTTGAAAATTCCCAATAAGACAACGATGTTTATTACTATCGAAAGTAAAACCTGCCATACGGGTAATTCGACCATTAACATTCGTGCCGGCATAACTATTAAAGAAGAGAACGGAAAGAGTGAAGCAATTATGAAGAAAGGTGTTTGTGCATTTCTTTCCACACCAAGGGCAATAAAAAACGGTATCATTATTAATAACATTATTGGCCAAACGCCGCTCTGTGCATCCTGTGGATTATCAAAAATAGCTCCCACTGTTGCATAAAGTGCAACGTAAGTAAACAGTGCCAAAGAGTAATTAAGCAAAAAGTAAAAAATAAATCCAATACTCATCTGAGGCATAAATTCAGGCGGAATAAAAAATATGGTTGTTGAAATCAACAAGACAACCGGACTTAACCATATTGCCATTTGTAATATTTCAACTATTACTGTTCCGATAATTTTTCCTGCCATTAATTCAGTGCTGCTTGCAGAAGAGAGCAACACTTCTACAATTTTATTACTTTTTTCTTCAACAACAGAATTCATTGTCATAGCACCTGAAAACAACAATGCCATATACAACAAAAATGAAAACAGCACCATTGCAATCTGATTTCCATAACCTTCCTGTGCAACTTTTTCATCTGAAGAAACTCTGAAACCCTTAATATCAACATCACTTCTGGCAAAACTGATTTCGTCATACGTTAACTGTTTTCCTGCAAAATAAATTTCTATCATCGCTCTGTTTATTGCCGGTTTTATCTTAGTAAATAAAGTATTGTTATTGGGATTTGTTGAGTAATACTCAACGCCCTTTGATTGCATTTGTTTTGAAGGTATAAAAATAATTCCCGTTAGTTTTCCACTAATCAAATCCGGTTTTACTTCATTAAGTTTAGAAGTAAAATCAGCATGATCTATTAATTCAACTTTAGCAAGAAGTAGTCCTGCTTTAAAGTCATCCAATTTTAAGATTTCATCCTGCAAAACATTTCTAATCTCTTCAGAATCAGTATAAATTATAAGATCAGATTTTTGTTCACCTGCCATCGTCTGGATAAAATACTGAATAGAAAATATTCCCAACATAAAAAGCGGAACAAGTAAAGTCATTATAATAAATGACTTGTTAAATAATTTCATTTTGAGTTCACGTTTTACAATAGCTATTGTTCTGCGATTAAACATTTTAAGCTTCCTTTCCGGCAAGAGAAACAAAAATTTCGTGTAATGATATTTCATCAGCACTAAACTTTTTAACAGTAATATTTTTCTGAACCAACAACTTCAGTAATTCCTGTACGTCACTAACATTCTTAACCTTAATACCTGTTGTATTCCCAAAATTTTCAATACTTTCAACTATCGGATGTGAATTAAGAAATGATATATCTCCTTCATAATCGAGTATCACGTTTTTATTTGCATACTTTTTCTTTATATCATCCAAAGCGCCATTAAGTATAATTTTACCGAGATCAATCATAGCGATGTGATCGCACATTTTTTCTGCAAACTCCATTAAGTGAGTAGAAAAAATTATCACCTTACCATTTTGCTTTTTCTCTAAAATTATTTCTTTAAGAAGATTTGTATTGATTGGATCCAGTCCGCTGAAAGGTTCATCGAGGATTAAAAAATCGGGATCGTGAAGGATAGTTGAGATAAATTGTATCTTCTGCTGATTTCCTTTAGAAAGGTCTTCAACTTTAGAATTTTTTCTTCCTGTAAGACCGAAACGTTCAAGATATTCGTTAGCAATTCTTTCAACCTGTCTTCCCTTTTTCCCTTTTAGTTCAGCAAGGAAGAGGAGCATATCAATCACTTTCATTTTTTTATAGAGACCACGCTCTTCCGGCAAATATCCAACAGAATCCTTAAAATCCTGACCGGTTTTATTTCCTTTGAAATAAACATTACCCGAATCTGGAGAATAGATATTTAAAATCATTCTGATTGTTGTAGTCTTTCCTGCACCATTTCTTCCAATCAAACCAAAAATGGAATTATCAGGAACCTCAAAAGAGACGTCATCAACGGCGGTAAGACCGTTAAATTTTTTAACAAGATTTTTAACTTCAAGTGCGCTCATAAATATCTCTAAAATTATTATTATAATTTATAAATAATATAACTGAACTTTTGACCATTCATCATCAAAAATAACCAATAAAAAAAGCCCGAACGCTTTGTCCGGGCTTTAAAAGAACAATTATTATTAAATTACTTATTTATCAAGAACTTTAATTTCAACTCTTCTGTTAAAGGCGCGATTAATATCTGTATTATTATCTTTAATTGGTTTTGATTCACCGTACCAGGCTTTCTCGATTCTGTTCTCATTAATTCCATTTGAAACTAAATATTCATAAACTGCATTTACACGGCTTTCAGATAATTTATCATTATACTTTTCACTTCCATAATTATCTGTATGACCGGAAATTAAAACTTTCATATCCGGAAATTGTTTAAGAGTTTTAATAGTATGCTCCATAATTGGGTAAGATTCAGGGCTTAGAGAATATTTATCAAACTGAAAGTTAACTCCGAATAATTTCGGCTTTTCAACAAAAACTGTATCATATATTACTTTTTGAATTTCTTTTATCTTCTCGATATATACAGTATCAATAACTTTTACTTCCCTAATTCCTTCCGGACATTTCTCACATAATTCAGAAACCTCTCCTTTATCAAAATACCAAACAATTCCTGCGCTAATTGCACCATAAGTATCTCCATTCCCTCCAAAAAATCCCTTTGAATTTTCATTAACTCTTTCGTTACCATCAATTTTATTGTTGGAGGCAGTATAATAAAATGCCTCTGTTCTCAATGAAAACTTTTCACTCAAGCCCCATTCAACTCCTAATCCAAAGTTAACCTGATAGCCAATAAATGTGTCATCAACATCGGGATTAAATGAGTTTTTGTTAGTAAAGTTAGTAACTCCTACTCCGAATCCTAAATAAGGTGAAAAATCCTCACAGGGTAAAAATTTATAAAAAATATCCAGATTGCCTGCAAACTGATTTAACTGATGTGACTGAACACCGGATAATCCTTCCCTGTAGTAGTTCGATTCGATATGAAGAAAATTTATTGAGGTTCTTAAACTTAAATATTCATTAAAAAATCTATCAACAGACAAGAACGCACCATAATTTTTATTACCGGAAAAACCATCGCCGGATACAGAGAAAAATCTTGGATAAATTCCTCCTGCACCAATACCCCATTTTGACTCAGCCACCTGTGAATAAAGCGGATAAACAGCAAAGATCAAAAAAATTATTAAACACTTTTTGTACATATTATTCCTAAAATTTTTTTATAGTAGTAAGGCAATGTTTATGCCATGAAATTTAATTTTATGATTAAATTTTCAACCCACTTAAACAAATAATTGTTTCAGAATGAAAAAGTTTTATTTCTATACAAACAATAAAATTAGTATCTGATTTGTCTACTTTTAGTCTGTTTCATTATCTTTGCATGTAAATAATTTCTTCGGTGTCATAGAGTTGGGAAATGCTGAACTTTAAATCACTCACACTTAAAGGTTTGAAATGAAATCAATATATTTGAGATCAATTCTGTTAATGGTAATTGGCATTTCTCTGAGTAATCTGACTTTATCGCAATCGCTTAAAAGCCAAGATGATTTTATTCATCAGAATTTTATAATCTCTTTGGAAGGCGGAGTTAGTTTTGGATATACAGATTATTTGAATTCAAATTATGAACCTGCCGTTCGGGGATCAATTGAATATTATCCCTTAATTATTAACAATGCACGATTCGGCTTTAAAGTCTTTGGTGGTGGATTAAAAATAAGTCAATCCGATAGCCGGGGAAACTTATCTTCTAATGATGGGCCGAGAACGATGCCTGCAAATACCTACACAGACATCATCCAAATTGGAGGAACGATTAACCTGGGATTAGCTATCAGTAATTCCGTTTTACCATATATTGGAGTAGGTGGAGTTTATCTGAACTTCAGCCCTAAAAATACGGATGGTTCACGATTAGAGTTTAACAGCAAAGATGTTTATAGCAAAAACATATTTTCTTTTATTGTTGATGGCGGATTAAAGTATAAAGTAAGCGACAGATTCAGTGTAAACGCATCCATAAGTTATTACCCTACTCAAACAGATTACCTTGAAGATATCTCTGCATCAAAGAAGAATGATTCTTTTATTTCAGGAATGATAGGGATATCCTTTGCACTTTCGGGTAATTTTGATAGCGACAAAGATGGCATTTACAATGAACTTGATCTGTGTCCCGATGAGCCTGAAGATTTCGATGGTTTTGAAGATGAGGATGGCTGCCCTGATTATGATAATGACAGAGATGGTATTGTAGATTTAAAAGACAAGTGTCCGGATGAAGCAGAAGATTTTGATGGTTTTGAAGATGAAGATGGCTGCCCTGATCTTGATAATGATGGAGATGGAATTTTAGATAAAGATGATAAATGCCCGGATGATGCAGAAGATTTTGATAATTTCCAGGATGAAGATGGCTGCCCTGATCTTGATAATGATGGAGATGGAATTTTAGATAAAGATGATAAATGTCCCGATCAGCCGGAAACATTTAATAAGTTTGAAGACAAAGATGGTTGTCCCGACGAAGCACCAGCTCAGGAAGAGACTTTTTATCAATTCATATTAAGAGGCGATGATACATTTGTCAGTCCATCTTCTTCTGCTCTGAAAGAAGGTGCAAAACTATTATTAAATGAAATAGCCTTCTACATTCAGAATCAGCCGGAAAGCAAATGGAGAATTGAGGGACATATGGATAGTCAGGGTGTCGAATCCATAATCAAAAAATTATCCTTTGACCGTGCAAATTCAGTTATGCAGTATTTGATCTCTCGGGGAATTCCGGCAAATCAATTAACTCTTTATGGTTTGGGAGATTCTTTCCCTGTTGGGAATAACAACACAGCAGAAGGACGAAGTTCTAATAGAAGAATTTTAATAATCAGAGAAGATTAGTCTCCTTTCCTTTAGTAATTCAGAGGAAGAAATTACTTGTTATTTCTTCCTCTTCCCTCATCCAAATAATAAAATAATTAAAATTTTAAGCTTAATTGAAAGGTATGATTGTTGTAAAAAAGTATAAAACTTATTCAGGTTTTATATGAAGAATTCGGCAGCTCAAACCAGTTATATTAGATTTAATGATTATCAATCAGAATCAGAAAACAGAATTGAATCAGGTTTGAATAATATTCGAATGCGAAAAGTAAAATCCCGCTTAAGTTTTGTTTACTTTATTTCTTTAATTATATCTGTGATTGTACTTGTCTTAAGGTAAAATATAATACTACCGCTTTACCTAAATTCTTTTAATAACTTTTGCCGGAACACCAGCAACAATTGTATTATCAGGAACATCTTTGGTAACTACAGCCCCGGCTCCAACAATTGCATTTTCTCCGATAGTAACGCCACATAAGATTGTGGATGAAGAACCAATTGAAGCACCATTTTTTACGAAAGTCTCAACAACTTTCCAGTCAGCTTCCGTCTGCATTGTGCCATCAGGATTTGCAGCACGTGGATGTTTATCGTTAATGAAAGTAACATTATGACCAACGAAAACATTGTCGCCAATATGAACACCTTCACAGATGAAAGTGTGGGATGAAATTTTACAGTTTTTGCCTATAAAAGCATTCTTCTGAATTTCTACAAATGTTCCAACCTTCGTATTATCCCCGATGGTACATCCATATAAATTAACAAAATCAAATATTTTAACATTTTCCCCAAGTTTAACATTATTAAGATTTTTCTTTTCCAATTTTTCCTCAATTAGATTTTAAAAATGAACAAGCTCATCAATTTCGATTATTTGTCCCATAGCTTTCAAAGATTTATCACTTGCCTCAAGAAGTTTAACTACCTGTAATCCATCGTAGCCACTTGTTAAAGGTTGTCTGTTCTGTTTAATTGCATCAATACATTCTTTTGCTCCAAGAGCTAAAGCTTCTGTCTGATTAACTTTGGGAGAGTACATATCCCCTATCCGATATTGAACGAGTGCTTCATGAATTTTTTCAGTGGACTTGATTTCAATTCCACTGTCATAAACTTTAATCTTCTCAAAATTTTCCATATCATCATAAACAAGCATCTTCTTATCCCCACCAACAATCATTCTTCTTATTTTAACAGGGCTTACCCAGTTTACATGAAAATGAGCGAAACAATTATCTTCAAAGTAAATGCTGATATGAGCGATATTTTCTTTACCATTAAAGTTTGCAATACCGTTTGAGGAAATAGCTTTTGCTTTTTTCGGAATAAGATAGTGCATAATTGAAAGATCGTGAGGTGCAAGATCCCATACTACATTAACATCTTTCTGAAAAAGTCCAAGATTTATTCTTTCAGAATCAAAGTAAAGAATCTGCCCCAGTTCCTGTTTGTCAATTAACTCTTTCATTTTTATAACAGCACCGTTATAAATGAATGTATGATCAACAAAAATTTTAAGATTTCTTTTTTCAGCTAATTCAATTAATTCTTCAGCTTCTGTAACTGATGCAGTAAATGGTTTTTCAACCCATATATTCTTGTTGTTTTCCAGAGCTTTTTTAGCAATTGGATAGTGGGTTGCTACCGGAGTTGCAATGACAATTAAATCACTATCACCACAGATTGTTTCTTCACAGTCCTTTGAAAGAACAACACTCGGGAACTTATGAGAGATAGCTTGCAATCTATCTTCACGCATATCGCAGGCATAAACTTTTTTTACATCAGGATGTGCTAAGAAATTTCTAACTAAATTTGGTCCCCAATATCCCAAGCCAATTATCCCAACTTTCATATTAATTCCTTTAAGATATTATTATTTATTTTGCACCGCGAGAAAAAATCATAACGGGTATTGTCTGAATAATAAGTTGCAGATCTAACCAGGGTGACATATTATTAACATAGTACATATCCAGTACAACACTTTCCTGAAAATTTACCATACTTCTTCCCCATACTTGCCAAACACCGGTACATCCAGGAGTAACTGCAAGTCTTCTTTTTTGCCATTCGTCGTAATTTTCATATTCATATGGTAAACATGGTCTTGGGCCAACAAGACTCATTTCACCGCGGATAACATTGAATAATTGTGGAAGTTCATCCAACGAAGTTTTGCGTATAATTTTACCTATCCAGGTAACTCTGCTTTCATTAATTATTTTTGTATCATCAGGCCCGCTAACACCCTTTTTCATAAATTCAATCATCATCTTTTTTCGTTCTTCATCTTCACCACTAAGCTGTTTCATTGACCTAAATTTATAAAATTGAAACGGTACTCCGTGTTTTCCAATCCTTGTTTGCTTGAATAAAACAGGTCCCGGCGAAGACAATTTTACCATAGCAGCGATAAAAATCATTAGGGGTGATAATAATATCAGTGCAAAAATTGATATTACAATATCAAATATTCTCTTAAGTGTTAGAGTAAATCTATCATTGTATTGCGGCGCAACATTAACAACTGGTATATCGCTGTATTTTTCAATTGCAAGCCTTTGATTAATTACTTCCAGTAGATTTGATGTTATCCTGATAGGTACATCCAATTGTTTACAAAAATCAAGCACTTCAAAGAATTTATCATAAGACTCATTTTCAACAGCAATAATTAATTCGGTTACTTTGTGCTTTTTAATTAACTCCGGTAGATCCTCATAATTTCCTAAAACTTTTTTGCCGGCAACAACAAAATCTCCAATATGTCTTTCTTCATCTACAAACCCATGTATATTAAGACCAATTGGATTCTCGTAAATAAGTTTAGCGGCAAGTAATTTACCTGACTTTCCGTTTCCTACTATAATAACATCTCTTTTAAAGCTGCTGTTACTTAAACTAACAAATACTTGTCGTAGTAATTCAAGTCTGATTACAAAAAACAAGCCTATTGATACAAAGAAAAAAAATAAAATCAGTAAACGAGAATCAAGTAAAAGCTTGGTATCGATCACGAAAGAAATTAGAATAATTTGAAGTGAACTGTAATAGATAGCTTTTAAAAGATGAACAAAATGATTTGTTCTGTTTAAGATAATATCTAAACGGTATAATCCGTTATACTGAAATATGAAAAGTATCATTAACGATGCGAGAACCAGTAGGGCTACTATATCGGTAAGACTCCAAAAGAAATCAATAAATCCTGCACTTGTATCTTGTCTCAGTACATAAACAGATATTAAAAATGAAAAAAGCAGAATTACAAAATCTGCAGCTCCAAAAAAGTATTTATACGTAAAATTTTTCTTCATATTTATCAATTTAATAGTTTAAGCAGGCGTATGACTTCTATAATTATGCCATTAAAACAAATCCCGCAGCTAATAATATTCCGTTCTTTAGTAATTTTGAAATATCAAAATGAGAAATTAAAAATCAAAATCGAGTTTTGAGACAAAAATCTCTCTTAAGACCTGCAAACAAAGAAACTTAAAAACTTTACCTAAAGTTTGTTTTGAAAATTGACATAATTATTTCTTTGAGAAAAAGTTTACAATATTTTCTATAACATACTGTACTTGCTCATCGCTTAACTCAGGAAACATCGGCAGAGATAACCCTGTAGAAGCTAATCTTTCAGTAACCGGAAAGTCTCCGTTTTTATATCCTAAATCACTAAAACATTTCTGCAAATGGAGCGGAACGGGATAATGAAGACCAACTCCTATTTCTTTTTCAGTTAAATAATCTTTCAATTTATCTCTTGTCATCGTACTTTCTTCCAAACTGCCCGTATTTATTTGAACTACGAACAAATGATAAACGTGTTTGGCATAAGACATTTCCTTAGGTAATATTATTTGTTCAAGGTTTTTTAGTCCATCGTAATATTTTGATGCCACTCTTCTTCTCCCATCTGTCCAGTTATTCAAATGTTTTAATTTTACACCTAGGACAGCACCCTGAATTCCCTCCATTCTATAGTTGTGTCCAAACGTATCGTGATAATATTTCTGTGACTGTCCATGTTCTCTCAATTTCTTAACAAGTTTAATTAGAGATTCATCATTTGTAGTAACTGCACCACCCTCTCCAAAAGCACCAAGGTTTTTGCCCGGGTAAAAACTAAATGAAGCGGCATCAGTAAGGCCGCCAATTTTTTTGCCTTTATATTCAGCTAAATGAGCCTGGGCTGCATCTTCCACAAGAATCAGATTATGCTTTTTAGCAATCTCCTTCAATGGATCAAGATCTGCACTTTGACCATAAAGATGAACAGCAACTATAGCCTTAGTCTTGTTTGTAATTGCTGCTTCAACTTTCTCCGGATCTATGTTATAACTTTCAGAATGGCAATCAACAAATACTGGTTTTGCTCCACATAATGTTGCACCCCAGGCAGTTGCAATAAAGGTGTTTGCAGGAATTATGATCTCATCTCCTGGTCTTATTCCTAATCCCCATAATACCAAATGATTGGCATCTGTTCCTGAACTTGTGCCCAGACAATATTTTACATCCTGTGCATTGGCAAAATCCTTTTCAAAATTCTCCACTGCAGGACCAAGAATAAATGCTGTATTATCTAAAACCCTTTGTATAGCAGAATCAATTTCATTTTTAAATGATTGATATTGAATTTTAAGATCAAGAAATGGTACTTTCATTTTATCTCCGGTAATAGTTTTGTAATTTTGTTGAGAAACTAAATGCTATATTTATTAAATACTACTTTTTCGCATTGAATGTATTGAAACATACAATAATAATGCTAGAAAATTCAATCGTTCTTTGATAATTAGGGATTATTTAATATTCGAATATATATATTATATAATATTTTATGTCTCACTATATTTGTAAATGAATCATTTTTAACCATATTAAAGCATATAATTTTTATTACCTAATAAATCTATAACATTTTATTTATTTTATCGGCACAGGCTTTGAGTTACATAAACGATTCTTTGAATTAAAACTGGTATTAATCCTTATTTGGGACTAAAATGAATAGAATTTTCAAAATATTAATAATTTTCTTTGCAATAAGTAATTATTTTACTGAAGCTCAGCAATTGAATCCTGGGGATGGTGTTAGGATTACCTTTTTAAACATTACAGACCAAATAACTGGTGATTACTTTATTCAACAAGACGGTAACTTACAATTACCATTCATTGGATTAGTTAAAACCACAAATATTGATTACAAGGAGATTAAGAATACGATATTTAAAAAATATTCAGATTTGTATAAGGATCCAGCCCTTACTATACAACCTCTTCTCAGAATTAATATTCTAGGTGAAGTAAGAACGCCAGGTTACTATTATGTTACTGATATAGAAAAAATGAGCGGTATTTTAGCTCTTGCAGGCGGAGTAACCGGTGCAGCTGCAACTGATGATATTATTATTATTCGAGGAGGACAAGAAATTGAGCTTAGCAAATCGGAAGTTATTGAAAAAGGAAACACAGCTGCAGATTTAGGATTACAATCCGGTGATCGAATTTTTATACCACGAAGTTTTTGGGCAGATGCTGGTCAATATGGATTAATTCTTTCTGGTATTGCAGTAATTGCTACTCTTTTAAGTTTGTTATTAAGATAAAATTCATTCAGGATATTAAGATTTTATGACAAGTCAATTTAAGAATTCAGGTTATGGTGGAAATGGGGCAGCTCCTCATAAAAGAGAAAAAACTCTATTGGAAATAGTCCAAATAATTTTAAGAAACAAAAAAATCTTAGTTATAAGTTTAATCTTTTTTATAGCTACCGCTTTAATATATAGTTTTATTACTCAGCCAAAGTATGATGCTGTTGCAATTTTGAAAAAGGAAAGAACAGCCGAGGAAGGAAGAATTAGTGGACCAAATTTATCTAATTTATTAAACCTCCAGTCATTGGATGAAATTGAAACAGAAATTCAATTAGTAACTACATATAGCGTTTTATCAAAAGTTGTAGATGAATTAGATTTATTTTGTTTAATTGATAAAATTAATTGGGGAAATTCTGAGTCTTATAAGATAAACCTAAATTATATTGACATGAAAGATGAGTCTTTTATCAAAAAGACTGAAAGAAAATTTATTATTCCAAGACACTTCGAAGTATTTATTAGTGATACAACTATTTCCAGCGATGGGTCCTATTATATAAGCAAATCTTCTGAAAATGAATTTAATCTGTTTGATGCAAAAGATGATAGATTATTGGTTAAATCTAAAATAGATTCTTTAAGTAATTCTGATTCGATCAAATCATCTTCAAACAATTCTTATTACGTACTAGAAACGCGTAACTTCAAAGTTCTATTAAGTTGGGAAGAGGCACCACTTGGCTCAAGGATATATTTCAAATTCCAAGATATTCCACAAACTATAGTTAATGTAAATAAAAATACAACCGTTAGTAGGGAGGGGAAAACCGACATCTTTAGTGTATCCTACATTGCCCCATCTGCTTTTTCTGCTGCTTTAATAACAAATACAATTGTTGACAAGTATAGAGAATCTAGATTATCTCAAAAAAAAGAAACAATTAGATACTCCTTTGATTTTGTTGACAAACAGTTGAATGAAGTTCAGGAAAAATTAAAGACCTCAGAGGCTGAATTAAGTAGCTTTAAGGCAACTGGACAAATTATGTCTATTGATGCAAGTTCTCAAGAACTCATGAGCTTTTTAAGCAATTTGGAGGCCGAAAAATACAATACTGATCTTCAACTATCTGATCTCAAGAATAGAGCTGCTGATTTGGAAAAAGAACTAAAGCAGACTGGATATTTTGATCAAAATTACCTTAATCCGCAAGGAAGTATGGATGCAAATTCTCCTTTTTCTCAATTAATGAGACAACTAGCGGATCTTGAATTACAACGACTTGAATTACTACAAAAGCGTACAGAGAACCATCCAGATGTAATCGCTTTAGATCAACAGATTGAGCTAACTAAGTCAAAATTAGCTAGTTTTAATGAAAATACGATAACAGCTTACAAAATCATGATCAATACGCTAGAAAAGAAGCTCTTAAAGATTAACGATTTGATGTCAAAGTATGAAGTTAAGATGAGAAGTCTCCCTTCGCAGGAAAATAAACTAGCGCAACTCTTAAGACAAAGGGGGACATATGAAAGAATTTTTACCATTCTTTTGGACCAGAGGGAGGCAATGAGGGTAGCTGAATTATCAAAAATGCAGGATATAACGGTTGTTGATGCAGCTAAACCACCAATCAAACCATTTTTTCCAAATAAAACATTAAATCTTATCGTAAGCATTATTTTAGGTAGCTTGGTTGGATTGATTGGAATATTTCTTGTAGAATACCGAATGAGTAGATATATAAATCTTGACGAACTAGAAAGTGAATTTCAAACGCCAATACTCTCCATCATTCCAAAGTATAATAAAGAAACTACTAAGATATTACAATTAAGTAAGGATCATAAAATAGCAACTTTAATTACTCAAGACACAGGGCTCATCGAAACCTATAGACTATTCAGAACTAAACTTTTGCATAGATTAAATCCCGAATCGAAAGTGATAATGATTACTAGCTGTGAAGAAGATTCTGGCAAAACTTCTGTCACCGGAAATTTGGCCGTTTCATTAGCACAGGATGGTAAAAAGGTTTTATTGGTAGACTGTGATTTACGTAAAGCAGATTTATCGAAGATGTTTGGTCTTTCTGTTAGTGAGCCCGGATTAATCGATTATCTAACTAAAGATACTAACCCTAAAATTTATTCAAGGGCTTCAAAAAACATTGATATACTTCCTGCTGGTGGAATAAGAGAAGATTCTGGAACTTTGCTAAATTCTTCAAGAATGAAATTATTATTTAACCATCTGATAAATTCAAATTACGACATTATAATTTTTGATACACCTCCAGTAACAAGAGTTGTCGATCCATTGGTTATGGCTAGTTTTATTAAGGATGTAATACTAGTTGTAAAGCCAAAACATTCTTTAATTGAAACGGTAAGATGGGGTATTCAAGAACTTAAACAAACGAAAGTGAGAGTAATTGGAATCGTTGCTAATGCGGCGGAAATTGAAAATTCTTACTATTACAGATACAGATACGGTTATGGCTATGGATATAGTGGCAAACAAGAAAAAAATCCATCTAAATTTAAATCTTTAGTAGCGGGTTCTAAAAGTTTCTCCAAAACCATTAAGTAATTTCAAGATCTGTTATCTCAAATCAATCAAAACTGATCGGATAATCTTTAAATATTATTTTTAAAAAAAATCGGGACGAACATGAAAATAAACATTTTTGGGCTAGGTTATGTAGGTTGCGTTTCAGCTGCTTGCTTAGCTAAAGATAGTCATATAGTCAATGGCTTCGATGTTGATTCTACGAAAGTTTCAATAATAAATTCTGGCAAAAGTCCTATAGTTGAAGAAGGATTAAATGAGCTTATTTATCAAACTACAAAAACCGGAAATCTCTATGCTTCAGCCGGCAAAGATATCCCTAGTGCAGATGTATCAATTATTTGTGTAGGTACTCCTAGTAATGAGAATGGCAGTCTAGACCTTAAGTATTTAAGAGAGGTTGCAAAGCAAATTGGAATTTACTTGAAAACCTTGGGCTCATATCATGTGGTAGTTAACAGAAGTACAGTTCTGCCGGGAACAATAGAAGAGGTATTAATTCCTATCTTAGAACAATACTCAGAAAAGAAAGTAGGAAAAGATTTTGGTGTTTGTATGAATCCTGAATTTATGAGAGAGGGGACATCAATAAATGATTATTATAATCCACCATTCACAGTTATAGGTGAATATGATAAGAGAAGTGGAGACATTATTGAAGCAATTTACAAAAATCTTCCTGCTCCTATTTATAGAACAAATATAAAAGTTGCTGAGATGTTAAAATATTCCTGCAACAGTTTTCATGCAGTAAAAGTTACATTTGCAAATGAGATAGGAATACTTTGTAAAAAATTCAATATCGATAGTCATGACGTTATGAATATTTTTATTAAAGATACAAAGCTTAATATATCTAGCTATTATTTAAAGCCCGGTTTTGCTTTCGGTGGTTCCTGTTTACCGAAAGATCTCAGAGCTATCACTTATAAATCTAAAGAACTTGATTTAGATTTACCGTTATTAAATTCTTTAATGTTAAGCAATAAATATCAAATCGAAAATGCATTTAATTTAATATCAAGATTAGGGAAAAAAAGGATTGGTGTCCTAGGGTTAAGTTTTAAAGCCGGAACTGATGATCTTAGAGAAAGCCCAATAGTTGAACTAATTGAAAAACTTATTGGTAAAGGATTTAGTATTAAAATATTTGATCAAGAAGTCTCAATGGCTAAAATATTTGGATCCAATAAAAAGTATATAGAAACAACTATCCCCCATATATCATCCTTAATAGAAACGTCTTTGAAAAAAGTTATCGAAGATTCAGAAGTTATACTAATCGGGAAAGCTGACAAAAATTATAAGGATGCTTTAACTAAAGTTTCAAATAATCCGCACATCTTTGACCTTGTTAAATTATTCACTAAAGAGGAAGAGCCAAAATTAAATTATGAAGGAATTTGCTGGTAAAATTTTAATGATCGTTGAAAACCCTTATCCACAGGATACAAGGGTTAGAAACGAAGCGACCTGTTTAAATAATTCAGGTTATCAAGTAAGAGTAATTGCAAAAAAATATCCAAATCAATCAAATACTGAGACGGTAAATGGGATAAAGGTATACAGGGTCACCTGGTTTAAAGTATTTGATAAAACCATTGAGTCAAAATCAAAAGCTCTGTCTTTAATTTATAAAATTGCCACGAAATTGGGCTATATAATTGAATATTTCTATTATACTATAGCTGCGTTTATATATTCATTATACGTGTTCTTAAAGTTTGGATTAGATGTTGTGCATATACACAATCCCCCCAATACTCTTTTTATTATTGGTCTTTTTTATCGAATCATAGGCAAAAAATTTATTTTTGATCATCACGACTTGTCACCTGAACTTTTCTTATCAAGATATAAAACCAATGGTGGCTTAATTCATAAAATTCTTCTACTTGAAGAAAAGCTTTGCTTGAAATCTGCAAATTTAGTTATTGCAACTAATGAATCTTATAAATCAATTGATATTAAAAGAGGAGGAAAAAAACCTGAGGACATATTTATTGTACGGAATGGACCGGATTTAAACAAATTTAAAGAGATTTCGCCGGATGAAAAATTAAAAAGTAGCGGAAAATTTATTTTTGTTTATATTGGTGAAATGGGACCTCAAGATGGGGTGGACTATCTTCTCCATTCATTAAAACATCTAGTAACTGAATATAATAGAAAAGATTTTTATTGTGTTATTATTGGTAAAGGAGATGCTGTCCCGGATTTAATAAATCTTAAAACAGAGCTTAAATTGGATGAATTTGTTAAATTTACAGGTCATATACCTTTCGAAGAATTACTTAAATATTTGTCTTCTGCAGATATTTGTCTCGATCCAAATCCATCTAACCCTCTCAATGATTATTCAACATGGATTAAGATAATGGAATATATGAGTATTGGGAAACCAATTGTTAGTTTTGATTTAAAGGAAACTAGATTCTCCGCACAACAAGCTGCAATTTATGCAACCCCCAATGATACAAAGGAATATGCTGAAAAAATTGTCACACTAATGGACAATCAGGAGTTAAGACATAGCATGAGTATATTTGGTAGAGAGAGAGTAAAAAAAGAATTAGCTTGGGAAATAGTCTCCCAAAATTTATTAGCAGCTTACAAAAAATTACTTTCCGATTATGTAAGTAAGTAGTTGAATTTATCAGAAATATAATTTAGCTATGCAAATTTTTATTTATAATCTTTTACGTAGTTTCCTTTCTCAAGAGACACGAAATAAATTAAAAAAACTCTTGTATGGTTTGAGAAGGAAATTTGATTTCCTGTTTTTGTTCGTTTTTGGTACGACTGATGATGAAAATTTATTTAATCACATAGAGAATGTCATTGGTAGAGATTTCGATATTTTAATGATACATAGCTCATATGATAATATAATCCCTATGTACAAAGGTAATATTCACTCATTTATTGTCAAATTGATTGAATTCAGTAAATTTAATAATATTACAATTGCAATGCCTGCGTTCTTTTTAGGCAAAGGGGGTGGAAACGATATGCAAAGTGCTGCATATTATTATGAAAAATATCCTGTTTTTAATCTTACATCAACTTACTCACAGATGGGATTGTTTAGTGAAATTTTCAGAAGATATCCAGGAGTCTTGCGAAGTATACATCCTACACATAGTATTTCTGCTTATGGGCCGTTGGCAGAAAAAATAATAAGCACTCATCATCTTTCCAATAATCCTTATGGTGAATTAACACCTTTTGGTTATATGGCTCAGTTTAATACTAAAATTCTTGGAATTGGGACCAAATATTATAGAGTCCTAACACAGGCTCACACAGCAGAAGAGATTCTTAAAGATGAATTTCCAATTAAATTTAATTATCAAAAAAGTATTCCAATTACTTGTAAACTTCCAAATGGGTCAAGTTTTGTGTATCAATTTTTAGTTCGCAAAAAGGAATATCGTATTGATGCGTTAGCGCTTAGAAAAATTCTAAAAAATATTAGAATTAAGACCTGGAGATACAAGGGCATTCCTTTCTTTCTTACTGATGCTAAATCTGTTACCGATGAGTTAATTAAAGCTGCCAGAATGGGAAAAACTATTTACAAAAAAATATCTTAGTGTTATTTGAGTATAAAACAAATTTAGAAGAGGGATAATTGTCAAGCTTAATATTTAAAATTAACCCTATAGTCTACAAATTTTTATAAGTACAAAAATGAGTTTAAAGGTTTTCGCCAAAAATACTTTCATCTACTCTATAGGAAATATCGTTATAAGAGCAAGTACATTTTTGCTTATACCTATATATACTCATTATCTGTCAATATCAGAATATGGTTTGCTATCTACTCTGTTAATAACATCACAAATATTAATAATGGTCATAGATTTCGGAATGATGCCTACACTAATTAGATTTTCTGATTCATACTTAAAATCAAATACTATTGGCGTTTTACTGGGTAGTATTATATTTATTAATATTATTAGCGGTTTTATCACCTCAATTATTGGTCTGTATGCATTAGATTTAATACTCTCTTATTCTTTTGCACTAAAAGAAAGTACGCTTTATGCTTCATTAGTTGTTCTGAGTTCTGTTTTTCAATGCTATAGTCTTAATCTTTTGACGTATTTCAGAGCAGTTAACCGGGCAAGATTTTTTATATTTTCAAGCATCGCTCTAACATTTTTGTATCTTATACTTACTGTGGTTTTTGTGATAAAACTAAATTGGGGTTTAATTGGGATATTAAGCGCACAAATATTGTCTTATGGGTTATTTTTATTCTTTTTATTTTTTTCAATTACTTTAAATACTAAACTTGGATATTCATTTAAGATAGTTAAACAGTCTGTCGCATTCGGGTTTCCTCTAATATTTGCAAGAGGTGGCGACGTACTTCTTGATGCTTCTATATTATATTTTATTGGATATCATCTCAGTTTAAATGATTCAGGAATTTATGCCTTAGCTTCAAAGATTGCTTCAATATTGCTAGTCTTATTAATTACTCCATTTCAATTATCATATGAACCTTTCATTTATTCACAATTGGATAACCAAAATCTAGCAGGTAATATTTCAAAAATTTTTACATATCTGGTTCTCATCTTTGTTTTATTTGCAATTTTATTGTTGATGATATTCAAATATTTTATATTTTTAATTGCACCAGTAGAATATTCTGACGCTTATACCTTAATTTTCTTCATCTTGCCTATTTATCTCTTTAGAGGTATAAACAGCATTTCACAATCTCTTATTCATATCAATGGGAAAACAAGTATAACAGGGTCCGTTGTAAGTCTGACTACAATTACTTCTATCTTTCTTGGTTATTATACAATTAAACTTTGGGGAATTTATGCCGCAATCACGGTAATCAATTTTTATTGGTTATTAATTATGATAATCCTTTATGTTTTTGGAGAAAAATATTTTCCAATTAAACTTGAGACAATTAGAATCGTGATACTTTTATTTATTTATATCTTCTTTAACCTTGTTATTTTTTATGTCAACTTATCAGGATTTTTATTTTATTTTATCATATCGTCCTTGCTTATAGTTACCTTTTCTATTTTATCAAAATTCAATTTTTTTACTGATAGTGAGTTATCACTATTTAAAAATTTTATAAAAAAATTCACCCAATCAAAACCAAAGTATTTATAATGCAATTAGAAGGCTTAGCGTTATACTATATTTTAGCAATTTCGGTAATCACAATGATCGTTTTTTTTGTGTTGGGTTTTAATGATATAAGGTGGACTGTTTTTTTGCTCTTATTAACTCCTGTTATTACATCACTTTTCTTTAAGAATGAAGAGAGATGGTTAAATGAGGAGCTTGAAACTGGATTTGAGGGTTACATTAGAGGGGCTATTATAATTTATTGTGCTATGATCGGTATCATAACTTTTTTTAGAAAATGGTATTTACATAAAGGAAAAATTGCCTTTGGTTATCTGTTTTTCATATTATTTGTTATTCTCGCATTTTCTTCAATCATTTATACTGTTGATACTAAGTATACAACAATAAGATCAATTTTTTTATTTGGAGTTTTTCTTTTTGTATTAGGACTAGATAAATGGATAGAAAATGAAGACAAGCTAGAAGCAATTATGAATGTACTTTATTATGCTGCCATTGTATTCATAGTATTATCTCTGATGTCATTAGCCGTTCCAGCCAGATCTTGGTGGTGGAGAACCCCAAGATTTATAGGTTTACTATCAGAGCCAAATATCACTGGCGCTTATTTTATGTTATCATACCCAATTCTTCTTTGGAAATTTTACAATACCGATAGAAGTAATAAGCGATTAATTATTACTTTTATCTTCCTAGCATTTGTTTTGCACTTGTTAACCGGTTCTAGAACAACATTAATTAGTTCACTTTTAGGTATAAGTGTTTTTTTATTGATTAAAAGAAAAATTGTTAAACTTGTTTCGGTGGCAGGGATAGTTAGTTTATTAGTCATTGTTATTTTTTTCATTTATACCCCTGAAAACCTTGAGCGTGGCGAAGAGGGAACAGTATTTACCGTTACTGGAAGAGAAGTACTTTGGCAAGGGGCATTATACAGATTCACACAAAAACCTTTATTAGGATGGGGATATATGGTTGAATCAAAAATTTTAACAATGAGAAGTATGCAGGGTACTTTTTCATTAGCTACAGCTCAACAACCTTTACATAACGGATATTTATCTATTTTAAGTGGAACTGGCTTATTAGGCTTGTTACTCTGGTTATCTTTAACTACTTACCCGCTTGTTAAAAATGCTAGGAAACGACTACCTGATTTTATTAACTATAAGGCATATTTCGTTTCGACATCAATCATGGTATTTACGGCCAATTTTACAGAATCATTTTTAACTGGTTACATTGGCAATGGTGGTGACTTATTTTTTTGGGTCTCTTGGGTTGTAGCATTAAAAGTATCAGAATTTTCTGTAAGAAAAGATTATGTTATTAAGAATCAGGGGTGAAAAATTGTTAGAAAGGATTATTAATGAAAAATAAATATATACTTATTACCTCTGCTCGAAATGAGGAAAAATTTATAGAGGCTACTATAAAATCTGTACTTGATCAAACGATTAAACCATTAAAATGGATAATAGTCAGTGATCACTCAAATGATCGCACTGATGAAATAATATCAAAATATTCTAGCAAAGATTCTTTTATCCAGTTGATAAAGCTTGAAGGGGAGCAAAGAAGAGATTTTGCTTCCAAGGTTTTTGCAATACAAAAGGCTTATAATCTCGTAAAAGATATTGAATTTGATTTTATTGGTATTTTAGATGCGGATATTACATTTCAACCAAATTATTATGAATCAATTTTATACGAATTTGATCAAAACGAAAGGCTTGGTATTGCTGGGGGAGGTTTCTATGATGTTTTTGAAAATAAACGGATTAAAATTCCATTCAGCCCTTATATTGTAAGAGGTGCCGTACAACTTTTTAGAAAATTATGTTTTAATGATGTAGGGGGTTTTTTACCATTAAAATGGGGTGGAGAGGATACAATTGCTTGTACAATTGCAAGAATGAAAGGATGGGAAATACAAACATTTGAATCAATTATTGTTCTACATCATAGAAAAACTGGCAGCGTTGGAGAGAATATTCTACAAATAAATTACCATTTAGGTAAAAGAGATTATCATAGAGGGTTAATTACCTTGGCTCAGTTTTTAAAGAGCTTAAGTAGGATTACTGATAATCCATTTTTATTAGGAAGTTTATCTCAAATAGCTGGTTATTGGTCCTGTAAATTAAAAAAAGAAAAATTGATTCTAGATGACCAGACCTTAAATTACATTAAGCAAGAACAAATAATTCGCATTAAAAAAATCTTCGGTCTTTCTTAAACAGTCTGATTACTTTATGAAATTTATTAAACTTTTACTCAGTATCTTTTTCTTAGTTATTGTACAATTACATGAGTTTATTAAAAATATTTTTTTCATAAACAAAAGCGATAAAATTTTAGTATTATACTATCATTCTGTAGGTGAAGAGGATGTCGAGAAGTTTAGATGGCAATTAGAAAAATTGCTAAAATTGGGTAAGGTTGTACATGCCGATTTTAATACATCAATAAAATCGAAGAGGGTATTCGCAATTACATTTGATGATGGGTTTATAAGTATTTTGAAAAATGTACTCCCGATTATAAAGTCGTTTTCTATCCCAATAACAATTTTTTTTCCAACAGGTTACATAGGAAAGGCCCCTGGTTGGGAAATTCGTGGAGAGAAATATGACCCAAAAGAAATTGTTCTTAATAAAGATCAAATTTTAGAATTAGATAAGAATTTAGTTAGAGTTGGATCTCACTCAGTCACACATCCAAATTTTCTCTTAATCTCTCCTGAACGACAGCTAAGTGAACTTGTTGAGTCAAGACAAGCACTAAACTTATTGATTAAAGAGAATATTGACTCTTTTAGTTTCCCCTATGGAGCTTATGATATGAAATTAATTAATTTAGCACATGAGTCTGGATATAAATTTATTTTTAATACCTTGCCTAGTTTCTCAAGAATTTCAAAAAATAAAGACTTTCATTTAAGAGGCAGAGTTCCTGTTAATTGTTCTGATTCAAAGATTGAATTTTTAGTTAAGATATTGGGTGGTTATAATTGGCTCTCTGGGTATATAAGATTAAAAAAAATCATAAAGTTAAATTAAGTTTTTTCTTTACTTATCTGATTGCATAACTTAAAAGGTCATATGTATTTAAAAAATAATCTTTTTCTTATTGAGATAACGGACAAAGATACGTGGAACCAACACTTTGAAAATTTTCTGGATGCCAATATCTATCAAACTTGGAATTTTCCCAAAGCTGCACTATCAGAAAATAATTTTCAACATTTAGCTATTTATAATGGTGATGAATTACTTGGCCTTGCACTTGTTAGACTAAAATTTTTTCCATTACCTTATAGCGGTATAGCCTATATATTCAGAGGACCAATATGGCAAATAAAAAATAAAGAGAATTCATTAGAAAAATTAAGAACTATATTTAGTGCATTATATGAAGAGTATACGTTAAAAAGAAAATTTTTTCTAAGAATAAGACCATTTTTATTCATCGGAGAAAATGAACCAAAATTTAATTTTGATAATTTGAATTTTATTAAAAACAGTACTATAAATCCTTATCAATCTCTAAAATTATCACTTTCACCCGGTTTAGAAGAAATCGAGAGTTCATTTAGAAGAACCTGGAGACAAGAATTACATAAATCACTAAAAAACAACATAAACATACAAAGTGGTATGGATGATAAGTTATTTATGACTTTTCTTCAAACTTATCATCAGATGCATGATAGGAAAAAGTTTAATGAATATGTGAATGTTGACAGATTAAAATATCTTCAAGATAATTTAGAGGAAAGATTTAAATTTAAAATTTTTATAGCTTTTTATGACTCTATTCCAGCTGCGTCATTAATTCTAAGCGCAATAGGTAATAGTGGAATTGCGATAAGTGGTGGTTCAAATGAGTTTGGTTTGAAATCAAAAGCCGGTTATCTTCTGCAGTGGGAAGCAATTAAGTGGCTAAAATCAATAAATTGTGATTACTACGATTTAGGGGGTATAAATAAGCTTAAAAATCCCGGCGGATATACTTGGAAATCCGGCATTTCAAAGTTCGAAATAGAGGAAGCAGGTATTTTTGATGCCTGCAATGTGAGACTTTTGAGGGGCCTAGTAAGTTTCCTCGACAAGTATAAACTAAAACAAAAATCTAAATAGTTATAAAATTTAATTATCATTTGAATCTCGAGAATGTTATGGAATACAAATATGAAAATTTAATAATCAAAACAGTTGCTGATAAGGATAAGTGGAATGACTTATTAGATAATTTTATTGATGCAAATATTTATCAAACTTGGAGTTACGCTGAAATAGTTCAATCAGAAAAAATTATCGAGCACGTGGCAATCTATGAGCGTGAAAATTTGTTGGCAATTGCTTTAGTAAGAATTAAGTCTATTCCTGTTTTGAAGAGAGGAGTAGCTTATATTTACAGAGGACCACTATGGAGAAAATATGGATGCCAGGTGAGTATGAATGATTTTCAAAGACTATTAGAAGCATTAAGATTGCATTACGTTGAGAAAAATAAATATCTCTTAAAATTAAGACCAAGTATTTTTAACGATAATTTTGTTAAAATTGAAGTTGACCAAGACCTATATCTTGACCCAGGCTCTGATAATAAAATATATAGAACTCTTGTATTAAATTTAGATGAAGACCTTGAAGTGATAAGAAAAAACTTTAAACAAAAATGGAGAAACTGCTTAAATCAGGCTGAAAAAAATGGAATTGAAGTGGTATCTGGAAACAATCGAGAACTTTATGATTTTTTTATCAATCTTTACACGCAAATGATTCAGAGAAAAAAATTCAAAGAATATGTAGATATTCGCAAAATAGGCGATATGAATGATAGATTAGCTAATAAGTTTAAATTACAGATTTTTATAGCATTTAAGGATAATAATCCTGTTTCGGCATTGGTAGGAAGTGCAATGGGTGATACCGGCATTTATCTACTGGGGGCAACAAATGAAATGGGGATGAAAATTAAATCAGCATATTTGTTACAATGGGAAATGATAAAGTGGCTTAAATCTAAAGGGATCAAAAGGTATGATTTGGGAGGGATTGACCCAATAAATAATCCCGGGGTATTTAAGTTTAAAGTTGGTATTAGTGATAAGGAGGTTTCTGATTTTGGCTCATTTGAAATCTCTAATAACTATATAATTAAGAAGATTTACGATATCATTCATCTTATCAAAATTAAGTTAATGATTTTCTTTCAGTTTATTATTTCTCTTGAAGAAAGTGGGCTTCGGGTTGAACAATTCTGAGAATCAGTTTCGGATAGAATCTATTACTGATAGTGAGCAGTGGAACAACTATCTGCTAGAATTTGAAGATGCAAACATCTATCAAACGTGGAATTTTCCCAGGTATGCCCAGCGCCAAAAAAATTTATCCCACATTTGCATATTTCAAAAGTCAGAATTAATATCATTAGCTTTGGTAAAAATTAGGACAGCTCCATTTTTAAATAAAGGCATAGCTTATGTTTACAGAGGTCCCCTTTGGCAAAAAAAAGGTGCAATAAATTCCATTAAGACATTTAATAACATTGTAAATCTTTTAATAGATGAATTTTTAATTAAACGAAATTATTTATTAAGAATTAAACCTTGCATATTTTCTGACCAGATATTCTATAGTGATAGATTATTATCCGGTTTCTCTATCAGCCCTAAAATTCATGATATTGAAAAAACTTTGGTCATGGATCTATCTGAAGATTTATCAATAATTAAGAGTAAATTTTCGTCAAAATGGAGAAATCGATTAAATCAGGCACTAAAAAATGAGATGATAGTAAAATCTGGTTTTGATAATTTCTTATTTCAAACTTATTTAGAATTATATAAAGATTTACAAAAAAGAAAACACTTTAAAGAATATGTTAATCCTGCAAGAATGATGGAAATGAATCTAAAACAAGATTATAAATTTAAGTTAAAAGCTTTTATTGCATTTAAAAATGAAACTGCATTGTCTTCTCTAATTGTGTCAGCAATTGGTAATACAGGCATATATTTATTAGGTGCAACTAATAATGAGGGAATGAAATACAAGGCATCCTATCTTCTTCAGTGGGAGGCTATACAGTGGCTAAAATCACAAGGAATAACTCGATATGACCTTGGAGGAATCGATCGAGAAAAAAATCCCGGAGTATATGAATTCAAATCTGGTATTACAAAAAATGAGGTTTCAGATTTGGGAAGCCTGGATTTTTGTAATTCAAAATCATTAGAATGGATTGTACAACTAGGAGAGTTTTTTAATTTTAACAAATACAATAAAAGATAAATGGATAATTATAAGTTTATTGAGATAGGGGATGAAAATATATGGCAATCACTAATAGTAAATTTTTGTGATTCAAATCTTTATCATGCTTGGAATTACTCAAAAATTGTTCAAAAAGAAAAAAACTTAAAACACATAGCATTATACAAAAAAGATAAATTAATTAGTGTTTTTCAAATAAGGTTAAGAGTTGCACCAATATTAAATCGTGGAATTGCCTATATATTTAAAGGTCCGGTATGGCAGAAAAAAAATGGGAACAACTCGCCAGATGATTTCAAACAAATAATTTTAGCTATTAAAAATGAATACGCTATTAGACAAAAATTCTTTTTAAGAATTAGACCTTTTTTATACTCTAATTCATTTAACGAATTGTCCAACGATACAGAAATTAAAAGTAATTTTAATATTAAAGGACCATATTATAATACACTTATTCTCGATCTGAAAAAAGACATTGCTCAAATTCGTAAAGAGTTCAAATCAAAATGGAGAAATCATCTAAATAATGCCGAACGTAACTCTATTGAGTTGATTCGAGGAACAAATCAAAAATTATCAAATGATTTTATTAAGATTTATAAGGAAATGCTATCAAGAAAAAAATTTACTGAAAATGTTGATCTAGATTCGTTTATTGAATTTATTAATCAGTCGAACGATTTCTTTAAACCCAATATTATAATTGCATATCAAAATCAGGAACCTGTTTCTGGAATGATATTCTGCTGCTTAGGTAGTACTGGTATATCACTTTTCCGGGCAACAAATGAAGTTGGAATGAAGACTAATGCCTCCTATTTAGTCCAATATTATACCATAAAATGGTTAAAAGATTTAGGTGCCGATACATATGATTTAGGAGGAATAGATCCTATCAATAACCCGAGCGTATATAACTTCAAATTGGGCATTTCAAATACAAATGTTACAGATTTAGGAATATTTGAGACTCATAAAGATAAAATCTCAAAAATTCTGGTTTTTTTAGGAGAATCAATTTATAAAGTTAAAAGTAGTTTAAAAACTAATTAAATAAGTTGAGGATTTATTAGAAAAGATTTAAGAACAACTCAAGATAAATAAATTTTGTAGCAACATCATTAATAGGAAATGTTGTGGATAAATCTTGAAATTAGATCACCTGATTGTTAGAATTACATAATTATAATTTGCTTCTTAATATACTCTGCTAGTAACCTATTACAAAAAAGTAATTTATTAATTTTTAGAAATGACACAATAAAAAACTGAATGTCAAACTTAAACCTTAGTATGATATTCCTCTGTCTTGTTATGTAAATATTTATTTAGTTTAAAATAATT
Organism: uncultured Ignavibacteriaceae bacterium; assembly: GCA_964499095.1. Taxonomy (GTDB): domain Bacteria; phylum Bacteroidota; class Ignavibacteria; order Ignavibacteriales; family Ignavibacteriaceae; genus IGN3. The sequence goes on from CAZCJF010000031.1 coordinate 28,722, forward strand.
CACACAAAACTAAATAATAAAAGAGGCAAGAGTTTTAAGCATTATTTAAAAGTGAATTAGTTAGCAATTTTATAATACAGCATTGACTTCTATTTTATCTCATCAAAATCATCTTTTTTGTTTGGTAAAAATTATCGGCTTGTAATGAATAGAAATAAATACCGCTTGCCAGGTTTTCAGCTACAAACACTTCTTCATATCTACCTTCTGATTTAGTTTCATTTACAATTTCAGCTACTTCAGATCCAAGCATATCATATACTTTTAGCACAACTTTAGAAGTTTGAGGTAAAGTGTATTGTATTTTAGTTATCGGATTGAATGGATTAGGATAATTTTGAAAAAGCTCAAATGTCGTTGGTAGTGAATTGATTTCATAAACATCAGATAATTCTGATTTTCCAAGAATCTCTACTTCCCATAACCCAGCCCATGAATTCTGATTATTGCTTAAAAAAATAACCTTAACAAATCTGTACTCAAGAGATTCAAAATCACAGATTGTCCATTCTTCCAACTTGGATTCAGCATTGTTTATGAGAATATCCCAATTTATTGAATCCCTAGATGCTTCAACTGAGAAATGATAAATTCGACCGTTATTCCAATTATAAAAAGATAATTTTATTTGGTTAATTTTATACAAATTACCCAGATCATATACCAACCATTGAGGCATTCCTAATCCAGCCCATCTAGAGTCAGGATCACCCTCATAATAACCTTTACCATCGATTGTTTTAATTGGATTATGTATTATCTCTGTTACTTCAGAGGCAGTCACCCGATTGACTGGGATTTTGTTTGGTTGATAAGATGAATCTGTATATTGTAATAAATAACTATAATTATTCTTCAAGTTGTTAATAACATTTCCACTTAAATCAGTTAGATTAGTTGCAACAACAGTGTAATTTGTATTGGTTTGATGTTCTGTTGTTGTAAGTCTCACTTTATTATTGGTTATCAATACTGCACTCTGCACTGTTATTCCACCTGTTATATTATAATTAGCCTTGTTCTCTGCTGTTACCTGAGTGATACTTTCTGAAAATGTTAGCTCCACTGTTGTTGGATTACTTATTACTGCCATCTGCATCTCCGGCGGTGTTACATCCGTACCTCCCCCACCTCCTCCTGATGACTCAGTGTATTCATATGCCCCTGCATCATATCCATTACCCTGTGGCCTTCCTACCCCGTTTTTATCAGTGTTGTAAGGTGCCCCTAATACTGCCCCTATATTTATTGCAGGTGAGTTTGATTGCAACCTTAGATCTTTTGCCGAACTCTTATTTGTATACTGAACAAATAATGGGTTTGCAAACACTGAATTGTTATCCCCCTTTATCCAACTCTTCCATTGGGTGAAGTTTCTTGAACTGCCCCCGCTATTAAATGCATTACTTGTACCTGAATACCACAAATTATTATCAAATACTTTGTTTGTATCATTACTTATCGATATTAAACTCCCTGAACTTCTGTATACTATATTGTTCTTCCACCATATCTTTGTTGGCGGTGTGTAGTATCCACTTACACTTGGCCATCCGTCTTCCCGTGTCTCACGCATCAGTATATCTGTATCTATAAATGTGTTGTTATATACCTGTATTGAGTCTGCCACCCTCGTCCAGTTTATTCCCCACTGCATCCCTATCAGTATATTATTATATATCCTTACATCTTTCATCCACTCGTTCTTCCCCCCTTCCCTCATCCCTAATACCTGTATGCCCGCTCCTGCTCCATTATATATCGCTCCCTGTGCCATTGAATCTCCTATTAGGTAATTGTTCCTTATTATATGTCCCCCTGCATTACCATAAGTTGAGCCTGCACTTCCTGTATGCTGTATGTCTATCATTGTATAGTAACAATTTGCTATATAGTTCCCTTCATATATGCAGTTCCTCCCTACCAGCCCGTTATACATACCTTGATATATTCCGTGTGAACCTGGTTCCCATATTTTGTTGTTTCTTACTAATGCATTACTTGATACTATATATAATAAATCGCCACGCCCTCCATCTCTTACGCTTACGTTGCCTACGTGGTGTATATCGCAATTCTGTATTGTTAAGTAATGTCCGTTACTGGTCCTTACGCAGGCTTCCTGGCTCCCCCATATCTCTAATGAATCTAATGTTATATACTGCACTGTTATCTCCCCTACTGCAAAGGCTCTTGATGGTGCCTCTATTTTGTCATAATATGTCGTTGGATTACCTACTGAATATACATACAAATAACCTGATGAATAATGAAATTTATAATCAGAATTACAAGCCGATGATGATGATTGTATATAGCCCCAGTTTGTTGCTGTGTTTGGCTTTTCAAATATTACATAAAATGGACTGCTGCTTAAACTCCTTCTCCAAACATTTGAACCCATATCTACCCAAGCTGATGTATTCGACTTTATATCATTTGAACCTAATATTTGAGGCCTTCTTCCACTACCATAAGCTCCAAATATTATTCTTTTATTCTCTCCGCTGCCACCTCGGCTTGGGTTTAATGTCTCTCGCCATATCTCCCCTCGCTTTAATCTTACATATACATTACCACTGCTGGTATTATAACTGAAATTATTTACCTTATTGATTGTCTTCCAGGCATTGTTTGGACTTGATCCATTGTTCGAATCATTTCCGTTGCTTGCATCTACATAATATGTAGTTTGAGAGTATAAATGGTAAGTTATTATAAATAATAATACAAGAAGAAGTGGGATTCTTTTCATTGCACTCTCCTGAGTAAAATCTGGCAAATATTGTCGGTGAAAATTTCTAAATTTTATTTAATTATGATGCTATAAAAATCAAATTAAATGCCTTCAGAGAATTTCAAATATGAATTGGAAGTAAAGTTTTTTTTAATGAAGATCGATTTTAATGGTAAAATTTTACGCTAAAGTAGTAAAAAAGGATTGCAATTGGATGAGAATAATAACCTGTTTACCCCAAAGAAAATTACCTTTAAAATAAAATTTTGCGTCAAAAATGTCGCAATATATTTAAATAAATAAACTCCTAATGTAGGATTTAGATTATGGTTTATAACTTATTTGCTCTTACCATCGATACTACTTATATCCCCTTTGTTTTCAATAACATCTATTATTCTATTACAAAAATATGGAGCAATACGAGCAGAAAAAGTTCTGTTAGGATGAGAGTTGTTTATAGCATCAGCATATTCATCTTTAAAGTAAATTCCTCCTTCAACCTGAAAAGATCTGAAATCCCACAAAAAAATATTATCCCCCTTTGTATCCCATTCATTTCTAACCCAGTGATAGAATTCATCAGCTCTTCTGGCTTCTTCTTCGTTGGTCTGACTTTTTAATTGTGCAGTAGGGGTCCATAAAAGGAACTTGGTATCTGAAAATTCAAGTAGCTTTTTCTTTAATGCTTCATATTGCAGTTTATAATTTCCTAAAGTTTTTATACTTGATTCAACATCTGGATCTGAAGTATCTGGTTTAATGTTACTTACAGGAAAACAATGTTTAAAGATTATTATGTTATATTTCTTAGTTAATATTTCTAAAGTGGGTTCATCTTTGAATGGTTGTTCACCTGCATTTTTAACCCAAATATTATAGTAATCAAATGGATAATTATTCCAACCATATGGTGATTCTTTTGGAAAATTAAATTCTTCTATAACATAGTTTTTTGAATTTTCTTCATTATATTTTTCAAACCACTTCATTACATCCCCTTTAAAGCCAAGTTTATCCGCAATTTTAGATAGATCACCTCTCCAAATTCTGTTTCCGGTACTGTGATGTAAAAAAATTATGTTTACCTGATCTCTCATTTTTAATCCTTCATCTTTGGAGCAACCAATTGTAAATATTAGAATAAATAAAATAATTGAAACTCTATACATTATTTTTTTCTCCGAAGTGGTTATCATTAACATAATATTGAATAATATCTATAGCTGATTTGATGTTCAATTAAGATATCAATATTCTAATTTAAGATAACATATAATATCATTAATATTCAAGTTCATTACGGATATCAAAAAATGACAAGATTAAATCTGTTTTATAGAGTATAATTTCTTTAACTATTTTTTATTGAATCTATTTA
>CAZCJF010000032.1:0-32465 GCA_964499095.1 uncultured Ignavibacteriaceae bacterium
AGCGCGAAGCACGCTTCAAGATTAGGTATCCCTCCCGATTTATCGGGACTTAAGACTCCTCGGAGATGACGAGGTTGATAGGCTACAGGTGTAAGTGCAGTAATGCATTCAGCCGAGTAGTACTAATAGGTCGTGAGGCTTATCCATTAAATTTTTATATACAGATTTAATGCTCTTTTCAGGCTCACTCTTTCAATTTTATTTTTTGTAAGGTTTAAATTTTGGTGGTTTTAGCCTGGGTGTAACACCTCTTCCCATTCCGAACAGAGAAGTTAAGCCCCAGAACGCCGATGGTACTGCATGCGCAGGTGTGTGGGAGAGTAGGTCGCTGCCAAGATTTATTTTAATCCCGATCTTTGATCGGGATTTTTTTTATTTAAACTTTTTTATTTTCTTATCTAAATTGATTTTTATTTTTGAAGTGTTTGTTAATTTTACCTAAACCCGATTAGTTTGTTTAATTTATTTTAATGTCTTCTGAAAATTCTGTAAAAACTAAATTAACCTGTTTTCATTGTGGCGATGATTGTAAGGATGCATCAATATCTGTTGATGACAAATATTTCTGTTGTGCCGGTTGCAAAACTGTGTATGAAATTCTTAATCAAAATCAACTTTGTACTTATTACAATTTTCAGCAATCTCCGGGCATTTCCCCAAAAAATGTTTCTGCAAAAAAATATGATTATCTGGATGATCCGGAAACCATTGATAAACTTATCGAGTTCAAAGACGATAAAATTTCTAAAGTGACATTTTATATTCCTCAGATGCATTGCAGTTCGTGTATCTGGTTATTAGAGAATCTATATAAACTCAATCCGAATATTCCTCACTCTAGTGTAAACTTTATGAGAAAAGAATTGAGTGTAAAATTTTTAAGTAATGAAATTTCGCTTAAAGAAATCGTAATTCTGCTTGCTAATATTGGCTACGAACCACAAATAAATCTTCAAAGTATTAGCCGGGAGGAAATAAAAAAATCAAATAAAAGCTTATACTACAAAATTGGAGTAGCAGGGTTCTGTTTTGGCAATATTATGCTGCTTAGTTTTCCAGAGTATCTTTCTTTAGATTTTTCTGAAACTTTTTTACGGAAGTTTTTTGGTTATCTGAATCTTATACTCTCAATTCCGGTTTTTCTTTTTTCTGCTTCTGATTATTTCATATCAGCATACAAAGGATTAAGAAAGAAAATAATTAATATAGACGTCCCGATCTCTTTAGGAATAATCGTCTTGTTTTTCAGAAGTGCTTACGAAGTAGTTATAATGAACAGTGCCGGTTACTTTGATTCGCTGGCTGGTTTGGTGTTTTTTCTTTTAATCGGAAAAGTTTTGCAGGAAAAAACATATGAGGCATTAAATTTTGAGAGAGATTATAAAGCTTACTTTCCACTGGCTGTTACTATAAAGCAAAATGAAATAGAAAAATCTATTCCTGTCTCCAACTTGATGATTGGAAACAGGATTTTAATAAGGCAGAATGAAATTGTTCCTGCAGATTCAATATTAATAAATGGTGATGGTTTAATTGATTATAGTTTTGTAACAGGGGAATCGCATCCGGTACATAAAGTAAGTGGTGAAATGGTTTACGCTGGCGGCAGGCAAAAGGGCGGCGCAATTGAGTTGGAAGTAATTAAAGGTGTATCGCAAAGCTACTTAACACATTTGTGGAATAACGATACTTTCAAAAAAGAAGATGAAAGTGAGTTTACAAATTTTTCAAATGCTATCAGTAAATATTTTACTATTATTATTCTCGCTATCGCTTTTATCTCTGCTGCTGCATGGTACACATCAAACACCTCGATAGCAATTAATGTATTTACAGCAGTTCTTATTGTTGCTTGTCCCTGCGCTCTTGCACTTTCCACTCCTTTTACTCTTGGTAATGCAATGCGAATTTTGGGCAGGAATAAATTTTATTTGAAGAATTCTGCTGTAGTGGAAAAAATGGCAAAGATAAATACACTGGTATTTGATAAAACCGGAACAATTACTGAATCAGGAAAATCGGATATTATTTTTTCAGTGATAGTGCTTAACTCTGAGCAACAAAAAATTATAAAATCACTTGTAAGAAATTCTACTCATCCAATAAGCAAAAAGATTTTTGATTCATTGGATAGTTTGGATTTCTATCCGGTTACAAAATACAATGAAGAATCGGGTAAAGGAATTGAGGGAATTGTTTATGGTCATTTAGTTAAAATTGGCTCGGCGGAGTATGTGGGAGTAAACAAATCTCATTTTAACAATGATAATCTTAAAACTAAAACTTACATTTCAATAGACAATGAAGTACTGGGAGCTTTCATTGTTTCAAATTCATATCGGCAAGGGATTGATTTTGTTATTAAAGAATTGAACAAGCGGTTTGATTTATATTTGCTCTCCGGAGATAATCCTGGAGAAAAAGAAAATCTATTAAAAATCTTTAATGATGAAAGTCAACTGTATTTTAATCAATCACCCGAAGACAAATTAATTTTTATAAAAAAATTGCAATCTGAAAATAAAAAGGTTATGATGATAGGTGATGGATTAAATGATGCCGGTGCACTCAGTCAAAGTGATGTTGGAATAACAGTAACAGAAGATATAACTAATTTTACGCCAGCCTGCGATGCAATTATTGATTCAGAAAAAATTAATTTATTTCCGGAATATTTGAAATTTTCCAATGCAAGTTTAAAGGTAATTTATCTTAACTTTGGGATATCTTTTATTTATAATGTTGTAGGTTTAAGTTTTGCTGTGCAGGGTTTGCTTTCTCCTTTAATTGCTGCTGTTCTGATGCCATTAAGTTCAATTTCAGTAGTGTTTGTAGCTACTTTTGCCACTAATTATCTTGGTAAAAAAAGAGGTCTTCTATCTCAGTAATTATTATTTTAATTGTAATCAGTTTAACAGTTGCTGCTGGATTTTTAATAGCATTCCTTTGGAGTGTAAAAAGTGGGCAGTATTCCGATACTTATACACCTTCAATCAGGATGCTCTTTGACGATGATGAAAAATCTGGCGAATCAAAAAAAGAAAATAAAAACAATTCTGATAATAAATCTTAATCTCATTAACAGGAGCTATTTATGCAGTTAGAAAAGTTCAGCTACGATAATTTAATCGTACGTAACTTTGCTATTGCCACATTATTTTGGGGTGTTGTGGGAATGCTTGTTGGTGTTTTAATTGCTTCTCAGCTTTTTGCACCTGAGCTAAATTTTAGTATACCGTTTTTAACTTTTGGAAGGATAAGACCCTTACATACAAACGCAGTAATTTTTGCTTTTGTTGGTAATGCTATCTTTACGGGTGTTTATTATTCACTGCCGCGTTTATGTAAAGCAAGTATTTTCAGCAGTCTGTTAAGCAAAATACATTTTTGGGGATGGCAATCCATTATTGTAGCTGCCGCAATCACACTTCCGCTTGGTTTAACTTCAAGTAAAGAATATGCTGAATTAGAATGGCCAATTGATATCGCAATTACACTTGTGTGGGTTGTTTTTGGTATCAATATGATGGGCACCATTATTAAGCGAAGAGAAAAACATATGTATGTTGCGATATGGTTTTATATTGCAACATGGGTAACAGTGGCAGTGCTGCATATTGTAAACTCATTCGAAATTCCTGTAACATTATTTAAAAGTTATTCACTATATGCAGGCGTACAGGATGCGCTGGTTCAATGGTGGTATGGTCATAATGCAGTTGCATTCTTTTTAACCACTCCTTATCTGGGTTTGATGTACTATTATTTACCAAAAGCAGCAAATCGTCCTGTCTATTCATATAAACTTTCGATCATTCACTTTTGGGCTTTGATATTTATTTACATCTGGGCTGGTCCACATCACTTGTTGTATTCTGCTTTACCGGATTGGGCACAGTCATTAGGTACAGTATTTTCTATAATGCTTATTGCTCCAAGTTGGGGTGGAATGATAAATGGTTTGTTAACGCTACGTGGTGCATGGGATAGAGTTAGACAGGATCCAATTTTAAAATTTATGGTAGTGGCTGTTACAGCTTACGGAATGGCAACGTTTGAAGGCCCGATGCTCTCACTAAAGAATGTTAACGCAATTGCTCACTTTACAGATTGGATAATATCCCACGTGCACATTGGTGCTTTGGGATGGAACGGATTTTTAACTGCAGGAATGCTTTACTGGCTTGTTCCCAAAATCTATAAAACAGAATTGTATTCCAAAAAATTGGCGAACGTGCACTTCTGGATAGGAACTCTTGGAATAGTATTTTATGCATCTGCAATGTATTGGTCTGGTATTGCTCAATCGCTAATGTGGAAACAGTTTAATGACTTAGGTATGCTTCAGTATCCGAATTTTCTGGAAACCACTTTACAAATAATTCCTATGTACATCATCAGAGCATTTGGTGGTACTCTTTATCTTGTGGGAATGATACTGATGGTTTATAATCTTTTCAAGACGATGAAACAAGGAAATCTTGCAAGAACAGAAGAAGCCGAAGCCGCACCACTTCACAAAGAAAGCAAAGAAAAGATTTCTCATCGCTGGCTGGAAGGCAAACCGGTTTACTTTTTAATCCTTGCTTTAATTGTAATTCTTATTGGAGGAATAGTAGAATTTCTTCCAACATTTTTGGTTAAATCTAATATCCCAACAATCGCATCTGTTAGGCCTTACACTCCGCTTGAATTACAAGGCAGAGATATTTATATAAGAGAAGCTTGCAATAGTTGTCATTCGCAACTCGTACGTCCATTCAGATCAGAAACAGAAAGATACGGTGAATACTCGAAAGCAGGTGAGTATGTTTACGATCATCCGTTTTTATGGGGATCAAAACGCACAGGTCCGGATTTACATAGAGAGGGTGGAAAATATCCAAATCTCTGGCATTACCTGCATATGGAAAATCCTAGATCAATGTCACCCGGATCCATAATGCCGCCATATCCATGGCTTTTGGAAAATACATTAGATATTTCAACGACATCAGCTAAGATTAATGCACTTCGAAGTATCGGTGTACCTTATCCGGATGGCTATGAAAATCAGGCAAATGATGAACTGATAAAACAGGCAGAATCCATCGCGCTTGATTTACAAAAAAATGGTGTGCCGGCAGAACCTGATAAAGAAATTATCGCTTTGATAGCTTATTTACAAAGATTGGGTACGGATATTAAAGCAGATAAGGTTGCTGAAAAATAGAGTAAAAAATGATTAAGGAATATTTACAGTCAATTGATGGAATATCAATTTATCCGATAATATCGCTGATAATATTTTTTGTATTCTTTGCAGTGATTATTATCTGGATGTTTAAGGTTGATAAAAATTATTTAAAGAAAATGTCTAATCTTCCTCTGGAAACAGATGAAGAGAATAATTCTAATAACAAAGGTGATTTACATGAAAAAAATGTTTAATCATTTCTCAATCTGGTTAACGATTTTTATTCTGAATATAATTCAATCAAATCTTTACGCAGCAGGTGAATCTGATTTTCCGCCATCATATTATGATGTAGTTGCTATCTTTCTTATCGCGGTAATCATTCTTGGTTTTATTCTTATCGTTTATTATGAGGGAAGAAAACCTGTTGTTAAAGTAGAAAAGACAGTTTCTGCTTTTGCAAAGTTCAGACAAATGATTACAAAATCTGCACCTATAGAAAAAGAAGCAGACATTATGTTTGATCATAGCTTTGACGGAATACGTGAACTCGATAACAGAATTCCGCCCTGGTTTAGCTGGCTTTTTTATGTAACAATATTTTTTGCAGTATTTTATATGCTCGATTACCATGTGTTTAATTCCAGTCCGCTGCAGGAAGAAGAATACCAAATTCAGGTTCGAGAAGCTGAAATAAAAAGAGCTGAACTCATAAAGTCTGGTGCATTTTTGAATGAAGAGACAGTTACTCTTTTAACTGATGCTTCTGCGCTTGATGCCGGGAAGCAAATTTTTAATACTAACTGCGTTGCCTGCCATGCCGCTGATGGCGGAGGTTTAGTTGGACCCAATCTAACCGATGATTACTGGATTCATGGTGGAGGAATTAAAAACGTTTTTAAAGTAATTAAATATGGTGTTACAGCAAAAGGCATGATTGCCTGGCAAAGTCAGCTTAATCCAAATCAAATGCAGGAAGTTGCCAGTTACGTTATATCGCTTCACGGAACAACTCCGGCAAATCCTAAACAACCGGAAGGAACTGTTTGGACTGAGGACGAATCAGCTTCTGAAGTTAAAAATTAATTTATTCTTGTACGCTTATGGAATCTGCTGAAAAAGTTTTATCTGAAGAGAATCAGGAATACAGAAATCAACTTGCTACTGTAACAAAGGAAGGAAAGCGCAAATGGATTTATCCTAAAAAGCCATCCGGAAAATTTTATAATGCGCGTACGATAGTCAGTTTTTTTCTGTTAGCCTTTCTTGTGATAATGCCATTTATTAAGGTCAATGGTCATCAGTTTTTACTCTTTGATTTTCTAAATCGAAATTTTATTCTCTTTGGTATTCCATTCGGTCCTCATGATTTTCATTTATTCGTTCTCGCAATGATATCAATAATCGTTTTCATAATTTTATTTACGGTTGTGTTTGGCAGAATTTTTTGCGGATGGGCATGTCCGCAAACAATTTTTATGGAAATGGTTTTCAGAAAAATAGAGTACTGGATTGAGGGCGATGCAAAAGATCAGCGTAAATTAGATTTAGCTCCTTGGACAGGAAAAAAGATTTTCAAGAAAGTAATTGAAAATTTAATCTTCTATGCAATAGCATTTTTTATCTCACATATTTTTCTTGCTTACATTATAAGCATGGATAAAGTTCTTTCAATTGTTTCTCAACCACCTTCTGCACATTTAAGCGGATTTATTGCGCTGATAGGTTTTTCATTGGTCTTCTACTGGGTATTCTCATATTTCCGAGAGCAAGCCTGCACGATAGTTTGTCCCTATGGAAGACTTCAGGGAGTTTTACTCGATCAGGATTCAATCGTTATTGCTTACGATTATAAAAGAGGCGAACCAAGAGGTAAGTTGAAAAAAGATGAAGACAGATCTTCAAAAGGTGATTGCATTGATTGCCATTTATGTGTGGATGTTTGTCCAACCGGAATTGATATACGAAATGGGATTCAGCTTGAATGTGTTAATTGCACAGCTTGTATAGATGCCTGCGATGCTGTGATGGAAAAAATCAATAAACCGAAAAAATTAATTAAGTATGCCTCCTTAAACGGAATTGAAGGAAATGCAAAATTTAAATTTACTCCAAGAATGATATTGTATTCTGTTATTCTTACTGTTCTTTTGGGAATTCTTGGATACTTGCTTGCAATAAGAACTGATTACTCAATAAACATTTTAAGAACGCCCGGAATGTTGTTCCAGGAGCAGCCGGGTGGTAAAGTTAGTAATGTTTATGATTTGAATATCGTGAATAAAACCTTCAAAGAAACTCCTGTTACGTTAAAACTTGAAAGCCCTGCTGATGGTGAACTTAAATTAGTTGGTAAAGATATTATATTAAAATCACAGGAAATTGTTGAGACAAAGTTTTTAGTCCTTCTTAATAAAACTGATATCGTAAAGATGAATACTCCGATCGAAATTGGTATTTATGATAAAGATAAGCTGATTAAGAAAATTAAAACTTCATTCTTAGGACCAGTGGAAACAAATGAGCAAAAGTAAATTTAATTGGGGCACAGGAATTCTGATCTCTATTATCATTTTTATGATTATCTCTTTAGCTACGATGATATTCTTAATGAATCAGGATGTGGATTTAGTGGAGAGCGATTATTATGCAAAAGGGATTGATCATCAAAAACAGATTGACAGAGTTAACAGAACTAATCTGATGGAAGACTCATCTTTGATAAAGCTGGAAGGAGATTATTTACGGCTCTTTTTCCCCCAAAGTTATAAATCAAAAAAGGTGTCCGGCACAATTCAGTTTTATCGTCCATCAGATTCAAAAAAAGATATTACACTTCCAGTTTCTCTTGATACAGTTGCGCAACAAGTGGTCCCTGTTAAACTTTTGGAAAAAGGCTACTGGAAAGTGAAATTAAATTGGACTGCAGATGAAGTTGAGTATTATAAAGAAAGTTCATTTGTAATAAATTAATTTTATGATCTAAGATTTTGCGGATTTTTTGAGTCCATATCATTTGTGTTCTATTATTTTATAAAATGTCACCAGAAATATTTACATCATTTTTTGTAGGATTATTTGGAAGCTTGCATTGTATTGGTATGTGCGGCCCAATAGCAATAGCTTTACCCGTTCCGAATTCAGGAAATCTATCTTTTATTGCAGGAAGATTTCTTTATAATTTAGGGCGAGTTGTAACTTACTCTTTTCTTGGAGCTGTATTTGGTCTGTTGGGATCACGATTGGTTATTTCAGGATTTCAGCAAAGCGTTTCAATCGCACTTGGAATTGCCATAATTGTGGTAGTTCTGATTCCACCAAAGTACAAAGCAAAGATATCGCAGCATAAGCTTGTTCAGAAAATTACATTACCGTTAAAATCAGGTATAAGTGATTTGTTTAAAACCGGAACTTTTTCTGCAATGTTTTTGATTGGAATTCTAAATGGCTTTCTTCCGTGCGGGTTAGTTTATGTTGCACTGGCTGGTGCTATTGCGAGTGGTGATGCGATTTCAGGAGCGGCAGTTATGATTTTGTTTGGGCTCGGAACAATTCCGGCAATGTTTGCAGCCACATTGTTTGGTAAGTTTATTAATCTTAATATTAGAAGAAAAATAACAAAAGCAATTCCGGTGCTTGCAATTGTTTTAGGTTTACTTTTTATAGTACGCGGGCTGGCACTGGGTATTCCGTACATCTCCCCAAAAATTTCTGCTCAGGTTGTTGATGAATCTAATCTGGATTGCCATTAACTGAAATTTTCTGTTCATCATAGCTTACAAATAATTCTTTTATATTTGTTTTATACTTTTCAATTTTATCTATGCGTAGCTGCAAAAAAATATTAATTGGTTTATCAATCTCTTTGTTAATTACTTTCATAATTGCAGGCGGAATATTTCATAGTATGCTTATGTCTTCACTGCCTGTTTATGATGGCGAAGTAAAATCTTCAAAAATCATTTCTGATATTGAAATTTACAGAGATAGTTTTGCCATTCCATACATCATTGCTGATAATTCCAAAGATGCAGCATTTGCTCTGGGATATATTCATGCCCAGGAAAGATTATTTACAATGGATATAATCCGAAGAGCGGGCGAAGGAAGATTAAGTGAAGTATTGGGTGAAGAAGCTTTGCCTTTTGATAATATGTTCAGAACAGTTGGGATTAAAAGAAACATCGTAAAAAATTTATCAAAATATAACCCAACTGTTATGGAACTTTTGCAAGCCTATTCTGATGGAGTGAATGCATATATCGATCAACACGCGGGAAATTATCAGATTGAATTTGATGTGCTCGGTTATCAGCCGGAAAAATGGCAACCATTACACAGTCTGATAGTTATAAAAATGATGGCGTGGGAATTAAATATCAGCTGGTGGACAGATCTTTCTTTTTCTGAATTAGTTCAGAAACTTGGGAAGGAAAAAGTTCTGGAGTTTTTACCTGATTATCCTGAAAATGCTCCAACAATTATTGCAGATAATTTTAAACATTTGCCTGCAATCAATTCATCATTTGCAGAAACAGACAGAGCCTTCAGAAAATTTATTGGCTGGACAGGAACACATCTTGGTTCAAATAATTGGGTAGTAAATGCTAATAAATCTTTATCTGGTAAACCCATTATCGCAAATGATCCGCATCTGGCTTTCAGTGCGCCTGGCAAATGGTACGCTGCTACAATAAAAAGTAAAGATGGATGGGTTGCATCAGGGGTTACCTTACCAGGTGTACCGGGAGTTGTAATCGGAAAAGGTGAAAACATTTCCTGGGTTCTTACAAATGTAATGAATGATGATTCAGATTTTTATGCTGAAAAACTTGATTCAACTAAATCTAAATATTTTGTTGATGGGATCTGGAAAAATCTTAATATCATCAAAGACACAATAAAAGTAAAAAACGGTAAAGAGCAGATTATTGAAATAAAAGAAACACACCGCGGCCCAATCATTTCCGATATTCATCCTTTTAATTTTGTTTACAATAAACAGGAATCCAAGTCACCACCGATAAGTATGAAATGGTCTGGCAATGAATTAAGTGATGAACTGCTTGGCTTCTTCAAAATTAACAAAGCAAAAAATTGGAATGAGTTTAGAGATGGAGTAAAATATTTTGGTATTCCCGGTCAAAACTTTGTTTATGGCGATGCATCAGGGAACATTGGTTACATAATGGGGGCAAGAATCCCTTTGCGTAAAGGTAATAATCCCACTTTTGTTTTTGATGGTACCAGCACTGCAAATGACTGGCAGGGGTTTGTGCCTGCAGAGGAAATTCCGTCTGTGCTAAATCCACCGGAAAATTTTATTGCCTCAGCGAATAACAAAACATTAAAAAACTTTAAGTATCACATTTCAAATTTATGGGAGCCATCATCACGAATTGATAGGATTCGAGAGTTAATTAATTCTAAAGAAAAACATTCGGTTGATGACTTTAAAAAATTTCAGTTAGATATCACCTCACCGTATGCAAGATTAATTGTTCCTCACATCGTTAAAGCATTTGAGGGAATTAAAATAAAAGATAAAAATCTTAAAACCTCTCTTGAGTTATTAAGCAAATGGAATTTTGAATTGAATAAACAAAGTCAAGCTCCGACAATTTATATATTAACTCTAAAATATCTGTTAAGAAATATTTATTATGATGAGATGGGTGATGATAGTTATAATCGATTTGTTTTTCTTGCTAATGTACCTTACAGAAGTTTACTGCAAATTTTAGAAAAGCCAGAATCAATTATATATGATGATGAACGTACTTTTAAACGAGAAACAAAAGATGAAATTGTAAGAAAAAGTTTGTCCGACGCCTTATGTTTTTTGGAAGAAAAATTTGGAAAAGATTTAACTGAATGGCAGTGGGGCAGGCTGCATAAAGTTACTTTCAAGCATGCTTTTAGCGGTAACTTTAGCCTGCTTGATAAATTTATAAACATAGGTCCCTTTGAAATTGGCGGTGACGGCTCCACTGTTAACAACACAGAGTATCCTTTTGCAGAAAGTATTGAAAAATATGCGATGTTCAGACACGATGGATTTGATAATGTCCTCGGACCATCAATGAGATATATTTATGATTTTGCAAAACCGGATGAATATTATCTTATACTAACAACTGGTCAATCAGGAAATGTTATGAGTAATAATTATAATGATCAGACTCCCTATTGGCTTGATGGTAAGTATATGCTTATCAGAACAGACGAAGCATCAATAAGAAAAAATAAACACTTATTAAAAATTATCCGGGAATGATTTTAATAAAAAGCTCTGCTTCAAAATGATTATCACCAATTGGCAAAGTATTATTATATTAGATTTGTATCACAAAATAATTTGAGTATACATGAAAGTTATTGAGCATCTGGAGAAGGCTAAAAATCCATTAATAAGTTTCGAACTAATTCCACCCAAACGTGGAGGGGATATAAAAAGTTTGTTATCTGTACTAGATGATATAACAAAATACAATCCGCCATTTATTGATATAACATCTCACGCAGCAGAGGTTATTTATGAAGAAACGGCAACGGGAATTAAGAAAAAAATTAAGCGTAAACGACCGGGCACATTAGGTATATGTGCTCTCATCCAAAATAAATATAACATTGATGCAGTACCTCACGTTTTAACAAAAGGATTTACAAGAGAGGAAACAGAAGATTTTTTAATTGAGTTGAATTATCTTCAGATTCAAAATGTGTTAGCAATCAGAGGTGATGATTCGGGTTACGAAAAACCCATTCCAGAAGGTAAAAGTAAAAATCCTCACGCAGTGGATCTGGTTAAACAAATTGTGAATATGAACAAAGGGAAATATTTAGAGGATAGCTTACTTGATGCCCGTCCGACTGACTTTTGTATTGGTGTAAGTGGTTATCCTGAAAAACATTTTGAAGCTCCTAATATTAAAACTGATATAAAATATGTTAAAGAAAAGGTTGATGCCGGAGCAGAGTATATTGTTACTCAAATGTTTTATGATAATAAATTTTACTTTAAATATGTTGAGCTCTGTCATGAAATGGGAATTAACGTTCCTATTATTCCGGGATTAAAAATCCTAACATCCCGTGCTCATCTCACCTCGGTTCCGAAGAATTTTTACATCAGCATACCTGATGAATTGTCTGATGAAGTAATGGCTGCAAAACCAGAGCACGTGCTTGATATTGGAGTTGAATGGGCTGCTAAACAAGTAGAAGAACTATTAAATCAAAATATAAAAAGTATTCATTTTTACATTATGCAAAATTCTAAACCTGTTATCAAATTAATGGAAAGATTAAAACTTTAACGTATGGTTGAAAAAATTTATAAAGGTAAAAAACTTAAATGGGGAGTTGCAGGATGCGGCAGATTTGCAGAAAACTCTATTTTACCTGCTATGCGGCTGGTAAGAAAAAGCACAGTTGAATCCCTGTATAGCAGAGATATTAATCGTGCAAAGTCGCTTGCTCAGAAGTTTGGTGTGCGAAAGTTCTTTAATAGTTATGATGAATTTTTAAATTCTGATATTGATGCGGTTTTTGTTGCCAGCGATAATGCTCACCATTACGAACAAGTAATAAAAGCAGCAAAGGCTGGTAAAAACATTTTGTGCGAAAAACCACTTGCGCTTACTTCTGAACAGGCAGAAGAGATGGTAAATGTTTGCAATGAAAATAATGTATTGCTCGCTGTAAACTACGTTCATCGATTTCATCCTTTGGTTATCAAAGCCAAGGAATTGATACAGGATCAGAAGCTCGGTAAGCTTGTTTCGATTGACGTCCATTTCAATTTTGATTTTCCGCCTGATAATAATTTTCGTTTTAAAAAACATATAAGCGGCGGTGGTGCTTTAAGAGATGTTGGCACACATATGATAGATTTATTAAGATTCTTTGGCGGCGAAATTGAATCGATGGATGGTTATGTGGATAACCTGATCTATAAAAGTGAAGTTGACGATTTTGCTTTGGGAATTGTAAAATTTGTTAAAGATGGGTATGGAACTTTTAATGTGTCATTCAATAATAAAAAAGCTTTTAACCGTATTGAAATTTTATGTCACAAGGGTGCGATTGCAATTGATAATCTTATTGGTAAAAAAATCCTTGCACCAAAGTTGACCATTCTGAAGGATGATGAAACTAAAAAGAGTTTCAGGAAGCGTGGTAATAAAATGGCTTTTGTTCTTAAATCAATTCAAAAATCATTTTTAAAGAAGCAAGTACCTTTCACAACTGGTGAGGATGGATTAATTAACCTCAGATTGATGGAAGAATTGGAAAGAAAATGTCTTCAAAGAAAAAGTTAGTTGAGATCTGTCATAAAGTTTATGAGAGAGGATTTGTTGCCGCTTACGATGGAAATATCTCGTGCAGAACTTCTGATTATACTGTACTTATAACACGCTCCGGTGTTTGTAAAGGAGAAGTAAAAGAAAAAGATATTGTTGAGATAGATTACAACGGAAACTTATTGAAATGCAAAAGTAAAATTTCCACAGAGCATAAAATTCATCTCTATGCATATCAAAAAAGAAATGATGTGAATGCAGTAGTTCATTGTCATCCTGTCTATTCAACTGCTTTTGCTCTGTTGGGTAAAGGACTTGTTGAGCATTATCTGCCGGAAGTTTTACTAACACTGGGCAAAGTTCCTTTGTGTAAGTATGCAACCCCATCCACCAATCAGTTGCCTGCAAGCCTGGAACCTCATATTAATTATTCGTGGGCAATGCTGCTGGAAAATCATGGAGCGGTTACACTCGGTAAAACGCTTGATGATGCCTACTACAAAATGGAAAAACTTGAGCAAGCTGCAAAGATTATCTTCTTAGCAAAATTATTAGATAAACCCAGAGTGCTATCAAGAAAAAACATAAATGATATTCTTAGGATATCTGAAATTACATACGGAATTAAAACAAATAAAAGAAATATTTAATTAGATGGATAAAAATTTAAAGGTGTTATTGCTTCTTGGTGGAATTTCACCAGAAAGAGAAGTTTCAAAATCAACGGGCAAATCAGTTTATTCAGCATTAATAAATCTTGGCTATGATGTTGTTCTGATTGATCCGACATATGGGATTAATCAACCTTATGAAGTTGAAGATTATTTTAAGAGCGAAGACTTTATTGATATCTCAAAAGAAAATTATCTCGATGCGATAAATCTTATTTCTCCATCCGAAATTGATGTTGCATTTATTGCACTTCACGGAAAATATGGTGAGGATGGAACCATTCAATCACTGCTGGAATTAAAAGGAATCAAATACACCGGATCCAAAGTATTATCAAGTGCTCTTGCTATGGATAAAATTATGTCTAAGATATTATTTCAGGAATATGAAATTCCGACACCTGAGTATTTTCATTTCAGAGAAAATGAATTAACTACTGAAGAGGTCAAAAGAAAAATAGAATCTTCATTTAATTTTCCGGCAGTTGTAAAACCCAATGATCAGGGGTCTACTGTTGGACTAACTATTTGTAAATCATCAAGCCAATTAGATGATGCAATCCATCAGGCATTTGAATACTCAGACCGGATTTTAGTTGAAGAATATATTGCAGGTAGGGAATTAACTGTTGCGGTATTAGATGACCAGGCATTGCCCGCTTTAGAAATAAGACCCAAACACGGAATTTATGATTATGAATGTAAATATACTTCAGGTATGAGTGAATATATCGTTCCGGCAGATATTCCCGACGAAGTAAGTAAATCGATGCAGCAAATTGCTGTTCAGGCTTGCAAAGCAGTTCGTTATGATGTTTACGCACGTGTGGATTTTCGATTAAGTAATGAAAATAAAATTTATGCACTTGAAGTAAACACTCTTCCGGGCATGACATCTACCAGCCTTGTCCCGAAGATGGCTAAAGCAGTTGGAATTTCTTTTGAACAGCTTGTAGAAAAAATAATCACTTTAAGTTTGAGATGAGTTTTTTAGAAAATAAAAAGAACAGATTTTATATAATTGCAGCCATTGTTGTAATCGGAACTCTTTATTTACTTTTTAACAGTTACGGTGTGATAAAGTATGCTAAAGTTAAAAGTGATTTAGAAGAGTTAAATATCCGGCTAACACAACTGGAAGAAGAGAATAGGCGGCTTGAAGCAGAAATTGATTCTCTAAAAAGAAATGTTCCTGCTAAAATTGAAAAACTGGCTCGTGAAAAGTATGGTATGATCAGACCCAACGAAAAGAAAATTGAATTTGAACCTGAAGAATAAAATCGTTTTAACTTTTTACTCAATCTTATATCAAGCAGAGATAATATGCTTGGATTGAATTAAAACAATAAATGAAAAAACATCTTAACATTCCTGCCACACCGCTTGCTGAACGAATAAGACCAAACACTATAAATGATTTTTTTGGACAAAAACATTTATTGGGCGAAGGCAAACCAATAAGATTGATGATTGAAAATGATACTCCGTCTTCTTTTATTTTGTGGGGCCCGCCGGGCACCGGAAAAACGACCATCGCCCGCATTATAGCAAATCACACTAAAGCTGAATTTTTCCAGATTAATGCTGTATCAAGTGGAGTAAAAGAAATCAGATCCATTATTGAAATAGGATCACAAAATCAGTCATTAGGAAAAAGAACGATTCTTTTTATCGACGAAATCCACCGCTTTAACAAAGCTCAGCAGGACGCACTTTTACATTCAATAGAATCAGGTTTATTAATATTAATTGGTGCCACTACAGAAAATCCATCTTTTGAAGTAATACCTGCACTAAGATCCCGGGCAAGAGTATTTGTTCTTGAGGAATTAACCAGGCAGGATTTAATCGACATATTAAAAAGTGCTATTTCAAAAGATGAGTTTTTGAAGAAACTAAAAATTACATCATTCGATGAAGATTATTTGATTTATCTCTCCGGCGGCGATGCAAGAATAATGCTTACAATATTTGAAGCCGCAGTTATTCAGGAAATAAACAATGAAGAAATAAAACTAACAAAAGAAATTTTCGAAAATATTGTTCAGAGAAAAAATATTCTTTATGATAAAGCAGGAGAAGAGCATTACAATGTTATATCTGCTTTTATAAAAAGTATCAGAGGCAGCGATCCTGATGCTGCATTATACTGGATGGCAAGAATGATTGAAGGCGGCGAGGATCCGTTATTTATTGCCAGAAGATTGATCATTCTTGCATCTGAGGATATTGGAAATGCATCACCCAACGCACTTGTGCTTGCAGAAGCCGCTTTTAGTGCTGTTGAAAAAATCGGAATGCCGGAAGGCAGAATAATTTTAGCACAATGTGTTACTTACTTAGCTTCACAGCCCAAAAGCAATGCATCGTATCTCGGGATTGAAGGTGCATTAGAGGAGGTTAGAAAAAATCCGATTGCCTCTGTTCCAAAGCATTTGAGAAATGCACCAACTAATCTTATGAAAGAACTTGGCTACCATAAGAATTATAAATATGCACACGATTTTCAAAATCATTTTGTAGAAGAAAATTATTTGCCCGATGAGCTTAAGAATAAACAATTTTACTTCCCAACAGAAAACGGGCAGGAGAAAAAACTAAAAGATTGGTTAAAGTTTTTGTGGAAGACTAAGAAGAAGTATGATTAATATCTCCGATAAAACCACTTGCCACATCTGTAAAAATTCCGCTGGAAATAAAATTTTAAATGTTCGTGAAATGTACTTTGGAACAGGGGAAGTTTTTGAATATCTGGAATGCAGCAATTGTGGATGTTTGCAATTGATCACGGAGATTAACGATTTTTCAATCTACTATCCCAAAAAATATTTTACCTTTCAACAAGAACATGAGAATAAATTAAAATCATTTCTCAATCGCTTCAGAGACAGAGCAGCAATGGGTGAAGACTCTTTTGCTGGGGAAATTTTACTGAAGAAACTTGGTGAACCGGCTTATATTACAAAATTAAAAATTGCCGGAATAGGATTGAATGATAAAATACTCGATGTTGGCTGCGGCAAAGGAATTTTACTTCACAAAATGAAGCAATCCGGGTTCAACAATGTACTGGGAATAGATCCATTTATTCAGAAGACAATAGAATACAAAAACGGACTAAAAATTTTAAAGCAAGATTTTCTTGATCTTGATAGCAGTTTTGATTTAATATTGTTTAATCATTCCTTTGAACATATGACAAATCCGTTGGAAGTGATACAACATGCCAATAAGTTATTAAGCTTCAACAAGTATTTGCTAATAAGAATTCCGGTTGCTGATTCATATGCTTTTAAATATTACAGAGAGAATTGGTGTTCACTCGATGCGCCTCGGCACCTTTTTATTCATACAAAAAAATCTATGCAGCTGTTAGCAGACAAAACCGGATTTGAAATTAAGATTGTGAATTATGACTCAAGAAGCTGGCAGTTTTGGGGAAGCGAACAATATTCAAAAAATATCCCTTTAATTGATGAGAAATCTTTTTTTGTAAATCCTAAAAAATCAATTTTTAGTAAAGAAAAAATTCGTGAGTTTGAGGTTAAGACTAACGAGTTAAATCTAACTGGAGAAGGAGATCAGGCAGAATTTTATTTACAGAGGATAAAATAAAAATCGGCAATAGCTGCATTCTATTGCCGATTTAACCTCATCTTATCTGTTCACATATAATCGGAGTATCTTATTTCTTATTATCATAAACGTATCTTAAAAATTCTTCTCTCACATTATTATTTAGAAATTTTCCGTGGTAACTGGATGTAACGGTCGATGAATTAATATCCTGCACACCTCTTGAAGCAACACATAAATGATCAGCTTCAATTAATACAGCAACATCTTCAGTTTGAAGCATTTGCTTTAATTCATTTGCAATCTGAACGGTTAATCTTTCCTGTACCTGCGGTCTTTTGGAAAAGTACTGAACCATTCGGTTTATTTTAGATAGCCCAACAACTTTTCCGCTAGAAAAATATGCTACGTGCGCTTTGCCAATAATGGGAACAAAATGATGTTCGCAATAAGAATAAACCTGAACATTTTTTTCAACCAACATCTCGTTAAATTTATATTTGTTATCAAAGAGTGTTACAGCAGGTTTGTTTTTAGGATCAAGCCCGCGGAATATTTCTTTGACGTACATTTTAGCAACTCTTCTTGGAGTATCTTTCAAACTGTCATCTGATAAATCGAGTCCTAAAACTTCCATAATTTCTTTAAAGCTTTTTTCGATCAGTTCGATTTTCAGTTCATCATCAATCTCGAAAGCATCACTCCTGATTGGTGTTTCTATTGAAGTTAAATGATGATCATCATCTAGATTTTCAAAATCGGCTAATCTTACCGGACCTTCTTTCATATTTTTTCCTCAATTGTTTTAGTGGTAAACCATCAAATCTAAATTTTGGTTCCATTTGAGTGTGTCTTCTTATAGTTATAGTATTTTGAGCGTAAAAACTTGATACTAATCACGATATCAATTTGAAAATTGAATTTTTTGCTCCTTTTTTTTATTTATGTAGTTGAATGAGGAATAAATGATTAGTTAAAAATGGATAAAGATAAAATTCATCTTGCGATAGAATATTTTAATAAAGCATACCAGTTGCATATGAGCGGTAACATAAAAGATGCAATTGAAGCTTATAAAAAATCTATCTACTATTACCCAACACCTAAAGCTCATACATTTTTAGGCTGGGCGTTTAGTTTAAACGGCAGATTTGAAGAAGCCATTGATGAATGTAAGATTGCCATAGAGTTGGATCCTAATTTTGGAAATCCTTACAATGATATTGGATCATACTTGATAAACTTAGGAAAGTATGACGAAGCAATTTACTGGTTAGAAAAAGCAGTAGAAGCGCCAGATTATGAACCACGACATTTTCCATTTTACAATCTTGGCAGAGTGTATGAAAAGAAAGGGGATTGGTTTACTGCCTTGAGTTATTATGCCGAAGCATTAAAGATCAATCCAAATTATGAGCTTGCTAAAAATGCATTCATTAAACTTACAGCAATGCTAAACTGATTTTAATTTTAATTTAAAATTGTAAAACTTTAATACGATTACTAAATTACCATTCAGATAATTCATTTTATTCATTAACCTTTTTTCCATTCTATTAAGATGAAAGTAAGCGAACTGCTCAAACCTGAATTTATTATTTCTGATTTAAAAGGCGATTCAAAAGAGGATATTATCATAGAACTTATTGATCTGTTTAAGAACGATCCAAGAGTTGAAGATATAGATAAAGTTAAATCGGCCGTACTTGATAGAGAAAAAATTATGTCAACCGGGGTTGGGAAAGGATTTGCAATTCCGCACGGTAAAACTAATGCAGTTACAGAAATAATCGCTGCTTTTGGTAAGATAAAAGATGGCATTGATTACAACTCACTTGATGGGCAGCCCGTTAATTTGGTTTTTCTTCTGGTTGGCAAAGATAATCTCATTAGCACTCACATTAAGTTATTAAGCAGAATCTCAAGGCTTATGAACAAAGATGATTTTCGGGAGAGACTTCTTAAAGCCGAATCATCAGAAGAAATAATAAAATTGTTTAATGAAGAAGAAGAACATTTTTTAGAACTGTAATTTGAAACATTTATCATTCCGAATTTATTTCGGAATCTTCCTGGTAATGTAAGAACCTTAAACAAGTTCAGGTTGACATTTTCAATTCCAAACTGATTAAACTATTACAAAATGATTAAAGCTATAACCGGCACCAAAGATATCCTGCCTTCAGAAATTGCTAAGTGGCAATATCTCGAAAATTTATTACGACAAACATTCAAGACATTTAATTATAAAGAAATTCGTACACCAATTTTTGAGGAGACTTCACTTTTTGCACGCGGTATCGGAGAAGAAACTGATATCGTTAGCAAAGAGATGTACACATTTAAAGATAGAAGTGAAACCAGTATTACTTTGCGTCCTGAAAATACTGCCGGTGTAGTAAGAGCTTTTATAGAACAATCTCTTGGTGCACAACAGTCATTAAACAAACTTTATTATATCGGACCGATGTTCAGGCAGGAAAGACCTCAGGCAGGCAGATTAAGACAGTTCCATCAATTTGGAGCAGAAGCAATTGGAAGCACTTCTCCTTTGCTCGATGCTGAAATGATTCAAATGGCTTTTCACATTTTAAAAAGTCTTGGTCTTAAAGATTTAGTAGTTAAGATTAATTCACTCGGTGTGCCGGATGTGAGAGACAATTATAAAAAGTTGCTGCGTGATTTTTTAAAGGACAAAAAAGATAATCTTTCTGAAGAAAGCAGAAAAAGGTTTGAAACAAATATTCTGAGAATTTTTGACAGTAAAATTGAAGTTGATCAGCAGATAATGAAAGATGCACCTTTATTGATTGATCATCTTGATGAACAAAGTAAAAAAGATTTTGATGTTGTAAAAAACTATCTTGCACAAACCGGAATCCCTTTTGAAGTTGATCCTGCTTTAGTACGTGGACTTGATTATTATACTAAAACCACATTTGAAATCGTCAGTGGCAGTGTTGGATCACAAAGTGCTTTATGCGGCGGCGGAAGATACGATTTGTTAATTGAAGAATTGGGCGGTAAACCTACGCCAGGAGTTGGATTTGCAGCTGGAATGGAAAGAATTCTTCTTGCCTGTGAAAATGAAAAATCCTTAAATCTGACAGAAGATTCTGTTGATGTTTACTTAATCAGATTAGAGAATGAGATTGAGCTCGAAGTTGCAAAACTTGCTTCTGCATTAAGACGCGAAAATATTTCCTGTGATTATGATTACCTGAACAGAAGTGTTAAAGCTCAAATGCGTGAAGCAAACAAGTACAATGCAAAGTATGCTGTATTTATTGGTGGAGATGAATACAAACGTGGTGAATTAAATGTTAAAAACTTATCCAATGGTGAACAACAAGTAATTAAGATTGATGAAATTTTAAAACTAAAATCATTGATTAAATAAAATGGCACTTAAAAAACCAAAAGAAGTTCCTAAAATTCCCAAAGCCCGTGAAAAATCTATTGACAAATTAAAAAAAACTACCCCTGCCAAAAAGAAAAAAGAAATTGAATTTAACTGCAGAATATTTTTTCACAGAGAAACTGAAAAAGGTAAACAGAAATACCGCTTTCTGATAGAAACGATTAAAATGTTTTCTTTTTTAAATTATAAATTAACAGCGCAGGCAAGAAAAGATAAAAAGACAATTGATATAAGTTTACTTGGGTTGACCGCTCTTAATGATTATCTGGCAAAGGTTCAGCCGGCTACTGTGGAAATAGATTTTGAGGATCTCTTTGGCGAATACACAGTTAATGTTATAAAACAGGATGGAAGTATAAACAGTGCAATTATAAACTTTAATATTTTCAAAAAAGAAATTGAACTGATAAAAGAATTTCTGCCTGAAAAGAAAAACAATTCAAAGTTTTGCACTTTCGAAATCGACAAAAATCATTTCACTTTTTCAAAGGAATTTGAAAAGTGAATCTTGTTATCGGCAGAAAGCCGGTTTTAGAAGCGCTTAATTCTGATGAAGAAATTTCTCAGGTTTATATTCTCTATGGTCAGGAAGGCGGAATTATAAATGCGATCCGTGTTGCTGCAAAGAAAAGAGGAATAAAAGTAAATCAAGTACCTCTGGAGAAGTTTAAACAAATAACTAAAGATAAAATTGCACAGGGGGTCGCGGCTGTTAAAGCCGATTATAAATTTTTTAACCTCCACGATATCATCTACGAATCAAAAAAATCTGATTATCCATTACTATTAATCCTGGACTCTATACAAGACACTCATAATGTTGGTGCTATTTTGCGTTCAGCAGAATGTAGTGGTGTTGATGGAATTATTATTACAAAACATAATTCGGCTCCAATAAACGAAACCGTTGCAAAAACATCAGCCGGTGCAATTGAGTATGTAAAGATTGCACAGGTAAATAATCTAGCACAAGCTATTGATGAACTAAAGCAAAATGGTTTCTGGGTTGTTGGTTCGTATTTAGAGGGAGCAAAAGATTACACTTCTGTTGATTACAAAATGCCGATTGCATTGATAGTCGGAAATGAAGAAAAAGGAATAAGAAAACTTACTGCTGATAAATGCGATCATCTTATCCGTATTCCGATGAGAGGTAAAATCCAATCATTAAATGTTTCTGTTGCAACAGGGATACTTCTTTTTGAAATACTAAAACAAAGGAGTATCTGAGTAAGATTGCCTTTTTAGTTTTTAATGTTTACGTTTAGATAGATTTTTTGGGAGGAATTATGAAAAATCTATTACTGTTTTTATTGCTTTTCGTTTCTGTTTTCCCTCAACAATTTCATTCATTGGATGGAATTGAGAGTCCAAGTGGACAAACAATACTTCTGTATCGATTAGGTTCAAATTTCTTCCCTTATAATCCGGTTTATAAATACAATACTCAATCTACAGATGAATCACTATTAATGCAGGCTTATTCAAATAATTATCCTGGTGGAGAAATGTCAAAAGCTATTTGGGATTTTGAGTTTTTCCCATATGATGTTGATAGTTTTATGAATGTTGGATATGAAATTAATCCTGATAATCATGGTTATATAGCCCGAAATGATTCAATTGTATTTGGCAATATGGGAGAATGTAGACAAGTTGATATATCCAAACAAAATCCTCAAAAAGTATTTGTATTTGGAAATGGAGGTCTGATAAGAAGCTGGGATGGTGGTTATACATTTCCGATCGATTCGATACCTGGACTAACTATTTTTATTCCAATTGCGTTATCAGATTTTGATGATAATGTCATGTTTGGATTTAATGAAGATAATAAATTTTGTAGAAATACTGTTGTTGTAGATACTTCACTTGTTGGTTTCGATCAATACTTTAAAATGTTATATGATATAAATCAGTTTCATGTTTATCGTGTTAACTGGACTTATGGTGGTTATTCATTAAATGTATCCAACAACAAAGGTGATGCAAATTCGTGGACTGAAACTTATCAGAGTGAAAATCCTATTTACATTTCAATCGATTCCACACAATCGGGAGTAGTATATCTTGCCGATGGAAGAAGTATTTATAAATCTGTAAATAATGGATACACCTTTGCTCATTTTAAAAGCTTACCAAGTAAACTGGTTGGTATTTATAAAAAACCAAATTCAGAAATTGTTTATTCAGCAAGTAAAAGAATGATTTTTAAGATAACACCAGGCTCAATCTCAATAATTAAATCACTTCCAACATCAGAAGCTGAATATAGTTGGTTCCCATTATCAGTTGGAAATAAATGGTTATTCAATAGCTATTGGTCAGAAGAGAATATGGGTTTTCCACCAACCAGCACTTTTGCAGGCACGACATATATGGAAGTTATTAAGGATACAGTGATTCAAAATAAATCCTATTTTGTTGTTGAAAATAATCTTCTTACACATATGATATTCAAAACAAGAATGTTTTTGCGCGTCGATTCTACTAACGGACTCGTTTATCGATATTGGGAAGATTTTAATGGAGAATTTTTATTCCACAACCTAAATGCTGAAATTGGAGATGTAATCCCTAATCCAGAATTTCCGGATAATCCATATTATATTTTAATAAATGAAGATCCAATATTCTTTCTTGGTAAACAAACATACATAAGAAATTATATGGAATTTCTTCCTTGTGGATGCAGCCATAGTTTGATTAAAGGTTTTGGTTTATCTCAGACTCATTTTAATGAATTTGGAGGAAGTGATGATTATCTTAAAGGGTGTGTCATCAATGGAATTGTTTATGGCGATACAACGTTAACTGATGTAATTGAAAATCCAAATCTAATTCCGACAGAATTTAAGCTAGAACAAAACTATCCAAACCCGTTTAATCCGGTTACAAAAATAAAATTTAGTATTCCATCTGCAGGGACAAGGCTTTCCTTGTCTGTGCAATTAAAAGTTTATGATGTTCTTGGAAAAGAAGTTGCAATACTAGTTAACGAAGAAAAACCAGCGGGTAATTATGAAGTTGAATTTAATGCAGCACATTTGCCAAGCGGAGTTTATTTTTACCAAATAAAAGTTGGTGAATATTTAGAAACAAAGAAAATGATGGTGGTGAAATAATTCTCACACAAGAGGTTGTCTCAAAAGTTAAAAATACCGAATTGTCATTCCCACGAAAGTGGGAATCCATTTTGTTTTATGCATATTAGATTCCCGTTTTCACGGGAATGACACATAAAACTCAACTTTTGAGACAGCCTCTTGTTATCAATACTCTTTCTATTCTTGAATCTTTCTAATCTTAAAATTTTCAATCTGCTTCTAATTCCATTTTTAATTAAGTTTGATGTACAAATTGAATTTATTTTTTACGGAGATTTGAAATGATCAATAAAATAATTCCAGCTGTCAGAACTGAAAATATTACATACGCAGTAAGAGATATAGTTGTACTTGCAAATCAGGTTGCAAAAACCGGAAAAGAAATGTTGTATTTAAATATAGGCGACCCAAATCTTTATGATTTTGTTCCTCCAAAACATCTTGTTGATGCAACTTACCAGGCAATGCTAAAAAACTTAAATGGATATGCACCTTCATCCGGAATAAAAGAAGCAGTTGAAGCAATTGAAAGAGAAGCCGAGAGAAAAGGTATTACAAATGTTCACGATATTTTTGTTACAACGGGTGCAAGTGAAGCAATTGATATTTGTTTAACTGCACTTGTTAATGATGGTGAAAATGTTCTTACACCAACTCCGGGTTACCCTCTCTACACAGCAATTGCAAGCAAACTTCAGATGATGGAAAATCCGTATTACCTTGATGAATCAAATGGATGGCTGCCGGATATCGATGATATCAAATCAAAAATAAATGACAAGACAAAAGCTATTGTTCTGATCAATCCGAATAATCCAACTGGCTCGCTTTACACAAAAGAAAACTTACAACAAATTATTGATTTAGCTCTTGAACACAATCTTGTAATCTTTGCCGATGAAATTTATGATAAGCTTTTGTTTGATGGGAAAAAACATATCTCAATAGCTTCATTAAATAAAGATGTTTCCTGCATTACGTTTGGCGGACTCTCTAAAAATTATATGGTTCCCGGTTTTAGAATTGGTTGGGGAATTGTAAGCGGAAGAAAGGAAGTTCTTGCTGAGTATATTGAAGCTGTTAACAAAATCTTACGTGCAAGATTATCTGCAAACCATCCTGAACAATACGGAATAAAAGCCTGCCTTGAAGGAAATCATGATCATCTTGTGGAAGGAATGAAAAAACTTACCAAGCGAAGAGATTTGACGGTTGAAATGTTAAATGCAATTCCTGGTATTTCTTGTGTTAAACCTGAAGGAGCTTTTTATGCATTTCCAAGATTAGAGATGAAACAACCGGATGCACATTTTGTTTCCGAGCTGATAAAAGAAACAGGAGTTGTAGTTGTGCCGGGCAGTGGTTTTGGACAAGTACCCGGTACAAAACATTTTAGAGTTGTATTTCTTCCTAACGAACAAATTCTGGAAAAAGCTTATAAATCTATAGGTGAATTTTTTGTGAAGTATCAGGAAAAATACTCTGATCTTGTAGAAGTATAACTTTTAATCATCCCGAGCGGGGTCGAGGGAAGGAAGTAATTATTTTTTTTGTCACAACTTTCTGCCAACAGGCAGGCTTCGGCTGCGCTCATTATGACTTTTAATTTTTACATTTATTTCCTCTTTTTCTTTTCTTGATTGCCTAATCCGCTTTATCTATATTTGAACCCTAATAATTCATCATTAATAGCAGAAATTGTGGATAATTGTAAAGTAACGACGCTTCCAAACGGTGTAAAGGTTGTATCGGAATTCATTCCTTATCTCAAGTCTTTTTCTCTGGGATTTTGGTTTAATGTTGGTGCAAGAGATGAGAATCCGGCAAACAATGGAATTTCTCATTTCATTGAGCACATGTTATTTAAGGGTACAAAAACACGCACGGCAAAACAGATTTCAGATGCAATAGAATCTTATGGCGGGTACTTAAATGCATTTACTTCCAAAGAGCATACTTGTTATTACGGAAGAGGTCTTTCTGAAAACTTTAAAAAGACTTTTGTTGTTCTTGCAGATATGATTCAGAATCCTATGTTCAAGAATTCTCATATCAAAAAAGAAGCTGGTGTTGTTATTGATGAACTTAAAGATATTGATGATAATCCAGAAGAATTAATTTTTGATAAGTTTGAGGAATCAATTTTTAACGGACACAGTTTAAGTTTTCCGATTATCGGTACCGAAAAAAATCTTTTGTTATTTGATTCAAATATTCTTCACCAATTTCATAATACAAGTTACCGGTTAGATAATTTGATGATTGCAGTTTCTGGTGCAATTGAACACGAAGAAGCCGTTAAACTTGCTGAAAAATATTTTACTGGTAAAAAAAGTTCATCAATTCAGAAAAGGAAAAATTTTTTCAAACATACTGTTAGTGATGTTACAATAGAAAAAGAAATTCAGCAGGTTCATTCCATAATTGGTAGAACAACATATGGATTTAATGATGCCAGAAGACACAAACTAAAAGTTCTTTCAACTTTACTTGGCGATGGAAGTTCATCCAGGCTTTTCCAGGCAGTTAGAGAAAAACTTGGAATGACTTATCAGATAAATACATTCTTAAATTCTTATCAGGATGTTTCTGTGTTTGGAGTTTACTACTCTACAAACGATAAACAGGCCGGCAGGGTAAGAGAGATTGTTCATCGGGAGTTTAATAAACTTATAAAGGAAGAAGTTAAACCAAAGGAACTTAACCGTGTTAAAGAGTACATCAAAGGAAATACTTTGATGAGTTTGGAAAATACAACTAACAGAATGATAAGATTAGCAAATTCAATTTATCATTACGGAAAAATTGTACCTATCGAGAATATATTAAATAAAATTGATTCAGTTACTTCAGAAGATATTTTAACTTTATCCAATGAAGTTTTGGATGAATCTACTTTAAGCAAAATAGTTATTCGATCAAAAAATAATACAATAAAAAAAGCAGCTTAATCAATAAGCATCAAACAGAGTTAAATATGCCTAAAATAAATATTGATGGAAAAGAATTAGAGTTTAAGCAAGGTCAAACTATTATCGAAGCAGCTAAAGAGCACGGAATTGATATTCCTCATTTTTGCTGGCATCCAAAACTATCGGTCTCCGGTAATTGCAGAATGTGTCTTGTTGAAGTTGAAAAAATGCCAAAGCTTGTAATTGCTTGCGCAACAATAGCAGCAGACGGAATGGTCGTTCACACTCAGTCAGATAAATCTATAGCAGCACGCAATGCAGTAATGGAATTCTTTCTTATCAATCATCCGCTTGATTGTCCTATTTGTGATGAAGCTGGTGAATGCAAACTTCAGGATTATGCATACCAGCATAGTGTTGGTGAAAGCAGATTTGTTGAAGAAAAAGTTCATAAAGATAAAAGAGTTGAGCTTGGCCCAAATGTAATGTTTGATGGCGAGCGTTGTATATCCTGTTCGCGCTGCATTCGTTTCTGTGATGAGATTGCAAAAGATTCTGAACTTACATTTGTTAAAAGAGGGGATAGAGTTACTATAACAACTTATCCCGGAGAAAAACTTGATAATCCATACTCAATGAATGTTGTTGATATTTGTCCTGTTGGTGCATTAACAAACCGGGATTTCAGATTTAAGGCACGTGTTTGGGATATGGCACACACAAATTCTGTTTGCTATGGTTGTGCACGCGGATGTAACATCGAAATATGGACCAGGAATAATGAAATACTGAGATTAGTCCCGAGACATAATGAAGAAGTAAACAGTTACTGGATGTGCGATCACGGAAGATTGAATACTTTTAAATTTGTAAATTCAGGTGATCGGGTTGATGGACCACATTTAAGAGTCGAAGGAAATCTTATAAAAGTAGGATGGGATGAAGCATTTGCAGAAGCCGCATCTAGATTAAAAGCTTTTGGTAAAGATGAAATTGCAGTTCTGGGTTCAGCTTACGCTACTGTTGAAGATAATTATGTTGCTGCAAAATTTGCTAAATCAGTTTTGGGAACAGGGCATTTAGATTTTGCAAGACATATCGATCCTGCTTTCGGAGACGACATTCTCAGGAAAGAAGATATTACCCCAAATTCATACGGTGCTGAATTGGCAGGTGTTGTGCCTTCTAAAAACGGATATGATTTTAACGGAATTATAAATTCAATCAGAGAAGGAAAAATTAAAGCACTCTATATTTTAGAAGATGATATCGTTGCATCAAATCCCGAATTGGAAAATATTTTTACCAAACTGGATTTGCTTATTGTACACGCAACTAATTTTAACAAAACAACAGTACTAGCAGACATAGTTTTTCCTGCTGCAACTTATGCTGAAAAGAACGGAACATTTGTAAACTTTGCCGGAAGAGCTCAAAGGATTCGTCCTGCTGTTGCAACTCTTGATGTTGATCGTGCACTTGAAGGAATGTCTATGAGTCGTTTAGATAAGTTTGGAACTAAATTCGATCGCTGGGCTCAAGGCAAACACTTTGATGCAAGATCAAGCTGGAAAATTTTGGCTGGATTAGCTTCTGCAATGGGACAAAAAATGAAATATGGGATGGCTGAGGAAGTATTTCTTGATATTGCAAACAACATCAATGCTTTTAAAGGATTAGATTATGATGTCTTGGGTGAACAAGGCACACAATTAAAAACTGAGAACTCTAAATCTGCTATAAAAATTTAGGTTATAAGGAATTAAAATTTAATGGAAGCAATTG
Source organism: uncultured Ignavibacteriaceae bacterium (assembly GCA_964499095.1). Lineage (GTDB taxonomy): Bacteria > Bacteroidota > Ignavibacteria > Ignavibacteriales > Ignavibacteriaceae > IGN3. The sequence goes on from CAZCJF010000032.1 coordinate 28,955, forward strand.
GAAATTTTCTGTGGTCCATAATTAGCTTTTACAATTTTCTATTAATCAGAATTGTGATAGTTCTGGTATTAATGTTATTAACTGCCGCCTATCTGGTTTATTTTGAAAGAAAGATAAGCGCCTGGGCACAAAACAGAATTGGTCCTAATCGTGTGGGTTGGTATGGACTGCTTCAATCATTTGCTGATGTGTTTAAACTTTTATTAAAGGAAGATATCGTTCCGGATAATGCAAATAAAAAAATTCACGCTCTCGCACCAATGATAGCATTGTTTGTTGCATTTACTACATACGCAGTTATTCCAATTGGACCAGGAATCAATATAGCTGGCTATCAAATTCCAATGGTTATCGCTGATGTTAATATCGGTATCTTATATGTTTTGTCTCTTACCTCACTCGGGGTTTATGCAATCACGTTTGCCGGATGGTCATCAGGCAGCAAATATTCGCTGCTTGGCGGAATTAGATCTTCAGCCCAAATGATTTCTTATGAAATTTCGATGGGCTTTTCAATTGGTGGAGTAATTCTTTTATCCGAATCTTTAAGACCAATGGCAATAGTTGAATCTCAGTCAGGCTGGATGTGGAATGCGTTTGTTCAACCAATAGGTTTCATCACATTTTTGGTTTCGGCATTTGCAGAAACTAATCGCTTACCATTTGATTTGCCGGAAGCTGAGCCTGAACTTGTGGGCGGATATCATACAGAATACAGCAGTATGAAATTTGCCGCATTCTTTCTCGCTGAGTACGCTAATATGTTAATTGCCAGCACACTTATTGTAACTCTTTATTTAGGCGGTTGGCAAATTCCTTATATTGAAACTTTTGGTTTATCTTCCGGGTTAGTGTTAGCATTACAGGTTGCAGGATTTTTTATTAAAGTTGGTATGCTCCTGTTTTTCTTCATTTGGGTAAGATGGAGTATTCCACGTTTTAGATATGATCAGCTTATGAATTTAGGCTGGAAAGTAATGTTCCCATTATCTCTTATAAATATAGTATGGGTTGCAATTTTAATCATGATATTCAAAGTATAATTTAATATCGTTGATGAGTAAATAATTAACGGAATTATTAGCGGAGTTTTGATGCCAGAAAATAATCTACCTCCAAAGAAGAGGATTAAAGATTTAACATTATTAGAGAAGATTTACATTCCTGAAATCTTTAAAGGGTTAGCCCTTACTCTTAAAACAATGTTCAGACCAAAATTTACGATGCAATACCCTGAAGAGAAGTTTGTTCCACCGGCATCTTATCGTGGCAGACCTGTACTTGTTCAGGAAAACAATGGTGAAGAAAGATGTGTCGCCTGTGGTTTGTGTTCAAGGGTTTGTCCCGCTCTTGCAATTGAAGTACAAGCTTCGGAAACTGAAAGAGAAAAGGAAAGATATCCTGAGAAGTTTGAGATAAATATGTTGCGCTGCATATTCTGTGGTTTCTGCGAAGAAGTTTGTCCCGAAGAAGCAATAATCATGAGTAAGGATTACGAATTGGCCTTTACAAATCGGGAAGATGCAATTTATGGTAAGGATAAACTTTTAATCCCTGTTAATCAATTACAAGATAGAATTGACTTTCTGAGAAATTATCGTTAGTCAAATTAAAAATGGGGTTGATAACTAATAACATCACTCTACCCCAAGAAGATTTATAACACTGGTTTAAGTATGTTATCAAAAACATTAACTTGCGCAACATATGGAATTGATGCTTATCTTGTTGAAGTAGAAACACACACAGAAAAACAAATTCCCGGTTTTATCATTGTAGGATTGCCTGATAATGCTGTTCGTGAAAGTCGGGAAAGAGTAATTGCGGCAATAAAAAATTCAGGAATAAAATTTCCCACAAAAAAAATTACCATCAATCTTGCCCCTGCCGATATTAAAAAAGAAGGCAGTTCATTTGATCTTTCAATTGCAATTGGAATCCTTGCAGCAGAGGAATTGGTGTCCGATAAATTTTTATCAGATACAATTTTTCTTGGAGAGCTTTCTCTTGATGGAGCTTTAAGACACATCAAAGGCGCTCTTCCAATAGCAGTAGAGGCAAGGAAGAAAGGGATAAAGAGAATTATTCTTCCCAAAGAATCAGCTAATGAAGCGGCAATTGTTGATGAGATAGATGTATATGGATTTGAAAATCTTACTGAAGTAATTTCATTTCTCAATGAAGAAATATCACCAGAAAAAATATTTACAGATAAGGATAAGCTCTTTTCTGAAATTAATAATTATCATTTGGATTTTTCGGATGTTAAAGGTCAGGAAAATGTTAAACGTGCATTGGAAGTAGCTGCAGCCGGTGCTCATAATATTTTGATGATCGGACCTCCGGGATCAGGTAAAACAATGCTTGCCAAAAGGCTGCCTTCAATTTTACCACCACTAACTTTTGATGAAGCCCTTGAAACAACAAAAATCCATTCTATAGCTGGAATTCTACCTAAAAATAAAGCAATAATTACAGAGCGTCCCTTTCGAAGTCCACATCATACAGTAAGCGATGCAGCTTTGGTTGGCGGCGGTTCATTTCCAAAACCGGGGGAAGTTTCATTTGCACATTTTGGTGTATTATTTCTTGATGAACTACCTGAATTTAAGAAAAACGTACTTGAGGTTTTACGTCAACCGTTGGAAGATGCCCACGTTACAGTTAGCAGATCAAAATTATCGCTTGAATTTCCGGCTAATTTTATGCTGGCAGCTGCAATGAATCCTTGTCCTTGCGGTTTTTATACCGACCCCAATAAAGAATGCACCTGTGCGCCTCCACAAATTCAGAGATATATGGCAAAGATTTCAGGTCCGTTGTTAGACAGGATTGATATTCATATTGAAGTACCTGCTGTAAAGTATAAAGAGTTATCATCTAAAGCTAATGGGGAAAAATCGGATGAAATTCGTAAAAGAGTAATTAAAGCAAGACAAATTCAATTAGAAAGATTTAAGAATTTAAAGCATGTCTTCAACAATGGAGATATGGGTTCAAAAGAGGTTAGGGCATTCTGCAAATTAGATGAGCAAGGAGAAGAGCTTTTGAAAATGGCAATGACTAAATTAGGACTTTCAGCAAGAGCCTACGATAGGATTTTAAAGGTTAGCAGAACAATAGCAGACCTTGAAAGCGCAGAAAATATTCTTCCACAGCACATAAGTGAAGCAATTCAATATAGAAGTTTAGACAGAGAACTTTGGAAACATTGATAAATTAATCTTTATAATTACATTCGAGAATCAATTATCCCACCTAAAAATATTTGCATTTTTAGTTTAATAAAAATATATTTGTTGCTCGCTTTTAATTTGCATTATTGTGTATGGGCGGACGCCGGAGTTGGAGAGCCGGGGCGGACTGTAAATCCGTTGGCAAGCGCCTTTGGGGGTTCGAATCCCTCGCCGCCCACAAATGTTAAAAAATGGGAATCGTTTTTCCCTATTTTTTTGAAAATTTTGCGGGAGTAACTCAGTTGGCTAGAGTCACAGCCTTCCAAGCTGTTGGT
>CAZCJF010000033.1:0-32454 GCA_964499095.1 uncultured Ignavibacteriaceae bacterium
AATTAATTGAAAAAGTTGCTTAACTTAATGTGTACTTTTAGGGGGTAAGATCAATCATCAGAAATGGAAAAAGGTTGCTGATTTTAAGATTTCAGACACATCAATATCCCCCCTTGGTGTTGCATTCGATTCTATAAGACACCGGCTCTTTATCGATCGGAAGGATGATCTGCTAATTTATGATTTGGTTACAGGAAAAGACTCAATAATAAAATATAAATCAAAGAGTCCGGCATATTGGAATGATTTATTTTATGATGACAACAAACAACATTTATACTCTTTCTTCACAGGGCTTGACAAAGTTTCGGTGTGCGATCTTAGTAAAAACGAGTGGATAGTAAAAGATACATCAACAAATACTAATGGATATTACTTCGGTAGTGCTAAATTCAGTTATCCGGAAGGGCTTAATCTTTTTCTTCTTGGCGGTTATGGCTGGTATAAAGCAAAGAATGATTTATTTAGCTATGATTTTACAAAACAGGAATGGATAAAAGTTAATCTTAAAAAAAATGAAATGAGCCCTCGGGCATGGTTTGCTTTTGGAAAAGGATTTAGGGATGGCGAGTATCTTATTTATGGCGGAATTGGAAATGAATCCGGTGATCAGGAAAAGGGCTTTAAATCTAATTATGATTTATTTCTTTTAAATATGAATGACACCACGATTACAAAGCTAAAATTACCGGAGCAGAAATTTAATTATGTCATGTTATTTAATGACGCATATCTTGATAAAGAAGATTCATCATTTTACTTCTTATCCCAAATTGAAGAAGGAAAAGGAATTATTATATCCTTAAATAAACTTGATCTAAGAACCGGAAAAGTTATTCCAGTCGGTAACAAATTCTGGAATAGAAGTGCCCTCAAATGGATGTATTCATATCTGCACTACAATAAAGCGACTAATGAATTTATTTCAGTAATATTTGATACCACTAAAGTTGAATTATATTCAATCAACTATCCACCAATCTCAGAAACACAAAAGACTTATGAGAAAGAAACTAAGTCTTATCAAAATTACTCATTGATAATATTTTTAGCAGCAACTGGTATTTTATCCATAACTGCTGTTTTTATTTACTTTAAAAAAAGAAAAGTTAGACCAAACTTAAATAACAGAGTCAATAATGGTTTAAACGGTGATTATAATTTTATAATAAAGCCTTCTAAAAATTCACTGCACCTTTTCGGCGGATTGTATTTGTATGACAGAGAGGGCAATGATATTTCTCAAATACTTTCACCTAAATTAAAAGAAATATTTCTGCTGATTTTAATAAGAAGCATAAACAATCATCACAACGGAATTACATCTGAAGAGCTTTCCGCAATCATTTGGCGAGACGCATCTCTCGAGAGTGGTAAATCAAACAGAGGTGTTGCGATAAATAAGTTGCGAAAAGTTCTCTCATCTGTCGATGGAATTGATCTGGAATTTTCGGATAAGTTGTGGATTGTAAAAATTAATAATGGATCAAGCTGTGATTATGCTGAGTACTTAAAGTTTTGCAGCATCAACAAAAAAGAAAATGATACCGTAAAAGATGCGGTGCTGATGCTAATGAACATAGTTAGTAGTGGAGAATTCTTAAAAGGTATTAGTTATGAATGGCTGGATTCAATAAAGTTTGCAATCAATAACGAGATTATTAAATCTCTAAAGTTGTATTTTGATAATCACGAAATACAAAACGATACCGAAAAACTAATTCAGCTTTGTGATGTTATACTAACATTTGATTCTGTTGATCAGGATGCCATAAAATTTAAAGTTAAAACTCTATTGAAGCAGGGGAATCTTCACATTGCCAAAAATACATACGGCTTATTTATTGCCGAGTATAAGCGATTATACGATGAAAATTATCCACTGTCTTTCGAAGAAATAATAAAATCCTAATATTTTTTTTTAGAATTAACCACAAATTAACCCCTTTAGTAACCTTTCTGTTAACCCTTGGTCCTTTTATTTGCATTCGAAATTAAGTTTATAACTCACCTTACGCTGGTGATTTCAAAACCTCCGAGGTTTTGTAACATATAAATTCTTAAAGTTTTTTTTAGCTATTAGTTAAAAATTTTTATAAAAAACTATTTCTAAAAACCTCAGAGGTTTGCCATTGTGCATAAATTTATAAGGATAAAGGGTCGTCCCCCAATATTCTTTTTCTCCGGCTCTGGGGGACCGGAGAGTATTATGAAATTATTAGTGATAACAAAAAAAACAAAAACAAAACCCTGCCCGCACTGCGGAAAACCAATCAGCATTAAAGCTTTAAGATGTAAGTGGTGTAAGGTTTGGCTGGTTATGGTGTAAATTCTAAAAACTGATCGTATAAAAATTTATATTTATAAGAGAATTACTGCTTTTCTCTTTTCCATCAATTCCAAATACTTTTCTTTCATCTCTTTAGAAAGAAAACTAACATTTATAAGGTTTTCCCAATTATTCCATTCAGAATTAATTTTATTTATAACTTGAGAAATCATAGTATCGTTTAATTTTAATCTTTCTTTTGCAAAGTAATCAATTAAGATTTTAGCACTTAAATTTCTTTTTTTGCCAGCCAAAGGCAATGCAATTTCTTCCTGTGTTCTTGGAACTACAATAGTAGTATTTAGTAAATCATAAGCTGGTGAAAGTTCTACTTTATTATCACGAGTAATTAAAGAAAAGTTTTTTAAATGCATATCTTCGTTGCCGATTAGAAAATTAAAAATTGTTAACCGAAACAGTTTTACTTTTTCTATTGCAGGAAATGTGCAAAAAGTATCAATAAGGGTAACAAGTTTTTCTATACTGTAATCATACTTTGTTTCTCTGCTTTTTCCCGCAAGTTGTGCAAAATCTTCTACAGATAATTTTTTATTTCTTCCATATCTATCAAATCTTTTTATAAAGTATGTGAATCTTCCATCAGATGAATAAATCATTCCGCTGATTGGAACTTCAATTCCAATTAACTCAGCAAGTTTCATTGTAAGTGATTCGTTTTCCGGTAATTCCGGATAAAAATTGTTCTGTGGTTTTAAAATGTATTCTCCACCTCTATCTATGATATCAAATACTTCATCCTTAACATTAAGTTTTGCACTTAGCTTTGGCTGCACACCTGGGATAGACATTTTATCTGCTCTGATGGCTGCTTCGCTTAATTGCTCTTCCTGTGTTAATGGTAAATCATTTAATTGAGTTAAATTTCTTGAAAGGAGTTTTAATCCTTTGTCGGAATATTTTTTATCATCGCAAGGTTGATATGTTATCGGGCAAATATTCATTCAACTTCCTCCAGCGTAACTGAACCAACTAAATCTTTTCCAGTTATCAACAGAATAGAAAAAAAATCATTACGATCAATCTTGGTTTGTCGCAACAAAGCATCAAGTTGAATCCCTTCAGGCAACAGTCCTTCAAAGAATGGGGGAAATTCATCGAACATATATTCTTTTTGTTTAATTGGAAGTGTTAATGAAATTGGCGAACCTTTATAATCATCTAAATAATTGAATTGATATTTTTTGCCTTTTTCTAATTCAATTAGGTTACCAGCGTAAATTCCAAAGTTGTATACTTTAGCTTTCCTCATTTTCAATCTCCATCAATTGCATTAAAGGACTTTTCATTTCAAGTTTGATATTTAAAACAGAAAGTACTTTTAGTAACGAGTTTAACTGCACAGTTTCTTTTCCTTTTTCAATATCAAAGACGACTGTTTTACCAACTCCGGCTAAATCAGCCAACTGCCTTTGAGTCAACTTACTTTTCTTTCTGTGAAAGATTATCCATTTTCCTATTTGTTCTGATGTCATATTATACCGTTATAACAGTAATAAAATTTGTTTTGGAGGAAAAATAGGATAGGATTAGCAAAATGTCAAGAAATATCTTGTTATAGCAGTAAAAAACAATGATTTGAACACTGATTTTTTAATTGAAAAGATATTTGAATAATATTACCGCTTAAACGGTAAATATGTGATAAAAAAACCTTCGAGGTTACAGATCAAAAACCTCGAAGGTTGTTTAAATGTTTATTTCCTTCCCTTAGGAAAGGGTTAGGGATGGGCTTATTCTTCTACTTTCCCTCTTAACGAATCCCAAATCATATAGCCGCATATAACTGCAAACATTACAATACCAAGAAGTTCTGCTGAGTGTGATTCTGCCCATTCGGGATTAACCCAGTTAAATCCTTGCCATCTTAAAATTGCACTTATAACTCCCATTAATGCACCGCCGGCAATAAATCCGGAAGCAATTAATGTTCCTCGCTCTCTTCTTGCGTTATTTAATTTTTCATCTTTGCTGCGTGTTGAAACAAAGTGAGCAATTAATCCGCCAACCAACAATGGAGTGTTTAACTCAAGTGGAATATACATACCAAGGGCAAATGCTAATGCAGGAACTTTTATCATTGTTAAAACCAAAGCTAAAATTGCTCCAACAATATAAAGTATCCATGGTGCCGGCTGCTGATCCATTAATGGTTGAATGACTGCTGCCATCGCATTTGCCTGCGGTGCAACAAGTGAGCCTTCACCAACAAAGCCATAAGTTTCATTTAATATCATTATTACAAATCCAACAGTAAGTGCAGAAACAAGAACACCTAAAAATTTCCATTGCTCTTGTTTTTGTGGTGTTGTGCCGAGCCAGTATCCAATTTTTAAATCGGTTATAAATCCACCAGCCATTGAAAGAGCTGTGCAAACAACTCCGCCAATTAATAATGCAGCAATCATTCCTGATTCACCCTTTAATCCAATTGAAGTTAAAATGATTGAAGAAAGAATAAGAGTCATCAACGTCATTCCGCTGACAGGATTTGTTCCAACAATTGCTGTTGCGTTTGCTGCAACAGTTGTAAAAAGAAATGCTACAACTAAAACAATCAACAATCCCGCGATTGCCCATCCAACATTATAAACAACCCCCATCTTGAAGAAAATAAAAAGTAAAATTGATGTAACAACCAATCCACCAATTATAATTTTCATTGATAAATCACGTTGGGTTCTTACAGTTTGATTATTAGCATCTTTCTTTTCAAATATTTCTTTAAATCCTAGAGTAACAGCATCACGAATAATTTTTGATGAACGGATGATTCCAATAATTCCAGCCATTGCAATTCCGCCAATACCAACGTGTCGAACGTACTGTCTGAAAATTTCCTCGGCACTCATAGCAGAAATTAATTTTGTCGCACCGGTTCCAAATGTTTCGGTTAATCCGCCTCCGATGTATGAGATTACAGGAACGAGTAAATACCAGGAAACAAAAGATCCTGCAGCGATTATTGCGGAATATTTTAATCCAACAATATAACCCAGACCCATTACTGCTGCGCCAACATTCAATCGAAATACAAGTTTGAATTTATCTGCAAGCATTTCGCCAACGCCAACCACTCTTGTTGTAAATGTTTCACTCCACCATCCAAAAGTTGCGATGATAAAATCATAAAAACCGCCTATTAATCCGCTAACAACAAGAACCAAAGCCTGCTTGCCGCCTTTTTCACCTGCAACTAAAATTTCTGTGGTTGCTGTTGCTTCTGGAAAAGGAAACTTGCCATGCATTTCTGCAACAAAATATTTTCTAAAAGGAATTATAAATAACATTCCTAACACTCCGCCAAAAGCTGATGCTAAAAATATTTGATAAAATTCGGCTTGAAGATTTAGAATGTACAAAGCAGGAATTGTAAAAATAGCTCCCGCAACTATCAATCCTGAGTTTTGCCCGATTGATTGAATAATTACATTCTGTCCGAGTGATCCTTTTATCTTAAGCAAGGTTGAAACACCAACTGCAATAATTGCAATCGGAATAGCAGCTTCAAAAACTTGCCCGATTTTTAAACCGAGATATGCTGCAGCCGCTGAGAACAACACAGCCATTAACAATCCCATCGTTACCGAGTAAACAGTAATTTCCTGCGGATTAGAATCTGCAGGCATTAGTGGTTTGTATTCTTCACCGGGCTTAAGTTCAGTATAAGCATTATCGGGAAGTCCTTTGATTTGTCCGCCTTGATGTTCGCTCATATTACATTCCTTTTTTAGAATTTAAAGTTAATTGGAAGTTCGTATTCTGTTTTACTTGTTGAAGGTGATTTGAAAAATAATTTTCCGTATCCAATTGCATCAGCAGGCACGGTTAATTCTGGTTTAGAAAAATTAAAATCAACATACTTAATATTATTTGGATAAAGTGTTAAAGAAGTTCTTCCATTATGTTTGGCATCAACAGAAATAGGAGTGGGGAAGTAAGTGATTTCATTTACACTAAGATCTGCCGTTAATTCTTTACTGGCAAATGCTGGAATAATTTCAAGTACAAACTTTGCACTGTCTTTATCGGCAGGAAGATCAACACTCACACTACCGCCGGTTCTGTATGATAATCCGCCCTTGCTAACAGCCTTACCGGTCTCATCTAAAATCTGAAAGGTAAAATCAGTTATCTTAGAATAATCTTCTTTGGTTAGGGTGAATGCAAATTCTTTTGATGCTTCGCCCTTCAAAAGAGTGAATGGCATTTTATAAGTATCGTTACCGTCAACTAATAAAGTGTATTCTCTTTGATAACCCAGCATTTCAGAATTGATGTTATAGGTTTTTGTTTCATTAAAGTAGTTAACAAATTCAATCCTTTTATCGTCTGATGAAAGTTCTTTTGAATCAACAGTTTGAATTGATGAAAACTCAACTGCAAGATTATAAGTTGATGGATCAGTTGCTAAGAAAAATCCATCAACATCAACTTCATAAATCCCTGGCTCAAGATCGTAATAAAAATTTTCAACTTTATCATCTTTGTTTACCGAATAAAGAAGCGCAGATTGATCTACCTGAATACCGTTATTGTTATACAGGAAATATAAACATCGGGAGTATTTGCTTGATGAAGCATCTCTGCTCAAAGTAATCTTCATACTATTTTGTCCCGCCGGGACTTTAATAAAATATCTTTTAATCATTCCTTGATTAACTGTTTGATCCTTCCAATTCATCTTGTAATTGTTGGCTGAATTAATTTCATAAGGAATTACAACAGTTGCAATCATATCAAACTCAGGAGTTTTGCTTGCATCATCACGATACGCTGTGATCTTCGAAGTATAAAGCCCCGGTTCTTTAACTTTAAATTTATCTAACTTCACATTAACAGTCGCAGTTTGATCATTTCTGATATACGTTTTTTTCTGAACAAGCGTTAACCAATCAGCATCGCTCTTTAGATTGTAAACTCTGTAAAACTTATCAGACTTAATTGAATTATCTCTTTTAACATTAAAAGAAAAAACCTCATCTCCGGTTAGAAAAGATCCATCACGGATATAAAGATTTCTGGATCTGTTATCAGGCTGATTTGGTGCAAATGAAGAAACAGTATAGGTCTCAAATTTTGAGATTTCATTATTCTTCAAATACTTTTTAAGAATTTCATAAGAGTTCATTACATTTATATATCCAGGGCCCTGATCAAGCACAGTGTATGCATCCCATTTTACAGCACCTTCCCGGATAACTTTGTAAAGAAGCTGGGCAGGAATTTTAACTCCCGGAAATTCCTTTTCTGCAGCACTTAATAACAATGCCATCACGCCTGAAGAATACGGGCAAGCCATGCTTGTTCCCCAAAACTTATCTCTGCCGCTAAAATTTGGAACGGTTGATGTAGCTGCACCGGGAGATATTATATCCGGCTTGCTTACTTCTCCACCACGGGAACTAAAATGTAAAAGGATATTAGATGGAAGAAGATTGCCATAATTATCGCGTGCAATTTCCTGAGTTAAAACTGCGCCGGAAGAAAACACAAAACTGCTAGATGATGGTAATCCGGCAGATGAAATTCCAGGACCTTCATTACCATTACTTGTGCTAACATATAAATAAGGATTCTTACTTAACAGATCAGCAAGAAACTTTTCAATTTCAGAACGTGCCTCGATTTCGCTTCCAACGCCAAAACTCATACTAACAATACAGGGAGCTTTCATCTCTTTGGAAATTTTATCAGCATACGAATAAGCTTTCTTCATGCTTTCTGTTACAGTAGCACCGCCGGGATAATTATTGTTCCCGAGTTTTAATCCGATAACTTTTGCTCCTGGAGCAACACCGTTTATGCCGACACCGCCAATATTATAGCCGGCAGCTATTCCCGCACAATGTGTTCCATGTGAGCCATCATCAAAGTAAAGTGAAATACGTTTCTCATCTGGAAAAATATTTAATGCCATTGTAATCGGCGTTAAACCTTTTTGATTTTGAACTGTAAAGGCATCAAAGTTTTCTTTGTAGTTGCGTAATGGTTTTTCGTCAGAAAGATCGCCGTTGCCATTTGTATCAAAGTAAACAACCCAGTAACCTTCGGTTGTTTTGTAAGTTACCATAAAATATTTATCATCTTTAACACCATTGCCGTTTAAATCCTGTGCACCGGAACTGGAATTCATTAAATGAGTTTCATTCAAAACAGTTATCCAATAATTGTCATCTGCACTTCTTAACATTTTAGTTTTATCTGCAAAAACTGAAAATCCTTTATCATCATTTTCAAAAACATCTTTTCCATCTTTACTTGATAAGTCGGCTTCAACAAGATGCATATCGCCCTGTCCCGTAAAATCCTGTGCATCAATAACTTTTACTTCTCCGGTTGATGTTTTTGTAAGCCCATCTATTCCCATATCAACACCGGTATCAAGTACAATAATAATTGTGCCTCGTCCGTCGTATTCTGGATGGAGTCTTATAAATTCTTCAACACCGGTATCCGTTAGTGAAAGAAAAGTTTGTCCTTCTTCCTGAGCAACGATTGAAATTGTAAGAAAGAAAAGAATGAGGGTAAATAATGGTATCTTCATATAATTGTAACCTATTAGATTTGTATAGAATAAATTAATTTTATCGGGGTGAGAAAATTTGTGATGAAGTAATATTTAGGTTGGTTCATAAGCCTGAATTTAATTATAAAATTTATGCTTAAATTTAAGCACAAATAACCAGAGTTTTCAAACAAAATATTAAGTGTTTTATTGTCATTCCGAATCCGACTTTAGTCGGTGAGGAATCTGTTTTATTTTCAATTCAGATTTCTCTCCCGATTCATCGGGATCGAAATTACAAATGAATTAAATGTCACCCTGAGCGCTTCATCCCAAGCGGAGTCAAGGGACGAAGCGTGAACCAAATATGTTTTATGAATAAGCCAAAACTTTACATAGTTTCAACTCCAATCGGCAATTACGAAGACATAACTCTCCGCGCATTACGAATATTAAAAGAATGTGATTTTATAATATGCGAAGAATACAAAGAAGCTCGAAGGTTATTATCCAACTATAAAATTGAGAAAGAACTTGTTTCATTAAATGAGCACAACGAAAATGAAAGTGCTAATGAGTTAATTCTAAAATTGCTGGAGGGAAAAACAGCAGTCCTCATTTCTGATTGCGGTACTCCGCTTTTTTCTGATCCCGGGCATTTGCTTGTTGATCTTGCATTGCAAAACAAGATTGATGTTATTCCTGTTCCCGGTGCAAGTTCTTTGCTTACAGCTTTGGTTGGCAGTGGATTGGATTTTGAAAAATTTTACTACTACGGCTGGCTCTCACCTAAAAAAGATATAAGAAGAAAACAATTGCTTGATTTAAGAAAGCGAAAAGAAACAATTGTTTTAATGGATACTCCATACAGATTAAAAACTTTATTGGAAGATATTGTAAAACTTCTTGGTCCAAACATTCCTTGTGTGCTTGCATTTGAGCTGACTAAAGAAAAAGAAAAATTTTATCGCGGTAATGCACTGAATATTTTGAATGCTGTTGAAAGAGAAAATCTTAAGGGTGAGTTTGTACTAATTGTGAAAAACCAATAGCACGCGGATTTAACGGATCTGCACGGATTAGATCAGTTTAAATCTGTTTAATCTGTTCGATCCGTGTTCCATTTCTTTAACAATGCCACGTTTTCGATGTGGTAAGTATGAGGGAACATATCAACAGGTTTTATCTTAATTAATTTATAATCAGCTTCAACCATCAATTTAATGTCCCGTACTTGCGTTGTGGGATTACAGCTAACATAAACAATTTTGTCTGGTGAAAGTTTTATCACATCATCAACTGTAGTCGGGTGCATTCCGCTTCTTGGCGGATCAATAATCATTACATCAGGTTTCGGGATATTGTATTTATCAACAATAGGTAGAAAAGATTTGTAAAGATCTGCTGCAAAAAATTTAACATTTAGAATATTGTTTAAATCAGCATTTACCTTAGCGTCCGCAATTGCTGATTCCACGGCTTCAAAAGCATAAACTTTTTTTGCTTTATCAGAAATAAAAATTGTAATTGTTCCCGCACCGGAATACAAATCGTAAACAATTTCATTCCCTTTTAACTCGGCAAAATCCAGAGCAGTTTGATAAAGTTTTTCTGCCTGCAAAGTATTTGTCTGGAAAAAGGAGTTGGCACTTATACGGAATTTATGCTTTCCTATTTCATCATAAATAAAACCAGAACCGTATATAACTTTTTCATAATCGCCAACGGCAACAGCAGCAAATTTTTTATTGATGTTATTTATTACAGTTGTTACTTGTGGAATTTCTTTTTTCATTTCATCAGCATACTCATTTATCAGCTCGTCATTTTCTTCAGATGTAACAAGATTCACCATTAAATCACTAGTTAAAGAAGCTTGCTTGATTACAAGATTTCGCAAAAATCCTGTATGTGTTTTTGTTGAATAGATTGAAGTGTTTTTCTTCTTAAAAAAATCACGAGTAAAATTTAAAATCATATTGCTTACTTCTGATTGAAGAAAGCATTCATCAACATCAAGAACTTTATCGTATATCTTTGGAATGTGAAGTCCAAGCGAAAAATCTTTATCAAGTATTCCTTCTTTAGAGATCTCATCTTTTGTTAGCCATCTTTTTTCACTAAAAGAAAATTCCATTTTATTCCGGTAATGAAAAACATTTTGTGCGGGAATTATTGGTTGAATTTCGAAGTCTGAAAATCCACCAAGCTTCATGAAAATTTCTTCAACTTGCTGGTGTTTATATTTTGCCTGAGCATCATAATCTAAATCCTGTTGTTTGCATCCGCCGCACGAGCCAAAGTATTCGCACTTTGCATTTACTCGTTCATTTGATGGAGTTAAAATGTTAACAGCTAAAGCTTCAGCATAAGAGTTTTTAATCTTTAATAATCTTGCTCTAACTTTATCACCGGGATACGAGCCTTGAACAAAGACAACATAATTTTTTTCGCTGCCGTTTTCTTCATTTAAGCCAAGCAGTTCATTCTTAGAAACTTTTGCAATTCCTTTTCCTTCAAATGCATATTTTTCTATTTGAAGCTCTACTATGTCGCCCTTTTTAATGTTCATATTCATTCTGTAATTGTCATTGCGAGTCCGACTTTAGTCGGCGAGGCAATATGTTAAATAATTGTAATACCCAGTGAATAAACTTCAAACGGTTCAATAGATTGCTTCGGCTGGCTATGCCATCCTCGCAATGACTCACTAATTTTTCTTAAGTATCAACATCTTAAATCCGATATACTTATCAGCTCCAAGCTTTAAATAAGCATTGGATTCGTGACTAATTTTATTTAACAATTTTTTGTAATAGCTTTTTTCTTTATCGGTAAGATTATAAATCTTATCATCTAACTCTTGAGCGGTGTGTTCGTAAAAACTATGAAGTGATGATGATAAATCTTCTTCGTACAATACAGAAAAATTTCTTTCTTTGTAATAATCTGCACATTTATCGTTCACTAACGGAAGAATGCTCGAAGCATCAAATATGTTTTTTACAAATGGCGGATAATCGTTTGTAAGAGCTGTAATTTCTCCAACACACAAAGTTGCCCCGGGCTTTAATATTCGTTTAATCTCTTTTACAATTTTATTTCTGTTCAACAGTGAAATTGAAGCTTGAGCATAAACAAGATCAAATTCATCGCTGCTAAAATCTGTGTTATCATAATCCATCATCTTTACAATAACTTTAGATTCTTTGCCAAGATTTAATCTTGAGTTCATCAAAGAATCATAATCATTTACAATTATCTTAACAGAATTTGCTTCGTGCTCAATCATTTTGTCCGCAATTTTTTCGCTTCCTGAACCAATAACTAATACGCTTTTATCATTTAATACGTATTTGGTTTTTAGAATCCTGAATTGCTTAAAACCACCGGGTAGAAATATGTTTTGATTTTCTTGTATCATTATTGTAAAAAGTTTGTAACAAAATTAGTTATAATCGCTTTAAGATTGAATTTGTAATTAGTTCCCGCAGTTTACTTTGCCTTTAACTAACAGCAGCCGTATTTTTGATAAAACAATTTGAACACTTCGGAGAACCAATGTTAAAATCTAAGTTTTTAATCTCACTCTCACTCGTAATCTTCCTTTCATTATCATCTTTTGCTCAAACTAAAAAAACTATGACTGTTGATGATCTTTGGGCAATGAAGCGCATCGGCAGCTTTTCTGTTTCACCAGATGGAAAAACTATTGCTTACACAATTACCAGCTATTCTTTCGATGCAAACAAAGGCAATACAGACATTTATTTAATTGATTCTGACGGAAAGAATTTAAGAGCATTAAAGAATTCTGAAAAGAATGAAAGCGAACCAAAATTTTCTCCCGATGGAAAAACAATTGCATTTACACGCGGCGGACAAATTTGGCAATGCAATCGTGATGGATCAAATGAAAAGCAGTTAACAAACATTTACACCGGTGCCTCGGATTTTGAATGGTCGCCTGATGGAAAAAAGATATTGTTTGTTTCATCCGTTTATCCGGAATGCACAACTCAGGATTGTAATGAGCAAAAAGATAAAGCTTACGAAGAAAGCAAGGTTAAGGCAGAAATATTTACTGAGTTAATGTATCGCCACTGGAATGATTGGCGCGGACATAAACGAAGTCATTTGTTTTTGCTTGATGTTGCAACCGGTGAGTTTAAAGATTTAACCGAAGGAAATAAAGAAGATGTTCCTCCTCCGGCTTTGGGCTCATCAAATGATTTTAATTTTTCTCCGGAAGGAAATGAAGTTGCTTATGCTTTAAATCCTGAATTTACAAAAGCAACAAGCACAAACATTGAAATTTATCTTGCAAGTTTAACTTCACCGCTAACGCCAAAAATAATTTCAACAAGTAAAGGTATTGATTGCCAGCCTTTTTATTCGCCTGATGGTAAATACATTGCATGGACATCTATGAAACGAGCAGGATTTGAGTCTGATAAGCTTGATCTGATTTTGTTTAATCGTAAAACTGGAGAAGCAATAAATCTTACTGAAGACTTTAAATACTCTGTTTCCGAATTTGTTTGGTCGCCAGATTCAAAAACCATTTACTTTACTGGTGGAAATGAAATCAATAATTCAATATTTAAACTAAATTTAGTTGAAGAAGAAATAGATATTTTTCATAAAAATAATTACAACACAAATATTCAATTATCTCAAGATGGAAGGACATTGTTCTTCTTAAAGCAAAGATCAGATCTGCCAGCTGAAATATTTTCACAAAGCACAGATGGGAAAAACACATTAAAGAGAATTACTTTTACAAATGAAGAAATACTTTCACAGCTTGAAATGAATCCGGTTGAAACGTTTTGGTGTAAAGGTGCAAATGGAGATAAAGTACAATCAATTATAGTTAAGCCGCCATTCTTCGATCCGAATAAAAAATATCCAATGATGTTTTTAATTCACGGCGGACCGCAAGGTGCATGGGAAGATAATTTTCATTATCGCTGGAATCTGCAGATGTTTGCCGGCGCCGGCTATGTTGTTGTTGCCCCCAATCCACGAGGCTCAACTGGTTATGGACAAAAATTTACAGATGAAATTTCTAAAGATTGGGGCGGAAAAGTCTATACAGATTTAATGAACAGCTATGATTATGCAATTAAGAATTTTTCATTTATCGATCCGAAAAATACTTTTGCATCCGGGGCATCTTACGGCGGATATATGATTAACTGGATTGCCGGACACACTGATAGATTCAGTGCACTGTTCTGCCATAACGGAACTTTTAATCTTGAAAGTATGTGGGGAACCACAGAAGAGCTTTGGTTCCCTGAATGGGAAATTGGCGGAACACCCTGGGAGAATCGTGAAGAATATGTAAAATGGTCGCCGCATCAATATGCACAGAATTTTAAAACACCGATGTTGATCGTTCACAGTGCGTATGATTTCAGATTATCTGAAGAGCAGGCATTCCAGTTATTTACTACTTTACAAAGACTTGGAGTTGAAAGTAAGTTTTTATATTTCCCCGATGAAACACATTTTGTAAGCAAACCACAAAATGCAAAGTTGTGGTGGAATACAGTGTTTGATTGGTTTAAATCGCATCAAAAATAGGAGCAGTGATGAAAGAAAGAGATTTTGAAATAGTTACACCTGATGATGAAATTTTTGAAAACCTGGGCGATCTGGGAGCTTTCAGAACCGGCGGTAAAACTGAACGTGAAGTTGAAAACGATTACCGGGAAAAAGCCGACTATGTTGAAGAGAATTTATGGAGTAAAGTTCAACGTGTTGGTAAAAAGATTTCTTTTGCCAAAGATATTATGGCGCTTTATAATTATATGAAGGATCCATTTGTCAGCTGGCATCGAAAAGCAATTGTTGTAATGGGATTGATTTATTTTATATCGCCAATAGATACAATTCCTGATATTGCGCCTTTGATTGGATATTTTGATGATCTTGGTGTTGTAACTGCTCTGATAAAATTTCTTGGTAGCGAATTGATACCTTACTATGATGCTAAATACAGACAATAATATTCCATTTTGTCATGCCGGACTTGATCCGGCATCCATTCTTAAATCATTTATAGATTCCGCATCAAGTGCGGAATGACGGAAAGTCATTCTTGCTTTTATGAATTATAAAATACTAAAATCACAAATTCTTTATAAAGGAAAAGTATTCGATCATCAGGTTGATAAGATTGAATATGAAAGCGGAAATAAAGGTATCAGAGAAATTGCAGTTCATCCCGGCGGAGCAGTTGTTGTTCCTGTTAAAGATGATGGAAAAATAATTTTAGTTAAGCAATTCAGATATCCATTACAAAAAACTTTAATTGAATTACCCGCGGGAAAACTGGATAAAGATGAAGATCCATTAATTTGTGCTACTCGTGAATTAGAGGAAGAAACAGGCTACAAAGCCACTGAGATAAAAAAGCTTGGACAGATTTACACTGCTCCGGGTTATTGTACCGAGGTTCTTCACATCTACTACGCAAAAGGATTAAAACCTGGCAATCATAACCGAGAAGAGGGTGAGCAGGGAATGGAAATACTTGAATTATCTTTGAATGAAATTGAAAAGATGATCAATCAGGGTGAAATTACAGATGCAAAAACTATTGTTGGGATACACTACGTTAAAAACCTGTTAAATCATTGAAAGTCAAATCTTTTTTCTCTAAACCTAAATTCCTATATTAAATCAGCCATAAATCAATTATTATGAAGATTTACAACCGACTGTTAAATACAATTAGAGAAAAAGGAGCGGCATATTTAATATTGCTCGATCCTGATAAATTACCTGAAAACAAAATTGGAGTGTTTCTTAATCACTGTGAAAAATCCGGAGTTGATGGATTTTTAATTGGCGGAAGTTTAATGGTAGATGGCGATTTTGAATCTTTTATTGAGGAAGTTAAACTCAATACAAACTTACCCTCAATAATTTTTCCCGGCTCCATCACGCAAGTATCTTCTTTTGCTGATGCGATTTTATTTCTTTCGGTTGTAAGTGGACGAAACGCCGAACATTTAATTGGTAAACATGTTCTTGCCGCACCATCAATAAAAAAATCGGGTATTGAACCAATATCCACGGCTTATATTTTAGTTGAGTCAGGCACAACAACAACCGCTGTATATATGAGTGGAAGCTTACCCGTTCCACGTAACAAACCAGAAATTGCCGCAGCAACTGCACTTGCATCAGAATATATTGGAATGAAATTAATTTATCTTGAAGCCGGTAGCGGTGCAGATCAACCTGTTCCAAATGAAATGGTTAAAGCTGTTAGTGAGCATTGCACAATTCCTGTAATTGTCGGAGGCGGAATCAGAAATCCGCAAACAGCAAGAGAGAAAGTTGTGAATGGTGCTTCAATTATTGTAACGGGAAATTTTTTTGAGAATGAGAACAACTGGGATTTAATAAAAGATTTTGCTTCTGCTGTACACATTAAACAAAGTATTTTAGTTTAACATAATAGCACACTGATGACACTGATTGTGCAGATCAGCGCTGATCAGAAAAATCTGCGTTATCTGTGTGCCATTGATTTTGAGGATGAAAAATTGGACGCACAAAAATTTATAACAGATTCTCTCAACGAAAGTTCAGAAACCAAGTTGAAGATCAAAGAGCAGCTTACTGATGAAATTTTAAAAGCTGTTGATTTACTGGTATCTTCCTATAAAGATGGAAACAAGTTGTTGCTTTGCGGTAATGGCGGTAGTGCTGCTGATTGCCAACACATTGCAACAGAGTTTATGATCAGATTAAGCCATCACATTCAAAGACCTGCGTTACCAGCTATAGCACTTACAACTGATTCCTCAAATCTTACTGCCGGCGGAAATGATATTGGCTTTGAAAATGTCTTTGCCAGAAATGTGGAGGGGCTTGGTGTACTTGGAGATGTATTACTTGCGATTTCAACAAGCGGTAACTCGCCTAATATTGTAAAAGCAGTTGAATCTGCACACGCAAAAGGAATAAAAGTTATTGGATTACTTGGCGGAACGGGAGGAAAGCTTAGATCACTTGTTGACCTTCCAATTGTTGTTCCTTCATCAAACACACAAAGAATTCAGGAAGGGCACATCACCATTGCACATATTATTTGTGAGCTTGTAGAAGATAAGCTTTACGGAAATAAATGATTTTGTCAATCTAAACCTGCTTGCCTGACAGGCGGGCTTGCTTCAGATTCTTTTTCATAGTTTTAATTTAAGAGATTCCGAAACAAGTTCGGAATGACAACCGGGTTAATTGGGATTTGCCAACTTAGTTCCCATCCAGTCAATTTTATCTCCAACCTGTATATTGTGCCTGTCAGTAAATCCGGCAAGAACTTCTACAACGTACTTAGCCGGAGCAGTTGATGCATAACTTTTTTGCGAGAGAGTGGCAGTGTTTTTATGAATGGTTACTATTTGTCTGTTTTCATTTACAAAAATCATATCGAGCGAAATAAATGTATTGAGCATCCAGAATGACCGGTAATCAACATCGGGAAAAATAAACAGCATTCCTTCATCTTCCTTCATTTCCTTACGGTTCATCAATCCAAGCTGTCTTTCATATTCAGTATCCGCAATCTCAAGATTAATTTTTGTCTTTAAAGTTCCAAGTGAATCTGAAAATATCAGTTCGCCCTCTTTTGTAAATTTATAATATTCCACTTCAGACTCTTTATCTATAAAATTATTGATTACAAAAAAACTAATTACAGCTAATGCTAAAATTCCAATAACAACTTTCTGAAATAATTTTTTATTTGAACCCTTTTTCCCCGTTTGTTTGCTTTGCTTTTTAGCCATTATCAATTTTCCGATATTTGTACTGATCAAATATATAAAAAACATATCTCTAAATGAGTAAAATAATCTACAAAGAAAAAATTGAGCTCTCTGAACAGCAGAAAAAAATGATTGTAAGTGGATGGGGAAGTGATGCGTTAGAAAAATCAGTGGTTGAAAAAATAACTTATTTATCCGATGGATTAAAAGTCTCCGGTTACATTGCTTATCCAAAAGATGAGTCAAAAAAATATCCTTGTGTAATTTGGTGTCGCGGCGGCGTTGGTAATGCCGGAGCGATAGATAGATTTACTGCTTGTGCAATATTCGGACAGCTTGCAAGCTGGGGTTATTGTGTTTTTGCTTCTCAGTATCGTGGCAACGATGGAGGAGAAGGTCATGATGATTTTGGCGGTGATGATGTGAATGATGTATTGAACCTGATTCCTCTTGCCGAAGAAATACCTCAGGCAAATAAAGATGTATGGGGAATTGAAGGATGGAGTCGGGGTGGAATGATGACTTATCTTACATTAACTAAAACAAATTTATTTAAAGCTGCAATCGTTATTGGCGGGATTGCAAATCTTCGATGCAACTCTGATGAAAGTAAATTTATGCGAAGGCTTTATGAACACACAATGGGCAAGTATGGTGAAGATGAATTCAAGAAAAGATGCGAATCAAGGTCAATCGTTAATTTTGCTGAATATCTTTCTAAATATACTCCTTTGTTATTGATTCATGGTAATGCAGATGAAAGAGTTTTACCACACGACTCACTCGATCTTTCCTACAAACTTCTGGATTTGAAAATTCCATATCGACTAGTAATGCTTGAAGGCGGAGATCATTTCCTGAAATCTCATCGCAAAGAAGTTGATGAGATGAGGAGAAATTGGTTTGAGAAGTATTTGAAATAGTTTCTCTGCGACTTTGCGTCTCTGCGTGAAAAGTTTTTTTCGTTTCTCGCAAAGACGCGGAGGTTATTTTAAAAGAATCATCTTTTTTGAAAAATAATTAAAAAGAATAGAACAAAACTAAAAACTAACCCGATCTTTTTCATAAAGCCCCTTAATTAAATGAGTTAAAAAAGATAAAAGTAATTGCTAATGTCAAGAGATGATTGAGTATAAGTTCAGGTTCAAGAATAAAACTCAGCACAGAGCATTGATCCGCAGCGGATCGAACATTTAACATTTAGCATTTAATGGTTATCGCACATAGTTGTTATTAAAGCCTATTTCCTTTATTTTTTCAGTCCAATTTTGAGCATAACATTGCAATATTTTTTATCTATCCCAAGGAATGTTATTTGCAAAATTGTTGTTTTTAGTATGAAATAAGCTTTTTGTAATTCCTGTCATTGCGAATTCCGTTTTTTAGGGATGAAGCAATCTATAATACAGATTACTTCGTCTGGATTTGCCATCCCTGTTTGCCGAAAGGCAGACTCGTAATGACACCAATGAAAATATAAAGGAAAGTTTTATGAGTGATCAAGTAAAAAGAGATCCTAAAGTTGAAGAAATAGAAACCCGTGAGTGGCTATACTCATTAGATTATGTGCTTGAGCATGGCGGACCCGATCGTGTGATTGAGCTTCTAAGAGAACTGCAGGTTAGAGCTCACAAAGCAGGTGTTCATATTCCATTCAGTGCAAATACCCCTTACATAAATACAATCGCAAAAGAAAAACAGCCTCCGTTTCCGGGAGACAGGGAAATCGAAAGACGAATAAAAAGTCTTATCCGATGGAATGCAATGGCAATGGTTGTTAAAGCCAATAAACAGGAAGGCGGAGTTGGCGGACATATTTCAACCTACGCTTCTGCTGCAACTCTTTACGAAATTGGTTTCAATCATTTCTTCCGTGGCAAAGGCGATGGTTATGAAGGAGACCAGATTTATTTTCAGGGACACGCTTCTCCCGGTATTTACGCCCGCGCCTACCTTGAAGGACGAATCACTAAAGAACAGCTAATTAATTTTAGAAGAGAACTTAAACCCGAAGGAGGATTGTCATCTTACCCTCATCCATATCTGATGCCTAACTTCTGGGAATTCCCGACTGTCTCAATGGGACTCGGACCTATTATGGCAATTTATCAGGCAAGATTTAACAGATACTTAGAAGATCGCGGACTTAAAAAACCCGGTGGAAAAGTCTGGGCATTTTTAGGTGATGGAGAGACTGATGAACCCGAAGCTCTTGGTGCCATTACTCTTGCATCAAGAGAAAAGCTTGATAATCTGATTTTCGTTATCAACACTAATCTTCAAAGATTGGATGGACCCGTGCGCGGTAACGGAAAAATTATTCAGGAACTTGAAGCAATTTTCCGGGGTGCAGGCTGGCATGTAATTAAAGTTATTTGGGGCAGCGATTGGGATCCTTTATTAGATAAAGATCTTGATGGCAAGCTTGTTAAAAGAATGGGTGAAGTTGTTGATGGTGAATACCAGAAGTATTCAGTTGAAGGCGGTGCTTATATCAGAAAAAATTTCTTTGGTAAAGATCATGATCTTTTAAAGATGGTAGAAAAGATGACTGATGAGCAATTGTTCAAGATGAAACGCGGAGGTCACGATCCTGAAAAAGTTTATGCTGCTTATAAAGAAGCAGTTGATTACGTTGGAAAACCAACCGTTATTCTTGCAAAAACTATTAAAGGCTACGGACTTGGTGAAGCAGGCGAAGGAAAGAATATTACTCATCAGCAGAAAAAGCTTAATGAAGATGAAATGAGAGAATTCCGTAGCAGATTTGGTATCCCGATTTCCGATGAGCAAATTGCTAATGATCCATTCTTTAAACCCGACGAAAACAGTGATGAGATTAAATATCTAAAGAAAAGAAGAGAAGAACTTGGAGGCTTTGTTCCTTCTCGCCGAACAGACGTGCGGCCAATTAAAACTCCACCTGAATCCTTGTTTGAGGAATTTTATAAAGGTACTGAAGGACGAGAGGTTTCCACAACAATGGTGTTTGTTAGAATTCTTGCAAAACTTTTAAAGGATAAAGAAATTGGAAAACTAGTAGTGCCAATTGTTCCGGATGAAGCAAGAACATTTGGAATGGAAGCATTGTTTAGGCAGGTTGGAATTTATTCTCACGCGGGACAGTTGTATGAACCTGTTGACAAAGATTCGTTGCTTTATTACAAAGAAGCAAAAGATGGTCAGATACTTGAAGAAGGAATTACCGAAGCTGGTTCTATGTCATCTTTCATTGCTGCCGGAACGGCTTATCTTTCTCACGGAATAAATATGATTCCATTCTTCATCTATTATTCTATGTTTGGATTGCAGAGAGTTGGTGATCTCGTTTGGGCTGCCGGAGATATTGGGGCAAAAGGTTTCTTGCTTGGCGGAACTGCAGGAAGAACAACACTTAACGGCGAAGGTTTACAACATCAGGATGGACACAGCCATTTACTTGCATATCCTGTTCCAAATCTTGTTGCTTACGATCCTGCTTTTGCATATGAAATTGCAGTAATTATTCGTGATGGAATTAAGAGAATGTATGAAGATCAGGAAAATATTTTCTACTACATCACGCTTATGAATGAAAATTATGCTATGCCCGAAATGCCAAACGGCGCAGAAGCGGGTATTTTAAAGGGTATGTATAAATTCCAGGCTTCTGATAAAAAGAATGCAAAACTTAAAGCACAGTTATTTGGAAGCGGAACAATATTAAATGAAGTGATTAAAGCTGCAAAAATTTTGGAAGATGATTATCGTGTTGCTTGTGATGTGTGGAGTGTTACAAGTTATAAAGAGTTACGCCGTGATGCTTTGGAAGTTGAGCGATGGAATTTGCTGAACCCAACCAAGAAACAAAAAGAATCTTACATAGAAAAAACTCTTAGCAAAGAAGAAGGGGTTTTTGTTGCTGCAAGCGATTACGTTAAAGCTTTGCCTGACTCTGTTTCAAAGTGGTTCCCTGGCAGACTTTACTCTTTAGGTACAGATGGATTTGGTAGAAGTGAAACTCGTGAAGCATTGCGTGATTTCTTTGAGGTGGATGCAAAACATATTGTGTTTGCAACGTTAACCGCTTTGTTCAAAGAAGGAAAAATAAAAGATAAAGATCTTGAAAAAGCAGCCAAAGAGCTTACAATAAACCCGGGCAAGCGCAACCCGATGAACTCGTAGAGATAAAAACAGTTTCACGGAGAAACACTGAGAAGGCACGGAGAGCCACAGAGATGTTATTTGAAGATATCACAAAGGTGATAATTGGATGTGCGATTGATGTTCACAAAGAATTGGGACCTGGATTATTAGAATCAGCTTATGAAGAATGTTTGTATTATGAATTAAAGAAAGCCGGATTAAAAGTTGAAAAACAAAAAGCTATTCCGTTTTATATAAAGAAATAAAACTTGATTGTGGTTATCGTGCTGATTTAATTATTGAGGATAAGATTATTATTGAACTAAAAACTGTGGATGAATTTAACCCAGTCCATGAAGCTCAAATATTAACATACATGAAGTTTGCTGAAAAGAAATTAGGGTTACTTATAAATTTTAATGTATTAAGATTAAAAGAAGGTATAAAAAGATTTATTTTATAACTCCGTGGTTCTCCGTGACTTCTCTGAGGTTCTCTGTGTAAGAACTTCAACGGCAGAATCAGGAAAGAAAATCAGGATTTTATAATGGCAACAGAATTTAAATTACCGGAACTTGGCGAGAACATAGAAACTGCAGATGTAGCAAATGTTCTTGTTAAAGAAGGAGACTACGTAAAAATTGATCAGGCAATTATTGAAATTGAAACTGATAAAGCTACAATCGAAGTTCCTTCCACTGTTGAAGGAACAATCACAAAGCTGTTTGTTAAAGCCGGCGAAAAAGTAAAAGTTGGATCAGTAGTAATGATTGTTGATGAAGGCGGAAATGTTACCAAAAGTAAGAAAGAGATTAAGAGTGAGAACAAAAGTGAGAAGAAAACCGAACCAAAAGCAGCTGAAGTAAAACCTGAACCTAAAGAAGAAAGCAAACCAGCATCACAAACTAAATCATCCGGTAAAAAAGAAATTATAGATTTTAAATTACCTGATCTTGGTGAGAATATTCCTTCTGCTGAGGTTGTAAATGTACTTGTAAAAGTTGGTGATGTAATAGAAGCTGACCAGGCAATTCTTGAAATCGAAACTGATAAAGCAACAATAGAAGTCCCATCAACCATTGGTGGAAAAGTTGTTGAAGTTTTAGTTAAAGCCGGAAGCAAAGCCAAAGTCGGCGAGACAGTTATCAGGGTTGAAACCGGGGAGGTTTCTTCAATTGAATCAAAACCATCGGAAACTCCCAAAGAGGAAGTTGGAGAATCACCAAAGGTTGAGATAAAAACGGCAACTACTTCTTTAACCGGTGAACGTCCATCAATTCATCCAATGGAAACAGACAATCAACCGCCAATATTAAAAGGCGCCGCTCCCGCAGCTCCTTCTGTCAGAAGGATAGCGAGAGAAATTGGAGTTGATATTAATAAAGTACCCGGTACAGGACCCGGCGGCAGAATCTCGATGGATGATGTTAAAGCTTACTCGAAGAAACTTCACGAATCTTATTCACAAGGCGGTGGAACTGGATTAAACATAAAATCTGAATCACTTCCTGATTTCACAAAGTTTGGTTCAATTAACAAAGTTGAGATGACAAACATCCGCAAAAAAACAGCGGATCATCTTAGCTATGCCTGGGCAACAATTCCACACGTTACTCAGTTTGATAAAGCTGATATTACTTTGCTTGAAAAAACAAGAAAAGAGTTGAATAAAAACTCTGAAATTAAATTAACAGTTACAGCAATTCTTGTTAAAATAATTGTTGAAGCATTAAAGAAGTTTCCGCAATTCAATTCCAGTATTGATATGGAAAAGAAGGAAATTATTTACAAAAATTATTTTAACGTTGGTGTTGCTGTTGATACTGAATTTGGTTTAATAGTGCCAGTGATTAAAAATGCCGATAAAAAATCATTGACAGAAATTGCAACAGAAATGAATGCACTTGCAGAAAAAGCACGCAACAAGAAAATTGGACTTGATGATCTGCAAGGTGGATGTTTTTCAATCTCAAATCTTGGCGGAATCGGCGGGACGTATTTTACTCCGATTGTTAATTCTCCGGAAGTTGCAATACTTGGAGTATCACGCGGAAATCTTGAACCTGTCTGGAATGGCTACGGTGTTTTTGAACCAAGATTAATGTTACCATTATCATTGTCGTATGATCATAGAATTATTGATGGTGCTGATGCAATTAGATTTTTAAGATTTGTTGTTGAAGCATTAGAAAATCCTATTAAATTACTTTTATAAATGTAAATTGTTCAATTGCTATATTGTTTCATTGTTGTTTTAACAATTGAACAATGAAGCAATCAAACAATCAATAGAGAAACCAGAATTGATTTATGAATGAAAAAATTAAATTAACAGTAATCGGCGGCGGACCCGGCGGTTATGCTGCGGCTTTTCTTGCTGCTGATCTTGGAATGGATGTTACACTTGTTGATATGGAAAAAAATCCCGGCGGTGTGTGTCTTTACCGCGGATGCATCCCATCAAAGGCTTTGCTGCATGTTGCAAAACTTATTCACGAAGCAGAGGAAGCAAAGAATTGGGGAATTGAATTCGGTGCACCTAAAATTGATATCAACAAGCTTCGTGATTTTAAGAATAATGTTGTTAATAAACTTACAGGCGGACTCGGACAAATTTCCAAACAAAGAAAAATTAATTTCATTCAGGGCAGAGCAAGCTTTATCAACTCATCTACGTTAAAGATAGAAAAGGTTGATGGACAGACAATTGAACATCAATTTGAAAAAGCTATTATTGCAACGGGCTCTGTGATTGCAACAATCCCATCTCTAAATATTCAATCTAAAAGGTTACTCAATTCAACCTCAGCGCTTGATCTGCCTGAAATTCCAAAATCACTTTTAGTTGTTGGCGGCGGATACATTGGACTTGAACTTGGTTCTGTTTACCAGGCATTGGGAACAAAAGTTTCTGTTGTTGAAATGATGCCGGGATTATTACCGGGCGCTGATCGTGATCTTGTAAATTATCTTTCTGTGCGCATCAAAAAATCTTTTGCTGAAGTAATGACAAACAGCAAAGTACTGGAGATGAAAGAAATTAAAGATGGGATTTCTGTTAAGATTCAGGATGATAAAGGAAATGTTGCAGATAAAATTTATGAATATGTTTTAATGTCAATCGGAAGAAAACCGGAAACTCGCGGACTCGGATTAGAAAATACAAAAGTTATAGTTACAGATCGTGGCTGGATTAAAGTTGATAAGCAACTTCGCACTACTGATCCAAATATTTTTGCTATTGGTGATATTGCCGGCGAACCAATGCTTGCCCATAAAGCTTCACACGAAGGAAGAGTTGCTGTTGAAGTTATCGCGGGACATAAAGTGTACTTTGAACCTCTCGCAATTCCCGCTGTTGTGTTTACCGATCCCGAAATTGCCTGGGCTGGAATTACAGAAGAACAGGCAAAGAAAGAAGGAATCAAACACGAAGTTGCAAAATTTCCGTGGGCAGCAAGCGGAAGAGCCATTACATTAGATAGAAATGATGGTGTAACAAAATTAATTGTTGATCCGGATACTCAAAGATTACTTGGGATTGGAATTTGCGGTCCCGGTGCAGGTGAGCTAATCGCCGAAGGTGTGCTTGCAATTGAAATGGGTGCCAATGTTACAGATTTGAAACTTACAATTCATCCACATCCAACTTTATCAGAAACAATAATGGATGCTGCGGAAGTATTCTTTGGGCAGAGTTCACATTTTTATAAGCCAAAACGATAAGACTATTATTTAAAACAAACCCAATTCCTTTAAGGAATTGGGTTTGTAGTTTTAAACTTTACTAAAGCTCTCTATTCCATCTTCAATTCAATTTCCTGACGCCACTTTAAGAGCATTTCTTTATTAAGTGCTTGAATGCCCTCTTTAGTAACGCCATTCGGAACAGGAATCAATTCATTCAATCTATCAAAAAGTATAAAACGATTTTCATTACTTACAAGTTGTAGTAAATGCCATAATGAAAGAGCTTCTTTAGGGGTTGACAGAGATAGAATTGTCCCGATTGATGGATCATTAACTCCGCTGAATCCTTCCAGTAAACTTATCAGTTCAGGAGTTGAAGTTGATGGAAATGGAATTACGTATCTTCCTTTGGAAATAACACAGCTGTAATTTTTAGGGACATATGATTCAAATTCTTTTACCTCAACAATTACCCATCCGCTTTCCACACTCAAATTGGTTTGGTCTCTTTCGCTTACTTTTAATTTGAAGGCAGATCCTTTGTACAACTCTTTAATTTTTGCAAGTGGAGTTAAAACGGTTAAAAATTCAGCAGCATTATCTTCATATTTTTTTATTTGACCACTTTCAAGACTGATTTCAAATCCTGATGAAGATCTTTCAACGGTTGATGAATTATCAATTAATATTCTGCCAACTTCAGGAATAATAAACGCAACAGTGGAGTTTGGATCTGTTGAAATTACATCATTCGGTTTAAAGCTATCACCTTCCTGTAACTTTTGATCATTAATCATCGGTTGTCCGGAAAACTGCATTATCTCCCAACCACTTTTAGAGGTAAGTAACTGATATGCGAAATAAATTACAATTAAACCTACAACCCCAAATGCAATTTTCTTAATTAAGCCTGTGTTTACTTTTATTTTTTTCTTTAATGCAGATACTTCTTCTTTTACAGGCTCCGGTTTTTCCTCAACTAATTTTTCACCACTCTCTTCTTCTTCTTTTTCAACCTGCGCAGCTATCTTTTCAATTTCCTTTTGTTCTTTAAGTTTTTCTTCCATCATATATTTGAAGATACTATCCCTCACAGAAGTTGGAGGCTCAATTTCCGGAATTAATTTAGATAATCTCTCTTTAAATACTTCAGGTTTTTTGAAATCAGGATCGTTGGCAATGATTTTATCATTTGCTATGGAAAGATGAGTGTTAACCTGATCTTTTTTTACTGCCATTAAATCAGAAATTTCTTCCTGTGTGTAGCCCTCAATTTTATTAAGAACAAAAATCATTCTTTCCTGATCAGGAAGTGCCAAAATGTATTTATCCAAATCATCCTTCATCTCAGGTATTTCAATTTTAACTTTTTTAGATTCAGGCTTTTGTGTACGCAGCGAATCAATAACTTTATAAACTGTAATTGCGTTTAACCATTTTAAAAATGAAGCATCGGGACGAACCATACTTATCTTTTTCCAGGCTTCTATAAAAGTATCTTTTGTAATTGATTCTGCGATTTGCTTATTGGCGGTTAATCGCAGAGCAAAAGCATATATTTTTCCCAGGTTCATCTGGAAAAGCTGTTCAATGGCTGCGTTGTTACCTTGCTTTGCGCTTTGGATTAATGATCTGACGAATTTGTTATCAATACTCACAGTATTTCCTCAACCTATATTTATGCTGTTAAACAAAATTAATCTAAGTATATATAAATATCTACTAAAGCAGGCTAATAATTATTCCTCATTTAGAAGTTTTACCAGACCCTCAAGATCAGTTACCGGTTGGTTACATATAAAATCTTTGCAAATGTAAAATGTAGATTTGCTTCCTATTGGTTTCATGTTTTCTAAATAGGAAATACTTTTTAACAGATTATAATCTGCATTAGCCGGATTAAAAACTACAACTTTGTTTGGATTAAAATCTTTCCGGATTATTTCAAGAGCCCGGTTGATTTGGTCATTGAATTCATAGGAAGATAAAACAATCTCAGTTGTAGGACCGAAGTAAAAATCCAATCCAGATAAAAATTGTGTAAAGATTGAAGGCGATCTTGTAATAGAATGGCTGAAATAACTAATAAGTCTTTCAGCATAATCAGAAAACTTGTTATTACCGGTTAACTTAAACAGCCGTAGTAAATTTAAAAGAGAAATAGAGTTTCCGGATGGAATTGCGCCGTCATAAATTTCTTTTTGCCGTGCAATTAGTTTCTCGGATTTTTGTGAAGTAAAAAAGAATCCGCCATCGGTTTCATCCCAAAATTCTTTAATCAGTATATCATTCAAATCTAAAGCACGGTTAAGATATTCTGGATTAAAAGTGGATTCATAAAGATCAATTAAAGCATTAATAATAAATGCATAATCATCAATATGAGAGGGTAAACCAGATTCACCATCACGATAGCGATGAAATAAAGTTCCGTCACTTTTTGTCAGGTATTGTTTAATAAATCCGTAAGCTTTTTCTGCTGCAAGCAGGTATTTCTCTGAATTAAAAGCCTGATAAGCTTTTGCAAGTGCAGAAATCATCAGCGCATTCCAGTCTGTTAAAATCTTATCATCTTTATGTGGATGAATTCTTTTTTCTCTGTAGTTAAAAAGTTTTTTGCGGATATTTTCAATTTTATTTAATAATTCATTTAATCCTAAATCCAGGCTACTCGCCAATTCCTCATAAGTCATTTTGAGATGCAAAATATTTGTTCCGTTCATCACGCCCTTTGATTCATCAACCCAATTGCCGTGCTCAGAAACATTGAAGATTCTGATAGCCAGATCAGATTCTTCTTTATCTAAAACATTTCGTATTTCATCAGCATACCACAGATAAAATTTGCCTTCTTCACCTTCGCTATCAGCATCTTCAGCAGAATAAAATCCACCATCAGGATGAGTCATATCTCGTAAAACATATTCAATAATTTCTTCTGTGGTTTTTTTGTAAAATTCATTTTTAGTTATCTGATAAGTTTCTGTGTAAGCCATAATAAGCATTGCCTGATCGTACAGCATTTTTTCAAAATGTGGTACAAGCCAGTGTTTGTCTGTTGAGTAACGTGCAAACCCAAATCCGATTTGATCATAAATTCCACCAAGCCTCATTTGTGTTAAAGTTTTTTCAACTATTTCCAGTGCTTTAGCATTATCATTTCTTTTCCAATATCTTAAAAGGAACATAAGGTTGTGCGGAGATGGAAATTTGGGAGATGTTCCAAATCCTCCGTTATCCGAATCGTATCTTTTGTTCAAATCATCATAAGCTTTATCTAAAATTGCATCATCAATTTTTGCCGGGCTTAATCCGAAGTTTATATTTTTGAGGCTTGAAGAAATTTCTTCTGCAGATTTTATAACTTCATCTCTTCTGTTAAGCCATATTTCTTTTAATCTTGGAATCAATTCCATCATACCAATTCTGTTAAAACGATTGTACTTGGGGAAGTAAGTTCCAGTAAAAAATGGTTTTTTATCTGGAGTCATAACTATAGTAAGAGGCCAGCCGCCACCTCCGGTAATCATCTGGCAAACAGACATATAAACACCATCAATATCAGGTCGTTCTTCCCGATCAACTTTTATTGATACAAAAGCATCATTCATTAACTTAGCAACTTCTTCATCCTCGAAGGATTCATTTTCCATAACGTGACACCAATGGCAGGTTGAATAGCCAATTGAAAGGAATATTGGTTTATCTTCTATGCTTGCTTTCTCAAAAGCTTCTTCACCCCAGGGATACCAATCAACAGGATTGTAAGCGTGTTGCAGCAAGTAAGGACTTTTTTCATTGATCAATCTGTTTGGTTGTTTCACAAATTTATCTCTTTTTGAATAGTTAGAAATTATAATCAGAGTTAGCGGAATTCAGTTGTTAAAATTAGGGTTTTTCGATATGTTTCCACACAATTTTTAACACTTTTAATCATAAAATTTTAAGATAAAATGAATAAGAAAAGTGATTTCTTTTTGCCATCAATTATACTTGGCGTTAGTTTTATAATTGGTGTTGTTGTATTTGCCAATGCCTGGAAATCTAACCAGAGAGCAAATCAGACTATAACCGTAACCGGTTCTGCTAAAAAAGAAATTGTATCTGATCTTGGATTTTTAAGAGGTACAATATCTGTTCAGGCTCAAACTTCCGAGGCAGCATTTAATGAACTAAACAGACAAAAACCAATTTTGGTTTCTTATCTAGCGGGAAAAGGATTTCCCAAAGACAAAATAGAATTTTTTACAATCAACAGTTATCCCGTTTATGAAACAAATAATATGGGATATCAAACGGGAGTGATAAGAGGATACGTTTATAACCAAAGAATAGAAATCCAATCTGAGGATGTAAATAAAATTAAAGATATCTCTCTTGATATAACATCCCTGATTGAGAAAGGTGTAAACTTTAACGTTGAACCACCCGAGTATCATTATACAAAAATTGCCGAACTAAAAATTGAAATTCAGGCTGAAGCTGCAAGAGATGCAATGGTACGTGCTCAAAAAATTGCTGATGCAACTGACAGAGAACTTGGTCCGATGCGAAACGCAAGAATGGGTGTTATACAAATAACTCCCAAATTCTCAAATGCAATTTCGGATTACGGAATTAATGATTTGGGCTCAATCGAAAAAGAAATTGTCGGCGTCGTTAATGCTTCATTCGAAATTGAATAACAATTCTATTTTAGTTTATTTATTGTAGAGTGTAAAAATCAGCCTGAGCGGAGACGAAGGATGAAACAAGAATTTTTTAACAAACTATTTACGGAAATATGACAAAACCACAGATTTGGGTAGCAGCAGTTTTACTTTTATTTATAGTACTTTTTATGATGGTTCAGGTTACAAAAAAAGAAGAGCCGATGAAAGATTTTTCCGGGATGGGTAATTCGATGGGTGAACAGCAATCCACATCAGAGC
Source organism: uncultured Ignavibacteriaceae bacterium (assembly GCA_964499095.1). Classification (GTDB taxonomy): domain Bacteria; phylum Bacteroidota; class Ignavibacteria; order Ignavibacteriales; family Ignavibacteriaceae; genus IGN3. Next base: position 30,394 of record CAZCJF010000033.1, read on the forward strand.
TTACAGGTGATAAACTCCTTCAATCTTTTGGATGTGTAAATTGCCACGGAGCAGATCTTGCCGGAACGAATATGGGTCCTTCTTTAATTGGACTCAAACAATATTGGGATAGTCGTGATAATCTTATAAACTATCTGCGTAATCCTAACTCTTATATGGATAAAGAAAGATTCAAAGCCTATAAAGAAAAATATCCCAATGGAATTATGCCATCTTACGGAAATAAAGATGTTAAAGATTTAGGAAAAATTGTGGATTATCTGCTTGCGCAGTAAATTCATGATTTAAAGTTAAAAACCCGACTTACAAATCAAGTCGGGTTTTTTATTAGAGACTCAATAAATCTTAAGCTACGGTTATTTCTTCCCTCGGTTGTCAAGAACCATTTCTTGACAAAACAATTTTTGAAAATAAATTTTTCCACTTAGGCAAAGCTCCATCACTTGCAAGCGGCAATTTACAAACCCAATTTCTTTGAGAAATTGGGTTTGTTATTTAGTTCTAAAACACTTCTGTTCGCCTGTTTTATTTTGTTAATCTTTTACTCTTAAATTTTACAGTAATATTTTTTACACAAAGTAATTTTTATCCTTTCTGTTTATTACATTATTACTGCATAAAATTAATAAAGTTGTTTTTCTTAAATTTTTGCGGGGGGGGTAGGAATAATATTTGTTATAAAACTATTAAGGGAATAGTGGGAAACAGAATATGAAAAATTTAATTTATTTTTTTATTAAACCTTCCTTAAGATATTGGTTAACGAAAAACTTAATAACCTTTCTTGCTATAATTTTAATATTGCTGCCGCAGCAAGGCTGCAGCCCCACCGAGCCACCGGATGACAAACCACCAGTAGAACCAGACAGCACTACCCAAAACTTTACATTTGAGACATTTGAGTTTGGTGATGGTTTTGAATCAAGCTGGTTAAATGATGTCTGGGTTTTTGATGAAAATAATATTTGGGCTGTGGGGTATTTGGCCCCAAGTGATACAACTATTAGCGGAGTACATATAACAAACCCAAATATTATTAAATGGGATGGCACAAGTTGGAAATTACAACCGTTCTCTGGAACTAGTAACGGTATGGAAGGCATTTGGGCATTGGATAGCTCTCACATCTATTTTGCGTCTGGTGGTTTAAGAAAATATGTTAATGGTGTTTACAGTACAATAAATACTAATCTAGGTTTACAGAATTATCAGGGTATTTATAAACTCTGGGGAAGCAGCGAGAGTAATATCTGGGGAGTAGGACCCTGGGGCACAATAGTCCACTTTGATGGAACTGCCTGGTCTAAAATAGAGTTTGATCAACAATGGAGCTTTTTTGGAATTACCGGCAATAAAGAGACCGGTGTTGCATACGCGGTTGGAAGAAATAATAACTTTACCTGCGTTATGGTTGAGCTCAACAATTCGGGGCCAAACATAATTTATAACAGTGATAACTCCACTCAAAAACTTAAATCCTATGATGTTGATAATATGGATAAAGACAAATTAATTCTGGCACAAAATGATATATGGACATTTGATACTAAGACAAATAGTGAAGAGATTATTGAAGATCTGCCTAGTGGTTATTACCTGCCTGTCTTATCATCATATGCAGAGAATGATATTTACTTTTGGGGAAATAAATTAGATGAGGGTGAGAAAATGCTTCATTATAATGGTAAAAGAGTAATGGCATTTAATCTTCCTGAAAGAGAATATGTTATTCACGGAGGAGCACACGCAATAAAAGATTTAGCTGCTATGGCTGCTAGTTCAGATGGTAAAGGATATTTAATATTGGTTAAGAGAAAATAGTAAACATTAAGTAGAGACTATTTCGATAAATCAAATATTTAAACATCAGGAGGGAAAAATGAAAAATAGGATCTTTTTGCTTCTCATTTGCTTATTTGCCAGCCAAATAAAAGTATTTTCTCAATGTGGTGGAGGTGAACTTTATTTCACTATTAAGCCACAACCAACTACATATACGATTGATGTGTGATCTTACCCCCTAAAAGTACACATTAAGTTAAGCAACTTTTTCAATTAATT
>CAZCJF010000034.1:0-31648 GCA_964499095.1 uncultured Ignavibacteriaceae bacterium
GCAGAGTATATTCTTGCTCGCGGAAACAGACAGGTTATTTTATGTGAGCGTGGAATAAGAACATTTGAAACCGCAACACGCAATACGCTCGATTTAAGCGCTGTGCCTGTTTTGAAAGAGCTTACTCATTTACCGATAATTGTTGATCCTTCACATGCTGTTGGTCATCGAGATAAAGTTCTTCCATTGGCAAAAGCAGCCAAAGCCGTTGGCGCAGATGGTTTGATGGTTGAGATTCATCCTGATCCTGATAAAGCATTAAGTGATGGACCACAATCACTTAAATTTGAGCAGTTCAGATCACTGGTAAATGCTCTTAATAAAATGGATTAGTAAATAATGCCAATAGATAAAATTGCAATAATTGGATTAGGATTAATCGGTGGATCACTCGCTAAAGCAATTAAGCACTCAAATCCTGAAATAAAAGTTGCCGCTTTTGATTTTCCCGATGTTTTAGAAACCGCAAGCAAAGAGAAGATTATTGATATATCATTGACCAAATTTGAGGAGTCATTACAACACGAGTTAATATTTTTGTGCTTACCGATTAAGGAAAGTCTAAATATTTTTGAACAACTTTCACCTCAATTAAAACCTAATCAGATTATCTCCGATCTTTGCAGCGTAAAGGGAATCTTTGCAGAAACATGGAGAAAATTTAATAGCAATGGAGTTTATATCGGTGCCCATCCGATGGCTGGCAAGGAGAAAGGAGGTTATAAAAATTCTGATAGCTTACTTTTTGAAAACTCTGTTTTTATTATTTCTGATGAATGTAAAAATTCTACTGCTTTAAAACATTACACAGAAATAATAAAATTAACAGGTGCCAGAATTACTTTTCTAAATTCATTTTTGCATGACAAAATCGTTTCAAAGGTTTCTCATCTGCCGCAGTTACTCGCAGTTCTTTTGGTTAATGAGGTAGCAAAGAATGAAAACGGAGTGCAGTTTTTGGATTTTGGTGCCGGTGGATTCAGAGATATGACAAGAATAGCAACAAGTGATTTTAAGATCTGGCAGTCCATAATAAAGAATAACAAATCTGAGATAATTAAATCTCTATTTTCCTTCAAAGAAGGTGTTGATAAATATATTTCATTAATTGAAAATGAAAACTATGATTTATTATCAACAGAATTTTCTAAAGCAAGAACGTCGCGTGAAGAAATTCCATTTAACAATAAAGGATTTTTATCACCGCTTTTTGATATTACTATTTTTGTTGAAGACAAACCGGGAATGATTCTTAAGTTTTCCAGCATCCTTTCAGAACACAATATTAACATTAAAGATTTGGAACTGCTCAAAATACGTGAGGGGAGTGGTGGAAACTTTAAACTCTATTTTGAAAAAGAAGTGGATGCTGCAAAAGCAAAAGCTTTGTTGGAGCAGGCAGGATTTAAAATCAGCTAATCATTACCTCATTTCAGTATTGCCCAATTTTTAATTGTATTTTAAATTTTATGCACACATTAAATCATTTTATTTATCAGGAGGTATTTATGCCAACTTATGAATTCAAATGTAAGAAATGTCAAAAACCATTTTCACTCCAGATGTCAATTTCGGATTACAATAAACAACAAAAATTCTCTTGCCCGAATTGTAAAAGTGAAGAAGTCACCCGGATATACTCAAGATTTAGCGCTGTAACTTCAAAAAAGAGTTAAAGAAAATTTGAGTTCTGGACTTGATCCGAAGTTTTATATTATTGCCACTCACTTCCACTAAACTTATTTATACTAAAATTTAGGATATCAAAAAAATAATTTTTCTTTTTCTTGATTATGGAAAAAATAAATGCTAATTATTAAAAGCTATTCTTGATTTCATATGTAAGTGATTAAGGAAATGAATGGCCTGAGTCTTTGAGCATATAAAAACACACCTTTCTGATGCAATTAAAAATGTTTATCAATAATTATTCTCTGTAAATAAAGTTCGTTTAAACTGTACTTATTATAAGGAGAATTGCAATGTCAAAACAAAAATGGTATTGCCCTGCCAAACTATCAATCTTCACTATTGTGATATTATTTTTCCTAGTAATTTTTCCAATTGAAGTTTACAGCCAGGCAATTTTGGACTCTTCAAATATTTCCCCAACAACCGTAAACGTAGCACCAAACGGAGCAACTGTAACAGCAGATTTATGGTTAAAGAATACCCCATTAGAACTTTTTATGGTTTTCGTTTATTTGGGTGATCCTGACGGGGAGACACAAGCTACTGGTTTCGCCGAATTAGTTGAAGGAACAGCTAATGATGGTAAATGGAGAGCACAGATGTTTTTATATCCAAGTACACCAGCAGGAACATATCCTGTCTATGTTCAGGCTTTTGATAATGCATTTAATATGACGACTATTAATTCAGGTAAAACTGTTCAGGTAACAGGTGGCGATAGCGAACCACCTTCCTTAGCAGGTGAAGCCACTATTTCCCAAATCTTAGTTGATGTATCTACTGGACCAAAAATGGTAACTGTTAATGTTCCACTGCAAGATAATTTCTCTGGTGTTCTATTCGTATATCCCAAATTTATTAATGCTGCTAATCAAACAATCGCATCGAATTATGCAACATTAATATCCGGTACCGCGCTAAATGGTACTTGGCAAGCAATTATTGAAATACCACAAAAAGCAAATGGAGAATTACAACTAATAATTGATGCGACAGATAATGCTTATAATTCGGCTGATTTGATAACTGGTAAAACTTTAACAGTAATTGGTGGAGATATTTTACCTCCGGTTTTCGTTCCACCACCAACTATATCTCCATCAACTATAAATGTTTCAAGTGGAGACCAGATCGTTAATGTAACTGCCACATTGCAGGATAATTTTACCAAAGTTAAAACTGTCTATTTTGATTTCATCAACAGTTCAGATGATTATGTAGCCAGTCAATCAGCTAACTTAGTATCCGGGGATAGTTTAATTGGACAATGGAGTGCTGATATCACAATTCCTCAGGAAACCGAAGCAGGACCGGTTAGATTACGTATTGCTGCTTATGATAAAGCAAATAATTATTTGGATACATTGACGAACTATATATTACAAGTTACAAGAGTGCCGGAAGCAGTGGTTAATTTTCAGGTTGATTTAAGAAGGATCGAACGCTTAGGATTATTCACTCACAGTAATGGTACTGCTTATGTTGAAATTTTTAATGGTGTGAATTCTGGAATTTATTCACTGGATGATTCTGAAGGTGATAGTATCTGGACTTTTCAAAAAGCTCTGCTGCCCGGGCAAACAATTACTTATGCATTTGCGATACAAAATAATTCACCTATGGTTTATGAATTAAATGGAAATCTGGGAGGTAGAACACTCAATATCCCAAATGCTAATCCAATTACTCTTCCTGTTGTTACTTTTGATAATTTACCATTGGAAAATGTGGATCAAAATTATGCTGCGAGAGTTGTTAAAGGTTTTTACAAGGGTAATCCTTATCCTTATGAATTTAAAAATTACAATGAAGAAACATATGTAACAATTGATTATTTAAATCTTGATAAGGAATCAATTGTCGCAGTCCGTAGGTTTGCAAAATCACCTGGTGGATCAGTGCCGGGTGTAATAACAAATATGGCATCAAACATATTCTGGGCAATAGATAAAGCACCGGCAAGCGTTAACTTTGATGCTCAGGTTATTTTTGAATACAATTTATTTGGTGGTATTAGTGATCCTAGTTCACTTCGTCTTTTAAGACGAGAGAGCAGAAATCAACCCTGGGTGGTGGTTACAACAGAAATAAATCTTGACCAAAAAACACTCTCAGCAAACGTAAGTAATAATTTTAGTGAATGGACAATAGGTTCAATATCATCTGCAAACACTCTTGTACCTCAGGCACCTGGAATAGTTAGTAATCCAATACCAAATAATGGTGCAACTCAGGTTCAACAATATCGGGAATTCACATGGTCTTCCGCCACAGCCGCAAGAACCTATGATTTCTATTTATGGAAATCCACTGACCCCGTTCCATCAACTCCCACATCGGCAAACTTAAAGGAACCAAGAGCAGAGAACTATTCGCCAATGTTATACAACACAACATACAATTGGAAAGTGGTTGCAAAGAATATTGTGGGAAATACTTCTGGGCCAACCTGGTCCTTTACTACACAAAGTATTTCAGATTTAATTGTTAATGAAATTATTCTTCCACCAACTGGTTTTTCAGGTAATGAAATTGATATACAATGGATAGTAAAAAATATTGGAAACTCAATTACTAATACTGCGCATTGGTATGATGGAATCTATTTATCAGAAGATGCAATTTTAGATACAAGAAGCGATACCCGCCTTGGGATTTTTGAAAATATGAATCCATTAAATCCTGGTGAAAGTTATGTTAATAGCAAAGTAGCAAAACTACCAGAAGGAATATTTGGACAGCATTATATCATAATTGTAGCAGATATATATGGAAGTATTCCGGAGACAAATGAAACAAATAATACTTCTAACAAAATTTTCAATGTAACTCTTACTCCACCACCAGATTTGCAAGTTATTTCGATGCAAATTCCTGATGCTGCATTCTCAGGCCAGAATATAGATTTAACATATACTGTTAAAAACACAGGAAATAATTCAACACAAACACCTATTTGGTACGATGCAGTTTATATTTCTCAGGATTCAATTTTCAATTCACAAAATTCAAGTCGGTTAAATTCATTCTATCATAATGCAATTCTTCTTTCTGATTCAATCTATACAAAATCTAACAGTGTAAAAATTCCTGATGGAATTTCAGGAAAATATTTTCTATTCGTTATTACTGATTATGACAATCGTGTTTATGAGTACACACTTGAAAACAATAATATAAGAAGTAAATCAATTCAAATTACTCTGGCACCACCACCTGATCTTGTTGTAACGATGGTTTCTGGTCCGGCATCGGGTAATTCCGGAAGCAATATACTTGTTACATGGAAAGTTCAGAATCAGGGATTAGGTGAAGCAATAGGAAACTGGCGGGATAGAATTTTTATAAGCACTGTTACGCCATTTGATTCTACCAAGTCAGTTTTTGTAAAAGATTTTGGAAGATCTCATTATCTGGAAAGGGATTCTTCCTATACTCAAACCCGTGAAGTAACTTTGCCTAATGGAATATCTGGTAACTATTTTATTTTTGTTGAAACAGACTGGAAAAAGGAATTATTTGAATACAATTTTGAGAACAATAATATTTTAGGAACCAGCACAACCACTCAAATTAATCTAAGCCCCTGGCCCGATTTAATACCTACAACAATCCAAAAACCAGACAATGCAACTGCAGGGGATGTGATTACAATTTCTTATACTGTAAATAATCAAGGTTTCGGAAATATTACTTCGGGGCAATGGATTGATAGTGTTTATATTTCATCGAGTGCTACCTGGAATGCTGCAAATGCCATTGGAATAGGGAGCGGATTTAATTCGGGCTTGTTGCCATCCTTTACTAATTATAGTAAAAGTTTATCTGTAAAAATACCAAGGAAATTAAGTGAAGGGACATACTATCTGTACATCAAAACAGATGTGCGGAATTCAATTTATGAGCATACAGATGAAGGGAATAACATTCTGAAGAGCAGTTCTGTTTTTGTGAAAGCCTATCCACCGGTTGATCTTTCAATCGTGTCTTTATCAACTATGATTTCTGGGAATTCAGGTCAGCCGCTCGAAATCCAGTATAGTGTAAAAAATATCGGAACCGGAAATACTACAGTTTCAAATTGGGTAGATATAATTTATTTATCAGCAGATACAACCTTAAATATCTACGATGATATATTTATTGCGCGGGTCAATCGTTTTGAACCGCTGATTAGTGGCGCAGGCTATGAAAGAAATATTAACCCTAACTTACCAAATGGGATATCCGGTAATTATTATTTAATTGTAAAATGTGATAGTTCTAACGCAGCAGAAGATGTTAACCTAACCAACAACATTAAATTTACTGAAAGCAAAATTCAAATTTCATTAACTCCTTCGCCTGATTTGCAATTAATATCGGCAAATGTTCCATCAGGTGGACAGGCTGGGCAGCCATTGGTAATTAGCTGGTCTGTAAAAAATAATGCTTCAAATATTCCACCTTCTCAGGTATGGAATGATGCTATTTATCTTTCACAAAATTCTGTTTATGACCCTTATGATATTTCATTAGGCAGTATCAGTAATTCTGGTCCACTGGTCAGCGGTGCATCATACAATAGAAATGTTGAAGTAACTCTTCCGGTTTCTAGTTCTGGTAATTACTATATCTTAGTAAAAACTGATAGCAGAGACGCAATTTATGAGCATAATGCAGAGAGTAATAATTTATTGGCTTTACCAATTACAATTACTTTACCACCACCTGCAGACCTGGTAGTTACAAATATTACTGCTCCATTAAATGCTATCACTGGTAAGGATGTAACCGTTGCGTGGACTATACAAAATAAAGGATCAAATCCCGCAACAGGAAGAATGAGTGATGCAGTATATTTTTCTAAGGACACAACGTGGGATGTGTCAGATCCGCTTCTTGGAATTGTTTTGCGAGAAATAAATCTGAACCCCGGAGCTTCGTTAAAAGAATCCTTCAAAATAAACACTTCAAATTTAGTATTGGCTGATTCTTTGGGAGAGATTACCGCTGATATGCCTGGTTTGTTTACTGGTGAATATCACGTAATTGTCAGAACAAATTTTAAGAACAATATCAGAGAGATTGATTATACTAATAATAAAAAAGCATCTTTAAATAAAGTTAACGTAGATGTTATAAGTCTGCCAATTAGTGTAATTGTTACAGATACAATATATCGTCAGGATCAAAATTATTATAAAGTTAACGTCTCTGATGGAGTTGATCTGAGGATTAAAGCAATTGGCTCATCAAATCTGCCGTCATTGGATATTTATGTTGCCTATGGCAGAATGCCTTCAACAAGTGATTATGATTATCGCACAACTGATCCACTTACTTTAAACAGAGAAGTTTTCATCCCATCTACAAAAGCTGGCTATTATTTTATTACAGTTCGTTCTAACAGTAATGTAGTAAATGAAATGTACACGATTATTGGTGAGGTGCTTTCATTTTCAATTACTGCAATCCAGCCAAATAAGGGTGGAATGGGTGGACAGGTTACATCCATTTTACAGGGAGCAGGATTTAGAGATTCAACAAAAGTTTATCTCTATAAAGCTGGAGAAAAGGTTGCTGAGGGCAATGTGCTTAAGTTCAATAGCACAATGGAGCTTAAAGTAAGATGGAATCTTAAAAATATTCCGCTCGGAGTATACGATGTAGTTGCCATCAATAAAGATGGATCTACTGTTACATTACTGGATGGTTTTATGGTTGAACCAGCGAGAGAAATGGTTGTAAGTATCGGACAATTGACACCAAATCTTCTTCTCTATGGTCGTAAAGAATCGTATAGTTTCAGATTTACTAATACTTCAAATGTAGATATTCCATACTCTATTATTCAGATTGAAGTTCCACCTGGTACTGAAGCCACCATATCTGCTTCACCCAGATTAATAACCAGAAGCAGACTAATACCTGATTCCCTTAAGCTAGCAGATGGTAACTTTGATGATTACGTATTTTCAAATGTCTCTCAAACATTTCCGCTTTTAGTTCGAGATCTTATCCCCGGTGAAGCAGTAGAGTGCAGAATAACATTTAGAAATCTATCTATATCTGCCGGAAACAATTTCCCGATGTCGGTAGGTGTAAGAACTTTTGATAAAGAAGCATATCTGGCTTTACAAATGTCAATGATTGAATCATCCAGACAAGCAATACTCGGTAATCAATCTTCATTTTCACCTGAAGTGGTAGCTGGTGCATATAATGCACAGAGCTTTGCTCAATTTATGCTGGAAGGATATGCTAAAATAGGATTATTAGATCAATCAGATATTCCGCCATTACCAAAAATTGTTAATCTTATTGAAGAGACTGATAATTCAAACACTTTAAATAAATCCACATTTGATATAGGTGCAATTCCAACCAGCATAAATGATGCTTCTTCGGCTTGTGAAGATTTCTTTAATAAACTTGGATGTGTTGCCGCAGTAATAGATTGCTTTATTCCATTTCCACCTATACCACCACCATTTAATTTTATTATGTGCGGATTCGGTATAGCAGCAAGCTGCGGCCCCTGGGATGCAGGATTAGCTGGTTGTATTGGTGTAGCATCTGGTCTTACTTGTCTGGGTAAAGAATTGATTTGCAAAAAACTTGTCGCTTCACTTGATCCTAATGATATAATTGGTCCGGAAGGATATGGCGATAAACAATGGGTAGCACTCAATCAGACTCTTGAATATCAAATTCGTTTCGAGAACGATCCGAAAAAGGCAACGGCACCTGCACAAAGAGTTTTTGTAACTCAGCAATTAGATTCAACTGTCGATCACCGGTCATTCCGGTTAACAACTTTTGGTTTTGCAAATCATTCATTCGAGATTCCCGGAAATCCCTCATACTATAGCACCCGATTAGACCTGAGAGATTCATTAGGAATTTATGTCGATTTTATTGCAGGTATTGATATAACTAGTGATCAGATATCCTGGAGTTTCAAATCTATTGATCCATCAACTGGTGAATTACCTTTCAATCCTATGGTCGGGTTACTCCCAATTAATGATTCAACTGGCAGGGGAAATGGATTTGTAAAATATACAGTAAGACCAAAAGAAACCTCTAAAACCGGTGATATAGTTAATGCTAAGGCACGTATAATTTTCGATCAAAATGATCCGATTGATACTCCACCTATTCATAACACTATTGATGCGATATCACCTAAAAGTAGTATACGCCCTTTGGCTTCCATAATCAGAAACGCATCCTTTACAGTTAGCTGGGGTGGAGTTGATGATTCCACAGGATCATTACTTAAGAATTATTCAATTTATGTTTCTGCAAACGACAGTCAATATACACCGTGGCTGGTTAATACAACGGATACAACGGCTACATTCACCGGAAAGGCAGACAGCAGATACAAATTTTTTAGTCTTGCCACAGATAATGCAGGAAATACAGAAAAAATAAAGTTAGTTGAAGATGCCTCAACACAAATAATAGTATCTGTAAATGATGAACAAAAACAAATTCCAACTGAATTCACACTTAGTCAGAATTATCCTAATCCATTTAATCCAAAAACAATTATCAGATTTGGATTACCGGAAAAGAGTAAGGTGGTTATAAAAATTTACGATATTTTGGGCAGTGAAGTAACAACTTTGGTGAATGAAGAGATGGAAGCAGGATGGTATCAAAAAGAATTTAATGCATCAAGATTTGCATCCGGAGTTTATATATATCAGATTCACACAGATAAATTTACGAATGCAAAAAAAATGATATTACTTAAATGAGAAAAATTCATCTGAGTTAAGAATTTAAAATTTCCTTTAAAATAAAACCCATCTACTAAATTAGATGGGTTTTATTTTTAGTACACCTGCAGTCCCGATTTATCGGGAGAACCCCGAACCTCCCCGATTTTATCGGGGTGCTCTATCAAAAAAAAACCTGTAATTGGGTGGTTATTTTTAGTACACCCGCAGGGATTCGAACCCCGAACCTTCTGATCCGTAGTCAGATGCTCTATCCAATTAAGCTACGGGTGCATAATTTTTTATAATCTACTGATCTCCCGCAATCGGGATAAACTCTGTCAGATGCTCAATTCAACTTGCCTCGTCGTTGCGAAAGCAATGACGGGTTAAAGCTAATAGTACATATCAATTTACAATGTAAAATGTACAATTTATTAAAAAGGTTATCAACAGTTGTAGATAACATTTTGTGGTACGAATATAAAAAAATTTTAACGATTTAGAAATGATCTCTTTCTTATTAAAAATAGTATTCGCTAATTGTTAATTAAATTATCTATCATTTTTAACTTAAAACGTTTTAGCTGATTGCTCGGTTTATTATAATTGTCTGAAATAATTTTCAAAATATGTCTCAGCACGATAATTAAGTTTAAATCTTATAAAAATATTGTTACAACATATTTGATAAATTAATTTTACTTAATACACTTTGCTTTTGTTATTTCATAAATGGAGTTATTAGTGAATATTTTTTTTACTTCATTTCATTCAATCGTCTCAAATATTTCCAATTCTTATTATTCAAATTATTCGTTACAAGTTTAGGAGTCCACTATGAGCAATCTCACTTTTATTGATTGGATTGTTATTGCAGGGTATTTCGCAATTATACTTGGTGTAGCCTGGTGGGTTATCAAAAGACAAAATAAAACATCTACAGATTATTTTCTTGCAGGAAGACATCTTGGCTGGTTCATAGTTGGGGCTTCAATCTTCGCATCTAATATTGGATCTGAACACATAGTAGGATTAGCGGGATCAGGTGCAACTGATGGAGTTGCTATGGCACATTATGAATTACACGCCTGGTGTTTATTAGTCCTTGGTTGGGTGATGGTTCCTTTTTATTTAAGATCTAAAGTATTTACTATGCCCGAATTTCTTGAAAGACGATATTCTCCTGCATCCAGAACGGTACTTTCGGGAATATCTCTTGTTGCTTATGTTCTCACAAAAATAGCTGTTGGAATTTTTGCGGGTGGAATTGTCTTTTCTGTTCTTTTACCTGAGATGAGTTTTTTAGGAATGGATAGTTTCTGGATTGGTTCAATTCTGGTGATTTTAATAACCGGTTTATATACAATCGCTGGCGGGATGAGAGCTGTTGCTTATACGGAAGCTATCCAAACTATTGTTTTAATAATTGGATCTGCACTTGTAACTTTCTTTGGTTTGCAGGCATTAGGAGGATGGTCAGAGTTAAGGGCTATTACTGGAAGTGAAATGTTTAATTTATGGAAACCTCTTGTACCTAATGGAATTGAAAGTACGTGGGCACCTGTTAAAGAAGCCGGAAAAATGGCATGGTATTTTAATGATAATTATCCCTGGCTTGGAATGCTTTTCTGTGCACCGATAATTGGATTATGGTACTGGACAACCGATCAATATATTGTTCAAAGAGTATTATCTGCACCAAATGAAACCGAAGCAAGACGAGGAACTATTGCCGCTGCATTATTTAAACTGCTTCCGGTTTTTATTTTTATCATACCGGGAATTATTTGTTATGCACTTGCTGTTAGTGGAAAAGCACCCGGACTTCAACAACAGCTTATTAGTGCGGATGGAAATATAATACGTGAAAATGCTCAACAGGCTTTCCCTCTTATGGTTGCAAATATTTTACCAGTTGGAATAAGAGGTATTGTTGTTGCTGGATTGCTTGCTGCTTTGATGAGTTCTTTAGCCGGTGTATTTAATGCTTGCTCAACACTTTTCACAATAGATTTTTATTCAAGATTTAAGAAAGAAGTAAGCCAGGAAAAATTAGTTTGGGTAGGAAGAGTAGCCACTGCTGTAATGGTAATTGTAGGACTTCTGTGGATTCCTGTCATTCGTGGTGGCAGAGGATTATACGATTACCTCCAGGGCGTTCAGGCATATCTTGCACCGCCAATTTTTGTTGTATTTTTTTTAGGAGTATTTTTTAAAAGAATGAACGCCAAAGGATGTTTAGCTGCGCTTATTACAGGATTCGGACTTGGGTTATTAAGACTTGCAATAGACACTCCTGTAAAGATGATAAATGGATTTAATTATACAGAAGGATCATTATTCTGGATAATCAACAATACTTTTTTTCAATATTACAGCCTGGTAATTACCATAGTTTGTGTAGTTGTAATGGTAATTGTTAGCTATATGACTTCAGCACCTTCTTATGAAAAAATAACCGGTTTAACTTTTGGTACAATAACTTCTGATCATAAAAAAGAATCCAGAGCAAGCTGGAATGGTTGGGATGTGGCTGTATCTGCCTTAGTACTAATTCTGATTTTAGCAGCTTATTTATACTTTGTAGGTTAGAGAAAAATCATAAATGATTATGATATAAGATTTCTCCTGTTGATTTGTTAATACATAAAAAAATTATTTTATCAGAACTGCAGGCGGTGTGATTGAATAGAACAGGGAAATAGCTTACGTACCAGCAATCCTTTGGAAGTATGCCTAGATTTTTATGATAAGATAAGGTATCCGAAATCCGCACTCCTCTAAGCTCAATATCCGGTACGATTTGTTTTGCAATATTAAATGCCTGATCTCTTGTTATCATTTTAACTGTAAATAGAAAAGGGTGATCATAAGATCACCCTTAATTTTAGATAAGAGCAGAATTACTTAATTCTTGTGAATTCAATTCTTCTGTTCTTTGCTTTGCCTTCTTTTGTTTTATTATCAGCGATTGGTTTGTCTTCGCCGTAACCAACTGCAGTAATTCTGCTGGCATCGATTCCCTGAGCTATCAACCAATCTCTTACTGCATTTGCTCTTCTTTCAGAAAGCTTCTGATTGCTCGTAGCACTACCAACGTCATCAGTATGTCCGCTTATCTCAACAGAAATATCTGTGTAGGTTGTTAATGTTTTAAGAGCTTTTCGTAAAGTATTTTCTGATTCTGGAGTAATATCTGCTTTACCTGTTGCAAATGTAATTCCTTCAAGAATAATCGGAACACCGACTTTTACTACATCATCTTCAGGATCCAATGGATCGGTACCACGTTTAACTTCCGTTCCATCATCAACACTACCTTTATCGGTATCCTTATCCAATGGATTGGTCTTGTGAGTGATAACTTCTTCAGAATCACTTAAACCATCACCATCAGTATCAACTTTCAATGGATCAGTCTTATACTTCATAACTTCATCACCATCAGTCAATCCATCTTTATCTGTATCAGCTTTTAATGGATCAGTCTTATATTTCATTACTTCATCACCATCAGTTAATCCATCTTTATCTGTGTCTTTTACTAATGGATCAGTCTTATATTTCATTACTTCGTCACCGTCATTTAATCCATCACCATCAGTATCAGCTTTTAATGGATCAGTTTTATACTTCAAAACTTCCTCGCCATCAGATAATCCATCGCCATCAGTATCAGCTTTAAGTGGATCAGTCTTATAGGTTAAGAATTCCTGTCCATCAGTTAATCCATCACCATCTGTATCTGGATTCATAGGATCGGTACCAATTTTTTCTTCATCGCATTTACCTAAACCGTCTCCGTCCTTATCAACGCTGCAAACTTCACCGGTAAATGTGAGTCCAAGTCCGGCACTAAGATAAGAATCCCATATTTCATCTTTACCGCTTCTATAATAATCAAGATCGAATGTAGTAGACATTGCGCCACCGAGTGAAAAGTCTAACAATACTCTTTCACCAAGAGCGAATTCAGCACCAATTCCAGCAGGAATAATAGCAACCCAGCCATTTTCTTCAACCGGTTTACCGGAAGGAGCATTTGGTTTGGTATCAACACTAAAGTTCATAACACCACCACCAACGTAAAAGTATGGATTCCATCCTTTTACATCAAATGGGCTAACTCTAAAGCGGAGATTGATAGGAATTATAGTGCTTTCATATAATCCCAGATCAGTTCCTTCTTCGAACATTGCTTTGCCTTTATATTTACCGTAACCACCGGTTAACTGCATTTCCAAAGCTTTTGTAATTTCGAATCCGAAGAAAGCTTCCCCAAGATAAGAAACTTCAAACCAGTCGAAAGAAAAGTTATCATTTCCTCCGAAGCCAAGGTTTGCAAATTCATTTTCTGGGAAGAGGATATTACCACGTAAACCGAATTTTGTACCCCAATCTTTGAACTGTGCATCAGAAGGGGATACGGCGAATATTACTGCAAGTAATATCAGTAAATAGGTAAATCTTTTCATTTATTGTACCCTTTATATTGTTGGAAAAATGGAATTTAATACTCGACACTTTATAAAAATTTATGAAATTAATACTCATAAATCCTTAATAACACCTGAAAAATAAGTATTACTTTAATATTCGCAAAATAATTACTCTTTCTTTTTACAATTTTTATAATTTCTTAATCAACTGTAATATATTCGCAATTTGATGGAATTTCGGGTTTTACCAATAGGACATCCTCTTTTAGTAATGCCACCTGTCCTACCGGCATACCTTTTCTTTTTACCACATATTTCTTTAACGTAAAGCTAACAGGGGATAAACCAGCCGTTTTTGCCTTACTGTGATAAGCTGCAAGACTTGCTGCTTTTTTTAAAACATTTTTAGGAATTGGTTCTTTTGTGTTTTCGACTCTTAATACTACATGAGAACCTGAGACAGACCTTGCGTGAAACCAGTAATCATTCTGTTTTGCAAATTTTGTAGTAAGTAAGTCATTATTTGTGCTGTCTTTTCCTACATACACGTGAAATTTATTATCAATCAGATAATGCTTAAACTTATCCTTTAAATCATCATCAGGTTTTGTAAGTTCTTTGTCTTTTATTTTTAATTCTTTCATAATTTGCTCAAGTTCAGATATTGAAATGTTAATTGATAACCGGGTTTTATACTTTAAAAACTGATTAAATTTCTTTTCAGTGTCTGAATATATCTCTTTAGACTTTGATAGATTTATTTTATCCGATTTAGCCTTATTAAAATATTTCTCAGCATTTTGATTGGGTAATAATTTTGGATCGAGCTCTATTTTTATGATTTTACCATCACCGTATACATCTTCAAGCTCAATAATTTTATCTCCGGGTTTTATTTTATTTAAGTTTATTAAAATTAAATTGGCAATTTTATTTAACTCATCTTCTCTCGATCCCTTATCGATAACTGCTTTTAGCTTTGTTAGTTTATTAGTTAATGCATTCAGCTCTTTTTCCAGGTAAGAGCTTACAAGTTTATACTTTCGGTTAAATTCTTCCTTCTGATAAATTTTTGATAAATAAATATTGAATGCAAAAATAAGATTATCATAAACAGTTCTGTTGAATTCCTTAAACAACAACAAGCCTGCAAAACCAATTTTTAGTTCTCCTGTTTTTTCATTTTCATAAATAACGGTTTCTCCATCTTTAAATATTTTTAAGACATCCATCAGAGCTTCAGCATCATTTACTTTTGAATTTCTTGCAACAACCTCATTTGCAATTTCTTTGCCCACAATCGGGAATATCTTTCTTATTTCTTCAATATTTTTATCGGATATTTTTGTCAAATCAAGTTGATTAAATTCATTTAAGTAAACAGAACTTTCAAATTCAGATTTTATTTTTTGCAGATATTCTTCATCTTCATTTTTGAATGACAACACTCTTTCATCTTTTATAAAAAACACATTGGTAAATTTTCCTCTGATTGCAAAATAAAGATTACCTCTGTCAGTATTTATTAAAATTATTCTATCATTATCGGAGATTAAAACATTTTTAATCTGTGCATCGATTATTTCAGGAAAAAAGTCAACTGTATTTTTTTTAGCTCGAGTATATTTCTCTTTAATAGTAATAAACGGCATACCAGGATTTACACTAAACTCAAGGTATTTTTCAGAAGTGTCTTTAATGCATAAAATTATTTTATCTTTTTCCTGTGAAAAGCAGGAGGTTATCCTGTGGTTATTAACGAGGGGAAATAACTCTAAAATATATCTATTTAAGTAAAAGTAACTTTTAAACATTGATAAATCTTTCTGCTTAAAATTAAAGTATAATCAATTAGCTTAAAACTGGTTTTAAATAAAATGTTGTTAAAAACTGGCTCAATTGATATATTTGAACAAATGAAAAAACTTCTCGAAAAACCAATCGTAAAAAAAATCCTTATTGGGCTTGGTATATTTATCGCGCTGGTTTTGATAATTGATAATATCATCATGCCGTTTTATGTAAGTGCCCCTGAAACAACCGTTCCTTATGTAATTGGGATGAGTCAGGATGAAGCCTTCGAAACTTTAATTGATGCAGATTTTGAACCTGTTATTTCTGATACAACTTTTGGTGTTTCAATGCCTGCAGGTAAAGTATTTTTACAAAAACCCGAAGCCGGAAAAATTGTTAAAGAAGGAAGAACGGTATTTTTGTTTATCAGCGGTGGTGACCAAACAATAGCTGTTCCTTCATTAAAAGGTAAATCTGTTCTTGATGCAAGGTTTGCTCTTGAAAGACTTGGATTAAAATTAGGTAAGATAGAGGAAATGCCCTCTGCTAATCCGAAGGATATGATTTTTGATCAGCAGTTTGAAGAGGGAACTAAATTAAGAAAAGGGCAATCAGTTGCAGTTTCTGTTAGTATAGGTAAAGGATTTGGAGATGTTGAAGTACCTGATTTAATTGGCAAATCTCTTACAGAAGCAAGAAGAGTATTAGCAGATAGTTCATTAAAAGTTGGAAAAATAAGTTTTCAGTTTTCAAGCACATTACTTCCAAATACAGTTCTGGATCAGTATCCTGCTCCCGGTAATAAATTATATTCCGGTGATGCAGTTGATCTTTTTATAACGAAAGAAGGAACTGTTGAGGAAAGAAACGAATATCCGGAATAATAAAAATGAAAATTCTCGCTCCCTCTATTTTATCTTCTGATTTTACCAATTTGCAGCAGCAGATTCGAATGGTGGAAATTGGTGGAGCGGACTGGATCCACTGCGATGTAATGGATGGTCACTTCGTTCCGAACATCACATTCGGACCTGAGGTAGTAGAAGCAGTTAAAAGATCAACAAAACTTCCTGTGGATGTTCATCTGATGATTGAGAATCCCGATAAATATCTGGATACTTTTAGAAAAGCCGGAGCAGATATCATCTCAGTGCATTTTGAGGAAGTTGTTCATTTAAACAGAACAATCACACACATAAAAGAACTCGGAGCAAAAGCGGGTGTTGTTATAAATCCTGCAACTCCGGTTAAATCAATAATTGATATTGCTGAGTACATTGATTTGTTACTTATTATGACTGTTAATCCCGGCTTTGGCGGACAGAGTCTTATCACAAACTCAGAAAGAAGAATTAAAGAAGCAGCAGAACTCAGAAAAAAGACAGGTACTGATTTTTTAATTGAGGTTGATGGTGGGATTAGCAATAAAACGATTCAAAAGGTATTAAATGCAGGCTGTGATGTTTTTGTTGCAGGTTCATCCATATTCAAATCTGATAACATAACAGCAGCAACTGCTGAGTTAAAAAATCTGATAAGTAAATAAAAATTATTTTAACTTAAATTCAAGCGGCGCACAACCGCTTTTTTTGTTTCGATAATCCAGTAATTATGATTTATCCCGTTTATAATTTTAATAATAAAGATTTGGATTTCGATTTTCCTAAAGTAATGGGAATCCTTAATGTTACTCCCGATTCATTTTCAGATGGCGGAAAATATTTTTCAACAGATTCGGCTGTTGATAAAGCATTGCAAATGATTGATGAAGGTGCAGATATCATTGACATAGGTGGCGAATCTACAAGACCAGGTTCTGATCCGGTTGAGATGAAAGAAGAAATATCAAGAACAATTCCGGTTATTAAAAAATTAATCTCTTTAAGAAAAAATTTGATTATCTCAATCGATACTACTAAAAGCGAGGTTGCCAGACAAGCTTTGGAAAGTGGTGCATCAATTATTAATGATATAAGTGGATTAACATTCGATAAAGATATGATTTCGGTTGCACGGGATTTTAAAGCAGGTGTAATCATAATGCACATAAAAGGAAATCCTAAAACAATGCAGCAAAATCCTTTCTACGAAGATGTTATTAAGGAAGTAAAAGATTTTCTAATCAGCCAGGTGAAATTGGCAGAGGATAACGGAGTACAAAAGATAATTATTGATCCCGGGATCGGTTTTGGGAAACGAGTTGAAGATAATTTTAACATCATGCGCAATTTGGAAAGCTTTAAATCTATTGGTTATCCTTTGATGATAGGTCTGTCAAGAAAATCGTTTATTGGAAAAACCCTGAATCTGGAAGTTGATGACCGGGATATGCCGACCGTAATATTGGAAGCAATCTCTGTAGTTAAATCAGCACGGATAATAAGAACACATAATGTAAAATATTGCCGCCAAATGGTTAAATTAGTAAGTAATATTATTTAGTAAAGATGATTGATCTATTTAAAATAGGATTTTTAACCATTACTCTTTCTGATGTAATCGATATTGCGATAGTTTCGTTTATCTTTTATAAACTTTATACCATCCTTCGCGGAACAATTGCAGCACAGATTTTTATTGGACTATTAATAATTCTGCTATTCTCTTTCATTTCACAGTCGTTGAACTTTCGTGCTGTAAGCTGGTTACTGAGATTAATAACTGATATATGGGTAATTGCTTTTGTTGTTTTATTCCAGCCTGAAATCAGAAGGCTGCTTGTTATAATAGCAAGAAATCCTGTATTCAAAGTCTTTGGCAAAACAGAATCAAGTGAAGCAGTTGAACCGATTGTAAATGCTGCTTTTGAACTGGCTCAACATCAGCATGGAGCGCTGATAATTTTAATTAAATCATCTGGGATAAGAGGATTTTCTGAAACAGGCGAGATATTAAATGCAAGATTAAGTTCTTCTCTGCTTACATCAATTTTTTATCCAAGATCACCTTTGCACGATGGAGCAGTGATTGTAAACAAAAATATTATAGAGGCGGCTCGCTGCACATTACCGCTTTCACAGGTAACTGAAATAAAGGGTGAAAAACTTGGTATGCGTCACAGAGCGGGATTAGGAATTTCTGAACAGGCTGATGTTATAAGTGTAATTGTATCAGAGGAAACCGGCAGTATCTCAATTGCTGAAAATGGTCAATTAACTATTGGTTTATCTAAAGATGCATTAAGAAACAGACTGAACAAAGCATTAAAATCTCCTACTAAAAAAGGTTGGAAGAGTTTACTTGAACAGCTCAAAAAACAAAATTAGTGTTTGTGCAGTAATTCCATTTTATAATGAAAAAGATTTTATTAGGAATGTTGTAATTGAGACTTCAAAATGTGTGGACTTTATTTGTGCTGTTGATGATGGATCGGTAGATGGTTCAGCCGGAGAAATTTCTGATTTACCAAACTTAAAAATTATTACGCTCGATAAAAATTACGGTAAAGGTTTTGCTCTACAAAAAGGATTTGATTTTTCTGTTAATGATAATTTTGATGTAATTGTAACTCTCGATGCTGATGCACAGCATAATCCGGCATTCATACCTGATCTTATTAAACAGGTGGAGTTCTTTGATGTGGTAATTGGCAACAGATTAAAAAAAATAAAACTGATGCCCATTCAGAGAATCATTAGCAACAAACTGACTTCAAAATTAATTACTTTAAAAACGGGGCAAAATATTTTAGATAGTCAATGCGGATTCAGAGCTTATAAAAAAGCAGTTTTAGAAAAGTGCAGAACAGAATCAAAAGGTTTTGAAGCTGAAAGTGAAATTATCATTAAAGCAGCAAATGAAGGATTCAAAATTGGTCATGCTGATATAGATACAATTTATGGTACTGAGAAAAGCAAAATGAAATCAATTCCGGCAATACTTGGATTTATCAGGGTGTTATTGAAATATGACTAAAAAATTCAAGTGGAGAATTCACGAGCTAAAATGCACAAAGCAGGTTAGAAAAGCTGCTAACCTTATTCTAAATAATCGGATTGATAGTCTTATTAAATTTTCCTTAAACTATTTAGAAAATCCGTCTGCTAAAAATTTACACGATGTTAGAATTGCATTACGTCGGGTAAGATATTCTATGGAATTGTTTTTTAATTGTTATGATGAAAAGATTTTTTTAAGATGTTACAACAACATTCAGAATTTACAGGATTTATCCGGTTCTGTTCGCGATGTGGATATAACGATTGAGAATATAAACAATGCACTTACGGAAACAGAGAACGAGATAAAATCAGTTTTATCTGAAAAATTAAATACTAAAAAATTGTCTTTAGAAGATCAGTTTCAGAAAAAATTAAAGAAATTTTTAAAAGGGAAACCACTTAAAGATTTTTCCAAACAAATTAATTAAGAGAGGAGATTGTTATGAAATTAAAATATTTCGGACACTCAGCTTTTCAGATTAAAACTATTATGGGGCAAACAATTTTAATTGACCCGTTTCTGGATGATAATCCTGTAAGTCCTGTTAAATCCAAAGATGTAACTGCAGATTTTATTATCCTTACACACGGACATGGCGATCACGTTGGTGATGCATTCAAAATTGCAAAAAAAAGTAATCCCTTATTTATTTGTGTAAATGAATTGGCGGAATGGGTTAAAAGCAAAGGATTTGACGCTCATAATATGCATATTGGTGGAGCACATAATTTTAACTTTGGCCGAGTAAAATTTACTATTGCCCACCACGGATCTTTAACTCCCGATAATCAGTATGCCGGTGAAGCATCAGGCGTACTAATAACAATTGAGGAAAAGACAATTTACCACACTGGCGATACAGGATTGTTTTACGATATGAAATTAATTGGTGAAATGAATCCAATAAATTATATGCTTTTACCTATCGGCGATAATTACACTATGGGTGTTGAAGATGCCGTTAAAGCAGTAGAGTTAGCACGACCTAAAGTTGCTATTCCAATGCACTTTAACACTTTTCCGGTGATAAAATCAGACCCTGATAAGTTTAAAAAATCAGTAGAGGAAAAAGGATTTAAATGCAGAGTCCTGAATTTTGGAGAAGAGATAGAACTTTGAAAATTATAATTCAGGTGTTTATATAAAAGAATCAAAGAGTTATCTTTGCATTCAATTTTTGATAATTAGTTTAATGGCAAAAGTAATTTCTATAGCAAATCAAAAGGGCGGTGTTGGAAAAACAACAACCGCCATTAACTTATCATCTTTGCTGGCAGCAGCAGAGAAGAGAACTTTACTAATCGATATTGATCCGCAGTCAAATTCGTCATCAGGATTAAGTGTGGTAAACCAAACTCCGTCTGTATATGAAGTTTTAGTTGGAGCAAATAACATCAGAGAAGTAATTATAAATTCATTTATGCCTCATCTCGATATCCTTCCTTCAAATATCAATCTGGTTGGTGCAGAGATTGAAATGGTTGAGATGGATAACCGGGAAATTTTATTGCGCAATGCATTAAGTGAGATAAGCAGTGATTATGATTATATCCTGATTGACTGCCCTCCTTCTTTAGGGTTACTTACACTAAATGCGTTAACGGCATCTGATTCGGTTTTAATTCCGGTTCAATGTGAGTATTTTGCTTTGGAAGGATTAGGACAATTGCTTAACACAATTAACATTGTAAAAAAGCATTTCAATAAAGATCTTGATATTGAAGGAGTTTTGCTGACAATGTTTGACACAAGATTAAGATTATCTCATCAGGTTGCAGAAGAAGTAAGAAAATATTTTGGAGATAAAGTTTACAAAACTGTTATTAACAGAAATGTCAGGATTTCAGAAGCACCAAGCTATGGCAAACCAATTATTTTGTATGATGCAATTTCATCCGGCGCTCAAAATTATATGGCACTTGCCTCAGAATTATTAGAAAGAAATACCGTTAACCTGAATCAATAATATGAACAAAATGAAATCTAGTTTAGGAAGAGGATTGGATGCGTTAATCAATCCGCAAAGATTTACCGATACTGAAAATCAAACTGTGCAGGATTATTCAAAATTAAAAGCTGATGATGGAAAACAGGTGGGAATCCTGGTTAAAATTTCTGTTGATTTGATTACATCAAATCCTTATCAGCCACGAATGAACTTTGAACCCGGCGCTCTTGAAGAGTTAAAGAAATCTATTATCGCCAATGGACTAATCCAGCCAATTACAGTAAGAAGATCAACAGCAAATAAGTATCAACTCGTCTCCGGTGAAAGAAGATTAAGAGCATACAAAGAAATTGGTTATAAAGATATCCCGGCTTACATAATCCAGGTTGATTCAGATGAAATTATGTTAGCCCTTGCGCTTATTGAAAATATCCAACGTGAAAAACTAAATCCCATCGAAGTAGGCAAAGCTTATAAACGACTAATGGATGAATGTCATCTTACTCAGGAACAGATAGCCGATAAAGTTGGAAAAGACAGAACAACAGTTGCCAACACAATCAGATTGTTAAAGCTGCCCGTACCGATTCAGGAAGCAATAATTAATGAATCAATTTCTTCCGGACACGCAAGAGCTTTAATCAATTTACCGGGAGAAGATTTACAACTATATGCACTTGATAAAATATTAAAAGATAATTTATCAGTAAGAAAGGTTGAAAATCTTGTTAAGAAACTGATAAGTGAAGGCATCCCTGAAAAAAGAACAATCCACATCAAAACAACTAAACAGTTGGATTCCAATGTTGCAGCTGCTGAAGATAAACTTAGAAAAATTCTCGGAACAAAAGTTATCTGTAAGCAAAATAAAGATGGAAGCGGTCAAATTACGATTGAATTTTATTCTAACACAGAACTAGACAGATTATTTGAACTCTTTGAAATCATTGATAGCAAATACAATTAAAGTTGTAATAATTTTAATCCTTATCAGCTCAGCATCTAATGCGCAGGAGACAAATGACTCGACGCAGGATACAAACAAGGTCTCCGATCAGAAATTTATTATGCAAAAGTCTCCCTGGGGCGCTGTACTAAGAAGTGCATTGATACCTGGCTGGGGGCAAATATATAATGAGTCTTACTGGAAGGCTCCGATTGTTTGGGGAATAACAGGCTGGTTCGTTTATGTATGGATTGATAACAACAATAAGTATATAGATAATAAAAACATTTATATCGATACCGGAATTGACAGGTTTGGAAGACTAAGAGACTTTTACAGAGATCAGCGTGATGAGTTTGCAATTTACATTGCACTAACATACTTCCTCAATCTTGTTGATGCTTATGTGGATGCCCATCTTTTTGATTTTAGTGTTGAAGAAAATTTTTATACCGGTCAAAAAATGTATTCTGTCAGATTTCATTTTTGATAATTATGCAAATTCAAAATCAGGTTTGTAATAAATGCTCTCATCAAAATCCGGTTTATAGATCCACCTGCGAAAATTGTAAATCACACTTAAGAGACAGAGTTGTAAACCTTGATCTCTGGGCTACAATCAGCCAGATAATTGAAGAGCCGTCAACAGCATTTAGGAAAATTATTTTTGCAGAAAATAAGAATTTTATTTTGTTCTTTTTGTTTTTTATCTCAATCAAAAATCTTATCTATACAAGATTTTTTTCTGTCCCATTCCTTTCACACGAAAATATTTTAACTTCATTTTTTATCAGCTTGATAATTCTAATTCTATCTACTCTGATTTTGTTCTCTATATTTACCTGGATCAATCAAGCTGTGTACAACAGATATAAATTTGAATTGAGATTTAAAGATATATTTGCACTAAACATATATGCCTTTACACCCGTCTTGCTTAGTCTGTTTTCGATTTTCCCTGTTCAAGTAATTGTGTTGGGTGGAGATCTGTTTTCAAACAATCCTTACGCATTCCAGATCAAACCTACTATTTCATATTTTCTTATTGGATTTGAATTATTAGTTGTTTGCTGGACTTTATTTTTACTTTTTGTAAAAGAATTTATGATTACCAATAAACGTGCTCTATCAATTTTATTATCATTTCTTTTCATCATCCTTAATTTCATTGCTTTGTTTTTGCTATCAAAATTTGTCTTCATTATTTGAACAAAGTTTTGATATTTTAGTCCGTAATAATTAAAGAATAATCATAATGAATATAAAAACAAATGTTCTGGTAATTGGCAGTGGTATAGCCGGACTTTTTGCCGCATTGAAAATATCTGAATTTGCAGAAGTAATTTTGATAACTAAAAAAGATACGGCTGAATCAAATACAAACTACGCTCAGGGCGGTATTGCTGCGGTAATCTCACCTTTGGATTCATTTGAAAAGCACGTAGAGGATACTCTTATTGCAGGTGCTGGTTTATGTAAAAAAGATGTCGTTGAATCAATTATTAAAGAAGGTCCCGAAAGAATAAAAGATTTGATCGCAATTGGAACTGCATTTACTAAAAAAGGAGATTCATTTGATCTTGCCAGAGAAGGAGGACATTCACTACCAAGGATTTTACACGCCAAAGATTTAACTGGAAAAGAAATTGAAAGAGCACTGATCGATGCTGTGAAGCAAAAAAGTAATGTTCAAATTTTAGAAAATGCAATATCAATTGATTTAATTACTGAGCATAATATTGCCAGTGGAGAAAGACCAGTTAAAAACTCTAATTGCTGGGGTTGTTATGTTTTGGATAGATCAACTAACAATGTTAAAAAGATAATAGCAAAAGCGACTGTACTTGCAACAGGAGGTTTAGGACAAGTTTATCTGCATACTACAAATCCAACCATTGCAACCGGTGATGGATTTGCAATGGCTTATCGTGCAGGGGTAAAACTTGGCAATATGGAGTTTATACAATTCCATCCTACATCTTTATATGCCCCTGATAATAAAGAGTTCCAATCACGATCATTTTTAATTTCAGAAGCCGTAAGAGGATTTGGTGGAATTCTAAAAACTAAATCCGGTGAGACTTTTATGCATCTTTACGATGAAAGAAAAGAACTTGCTCCGCGTGATATTGTTGCAAGAGCCATTGATAATGAGCTCAAAAAAAGTGGTGATGAATTTGTTTATCTGGATCTTACTCATAAAAGAGCAGATGAAATAATAAATCACTTCCCGAACATTTATGAAACCTGTAAAAATATTGGTATCGACATAACCAGAGACTACATTCCTGTCGTTCCTGCTGCTCATTATGCTTGCGGTGGAATTATCGTTGATAAAGATGCCAGAACGAGTTTAAATGGTTTATATGCGTGTGGCGAAGTAACAATGACAGGATTACACGGAGGAAACAGATTAGCAAGTAATTCACTTTTAGAAGCGATTGTTTATGCTAACAGATGCAGCGAATCAATAAAAAAATTTCTGGTAAATTGTAAAGATAATGTCCCTGAAATTTTAGAGTGGGATGATTCAGGTGTTCTTTCAGCTGATGAAAAAGTTTTAATTACTCATAGTGTAAAAGAGCTAAAGCAAACAATGTGGGATTATGTTGGAATTGTAAGATCTAATTTACGTTTAGACAGAGCACTTAAACGTATTACTAATCTTCAGGATGAGACTGAACAGCTTTATAAAAAGACAAAAATCTTTTCTGAGATATTAGAATTAAGAAATTTAGTTACCTGTTCACTTGCAATAATTCTATCAGCTAAAATGAGAAAGGAAAGCAGAGGTCTGCATTATAACATTGATTTTCCTGATAAACTTCCGGATGCTGAAGCAACTGATACTGTTTTATAATAATTATTGAATTCGTTTATAAATAACTAATTAATTTTTATTTTTACTAAAAATATTTCACATTTTATGTATTTCAAAGAAACATCAACATTCGCTAAAATACTTGCACTAATCTCTTTAGTTGCATTATCGCTATGGATAGGAACTTACTTATCTAAATTATTAACTATCTATTATTTGTTTGAAGGTCCTGAACTCATTCTTAGAAACTATATAAATGAACAAAACCTTGACGCTTTTTTAAGAATTCTCTTACCACTGCATTCTCTTCAGATTACAACATATTTAATATTTATTCTAACTTTTATATTATTTATCATCTTTTCCAAAATTTCAATAAAATACAATGGTTGGTTATTCATTATTATTATGATCGTTTTAGTTACTTTGCCTTTTGAAATATATTTGATGACAATTGACCTAAAGTTTGTACAAGCTATATTGAGTAATAATTTCAATTCTGAACAGTTAATAGTTTTACTTCGTGAGAGAATTAAAGTATTAAGCAGCTATCCGCTTGTTGCTCTATTTTCTTATATATCGATTTATTATTTTATTATTATACAACCGTTTACAAAGATTATTATAAAATAATTATGAGGATTAAAGAAAAAGAATTTGAAGATATTATTCAGGATCTGAAATCTGTTGCAACGCAATTGGGTGCTTCAGTAAGATTTGAAAAAGGTGACTTCAAAGGAGGATATTGTCTATTAAATGATAATAAGGTTATTGTGATAAATAAAAATGCCAACCTTCAGCGAAAAGCAATGATACTCTCTGCAGCATTAAAAGAATTGGGTGTTGATGATGTTTATCTGAATCCAAAGCTAAGAGAAATTATTGAGGAGATGAGTGATACAAAATGAAAATTTTAATTATCAACGGACCGAACTTAAATCTATTAAACAAAAGAGATAAAAATCTTTATGGAAAATTTACTTTGAAACAAATCGAGGGAATTATAAAAAAAGAATTTCCAAAAGATGATTTTGAATTTTTTCAATCAAACCTTGAAGGAGAAATAGTAAATAAAGTACAATCTGCATCAAAAAATTTTGATGGATTAATCATAAATCCCGGAGGATATGCACATACATCTGTTGCAATCCATGATGCACTTGAATTATGTTCCATCCCAAAAATTGAAGTTCATCTTTCACATCTTGCTAAAAGAGAAGATTTCAGACAGAGTTTATTAACTGCCCGTAAAACAAATGGTTATATCTCCGGCTTTAATGAAAAAGGCTATCTGGCAGGAGTGTATCTCCTTAAAAAGTTATTAAATAAGAAGTAAATTAATTTTTATAAACCTGTTTATTACCGAAAACTAATTTTCTTCTGAGGGTGTTATTAAGATGATCACTTCACAGAAAAATTAAATAAATCCATTTAGTTGCTATTAAATAAGAGATTAGTTATTTTCGATTAAACATTTTTGAGAAGCCTATGAAGGATTTATCAATTCGCAAACTCTATTATTCTATCAGTGAAGTAAGTAAGATCACGGGTATCGAGCAATACGTTTTACGTTATTGGGAAACAGAGTTTGAGCAATTAAAGCCTCAAAAAAATAGGGCAGGTAACAGAATTTACACTAATAAGGATATTCAATTAATCCTTCATATCAAGACACTTCTCAGGGAAAGAAAATTTACAATTGAGGGTGCAAAAAAAATAATGGAGAACTATTCTCCGGATAAGCTTCTTCAGGTTGATGTTCAGGATAGATCTAATGATAAAGCTGAATCACAAAATCCTAAAAAAGATAAAACGTCTTTACAGAAAGATCTGGAAGAAGTTAAATCGCTGCTAGAATATTTAGTATCAAAATTATAAACGGAACGTGGCGCAGCCCGGTAGCGTACTTGAATGGGGTTCAAGGGGTCGCGGGTTCAAATCCCGCCGTTCCGACTAAAAAAGCTGAAAATAAATTTCAGCTTTTTTTATTTCTGCTTCTTTATGAACTCATCTTTTTCATCAGATAATATTCACTAATTAAATCGCAAAAGGGGAAGAGAAAATTAAAACCTCAGTATTTCATTATATATTAAATGCTGCGCTGCTTAAATCTAATATTTAATAATTTTACCTCTATAAAATAAATAATAACATTTGATAAAATGTTTATTGATTTTTAAGTTGCATAAGACTTTATAATCAACATCTGATACACGATGTTAGAGTTGCACTTCTTAAATCTTCTTGAAGATTCCTGCGTGCTGAGTTGGTGGGTGGAAGCCAAAAAATTGGTTTTTTAATAATTAAATATAACTCATAATGTCGCATCAATTTATTACCAATCAGGATAAACTTCTTTCCGAAGTATTTAATAATATTCTGCCCTCATCAAAAGCTTTATACTTCTTAGTCGGTTATTTTTATTTCTCTGGATTTGAAGAAATATATAAGAATGTAATTGATAAAAATATTAAGATCCTTGTTGGACTTGATGTCGAAAAAGATTTATTCAATAAAGTGCGTGAATATGAAATAATCGATGGAATAAATCTTTCACGCGGCGATGTTCGAAAAAAGTTCAATGAATCTCTTATAGCAATCTTTAATGATACAGATTTTTTTGATTCAATATCTAAACAAGAAGCATTCAGAATTTTTTTAGAGAAAATTCAGAATGGAACATTGGAAATCCGAAAGACACTTCACCCAAATCACTCTAAACTTTATCTGTTTGAAAACAAAGATGAATTTTCTCAAGGAGGCGAGTTTCCAGGCACATTGATCACAGGCTCTAGTAATCTGAGTCGTTCTGGATTAAGAGAACAACACGAAATAAATGTAGTTTTCCGTGATGAACACTTTCAGGAAGGTTTAGATCTATTTAATGCTTTATGGAATGAAGCTGTCCTTATTGTTGACAAAAATACTTTTGAGAATTTCCATAAGAATGTAATCGAAAAAATCTGGATTGATAAACTGCCAAGTCCTTATCTTTTATACCTCAGAGTATTGTTTGAATATTTCACGCTTGCGAAAAAAGACTCAATTGTTCTACCTTCCGATATAACAGGTGAAAAGTTTCGCGATCTCAAATATCAGGTAGATGCTGTTACAAGAGCCATTTCTATTCTCGAGCAGCATAATGGAGTTATTGTTGCAGATGTAGTAGGTCTTGGGAAAAGTATTATCGCGTCTGCAATTGCATTTAATTCAAAATTAAAAACTATAATAATCTGCCCGCCTCATCTTATTCCACAGTGGCAAGATTACGCTTGGGATTTCGTATTTAATGCTCGCATATATTCCAGCGGTAAAATTGCTCAGGCACTTGAAGAAAATGATGATGGCGAACAAAAACTTGTTATCATAGACGAAGCACATAAATACAGGAATGAAGACACGGTTGATTATGCTAACCTTCATAAGCTTTGCCAGAAAAATAAAGTAGTATTGCTTTCTGCAACTCCATTTAATAATCGTCCTCAAGATATTTTTTCTCTTATCAGATTATTTCAGATAACTGCTAAATCCACAATTCAGACAGTTGACAATTTAAGTTATCAATTTCGTGAGCTCGTAAAGGAATATAAAAATATACGAGAAAGCCAGCGCAAGAAAACAAAATCTGAATATCAGGTGAAAACGGAAATTGAAGTACTTGCAGACAAAATAAGAGATATTCTTTCCCCATTAATTATCAGACGCTCCAGAATTGATCTTGAACTCATCGAAGAATACAAAGAAGATTTAAAACATCAGAAAATATCTTTCCCAAAAGTGAATGATCCTGAAGTCTTACAATATCAACTTGGTGACTTAACCGAATTATATATCAATACATTTTATAAAATAGCACCCGAAGAAGAAGGCAAAGGTTTTCTTGGTGCAAGGTATATGCCCGCAGTTCATATAAAAAATATTGAAAAGTATAAAGAAAAAATTTCTGCTGAGTTTGATGATGTTAACTTATTCAAACAATCTCAGCGTAACATAGCCGGATTTATGAAACACCTGCTTGTTAGAAGATTTGAGAGTTCTATTGATGCTTTTTATAAAAGTTTGGATTCTATGATCCAATCTTCTGAGTATATCAAAGAATGGTATGAAAGATTGGGCAAAGTTCCTATCTACAAAAAAGGTAATCTTCCTTCCATAGAAGAGTTATTTGATATTGAAGGGGAGGGAATTGAAATTGAACTTGAACAAATAAACTTTGAGGAACAATTATCACATTTTATCGAAAAAGGTTTATTCCTCATTGACAAAAAAGAGCTAAGTGTAAATTTTATACGCGATCTTGAAAAGGATATTGAATTACTTAAGTCTATTAAAAAAGAATGGTTTGACAATGGTTATCCGAAAGATCCAAAACTCAAAGACTTTAAAGTTATCATCAAGAAAAAACTAAAAGAGATGCCATCGCGTAAAATTGTTGTATTTACTGAGTTTAGTGATACAGCCACTTATCTCTACGAGCAATTAAAAAACGATTTCAGAGTATTCAAATATTCTTCTAAAGATGCCTCTCTTTCAAATAAAGAAATAATTAAAACAAATTTTGACGCTGGAATTAAAGAGCAGCTTCAGCGAAATGATTATGATATTCTGATTGCTACAGATGCAATCTCTGAAGGATTTAATCTTCACAGAGCTGGAATAATTTTTAACTATGATATTCCTTACAATCCTACAAGAGTAATCCAACGTGTAGGTCGTATTAATCGTATAAACAAAAAAGTTTTTGATGAACTGTTTATTTACAATTTCTTTCCATCGGCAGAAGGTCAAAAGCATACATTTGTTACTCAGATAACTGCACTCAAACTTGCAATGATTCAATCACTGATTGGTGAGGATACAAAAGTTCTTACAAAAGATGAAGAGTTGCGTTCATTCTTTGTTGAAAAATTCAGAGAAGAAATGAAAGAACAGGAAGCAAAAGAATCCTGGGATGCTAAATACTTAAATGAATTAAGCAAGCTAAAAAGCCATAATCCTGAATTGATCAGACAGGCACTCGAGCTTCCAAGGCGTGTTAGAATTAAAAGAACAGAGGAAACTCCTACAAAAGGTGTAATTGTGTTTGGTAAAAAAGGGTTTGATTACATTTTCAAAATCGGAACATCTCCAACAGAGTTTTTAACTCTCAATGCAAGAGAATCGATTGAATTATTCAAAGCAAATCCAAATGAAAAAGCTGAGCCAGTTAGTTCTGCATTTGAAGACATCTATCAAACAGTAAAAGCAAACTTATTCTTAAAAAAGAGTGAAGTTGCGCTTGATAAAGGAAAGCGTGAAACTATTGATAAAATCAGATTCTTAATTGATAAAAAAGTTGGTGATCAAGACTATCTTAAAGATTTACTGTTCGTTGTTTCTGAACTTGATTCATTACCGGAACTCTATCATAAACAGATAAGACGAATCTCTGATAAAACACTTGATAAAGATCTAATTCAATTAATGACAGATGTTCCTCACAGCTATTTAATGGACATTATTAAAAAATCTGAAAGTATTGATGAGGCTGAAGAAAAAATTATTCTTGCCGAAGAGCTGATATGAATTTAAGCGTTTCAGGATATATTAAGAAAAATAATATCACCCTTTCGGGGTTTTATGTGATTTGTTATGAATAAAAAATAAAATAATGTCATCCCTTCGGGATTAAATGAAATGAATATTGAATCTGGATTATTCATCTATACTGGATATTAAAATTAAAAAGATAAACCTCGAAGAGGTGGAATATTTTTAAAAATAAAATGCAAGAAATAAAAATAAACCCCGAAGGGGTGAAATAATCAAGAAATAAATGGCTGGGACTTATTCACAAATATACATTCAAGTTATCTTTTCTGTTAAAGGCAGAGCAAACCTTCTCCAAAAACCCTGGAGAGAGGAAGTATTCAAATACATCGCTGGAATAATTAAAGAAAAAGGACAAAAGCCAATTATTGTGAATGGTGTTTCAGACCACGTGCATTGTGGTATTGGATTAAAACCGTCAATTGCAATTTCTGATTTGGTAAGAGATATAAAAAATAATTCTTCACGATTTATAAATGAGAAAAAGTATATCATTGGGAAATTTCAATGGCAGGAGGGTTATGGTGTATTTTCTTATTCGCAATCCCAGTTGGAACAAGTTTATAATTATATTTTGAATCAGGAAACACACCATCAAAAGAAATCATTTAAAGAAGAATACATAGAATTCTTGAAAAAATTTCAAATTGAATTTAAGGATGAATATTTATTTGAATGGATCGAATAATATCACCCCTTCGGGGTTTTGTACTGTCGAGTGGTATAAATATTATAACAATAACATCCCTTCGGGATTGAATA
>CAZCJF010000035.1:0-4368 GCA_964499095.1 uncultured Ignavibacteriaceae bacterium
TTATTTTAATTTGTGCAAACGATACTTCTACAGCCAGCAAAAAACTTAAAAACGATATGATGTAATTTGTAATCAAATTATTTTGAATAAATAATTATTAAATGATTTAATGAAGAGTTAAATCTGCCTGAGTGAAGTTAATTAAAGAGGGAAGAGTTGTCAACTGCCTTTTTGTTAAAAAGCAATTAACAACTCTTTAAATTTTGAAATGCTGTTATCGAAGCAGTATCATCTTTTTTGTTTCAACAAAACCTTGCCCTGAGCTTGTCGAAGGAACAACTGCCTGTAATCTGTAGAAATAAACACCGCTTGAAATATTTTTTGCATCCCAAACAATTCTGTGTTTACCTGCTTGCTGAAATTCATTCAACAATTCTGTTACTTCTCTGCCAAGTATATCATAGATTTTTATTATTACTTTTGAATCAGAGGGAATTGTATATTTTATCGAAGATTGAGAATTAAACGGGTTGGGATAATTCTGCTCAAGAGAAAATTGTTTTAATTCCAAATCGGAATTTTCTTTAACAGATACAACAAATTGCTTAGCCGTTGAAAATGTAAAAACATCTTCCGTTGTAAGAGGTCGGCGAGTAAAAATTAAAATTGAATCCCTGGGAAGTGGATAATTACCTGCTCCGGATGTAACTGAACTATTAATCTGAACGTGAAAATTCGGAAATGATAATTGATATTCTTCGGGAGTCAGAACTATGATAGCCTCACCAGGATCCCATTGTTTATTTTTTGTTAGCGTTGATTCAATTATATAAGAATCCAGCCTGTTATCATTTAGTAAATTCTTAGCCGTAAAAGGCACTTTGATTTCTATTTTGCCTGATGAGCTGTAAGCGCTGTCAAGAGGTGAAATAAAATATCCATCCTGATTCTTTGATGGATCACCCCAAATAATTACTAAATCAATCGGTGCAATGACAGTGGTTCCGCTGGGCTTAACAAAATTAAAGTTAACATTGCATCCTGATTTATTCAGGAAGTAGGAATTATTAAAATCCAATTCAAGTTTTAAGACGGGTTTTATTTCTACAGCAACGCCATCAAAAACCGGAGTTAAATAAAAAACATCTTCCCCTTTATCAACGTTAAAATCTGATATTAATATTTCACCAGTATTTTTGTTTGTTATGTTAGCATTTAATTCATCCAGAGAATTTTTTGAAAAACTAATTTCATACGTGTCTCCGCTAAGCATTGTGGAATTCATAACATTTACATAAAACTGAGTTGTAGAGATACCGGAGGGATGACCATAACTGTTTTTGTTGATTACCGCTTCTTTAAGCTTGATATTTTTTTTAATTCCTATCACATCATAGTTTTTATTAAGTAAGTTATAGCCGGACCAAACGGAAATAATCTGATCATCAGAAATGCTAAGAATATCTGGCTCCCACTGAAAGCTCTCTGTGGTAATGTTAAGTCTTTCTTCAAAACTGCGTTCTCTCAAGTAGCGATCTAGTAGTTTTACATAAATCCCTTCTCTGCTACCATCCTGCTGCCAGCTAGACCACGCAACTGCGATATTGTTATTACTCGTTTTTGATAATTTGGGTAACCACTGATAATAGCGAACAGTAGAATTAATTAAAATCTCGTTTGTAAGGGATTCACCGGCAGGATTAAAAAGTTTTGCATAGATGCCTCCGTCAGATCCATCCTGTTCCCAGCTGCACCAGGCAACTACAAAATTATCAGAGTCAATGGTCAGTAAATCCGCATACCATTGATAATCTTTAGTGTAGTTATTTACTTGAATTTCATCAGTCAATGGTGTTCCATCAGAATTGAAAACTCTTGCATAAATTCCATAATCTGCGCCTGAAGGATTATCCTGTTTCCAGGACTCCCAAACCACAACAAATTTTCCATCCGAGAAATATTTTACTTTGGGTTTTGCCTGACTAAAGTTTGTGAACAAATTAATTTGAAACTCACTTCCAATTTTGTTTCCTTGGTGATCAAATCTCTGTCCAAAAATTCCTCTATCACTTCCATCCTGGAACCAAGATTCCCATACAATTATAAAACTTCCATCAGTATAAACATCAACAGATGGTTTTGTTTGAGAATTTTCTGTAAATGAATTAACAATAAACTCTGATGAGATTGGGAAACTATTTTGGAAAATTCTTGCTTTTATATCATAAATAGAATTGCCGCCGGAAAATGATGACCAGGCAATTACTACATTTCCATTTTGATTGCCTGCAGCACAAGGATAATATTGACTTCCCTCAGTTATTTCATTTACCTGGAATTCTAAGCCAATTTTATTTAAGTCCGGATCTAATAATTGAACAAAAATATCTTCTTTAGAGCTATCGTTAATCTGATTATTAGAAGTCCAAAAGACAATCAAGTTATTATCGCCTGAAAGAATTATTTGGGGATCCCTCTGATCGTTGTTCAAGAATGAATTGATCGTTATCTCATCCTGCGAAATAATCTGAAAATTCAATAGCAGCAAAAAATTTAATAAAATTTTTTTCATTTCATTTTCTACTTCATCTGAAAATCCAGAAGAGGATAATTACTTGCACCGGGAATTTCATAATGCCACCATTCCGCATCATACGCAATCATACCTGCAACTTGTGTTAAAACAGATTTAAGCAAGGCACGGTTTTGTAAAACTTCCTGTGGTAAAAAATTATAAGAATGTGATGCCTTTTCACTAAAATCATCAAAAGCTGTGGGCATTTTTAGTTCCAGTCCTGTGCTTAAGTCAACAAGAGTCAAATCCACGGCTCCTCCTCTGTTGTGTTTACTGCCATTAGCGGGATTGGCTATATAAGTTGGATTAGGATAAATTTCCCAAAATAAATATTGCACCGAAAGCGGGCGATATCCGTCCCAGATTTTTATTCCAATTCCTTTGGGGTAAAGTCTTCCGTTAAACAGAGTAATTTTTCTTAATGTATCTTGTGCAACTTTTAAAAGCTTAACCGTTTTTGCGAGTAGTAAACATTCATTGGCAGTGTAGAATTTAGGAAGCGCTATATCGCCTTCAGGCAGGTTTAGAAATTTATGATCTGACGTAGCATACTTAAGATCTATGACTATATCAGGAATAAAATCCTTTGGATTTACCAACTCCTCTTCAGAGTCCTGACCAAAAGTAACTGTAACAGAAAGAAATAATACAATAGTTGATAAAAAAGAAAATATTTTTTTACTATTCGCTAACATCTGCACAAAAAATTAGATTAATGGACCAATACCAAATCAATTCAACAGATAAAATCTTGTTAAAAAATTATTCCTACATCAAAATACTGGATATTTTTTAGTCTGCCATAATCTCCATAAGCATAATTAACTCTGATATTTAAACCGTGACTAATTTCATAATTTAATCCGGCTCCTAATGTAAAACTCTGTTCACTATCAGAGAGGAATATTGATTTGTATCCTCCCCTTAAAAAGAATAATTCATCATAAGCCAATTCAATTCCTGCATTAAGATATTCAACATTATCATTTGGATGAGTTGCGTCAAAAGCAGTTTTAACTCTGATATATCTTGTTTTGATAACGTCCATAGAAAAACCGATTCTAAAAGTCAGAGGTAGATCATATTTATCCATTTCATAGTTTGCCGGAATATTATTCGGACCGGTAAACGGGTTATCATCAGGGTCATAGTTTAATTGGATGTCCCGGCCATCAAGTTTCATTTTACTGCCGAAGTTGGAAATACTTGCACCAATCACAAGATCATTAAATGGTGTTACATAATATGTGCCTACATCCAATGCAAATCCGCTTGCAGTGCTGTTCCAGACTGACTCCTGAATGTATTTTGCATGAAATCCGATTGAAAATCTATCAGTTAGACTTCGGGCATAACCAAAACCAAAACTTACTGAACTCGCATCCCAATACTGCCCATTACCTTCCGGATATTCAAATGTTCGTACTTTATCTTCAGGCACACGCAGCGAAGTAACCGATAAAAATAATGAACCAAATGATTCAATATTTATTGAAGCAGCAGCAAAATCATAGTTAATATCTGCAAGCCAGTTTGTATGATTAAAAGCAACTTGTCCATTCCCTTTATTTATTGCAACACCGGCAGGGTTGTAATAGATTGCATAAATATCGTCACTTACTCCCACATAAGTGCCGCCCATTGCAAGGGCTCTTGCACCTGGTCCTATTTTCAAAAATTGTCCTGCTGTTGTACCAACTTTTGTAATATCTCTGAATATCTGAGAATGCAGGTCTGTTTGATTTAATCCAAATAAAACAGATATTATTAAAAATAAACTAAATTTTTTCATACACTGGTTTCTCCGTTAAATTCATAATTATTAAGGATAGAAAATTCTATCCTTATTAATA
>CAZCJF010000035.1:4468-5778 GCA_964499095.1 uncultured Ignavibacteriaceae bacterium
ACATAAGGATTAGGTACAACATAAATTTCATCAAGACTTTCCCTGGCTATTTCATTTTTGATTTGAGCTTTATTAGTTTCAAATACAAATACATCACCTTTATCAAAAGGCTTGGTAGTTTTAACCAGATATACATCACCATTTTTAGGTAATTTTTGTACGGGTTTGGTTTTATCTAAAGAAAAAATAAATTCAAAACTTGTAGCAGCGTTAGTTGCTCCTTGCGGTTGTAAAACTATTCCTTCTCCCCAATCCCATCTTCTGTTATTTCTTTTTCCGGGCACAAGTTCATCAACAACAAAAGTTGCGGGTGCATTTGCAGTTACATTAAATATTTTGAATGGCATTGCAAAACTACCTATCAAAGTGTTAACAGTATCAGCGTATTTCCAGCTGCCATCTTCAAGCGTGTCTGTATCATTCCATCTTACTTCCCAGTCTGCACTGATTTTTCTCCTCAGGCTGGGAATGCCAATTAATGCAGGATAGAATACAGTATCCTTAATGTTAACATCTGCATTGTGCAAAAATCTTGAGCCTTCCTGATCGAAATGAAGAGAATCATTTTTCACAAAAACTCTCAAGCCGTCAAAAGTTGGATTTGCATCTTCATTATTTAATAATCTGCTTTGTGATACCGGATAGTATCTGTAATATATTTTGAATTGTTCTCCCTGTGGAAGATTACCGGAAACTCTGCTCGCAATTTGACCGGAGACGTAGTTGATGATATATCTTGACTGATCAATCGGATTATTATTCATATCAAATAACTGAACACTTCCCGGTTCCAGATTTTTATGCGGTAAACTAACGAGTATTGTGTCTTTTGAGGTGAACGTTGTTTCAATACCTGTTGAATCCAATATACTGTAAATGTTAGCTTCATCGAAAATTATCTTATACTGTTTATCATCAACTTCTAATTGATCAAGAACTTTTATTGTGATTTTTCCAGTAGCATCAGAATTTACCGAAGTTGGCGAACCATCAAGACCAACGTCAGGAGAGACTAATCCCTTTGAAGGTGGTCCCGGTGTTACCTGCAAAGTATTTACATCAAAAATCAGTTCTCCGGTTAAGGGGTCCTGTTGAATAACAGATTGTGTTTCTGTGGGAGGTAAATCTGCAGAGCCACGATCATATGCAACTACAGCGTAGTAATATGTAACTCCGTTTAAAACTGTTGAATCAACGTATTCGTGCTGCAGACCGGTGTTATCACCGAGATAGTATTTTACACCTCTTCCATCATATTCTCTTTGTGCCAAACCGGAATATTCATTTATCAAATCAAACTGTGCTCTTTT
>CAZCJF010000035.1:5878-31078 GCA_964499095.1 uncultured Ignavibacteriaceae bacterium
ATTCTCTTTGTGCCAAACCGGAATATTCATTTATCAAATCAAACTGTGCTCTTTTACCTGTGTTTGGATCAAATAAAGCCTGCCCAAGAAAAGGAACACCATTTGCATCTGTAATTGTATAAACATCTGAGAAATTGAAATCGCGGCTTCTGTAAATTTTATATCCTTCAAAATCTTTTGTTTGAGTTAGCGGATCTATTGAATCTTCAGATTTAGCATCCCAATACAGCCTGACTTTTCCATCTTCAGCAACAGCTTTAACAATTGGTTTTGCAGGCGGCTGAGCAAATCTATAATCAGCTTCAAGAATTCTTACAGAAGTAATTGCATTTAGTATCAAATCGTCTCTGTTTTCACCCATAATTATAGCCATAGAAAATCTTTGAGTTTCACCTTTTTTAAGTGACATTGGTCCGGTTGAAAAACAGAATATGTTATCACCTTCCTCTTTAAGCAACGGTTGTTCGGGATCAATTTCAGGTTTTGTAAACCATTGCCAAAGCAATTCATCTTCTTTTGGATAATTCGGAGCTCCAAATCTTGCAGCTGTAAATCCGGTTAATCCAATCATATCAGATTCCGATATATCGCGATATCCGAAATTTGGTTCTGATCCAGCCCATTTATATCCAGGTAACTGAATATCGCTTAAAGTTCCTGCTTCTTCTCTATCAAAAATTCCATTACCATTTAAATCCAAATAGAACGCCTGAGAAGGAACTCCATCACCTTCACCGTAATCAGGTCCGGGATAATTTGGTGATTCCGGTCCAATACCATCGATACCAATATCATGTTTTTCTACGTCCCAGTCACCGTCTTCATCACCAGACCATCTTGGTTTAGGGGCTCCATAAACTCTGGTATATTTTGCAACATCATATATTCCATATGTAAGTGGAGTGGCTACACCATCAATAAAAAATCCTTTATCATTGAAGGGACTTTCATCCATAATTCCATCATCATCATCATCAATAGAATTATGATCAAAAGATGGGGACTCAAGAAATTTCCAACCAAAATATCCAGGTTGTTTTCCACCGGTACCTTTAAAATCTGCATCCCAGGCGTAAACCATACTCCTTGCTCTCTGATTAAAAGATTCTGCTAAAGGACCTTTAGGCGGAATAAAAAAAGCGCGGTCATCATTGTAATCATAAGCGCCGCCAACGTGCGGGTCACCAAACATTCCAAAATAAACTTTGTCCAGATCTTTTTCTGATGCGTTGGTTACCTGATATACCATAAAGATGATATCCTCAGCCATTGGATTGTTAAACTGAAGAATTCTTACTGTTGCCTCAATACCTAATCCACCTTTTGTGGGATCGCTTGGGAATGGCTGATATCTATCAATAAACTCGTAATTTGTAAAATCGTCAATTGCATAAAAAACTTCCTCATCAGGTGCAGTAGCCATATCACCAAGAAATGCTGGCCAAAGATATTTTCCGGCTCCCGGTGAGTACCATTGTTCCGGCCAGGAATCAGGTTTACCATCTCCGTTTTTGTCTTCTGCATTTAGAGAGGCAATTTTATCCTGTGTGTTATCAGAGTAACCGGTTTTAGGAAGCCATCCATATTTTAGTGAAGCATTAGGACTGTAATCTCCTTCGGTGGATCTTACATGTGAATCACTTATGATATGCAAAGTATCACCGTTGACATCTATGACTTCAGCACCAACTACTAATCCAAATTCAAA
Source organism: uncultured Ignavibacteriaceae bacterium (assembly GCA_964499095.1). Taxonomy (GTDB): domain Bacteria; phylum Bacteroidota; class Ignavibacteria; order Ignavibacteriales; family Ignavibacteriaceae; genus IGN3. The sequence continues at coordinate 7,587 of CAZCJF010000035.1, forward strand.
ACCATATCCCAGCCCATTCCAGACTAAATCTTCAACATCCGCTAAAACACTTGGGGCACAAACTGAGCCGTAATTATAAAGTATTGTTGTAATCTTGTTGCCTTTAATTGTAATGTCTTTAATCTCTCTGCTATCACCGGCAATTTTGTTTAGCTTTGTTCCTTTTATTGGACCAAATATTTTAAGTGATTCTTCAGGTGTTAAATTTTTATAGAAGTAAGGATCTAATGTGACTTTAACCTGGGATACAGCGTAAGATGTAAAAAGTAAAAGACTAATGATTAAGAGAATATTTTTATTTATCATCGTTAAAACCTGAAATAATTAGTTAAATATTATTGAAAATCCCAATCTAACTTCTCTGGGTCTGTTTACATTTTCCGGACGTTTCGAATAATAATTATCAAGATAAGCCGGATCTATCATTCCTAAATCACCTCTTGCAATTCTTGAGCGCAAATCATTGAACTGATTTGCATTTAATACCTGTTCAACATTTGATAATGCTTTTCCTGAACTTGCGTAAACGTATCTGTCATTCTGTGTATCAAATAAATTATTAATGTGAATAAATACTGAATAATCAAGTGAACCGATCTTGAAGAATTTCTCAAATTTCAGATCAACTTCCCATTGAACAGATTTAGAAGATGAATTTTGTTCATATGTAATGGTTGATAAACTTGGCGGCAGTGCAGGAGTGTATGGTGTGCCTGCCTGAATATTATAAATTACACCTAGAGTCCATGAATTAGGATCGGTCAATGCAAATGTTCCATTTATTAAATGAGTCCGGTCAAAACTAAGCGGTACAAGAAATGTTTCTGTTTGTTTTCCGGAAGCTTCGCTAAAAAACAAATCTTCCTGTGGCTCTGTTCTGTTACCTTCAGCTACCTGAAATGTATAATCTAATGTTGCAGAGAACATTTCACCCGGTCCTCGCCGCTTCAGAAAAGATAATGTAATACCTCTTACATTTGAATAAGCTAAATTTGTAAGGATTGCATATTGTCTGGCTTTTTCGGTATAAACTGTTTGTGTAAAGATATAATCCCTTACGTCTTTATAATAACCAGTCAAATCAAATTTGAAATCATCTGTAAGCTGCTGCTGTAAACCTATCTCGTATTGAATTGATTTCTGAGGATTAACATTTGGGTTACCAAAGGTCGGGATACTGGAAACGTTTGGAACCCATCTTAAATCATTTTGGTACAGACTTGCTAATGAGCCAATCTGATAAAAGTGTCCATAGGAAAATCTTATTACACCTCTATCGGTAATTGGATATGAAACACTGAATCGTGGTGAAATCATATGCTTTACTTCTGCAGGTTTTAAGTAAGCATTCATATATCCTGATAGTGAGTCAGTAATATTTCTTGAAAAATCATAATTATAATCTGAGGCAGCATCAAAAAACTCATATCTTACTCCGATGTTAAGTATAAGAGTTTTTGCAAGCTCCATTTTATCTAATAAATAAACCGAGCCCTGTATTGGGTTTTTGTTGTATGTAGAAACACTTTGAATACTGCCTCTGTAAATTGTAAGTGCAGTATCATACAATAAATCGTTTACACTTAATGATGTTATTGATGGTACTCCGCCGATATCTTTAATCTTGTAAAAATCCAGAGTATAACCGCTTCTTACTACGTTATGTTTTCTGAATTCAAATCCCGCTTTTATTTCATGAACGCCAAACATTTGTGATACGATATCGCCTTTAATGCTATAAGTTGTGGTGTTTCGATTCACGATATCATTATCAGTTCCACCTGCATAATAAGTTGTGTTGCCAATAGTTTTTCTGTAAAACGAAGGTAAGTATCTTGGATCATTTGGGTCTTCGTATAAGTAGTGCTCAGCTCTGTTATATGAATAGGATCCTTTTAATGTGTAAAAAGTTTTTTCGCTTAATGTATGGGTTAAATCAAGTGTATGAATTACGCCATGACTGTAATCCCATCCATCACCATCGGGATTAAACAAATAAGAGCGATTAAAATCCCGCGATTTCGCTTTATCATAAACAAACTCATATTTTAATTTTAACAAAGAACCGAATTTATGACTTACATTAAATTGCAGATTAAGCGAATTATTTTGATCCATCGCTACATACTTGCCATCGCCTGTTGGTAAGCCGCTGCTTCCGGTTGAAAATGGATTGAAGAAGTATGGGCCTGTTGCCTGTCCGTATCGTGGATCTGTGCTTTTAAAGTTATCCGGAGTTAAATAAGAATCCGTTGGATTGTATAATCTTATTCCGTAATAACCACCTTTAAAGTTTTCCAGAATTCCGGAAAAGAAAAATCTTGTTGATTCTGTAAAAGGAACCGGTCCGCCAAACGTGGCTTCAACTCTGCCTCTGTTTAAAGGATCAATATCGTCAATGTTGGTAAATAAATCTTTTCTGGAAGTGAAGTAATCCCCTCCATACGCCCTCACACTAAAAGTATATTTATCGGGACCTTCTTTAGTAACATAGTTTACAACACCGCTAAGTGCGTTTCCAAACTCTGCGCTAAAAGTACCTGTAGATACTGAAGCTTCCTGAATTGCATTCGATGCCAATCCTACAGCTCTGGAGTTTCCATAAGGATCGTTTAGTGAAAGTCCATTCAAAGTGTAAGCAACTTCATTACCATATCCACCACGAACGTGCAGGCTGCCATCGTCTCCCGTAACAACACCTGCTTGCAGTTTTATTACATCAGCAATATTATCAACTGGAAGTATTTCCAGAGATTCAGATGTGATGGCAACAGTGGGATTAGTCAAATCCTGCCTGATAAGAGGGTTTCTTTCCCCTTGAACAATAATCGCATCAAGCGTTACTTCTCCGGCAGATAATTTGAAATTCAACGAAGTTGTAAATCCTACATTCACAGATACATCAGTTATGGTTACTTTCTGATAACCAATATAGGATGCAGTAACACTATAGATTCCCGGAGGTATATTCAATATTACGAAATTACCTTCGGCATCTGATGCTGCTCCAATATTAGTTCCTTCTACAAGCACATTGGCAAATGGGATTCCTTCGTCGGTGGAGGAATCTACCACTTTGCCCATTATTTTTCCTGTAGATTGAGAATGAAGTGTGTGTGTAAAGAGAAGAAAGAAAAAGATTGAAAAAATAAGAGTATAAAATTTATGCATAAGCGCGCCTCTCTTAAGAAATTAGGACTTGCTTTTGATTCACAAAAAAGTGTTATAAAAATAAAGGCTGTCTCAAAGGATTTAATAAGTGAAATTAATTGTTACTTCACTTAAAAATTTGCCTTTGATACAGCCTCCTAACAAAATCTGTTTTAACAGCTTACTTTAACAATGTCATCTTAACAGATTTTGAATAATTACCATAAATTAATGTAGCAATATAATTGCCGCTTGCTACCTTAATGCCATTGTTATTAGTTCCATCCCAAAACAGTTCATAACTTCCCTTTTCATATACCTGATTATCAACCAGAGTTGCAATTTCTTTGCCCAGCATATCGTATATCTTAAGAGATATTTTTTTCTGCAGAGGTAAAGTAAATCTTAGCGCGGTTGAAGGATTGAATGGATTAGGATAATTGTTTTCTAAAATATAGTCTTCCGGAGTTATGATATTATAACCTTGATCAACTAATCCGCTTGCACCTGTATATTCAAGAACACGAACTGTTTTTCTGTATTCGTTAACAATTTTTCTCTGTAATGAATTATCACGTTCCCATGATTTGGTGGAATCAACCCAAACATATTCTATTACGGTAGTAGAATCATATACGCTTTGCTCAGAAAGAACTATTTCCATGTTTCCATCTTTATCGATATCTACTCCATCAGCAAATATATAAGCAGTAAATGGTGTTTCTTCATATACCGTATCTATAATTGCAGGATTAAGAACTAAGGTTGTGTCTTCTCCGACAATTACGGTATCAACTCTTCCGTTATATATTTTAATTGTTGCAAATACGTCACCACCTTCACCAGTATAAACTAAATTAGCAGTATAACTATTTGGATCAAGCAAACTTCCTGAACCATTGTACTGAACAGCGATAAGGTTTAAACCTCTTCCGCCACCGGTGTAGATTTCATCCTTACCATCTTTGTTTACATCACCACCAACACAGGGCCAAAACTCAGCAGCAGTTTTTCCAGCTAATGCAGCTAATTCTGTTTTTGTTTTAATTATAGCAAATCTGTTTGCTACTGAATCTGGATCGCTATAAAATAAATTAGCACCTAAATCTGTTCTTGAGAATTGAAATAAACACATATCATGGTTGTTTTGATACATCGTTCCGGCAATTTCATCTTTGCCATCTCCATCAACATCTACAGCTGCCAATCCGAAATAACTTAAAGCATCAGGACCAGAATATCTGTGGTAAACACCCGGCTTAGAGGTATCCGGATATGTATATGAATTTGGCCCATTTACTTGGATGGCCCACATTCCAAATCTATCCCAGTGATGATTAATAATTTCAATCTTTCCATCGCCATCAACATCAGCGGGAGTGGAACTCCATTGAGAACCGGTGACCCAATTACGGCCGTTAGCAATAGGAGGCAAGCCACCTTCCATTACCAAAGAAGCAAATCCAGGAAATTGTCCTTCAATTCCTAAAATATAAATATCTCTTCTTGGTCCGCTTCCATAAGGAATAATTTCTGTTTTACCATCACCATCAAAATCGTAAGCCTGAAATACTTCTCTGTTAAATCTTAATCCAACTTCTGCTGGATTGAGTGCAAGAAACATATCGTTAGTAATTTGGAATGCCGGCTCAGTACCCCAGGATGAACCATTCCATTCGTATAACACGATTCTTGCTTCGCCATTTTGTTCAAAAATAATTTCAGGATTTCCATCTCCGTCACAATCTCCTACCCTAGGAAATCTAGGTGTAGATCCACTGGATGTGTTTGATACTGGTGAAGACCAGATGATTTCAAGATTACCAGCACCATCGTATTCCATAACGTGAACGCGTCCTCCATTTGTATAATCTGTCGTTATAACTTCCTGATCCCCATCGCCATCAGCGTCAGCAACAATAACTCTGCGAACACCGAGATCATCATAATAAGGTACAGATGAATCTGGTGCTGCACCGGAATATGCATTATAAGTTGCCATATTAACCGCCTGAATAGGCGATTGAGCTTGCATTGTAGCAGTGAGGAAAAGAATTAAAGAAAAAAGTAGAAAAAGATTTTTCATTTTTCTCCCTTTATTTTGTTGATAATGATTATTAGATGCCTCATTTTTTTTCAAATATAAATAATATGATTTTAAAATGATAGTTTTTTAAAATCTAATTGTAAAATTATTATTTAGTTTCCTCTTAAAATATAGTTTTAAATATTCTAATCATATGACACAAGATACTTTAAACTTTTTTAGTTGAAATAATAGATCTTATCTTCTGAATATCAGCATATACATTGTGTGAGTTAAAAGTAAACTGATGGTAGATGTACTTTAACTTTAGTGTTAACTGAACTAAGAATTAAAATTGAAGGAATGAATTACAGAAAGAGAATTAATTGTGAGAATATTTTTTGCAAATTTTTCGAGATTTAGTTTGCTTCAATAATCAAATGTAGTATTTCTATTTTTTTGCAAATCTTAATATGTAAAGGTAATAACTCATAAAAATAAAAAGCCCTGATTTTTATCAGGGCTTTTTTGCTCCGCGAGCAGGACTCGAACCTGCAACCCTTCGGTTAACAGCCGAATGCTCCACCATTGAGCTATCGCGGAATGTTCAAATATTTTATAAAAACGAGGTCAAAGATAACATTGACCCCGTTGTTTGTCAAGGCTTGAAAAGACCGGTTTATAAACTAATTCCCATTTCTTTTAATAAATAATCGGCACCGCTAACTTTTTGAGCAACCCACAGCACATAACGGATATCAACTCCAATAGAACGGCTGTATTGTTCACTCCAGGTATAATCATTTACTGTTGCCTCAAATGAACGATCAAAGTTTACTCCAACTAATCTTCCGTAAGCATCCATAATAGGGCTGCCTGAGTTTCCACCGCTTGTATCCATGTTATAAATAAAATTTACAGGAACATCATTTAGTTTAGGATGAATAAACTGTCCAAAATCTTTTTTATTGTAAAGTTCTTTTATTTTTTTGTTTAATCTGTAATCACCGGTTTCTTTACCTTTCTCAATTAATCCCGTAAGTGTTGTATTGGGATAATAATAAGTTGCGTCTCTGGGTGAATAGCCTCGGACATATCCAAATGTTAATCTTAGAGTACTGTTAGCATCCGGCACAAATGATTTATTAAGCCACTGCCTCTTTACTTCATTCAGCTTTGCGAGTAATACATTTATTTTGCCTTCGCGTACCTGTGATTTTTTTCTTTCTGCATCACCAAGTTCAACCGCGGGTTTTACAATATTCAGATAAGGATCATTAATATCTTCCAGAGTTTCATCATTATCTTCCAGCAATTCAAAAAAGTCTTTGCTGTCTTTAATAAAAGTATCTTCGTACAATTCAGATATGAATTTATGTTTATCCTTTACAGATACAAAATATTTGAAAGGCTCAAGGTCTTTTAGTTCATCAAAAGTGGAAGCATCACCTAAAATCTTATAAAGAATCTGAGGTTCCAGATCAGGCATAAAGTTATTATACAAATTAGTGATCATAGAATAGAACTCAGCTTTTTTATCTTCTTTATAAATAGATTTTCTTTCCGTCTCAGGTTTCATCATTTCCTTTTTATAATCAATGAACAATTCAGCCAGCCGATAGAAATCAACATTTCTGCTGAGCATATTAAGCACGAGACTTCTTCTGCCTGATTCGAATATTTCTTTGTAAACATCATCAATATCTTTTAATACTGTTCCATATTTTTCCTTTAACGCCGGATTGGAATCAATATACAGCTGCAGCTGTTTTTCTTCATCTTGCTTCTTCTGGATTAGTTTTAATCTCTCTATCCCCTGCATCTTACCCCGATAATTTTTTTCAGTGTTTGCAAGTCCCTGAATCTCCCCAACAATATCTAAAGCAAATTCAGGATCATTCTCTCCTCTCTTTTCATACAAATCTATCAACCAGGAAAATACTTCCTGCACGTACGGAAGCTGATACTTTTGCTGCATTATTAAAAATTGAGACGGCATATGCTTAAAAGTTCTGCCCGGATAGCCAAGTATAAAAACAAAATCTTCTTCATTAACACCGCTTGGATTTACCGTTAAAAACTTTTTAGGTTTATAAGGAACATTTTCTTTTGAATACGTTGCCGAAGAACCGTTTGGAGAAACATAAGCTCGCACAAAAGAAAAATCACCATTATGCCTTGGCCAGATCCAATTATCAGATTCACCACCAAATTCGCCAATAGTTCTCGGTGGTACATAAACCAATCTAACATCATTAATTGTTTTATAACGAAATAAAACATACTGCTCACCAACAAACATTTCGGAAACTTCTGCTTTTATTGTACTGTCTTTTTTCTCTTCGCGCTCAACAATCTCTCTTATCTTTTTTGATATAGCAGTTGTTCTTTGAGAAATATCTTCAGCTGTATTTGCAGCTTGCAAAACTTCGGCACTCACATCTTCGTATGAGTCGGTTATACGGCAGGTTAAACCTTTAGCAGGAATTTCTTCTTCTTTGCTGCCAGCTAAAAATCCGTTCTCAAGATAATTATTTTCGACAGTGCTAACTCTGGAAACAATCCCAAATACACAATGATGGTTTGTAATTATCAAACCCTCATCTGATACAAATGAGCCTGTACATCCACCTATTTTTACAAGTGCGTCAACAAGGCTTACACCATCAGGATTATATACTTCATCAACGCTTATTTTTAATCCTTTTTCATTAAGATTAATATTTTTTATATCACTAAGCGGAAACATCCCTTCATCTGGCTGGCTGGGAATGTAACCTAATGAGAGTGTGATTATTATAAAGAGTGAGAATAAGAAAAAGATATTTTTGACTTTCATCAGATACTCCATTTTACAGAATTTTATTTATGTGATACTTAAAATACACAGATATCAAAAATATTTCTAAACAAAAAAGCCCCGTTTGCTACGGGGCTTTAAGGATGTTAATTGATAAAAATTAAGCTAAAGATTCTTTTAATCTTCTTGCAACTGCAACAAAAAATCCAACCACCATTACAATAACTCCTATCCAAACAAGGCTTATATATGGTTTAATACTGGCAGTTATTGTTAATACTTCCTGTTTTTGTTTTTCAACAACCTTCGGCTGTGTTTCATTTAATGGTGAAACAGATACTTCGATTACCTGAGCAGTAAGGTTTAATAACTGAATTTTTAGTCCAGCATTTTCAGAGATGTAATCAGTAAAATGAACTTCACCGCCGACACTTTTTCTTAAAAGCTCAAACTGTTCTTTTTTACCGTTGGTTTCTACGGTAAGCATTGCACCCATCTGAAAATCTTTTCCTTCTTGCATTGCAGTCATTGTCTCAGCAGATATATCAAATTTATCAAAGGTTATTTTTGCTCCACCGAAATTTACTTCTTTGCCTTTTTCAAGCTTAACTGTTTCACCAGTTGCATTGGAATTCTGTGTTGTGCCTTCATCATAACCAAGGGGTGCCAGATAAACATCTTTTGATAAGAGATTTAGTATTGCCGGTTCTCTGACAAGACTGTTATTATATTCTGCTATATACATTATCGGCGCAACGTTATAAACTTTATCTCCTTTTTTCATCGAAACATTGAATGCGTACTTTGTATTATTTTCAATTGGAGTATAACCTGTAAAAGTCATTTCGTAACCAAAAGCTTGTGCCGGTTTGCCTTTGATAAGATCAACATTAACTTGTTGGCTAAAACCTGCTGAACCAATAATACCAAGAATAAAAAGAGCAATTCCTATATGTGAAACATATCCACCAAGATTTGTAAGATTTCTTCGGATAATTTTTACTGCGATTTCTCCATTTACTATCAGAGCAAAAGTAGCAGAGAATGCTAAAATGATAAGCATTAAATCATTAACTCCACCAACCACAACTAGTAAAATTGTTATAACTACACAAAGTAAAACAGAAATTGTTGAATCTTTAATCAATTCTTTTGTGGTTGTTGTTTTCCATTTGATAAGTAAGCTTAATCCGTTTAATAATCCAATAATTATTGCAATTGGTAAATGCATTTCATTGTAAAAAGAAAGTTCAACAGACTGACCAAAGAGAGGAGCTGAAGTTCCGGCTAATACTATTATTGCTGAACCTACCAATACGATTGCTGCGGTAAATAAAGAAAGCTCTCTAGACAAAATACTTTCTTCATAAACTGTTTTATCTTCAAGATATTTCCATCGATAAATAATCCCGCCTAATCCAATAGCAATAAAAGTTCCGATGAACACAATTAAGAAGAAATAAACAAGATTACCCGGATCAACAAAAGCGTGAACTGAGGCATCCCCAAGCACACCGCTGCGGGTTAAGAATGTACTATAAAGAACAAGGATATAAGTTGAGATGCTAAGTATCAGATTTGTTTTTGCGTATCGTCCAATTCCATCTGTGGTTTTTAAACTTCTTTTTTGAACCAGCATTGTGTGAATTGAAGCAACACCAATTAACCAAGGTATTAAACTTGAGTTTTCTACCGGATCCCATGCCCAATAACCGCCCCATCCAAGCATTTCATAAGCCCAGTAACCACCCATCATTATTCCCAAACCAAGTATTCCCATTCCCGCAAGCAGCCAGGGTAAAGATTGGTTAACCCATTCTCTGTAATCGTTTTTCATTAATGCAGCCATTGCAAATGCAAAAGGTACGGTTGTCATTGCAAATCCGATAAATAACATTGGAGGATGGATTTGCATCCAGTAATTAAGTAATTGTGGATTTAATCCTTTTCCATCTGCGATGAACTGATTAACCTGAACCCCTGCTTGTGTTAGCAATGCATAAAATTCTTTATTCATCTGGATAAAAGTTGAATTACTTTGCTGATCTGTAAAAACAAAATTTTGTAAGAATGGCAGATTGAAGTATTGCGGATTTATGTTTTTTGCATCAATAAAAATCGGTGTCATCCAGATATATTCAAATGGATTTTTAAACCACGGAGAAACCATCACGAGCAGAAATGTGGTGGCTAAAGCAAACACAGTCATTACTCTTGGCTCCAAATCGCCGCGTTTGGATGAATATGATTGAAGAATAATTCCAATTATTGCGGTAAGCAGAAGCCATAGCATAAAGCTTCCTTCCTGTCCGCCCCAGAATGATGAGAAGAGTAATCCGGTTGAGAGCGAGTTATTACTGTAGCTAAAAATATATTTATACTGGTATTGATGAGTTAATATTGCATACCATAAATAGGTTGATGCGGCAATAACCAGAATTGCCATTCCGTGATAGCTATATCTTGCTATGTTTAATGTATTCTTATATCCTCTAAAAGATAGATAATACATTACCATTGCAATCAAACTGAAAACTAATGCGGCGCTTAAAAAAATACTTCCTACCATATTACCTCGCTAAGAGCAATGTGCATTACGCAAACAATAGAATAGTCTGCACAACCACAATGCAGTTGTTATTTAATTTTTTTTATAAAATAAATTACAAGTATGTAGTCAGATTACATGCTTGATGATTGAACGTTTTGATCCTGATACTTGCTTGGACATTTTGTAAGAATATCTTTCGCGTGAAAGTATCCATTTCGATATGATCCGGTTACCACGACACTTGTAGCTGTTTCAAAATTATTTGGCATTGCGCCTTCGTAAACAACTTTCATTTCGTTACCATTTTGATCACACATATAAAATGAAAATGTGTTCTGCTCACGATTCATTTCATAACTTTTTTCTTTAACCCAGCTTCCGGTTGCTTTAACAGTTTTATCAGTACTTTTCACTGCCGCAATGTTATCTTCATATTTCACATTGCTTTGAGTAAAAAGATAGCCCATTATTCCCAGAAAGAGAACAATGATAAATCCCCCAAAGATGTATTTATTTTTCATTTTTGATCTCCAGATATTTCTTTTTCTACTTTTTTAATTCTTTTATCGAGGCTGAGCATATAAGAAAATATTCCAACCCATACAATTAAAACAATTATCATTACAATATAGATTGCATTCTGCGATAGAAATTGTTCCAAATTAACCTCTGATTGATTGTTTGTTTATTTTTTCACGAACTAAAATTGAACGATAACCTACATTCCACATCCAGAAATATAGTATTGTAAAACCTATCATCGAAAGGAAGAAAATTAACAACATGTTGCTGTTCATTTTAAAATTAACAACAGGACCAGCATTTGTATCATCAGCAGATCCAGGATGTAACCCTGTCATTATTCTAGGCATAATGAAAATGAAAAATGGTACGGTTACAAATGCAATCATAGAATACACGGATGAAAGTGTTGCACGTTTTTCTTCAGATTCGATTGATGAGCGAAGTGCAAACCAAGCACCATAAATTAAAAGTAATGCAAAAATACTTGTTTGCCTTGGATCCCAGCTCCAGAAAGATCCCCACGCAAATTTTGCCCAAACCGCGCCTGTTACAGTTGCAAGGATACAAAAAATCATTCCCAATTGAGCGGCAGCATAAGATTTTACATCGTCGTCCAAATTTTTCTTACGTAAATATTTAAAGCTATAAATTGTTGACATCAAGAATGCTATTACTGTAAGCCAGGCAGTTGGAACATGAAAGAAAATTATTTTTGCATTTTCTTCAAGACCGGGAATTAATGGAAATTCATACCAGACACTTGGTTTCTCAACAATGGGAAAGGCTATTCCAGCCACAGAGACAAATGCAAGTAAAAGAAATAAAAATATTTTCCAGACCATAAATTTTTTGGATTAGTTTAATTGAAAAAATGCTATTCTTTCCATATAAAATCAAATAACATATAAGAAGCTGTTAACATTATTACATCGTAGCTGACAACAATTGCTAATTCAAACTTAGCTCTTTCAAAGGATATGCCATCCAAGGCAAACAATGTTAACTGAACTGATGTTAAAATCAAAGGCAATAAAATTGGAAATGATAGTACCGGATAAAGCGTACCTTTTGCCCCTGCTTTTGCAATTATCGCAGCAATGATTGTAGATGAAACTGCCAATCCAATATTGCCCAAAACAAATGATGCCAGAAACAAAAGAAAATTCTGAATTACAAAGGTTTCAAACATTGCTGCATAAAGAATAGCAATAACCGTATTCATTGCAAAAACCAGAATAAGATTAAAAAGTAATTTGCCTGTAAAAACAGTCATTGGAGAGGCAACAAGCTGCAATGTTAAAGTGGTACCGCGCTCTTCTTCGGAAACGAATACTCGTGAAAGACCAGACATCGCAGTAAAGAAAATAACAACCCAGAATAATCCGCCTGTTAAACTTTGGCTTATCTTTTCATTTCCTACTGAAAAAAGAATAACGCTTAATGCAACTATTATAAACATTGCAAGCGCATTAATTGCATATCGCGTGCGAAGCTCTGATTTAAAGTCCTTTAAAAATAAACTGTAAGATTTTGAGTTCATTTAATTTTTATATTTCTCAAGTAAGATAATATCTGTACAAACTTCCAAATCATTTTTTTCATTGGAAGCAATCAATACTATATTCTTTTGCGATTCCTCTTTAACTATTTCATAAACCGAAGCTTTCCCTTCTTCATCAAGATTGGAAGTGGGCTCATCAAGAATAACCAATTGCGGAGAATGCATTAAAGCAAAAATAAATTTAACGCGCTGCTTCATCCCGGATGAATAAGTTTTTAACAAATCATCCTTTCTTTTATAAATCAATAACTTGTTCAGCAAATAATCAACACGCTCTTTATTAAAAGCTAATCCACGTATATCTGAAAAAAGTTTTAAATTTTCATAAGTAGAAAACTCTTCATACAATACGAGGTAAGGAGCAACAAAACCGATGTGATTATGAAGCTGCTCTTCGGATAATGTTTTACTTTTATAAGTATGCTTCAGTGTTCCTTTAGATGCACCAATTATTCCGGCAATAATTTTTACAAGCGTAGATTTACCGGATCCATTTGGACCCGAAATTCCATAAGCACCGGCTGTATCAAACTTAAAATTCAGATCGTTAAAGATTAGTCTTCTTCCAAAAGATTTGTTAAGTCCAAGCGCTTCAACAGAATAATCAGTCATTAAAGATCACCAGTTTTCCGGTTTTAATGTTAGAATCGATTTTAATGACCACAAGGTATACGCCCGTGGGAAGTTTTTTTTCATCCGAATCTTTTCCATTCCAGGTTACTTCAAAATATCTTTTAGAATTTTTTGTATAGGAATTTGTGATGAAAACTGTTTTTGAGTAAATAAGATTTAATGAAGTGGAGTAAACATATAAATCGATTTCATTTCTTGTTAGTTTATCTGAATCGAAAGCTATTGTAATGCCCTTACCATTTTCAGTTGAATATCTGAACGGCGAAGGATAAAAAAACATTTTATCATCAACATCTGAAATTGATGAAGATGAATCCGTGTAAACAACTACGTTATTAAGTATTCCGGAATTATTCCAGTTTGGCTGATTTTGCCTGTTAAAAGTAACAGAGTATTCATCACTCAACACCTGATTACCGGAGACATTATCACCAAACATTAGAAAAGAAAAATCTAAAACCTGATTTGGATTATCAATTGCTCTTTGAACATCTGAGTTTGAGATAATAGAAATGAATGTCCCGTCGCTTCCGGGTAAATTAACTCTCAGAAAATAATTTGCAGTGGGTCCCACATACATCTGATTTGCAGAATACGGAAAAGTTAAATTAGCAGTTGGTGTTATAAGAGGATAATTAGATGCTTCTTCAAAATATTTACCCGTAACACTTCTTGAATTTGTAAAGTAAGTCCATATTCCAAAAAGATTCAATGCCTGACCAAAAGTTGAACCTGCTTCAATTATACTATTATTAATCGCCTTTAATGCATCGATAGTCGGCATTAATTCCCATTGTCTTTTTAATATGTTAAATCCAAAAACATCTTTTAGAAAAATATTCCAGATTGCGAGATTGTATCCATTGTTCTTCGGAAAAGGAGTATCCGGATTTCTGAAATAAGAGGACATATATGCATAGTAATCGTTAATTGTATCATATACAAATTCTTCCATCGCTGTTGAAGTAATCTCATAAAAGAAAATGTCGCTGTTTCTGATAGCTGATCCGCCGGTTTGTGGAGCGTAGTTACCCATTTGTATTGCGTGATGAAACTCGTGTGCAGCCGTTACCCTTGCAGCATTTATTCCCTGCGTGTAAAATCCGGCAAAGTCATTATCAATCTCCATATAACTTGTCCATCGGGATGTGCTTACATTATTCTCACTGCTGGTTTGTCCATAAAGATTTCCAAGATTTCTAACATAAACATCATAAGCTCCATCGCCGCCTGCAGTACCATCAGAAGGTGGAGCTGCATACCCAAGAAAGTTAACTTCATATCTGTAGGCTGAATCCAGTGCTAATGCCAGCTGGTTGATATCATACTGAACTGCATCTGTTCCGGAATTTGTATAATGAATTCTGAAAAAACCACGCGGACTTAAAAAACTATTTGATAAAACAGGCCTTTGAAGAATTTTTGACAGAACTGTCTGCTGCTCAACAGAAAAATAACTTAAGTTACTTTTTATTTGAGAGACTAAACCGGTGCCGCATTTTTTAATTTCGGGTTCGACTTCAATTTGCTTTTGTAATGCAGGTGACGTTGTAATGCCCCTTAAATACGTGTACAAATTATAAATTGAATCCAGTTGAGTGGCTGAAAAATCCTGTGCAGATATTACGACTGTAAAAGCAAAAAATATTATTATAAAAAGGTTTTTAACCATCAAGGCAGCTGTCTGATATTAATAAATGAATTTTCATTTGATGTATAAATTAAATGCAAATGTCTCTGATCCAGATTTGCAACTGTAAAATTACCTATATCTGTGTCTTCAAAAACTTTATCAATAATAAATTTTTTATTTCGATTTAACCTTTTCATTTCGAAAAATGATTTTGAAAAGACATCATTAATAAAAATCGAGTTAGTTTCTTCAAAAAATAATTGATTTTTTATTGTTATCCTAAGTCCGAATTTATTACCTATTATCGAATATCCGGAGTTCTCTGTATCTCCTTCCAGAATATGAATCTCATTTTCCCAACAAACAACTGAAACAAATCTATTTTCAAAACTAAAGCTAAAGATTTCAGGAGATTTTTTATCCAAATTATCTTTGCGCTGTTTTTCGTGTAATCTGTGATACTGATACTTTACATCTTTAAGATCGGCACGATTAAATGAAAATACTGCATCACTCTCACTGAAATATCCAACTGATAATTCCTCGGGTGAAAGCAGAACAGGACTTTTCCAGTTATAAGATATCTTATCAAAGATTTTGCTTCCAAAAGTTAATGTTGTTTTAGAAATTATCTGAAGGTTCAGAGCTTTATCTTTTGCAAATAAGATAAACAGTTCAGGATTATTTTGTTCATCCTTTTTTACGAGTATTGCCTCAATTGCTCCTGCACTGTAAAAGTAGTTTCGTTTGAACGTAAATTTTTCGAAATCCACCTCTAAATATTCAATGGCTCTTTTACCAGGAGAAAAACAAAAAAATGTTTTTTGGGTTTTTGAATTATCATAAACAAGAATTTCCGAATGTTTATCATTCAGATTTACTGAAAATAATTTATCTGGCACTCCTGCTGAATTTCTTAATAAAAAATTAAGTGTGTAATCATCGCTGAAGAATGCCAAATCTTTTATACCATTATCATTAAGATCAAATGCAAAAACTTTAGATGGATTTATTGCTAATGCAAGTTTCTGATTATCTGATAGTAATTGAACCGAAGAAAGAATACTGCATTCACCAAGCTCATTAATAATGGCTGCGCCGTAAACAAACTTGCTAAAAAACGGAATTATATCTTTAATCCCGGGTTTACTTAAATGCGTTAGTTCCGGATAGAATGAATAATAATCTTTAGCAAATAGTGTTGTAATTTTTCCGTTGCTAACTGATAGAAAGTTGAAATCGAAATAACCATCTCTGTTAAAATCACCTATTACAAAATCATTAACAGCTGAAGATGTTTTTACGGAAACAACTTTTTTGTAAGAAATTGTTTCATCACCGTAAAATATTTTTATTGAGGATTTTGTTCCGACAATTATCTCCTGGACAGAATCAAAATTCAAATCAAATGTATTCATTGATAATATATCATCATCAACAAAGATTTTTCTTACTTCAGAAAATTCATTTCGCCCGTTGTTGAAATAAAAGATCAACGCATTTTCAACAGAACTGGCAGCAACAATATCTTTAAATCCATCAAGATTTATATCAATCAAATGTGCATTTAGGAATGATTTATTCTTTGAAATATTTTTCATTTCCAGTTTGTTTTTAAGCAACGAAACCAATGTTAAGCCATCGAATGAATTACCGGATATCAGAAATTCCGGGTAGCCATCTCCATCAATATCGGATACACTTATATTTTCCGGATAAGAATCAAACTTTATGGTATTAAGAATTTTATAACTGTCGTCCGAATTAAATTTCAGAATAGAAAAAGATTTATCTCGTCTTGAAGTGAAAGCATATCCATCAACTAAATTGTTGGATAATATTATCGGTTCAAATCTGGAAGGTTGTGACTGAAAAGAAATTTTTTTCTTTAATTTGAAATTCAATCCGGCTTTCCCTTCAAACAAATCAGCTTGATTTAGCAGTGGATTGTAAAGCAGCAAATCAGCATACTCATCCTGATTAAAATTAAGGCTGAAAATTCTGGTATAACCGGAATCCGTGGGGAACGAATCTATTTTGCAGAAACCTTTAAATGGAATTTGCGGAAAAATAATCTGGGGAATAAATACTACAAAAAATAATAGCTTACTTAGTCCTGTCTTTAAGTCTGTTTTCTCTTCTTTGAAGAGCTTCATCATATCGTCTTTTTTCATCATCAGTTTCCGGAATTGCTTCGATTGCTGTAACCGGTTTTCCTTCTTTATCTACACTTACAAATGTAAGGTAAGCTGTATTAGTGTGAATTTTTGTTCCCTCTCTGAAATTTTGCGCATAAACTTTAACGCCAACTTCCATTGAAGTTTTAAAGACTCTGTTAATTGAAGCAATCAAAGTTACAGCATCACCTAATTTTATAGGATGATGAAAATCAATTCTATCAACAGATGCAGTAACACAGACTCTTCTGTTATGCTTTGCAGCGCTTAGTGCCGCACAAATATCTATCCAGTGCATCAACTGTCCGCCAAGCAAATTACCCAGTTGGTTTGTATGATTTGGCAGGACTAATTCAGTCATTGTGATTTGAGAGTCGCTTATTTTTTTTGCATCACTCATTTATTAACTGAAATTTTTCTTTCCAGAGAATTTTTTATTTTCTCAACATCACTGTAGTTTTTATGCCCCGGATATTTCTCCAAGAATTTTGATGCTTCAGCAAGAGCCTCTGTTTCTCGGTTTCTGCTGAGCAATACATTAATTTTGTTGTAAAGAGCTAATGGAGCATATTGTGTATCGTGATAAACTTCCATCACATTATCATAATACTTAAGTGAAGCATTATAATACTCAAGCTTTTCATAAATTCTTGCAGTATCAAATTCTTTTTTAGCTAATTTATCATTTAACTCTTTAATTTTTGCTTCAGCCTCAGATACTTTAGGATTTAATGGAAATACATCAATGAATACCTGAAATTCCTCAACTGCTTTTTTTGTGTACTGCTGATCAAGGCTGAAATTTGGTGAAAGCTGATAATAACAATCTGCTAGCATAAACTGTGCATCAGCTAAAAATTCGCTTGATGGCATTGATTTAATTAGTCTGCTGAACTGATACGCAGCAAGAATATATTCTTTGCGCTGATACCTGGACATTGCAAGATAATATTGTGCATCATCAACAATGCTGCTGCCGGGATATTGAATTACAAGTGCTTCAAATTCTTTAACTGATTCTTCGTAATCTTCATTATTATAAAGATTAATGGCATAGGCAAGCCTCTGCTCAGGTGTCATTTCTGTGGTATCAATTCTACCGGAACAAGAGTAAATAATTATTGAGAGTATAAATAATGCTAAAAGTTTTTTCATATAAATTGATTTATAAAATGATGTGCAATTATAACCAAATTGAATAAGCCTTCAAAGGTACTTTTGTTTACTTTGAACGGACGGAAAAGAATAAAATAATTGTTATTGCTGCCGCTCCGACTGCAACAATTGGTTCAAGAATGCCGGATAAAAATGGTTCTGACGGAAGTTCTCCTTTTGTGAATGGAAATGCTCTGTTTTCAATTTTTCCTATATCATCAACCTTAACAATATCGGTTTCTTCAAAAATAAAATCTTTTACACTTGCAGTATATGATATAAAATAGTTACCGGAAAGTTTGATTGTGCGTTCAGTATAAAAATCTCCAAACCAGCCATCTTTTCTGGGCTCACCGTATGAAACCAAACATTCATCAATTATAAAATCAACTTTAACTTTTGATTCATTTTCTGTTGCGAATCTGATATCGCTTCTTAAAAGTTTTCCTCTAATCTGATTATTAAATACTGAATAGTCTGTACTAAAATCTAAATTTAGATAAACTCCATCCTTTATGGTTAAATCTTTAATTAAAAGATTGGAAGCAGAATCAACAAGAGTATAAAATTTTTCCAGATTTGTAACTGACTGTGCATTTAATGTAATAGTTAGAATTGCTGTAAAAAATAAAAACAGGAGTGATTTACTGATCAATCCGGTTATTTGATTTAAATTGTTTTTCATTGCACTACGAATATTGGCAGAAAGAAATTTTTAATCAAGTTTTAACTCAAAACAACTAACTACAACCAACCCACCACAAACTACCTACTACAAACTACAAACCACCAACAACCTACAAAACAACTACCTTCTTCCCGCAGCAATTTCCTGCAGTTTTGCAATTCGCTGTTCAACGGGTGGGTGAGTTGAAAATAATTTGCTCATACCGCCAAACAAAGGACTGATAATAAACATATGCGCAGTGGATGGATTAACATTTCTCATATGCTGCACTTGATTTCCTCTTGAAATTTTTTGCAAAGCAGAAGCGAGCGCCAATGGATTACCACTAATTTCAGCACCGCCGGCATCCGCAGCAAACTCACGAGATCTTGAAATTGCCATTTGTAAAAGCATAGCGATAATTGGTGAAAGGATAATTAAGAATAAACCACCCAAACCACCACCCTCTCTGTCATCACTTCTTCCAAACATTGCAGCCCAGCCAGCCATTTGTGCTATGTAAGAAATTGTTCCAACTAAAGTTGCAGCAATTGTGCTGATTAAAATATCTCTGTGCTTTACGTGTGCAAGTTCGTGTGCCATAACTCCTGCCAGCTCTTCATTATTTAAGCCCTGCAAAATGCCTGTCGTTGCAGCAACTGCTGCGTTTTTCGGATTTCTACCGGTTGCAAATGCATTGGGAGTTGGATCATTAATGATATAAACTTTGGGCATTGGCAAATTTGCATTTTGTGCAAGCTGTGCAATCATATCATAAAATTTTGGTGATTGCTCCCTTGTAATTGGCTGAGCACGGTACATTGCAAGCACAATTTTATCTGAAAACCAATAAGAACCAAAATTCATTACTAACGAAAACACAAAAGCAATTGTCATTCCGGATTTACCGCCAATGGCATATCCAACCAGCAGAAAAAGCGCCATCATTGCCGACATTAAGAATACTGTTTTAAGAGCGTTCATATTTATTTTTTCTCCGTTTTTTTTGTTTTAAAGTTATATGCTAAAAGATGATGAATCAAGTTAAAGCAAATTCACTTTTTTAGATGATGATGATAATAAAAAAGTTGCATAAAAAGGGCGACCTCTAAAGTCGCCTTTCTTGATATCTTGAAAATTATTAAGCAAAAATGATTTATTCAGTCATTCCTATTTCAACATCAACATTTTAGCAGTTTTTGTAAATGATGTATTATTCTCAAGAGAGTTTATACTGATTTTGTAGAAGTAAACTCCGCTTGTAACCGTATTGCCACTGTTGTTTCTTCCATCCCAAATTATGCTGTTGTATCCCGCAGATTGAGATGGAATATTATAGCTTCGGATCTCTCTGCCCATTAAATCATAAATTATTATTTCTACTGAGGATTGATAAGGCAATACGTAACTTATTGTTGTGCTTGGATTGAAAGGATTGGGATAATTACCTATCAAATCAAAATTTTGTGGTATATTTATTTTAGTCGCAATGCTTTGTTGAGGAATTATCTTAGGTGATATATCTCCATCATATTCACTAATCAAGTATTTACTATCAATCGTTAATTCATCTTCGGGATATTTCATACTCAGTTCATCGAAATTCTCTTTCGCTTTTTCTATGTCACTTAAATATTTAAGATAGATGTAGCCAGTGTTATAAATTGAATTCTTATCAATATATGCATTAAGGTTAAACTCTTTTTTTATTTTTTGGAAATTATTTATTGCTTCAATGAATTTCCCTTCATTAACAAGATATTGACTTTCTAACTCAAGGGCTACAATTGCTAATTCATTATTACTTTTTATTAGTGTTTTTACATCGTTGTTAATATAATTTATAAACCCATCTTTGTTCGATTCTCTATAACATTCGTTTATTCTTACTAAAGCATAGGCTGCTTTTGGATTATCAAAATTTTTATTGATGAAGTCAGCATATATTTTAATTGCTTCATCAAATTTACCTTCTAATTGATATTTAAATGCAATATCGAGTTCTGTCTCTGCTGAAGTAATCTCAACTGAACTTGGTATCGAATTACTCTCTAAGATTGCTACTTTTTGCATACCTGAATTTGGATCAGAACTTAGTGCGGGAGTATAATCTATGGTCGACGATTGATAAGAATAAAACTCTGAAATATTTGGTGGATATGTGCCCCACCAGTTTTTCTGTGCGAGAATATTACTATTGTAAAAAGCTGCAACTTCATAGCTATTATTACTATAAATACTGTTATTGCCACCATAAGGGTAGTTCCCCTAATATAAATTACTCCAGTATGCAGCATTTATTCCTCTGCCTGCGTTGTTTTTAATGACATTGTTTCCGCTTCCCCAATAATATCCGTATGAATTCCAAGGCACTAAATACGCAGAGCTATAATAATTACATTCCAATCCGCTGGAAGTGTGACTTTTTATCAGATTATTGTAAAGGTATGGGCTTGAATTATAGCAGCTGATTCCATATGAACCATTGTTTAAGATAGTATTACTATAAATCCTTGGCGATGAATATGAGAGATAGATACCCTGATAGCTGTTATTCTGAATAGTATTGCCTGTTAATTCAACAGAACTGCTTCCCAGATTATAAAGTGCAATACCAGTTGAGTTATATTCTATGTTGTTGTTATTAATATTGGGTAAACTATAATTACAAGTAATGCCTATGCTTGCATAAGAAATATTGCAGTTCTGTATTGTTCCGCTACTACCCTGATTGAAAACAATTCCATTCCAGCTGCCCGAGATTCCACCTCTTGTAAATGTTGCCTGATTTGCATTTAATGTGCCATTGACAATTAGAGATTTACCCGCAGCAAATTTTATTGTTGCACCAGAAGTAATATTTAAAGTGGCACCAGATGGAATTGTCAATGAGTTACTAAATTCAAATGTATTTCCAACACTTAAATTTAGTACTACTCCTGATTGTATAACTAATGTGCCATTAGATTGAACTTCTAAAGCTCCTTGATGCTTAAAATTAATAACTGCATTACTGGCTATCGTTAAAGTCTTACCTGCAGGCACAGTAATTTTGCCTGTGACAAGATTAGTACTACTCCAAGTTAAATTTTGAGTTAGAGTTTGTTTGCCCCAAGCTATTGTGGTTAGGGGATCGCCAATGACAATGTTTTGCCAAGCAAAAAATTGTATGCCTTGGTATGCTGCTTCAACAACGTTATATCCCATAGCATAAGACGGGAAAAAATAATATGGATTATTATTTGGTCCCAAATAAGGTTCATAAGTGTGAGCAGCGCCACCAGTACCTTCTATTTGCACAAACTCTGTTAACATACTTTGTTCATTTATTCTATAAGCTGGCTGCATACTTGCCCCATTATAGCTTTCTATTGAATTATAAATTGAGCCGCTGAGTAGATCAAAATTTAATTGATTGACAATAAAACCAATTGGATAACCGGAATGCCTACCCCAAGATAAATAACCAATTACAGGAGAATTGTATGAATAAATTGGATTTCTTGATGTATTGTCACAATAAGTATTAAAACCGTACTGATTTAATTTAGTAGCTGTAGCTACTATTATATTTTGATTGTAACTGTTATAACCCTGATAATTTTCTGGTTCTTCCCATTGATAAAACCAATGACCATCTAAAATCCATGTACCCTGTCCGGTTTTATCGGCAAGGAATGATTTATCAATTAAATTATAAACTTCCTGTTCATTTCTGCCATCCAACCTGCTAACTAAACAAGAAATTTTAAACTCTGCAGTTGTACCATCATTTAACGCTTTATTTTGGAAATAATGATTTGCTTTAAATCTATTGTTAAAATTAAAATATGGATCGATACCATTATAAGGATTTGTAACTCTACAATCATAATAAATATTTATAGTCGGCGGATATAATTTCATAATCGAAGGATTATTATTATTATTTGTTTTTAGCAAACAAAGTAATCCATCAATTGAAATGTGATAACTTTTCCAATAACGTACCCAACCATAATCTGCTGATTTTATTTTTAAGGGTATGCCTTTACATAATACAATATAATGAATCTGGTCTTTTAAATAATTTCCTGTATTCGGGTCTATGGTATTATTTAAATAATTTGTTATTGGCTGTGCTATTTTTTCGAAATAATAATAGAACGCTAGAGTATCACATATACTGTTATTTCCATCCTGTGAACATGGATCAGCCCTTCTAATTATTTCACCCTCTTGATCTAAAATAACATATTGACCGTTGTAATTAGCAGAATCAGGTAACGATAAACCTAGTTGACCATCCAGCCCTTTGACAATGTTAGTTGTTGGAATTCCCCGCTTTTGAACGTAGTAATTTTTAACATTAATTGAAACCTGATCGTTTCGTTTAAAAACTACTAAAACATTTTCAGGTTTGATGACATTAAAATTTGATGCTGTTTGAGTTTGTATTGGATCAAAAGAATAGTTTATTACTTCTGGTTGAGCAAACATTTTTGAAAAACAACCGAGCAGTACAAATAAAAAAATTTTGCGTAACATAGTCTCACCCTGTCATTAATTATTGGTTATTGCTATTTACTATAGTGTCATTTGACCCAGGAGTTTTTTCTAGTTATTTCTTGATTC
>CAZCJF010000036.1:0-31072 GCA_964499095.1 uncultured Ignavibacteriaceae bacterium
CAATCATTCCAAACATCATTGTTGTTTAAGTGCCAGAAAATATTTGCTTCGTACCCCCTTGGATTTGTACCGCGGACATTTAAAACTTCCTTTGCATGTGGAATGCTATATCCGGTAATGTAACTTAGTCCTAAAACTTTATAATTATGTTCGGGTGGATAATTTGCTGAATCAGTAAATTCATTTTGGTAAGTGTGGGTACTATCCTGGCTCTGCGATAATATATCCCCTGAGAATACTGCCAGAGAAACAAAGAGGATTGCAAAAAGAATAGATATATTCTTTTTCATATAGTAAAAATCTCTTCTATCGACCCTTTAAAATTAAACTAAATGTTCTTTAAAAACCTTTTTTTGTATGAATTTCATTTTGATTAGCAACCACTTGTCAAATTTTTGTTTCATACATTTGTTTGGTTATGTAATTTACAACTGGCATATAAATAAAATTTTTTAACACAATAGTTATGACACCAAATAAGAATAACACAATCAATTACAACTTCTTTAATGAGTTTAAAGGAACATCCTACAGAAAAGATATTACTAAAGAATACCGCGAATTAAAAGATTTTTACCTTGATGATGAAAAGAAACAAAAACTAAAAAAGATGGGGCGGATTGAACGCTTTATCTATCAAACTGGTTATCTTTTCTCGAGTATATTTGAAAAACTAACTCCTGTTAGAAAATTTTTAGTTATAGCTGGATTAGTTTTGATGTTTCTAGGAAACAATGTACAAATTGACAATCAGGATCCATCAAGCGGAACAACTTTTTTAGGCGGACTAATAATCTTTTTTGTGTTAGTTCTTGAATTAAAAGATAAACTCCTTGCAGTAGAGGAATTAATTGCCGGTAAAAAAATTCAACGCGCACTAATGCCAGTAGAATCGCCAAAGATTGATGGCTGGGATGTTTTTCTTTACACTTCATCAGCAAATGAGGTTAGCGGTGACCTTGTTGATTATTTGAAGATTGATGATAACCGGAGCGTTATAACTATTGCCGATGTTGCCGGCAAAGGATTAAGCGCTGCATTATTAACTGCAAAGCTTCAGGCAACTGTCCGTGCTTATGCAGAAAGTTCAAATAGTCCGGCAGAGCTAACTCTTAAAACAAACAAAATTTTTAATCGCGATAGTTTACCTAATCTTTTTGCTTCAATGATTTATTTGGAATTATCACCAAATTCAAATTTAATTAAGTTTGCAAATGCAGGACACTTTCCTCCTGTAATTTTACGCGAAGGTGATTTATCCGAGATGGATAAAGGAGATGCCGCACTTGGAATCCTTTCAAATGGCAATTACAGAAATTTTGAAGTTCAATTAAATACTAATCAAACTTTCTTATCATATTCTGATGGAATTACCGAAGCTAAAAATGAACTTGGATGGTTTTATGGCAAGGAGAAATTATTTGAGCTGTTAAAAGCAAATCAAAATCTTTCGGCTTCAGAACTTGGGAAAAAAATTATTTATTCAGTTGATCGGTTCAGAGGTGAAGCAAAAATAAGTGATGACATTTCAATTATTATCCTGAAGAGAAAATAACGAAAATGTGTATCACAACTCTTTGGTTTACTCTCTTCAAAATTTCTCTGGCTTTCACGAACCCCTTTAGATAAGATGGCAGCATTATCTGAGTTGTCACAAACCATTTCTTGACAGAAATTATTACTACAACTTGAAGACTGCCAACTGCAGATGGAGGCTTTGCGACATCCCGATCTATCGGGACTGAAGGCTTATATCAAACGCTTTCCTTATTTTTACATATTCAAAAACAAAAGAAAGAAAAATGGCAAACGAACCAAACAAAATTATTTACTCAATGATTGGAGTAAGTAAATTCTATAACAACAAACCAGTAATAAAGGATATTTACCTATCGTACTTCTACGGTGCAAAGATTGGTGTGATCGGTTTAAACGGATCAGGTAAATCATCATTACTAAAAATTCTTGCCGGTGTGGATAAAAATTTTAACGGCGAAACTGTTTTGTCTCCCGGTTTTACAATCGGCTACCTTGAACAGGAACCGCAGCTTGATAATACAAAAACAGTAAGAGAAATTGTGCAGGAAGGTGTTCAATCAATTGTTGATCTGCTAAGAGAATATGATGAAATAAATGCAAAGTTTGCAGAGCCGATGGATGATGATGAAATGACAAAACTTCTTGAACGTCAAGGTGAAGTACAGGAAAAACTTGAAGCAATGGGCGGATGGGATCTTGATGCACGGCTTGAAATGGCAATGGATGCTTTGCGATGCCCGCCATCGGATACTTTGTGCAAAGTTCTTTCCGGCGGTGAGCGAAGACGTGTTGCTCTTTGCAGATTGCTTCTTCAAAAACCGGATATTCTTTTACTCGATGAACCAACAAATCATCTTGATGCTGAAACAGTTGCGTGGCTGGAACATCATCTGCAAAAGTATGAAGGAACTGTTATAGCAGTTACACACGATAGATATTTTCTTGATAACGTTGCGGGCTGGATACTTGAACTTGATCGCGGCGAAGGAATTCCGTGGAAAGGAAATTATTCATCCTGGCTTGAACAGAAACAGGAAAGACTGCGTGTTGAAGAAAAACAGGAAAGTCAGAGACAAAAAACTTTACAGCGTGAACTTGAATGGATAAGAATGAGTCCGAAAGCGCGTCATGCAAAATCTAAATCAAGAATAACTTCTTATGAAAACCTTCTTAAGGAAGAAAAAGAAAAAGGACAGAAAGAGCTTGAGCTTTACATTCCTGTTGCGGATCGATTGGGAGATGTTGTAATCGAAGTTGAAAACTTAAGCAAAGCTTACGGCGATAATATTTTAGTTGATGATCTTACATTTTCAATTCCACCCGGAGCAGTTGTTGGAATTATCGGTCCTAACGGTGCGGGTAAAACAACTTTGTTCAGAATGATTACGGGTCAGGAAAAACCTGATAGTGGAAATATTAAAATCGGTTCAACTGTAAAGATGTCTTATGTTGATCAATCACGGGATGCGCTTGATCCTGATAAAAGTATCTGGGAATTAATCTCAAACGGTGAAGACACGATTATGCTTGGCAACAGACAGGTTAACTCGCGTGCTTATGTTGCTCAGTTTAATTTTTCCGGTGCTGATCAGCAGAAAAAAGTTAGTATGCTTTCGGGCGGAGAAAGAAATCGTGTGCATCTGGCAATGATGTTAAAACAAGGGGCTAATATTCTTCTGCTTGATGAGCCAACAAACGATCTTGATGTAAACACTTTGCGTGCACTGGAAGAAGGAATTGAAAAATTTGCCGGATGTGTTTTGGTGATCAGTCACGATCGCTGGTTCTTAGACAGGATTGCGACTCACATTCTTGCTTTCGAAGGTGAAAGCAAAGTCGTTTGGTTTGATGGCAACTATACCGAGTATGAAGAAAAACGAAAAGAGAGATTGGGCATTGCAGCAGATCAGCCGCACAGAATAAAGTATAGACATTTAACTAGGAGTTAGGATTTTAATTTGCGACTTAGCGCCTTTGCGAGAGATAAAAATAAATTTCACGCAGAGACGCTAAGGCGCAGAGATACCTTTTAATTTTTACTTCCTGTACTGCTTTATAAACTCTTCAACTTCAGGCAAGCCGCCCTGATAAATTAAATAACCGTTACTTGGTTCGCGTTCTGTTATTTCTCCTGCAATTGGAGTTAACATAATTTGTTTAACTTTTTCCAAATCATCTGTCTGCCCAAATGCCCAACCGAGTTTCATATAAGCAACTTCCGGTAACATGTTTGCAGCAGGAATAACACCAAGTTCCATCATATCTCTTCCGGTATCGTAAACATACATCTGCACATAACCCCAAAGTGTTTGAACCGTCATATAAACTGCAACACCTTTTTCCTTTGCTCGCTTTAATGCGGGATAAAGAGGTTTGTTTACGTGTCCAAGTCCTGTACCTGCAATTACAATTCCTTTGTAACCATTGTCAATCAACGAATCAATCATATCAGGTTTCATATTCGGATAGTAATAAACTATTGCAACTCTATCATCAAATACTGCATTTACTTTTACATCGTTATCAAATCTTCTTCGTTTATAATCATCTCGGATTGGAGTTACTTTATCCCGACTTACAGTTGCGATTGGAATATCACCAATTGTTCTGAAAGTTGAGCGGTAACTTGAATGCATTTTTCTAACTCGAGTTCCGCGATGAAGCAATCCATACATATCACTGGTTGGACCAAACATACAAACCATTACTTCTGCAATATCACTTGTTGCAGCAGTTGTAACAGAGTGAATTAAATTTAATGCAGCATCAGAAGATGGGCGGTCACTCGATCTTTGCGAACCAACCATTACAATTGGTATTGGAGAATCCTGTACCATAAAAGAAAGTATTGCTGCTGTGTGATGCATTGTATCGGTTCCGTGCCCGATAACAATTCCTTGTACACCTTTTTGTATTTCTCTTCCAATAGCTTCAGCAAGTCCTATCCATTGTTCCGGTCCCATATTTTCACTAAACACACCATAAAGTTTTTCTGTTTCAAGATTGCAAATGTCTGCAAGTTCAGGAACTGAGCCATAGAGTTCGCCTGGTGAAAACGCTGGAATAACTGCACCCGTTCTATAATCCAATCTTGATGCAATTGTTCCACCTGTTCCTAAAAGTTTTACGCGTGGTTTTTTAGGATCGTAAGGAAAATCTTTTTCCGGAATTTTATAATGCGCTTCGCGTCTTCCAAAGATTTTTACGTCTTGTATTTTTTCTGCTGCAATTCCGATGTTATAACCAATCGGCATTTTTAGAACGATATGAAATTCATCTGCAGTTTCTGAACGAGGTAAAATCAGTCCTTTAAAACTTCCTTCATCTGTAAAAATTTCCACATCACTCCAGATTGGAGTTTTAAATTTTTGCAGAGTGTTTAAAGCAACTCCACGATAACCTTTATAATCTTCTAAATTTATTTCAGACATTATTTAACTCCTTTCGCAAAACCAATCTTATCAGCAATAACTTTTGCAGAAATTCTGCCGCGAAGTTTTTTCATTATCATTCCCATCAACAAAAGGCTTTTACTTTTCTGATTATAAATAGTCATCTTATTAAATTCTGATTGTGCAGAATTTATAATTTCATCAACTTCTTTTTCGTGTGCAGGTTTCTGAATCACTTCTTCAGTAAACGCTCCAAGTTCCAAAGTAGTCTTTAAAGTTGTTAATAGTGCGTCCTTAGGAATTTTACCATCTGCATAACTTTTTAGTACACTCTCAAACATGCTTTCATGCATCCATTCAATCATGCAACCATTCTTCTTCAATCTTTTAGGAAATTGAATTAAAAGCACTGCAGCCGTTGTTGGATTTATTTTCCAATCAATTACGGCTTTCTTAAAAAGTTCTGCATAATTTGAAACAGAAAGTTCTTCAATCGTATCTTTTGGTATTCCAAGTTTGTTATACCATTCAATTCTTTTCCAGAACTGTTCCGGCAGCCAGGATTTAATTTTATCTAATCTTTCTTTAGTAATTTTTTTCGGAGGAAGATCAGTATCGGGATACATTCTATCGGCACCGGGAAGAACGCGTTCAAATCCGTTTGTTCCATCACTCATAGCTTGTCGTGTTTCAGAAGGAATTCCAATCGTTGCTTCTTTAGCCCGAATTATAATTTCATTAACGGCTGTGTGTACATCATCTTCACTGCCCCAAACAATTACCATTGTATCGTTGTCAGAAGCATTCGTAAACTTTTTTACCTTCAACCAATCAGACGAAGTAATCGTATCACTTTTGCTGTCTGAGTGAATAAGATTTGGAATGTTTGTCAGACATGCAATTACTCTAACACGATCAGAAATTTCTTTTGAGAAATATGTATCTGTTTGTGTTTGCCAATGAAGCAAATCTTTAAATCCTTTTAATACAACACAACTAATTTTCATTCCTGAATCAACAGCATTTTTAAGTGGAGCGTAATGAACTTTCTTTAACAGTTTTGTAATGTCGTAAGATTCAGCTTTAAAGGTTTCTGGTGTAATACAGCGTTTCTTCAGTTCTTCTCTTAAGCGCAAAAGATTCCACTGCCTCATCGCTTCGTTGTAAGTCAGAATGGGAATCATTGTTATTTTAGGAACGCCTTTTATTTCAACCCTTGTTCCTCCTTCCACACTAACATTTACATCTTCGCGTGCGGCTCCCATACCGCGGCGAACTTTTTGTGTACTTCTAACTAGCTTACTGCATTGCCACGCAACATCAGCAACTTCCTGCGGCGTTCTCATTGCAGGTTCTGTAACAGTTTCAATAAGCGGCATTCCCAGTCGATCAGTTAAGTAAACTCTTTCATGACCAATGTCAGATACTTCTCTGCACGAATCTTCTTCAATAGACATCTGAACAATTTTTACTTTTCTATCTTTGTACGGAATCCAACCATCTAACGCATAAATTGCTGTGCGCTGAAATCCCGTAGGAATGCTTCCATCTAAATATTGCTTGCGTGCAATGTGAACTTCATCCACAATATTGCAGTTGTAAAGCATTCCGATACCGATAGCAATATCAAGTGCATCTTCGTTTATTAAAAATGGCGGAGTGTCATCCATCTCGTAAGTACAAACAGTTTCGCGTTTGATGTGATAAATAATATTCTTTTTTGTTTTAAATTCCATCAAAGCCGTACCGTCATAAACTCCCATTTCGGATAACGTGGGACGCATATGCCTGAGAATTTCAGCATCGTATTCTCTACTGTATTTCCCTGCAGGGCATCGGCAAAAAAGTTTTTTCTTAGTTAAAAGTTGTTGATGAATTTCTAATCCTGATTTGAATCCGACTTTTTTATAGTCGTCTTCAGTCATTTCATTAAAGGGCTTGAAGATAAAATCATACATAAGTAAGCCGCGGTAAATATTTGATAAAAATAGTACACTGATTAATATGATGATTAAGATTAATTATGATCAATTCAAATCATAAAATATCATAAAGATCAGTGTACCATTGACTTTAGCTATTTGTTGAATTTTGAGAGATAGTCTTTGAACATATCTTTATGAACCATAAAATCCATTATCTTAAGTTTTACATAATCTTCGTGATAGAAGTAATAACCTTTATCTCCGGCGTTACGTGAGCCTGCACCGGAGTCTTTAATCAAAAACCAGGTCTTGCCATCTAACTCTTCATATCCGATTAAATGAATTCCATGATCATCAGTTGTTGTTTCATTACTAAAACGAAATTGTCTTGAATTTTCATCAATGTATTCAGAAGGAATATCAAACGATGGAACAACAGCACACTTTGTCCAGCTATCATAACCTGCTTCGCTAACATCTCCACCGATAGCCATTGTGTATCCATTTTTAATTGCGTTTTTAATTATCTTCATAAAATCATCAAGAGGAAGGTTGTAGTAATCTTTGTTGTGCCACCAGTTATCAGGGACTTCATACTCGACTTGCTGCCAGTATGGCTGCTGCATGTATGATAAAACATCAACGTAATCATCGGGATTTAACTTTAAATAATTTGTAAGATATTCTTTAGGTGTGTACTTCTTTCCATCAACAACAACTTCTGTTGGAGGAACTCCGAGATAATGGTTTAGAATCGATTTTGTAACCGCAACAACTTCGTCTTCATTCCATGCATTTATGGACTTTACGTGTTTAAGATAAGTCTGAATTTCATCAATCATAGTGCTGTGATCGTGATACTGCTGCCCTGGCAATAATCCAGTACAAATTGATGCAGGAACAACTCCGTACATTTTATAAATTCTTGTTACTGCATTTGCTTCAGAGCCTTCTTCAACAATTGATTTACCTCGAGTACGGACAAACTCTTTTACTTTTTCAACATACTCCCAGTAAGCAGTATGAATAGGAGAAAGTTCAACCTTCTTTCCTGTTAAACGATAAACTTCTGATTCAAAAAATGATGTTGTAGAGAAAGACCAGCAGGTTCCTGTTTGTCCCTGCGAAACAGGATCGTTGTGCCAGTAATATTTAAACTCTTCTTTTGATTGCGGATAATTCATTCCGGTAAAATCAAGCTTAAAATATTTCTTTTTTTCTTTAGTGGGATTTTTAAACTCATCTATTCCCTTCTGTATTTCCTGATAGAACCCCGGTTTTGGTTCAACAAAGATTCCTTTATTTTTTTGCTGGGCATTGATTAACATAGCCGGAATGAATATCAGAATAACCAGAAGATTAAGATAGGATTTCATACTTTTAACCTTTTAGAAGTTGATAAAAAGTAAATTAAAATTTATAAATCAAAATTAGATATAATTAAGTTGAGGGAGAATTATAATTTAAAAAAACAATTCCCGGACAGATTGAAGGAGGCAACAAACAACCTGCCGGGAATCTTAAGCGACGTAGAGCGTTTAGTAAGAGATGTCGCTTATTTCAATCATCTCGGTTTTTTTATCATACTTTTTCAAGTAATCAACAAACTCAGCATTTAAAAACTTCTGATGAGTTTTTTCATAAGCTTTAAGATATTTATCAACCTGCTTATGTGTTAAAGTGCTGCGCATATAATTCTTCTTTTCATTGTCATCAAAGAAGATGCGATAATAATAAAATTTTGCCGGTTTGGATTTGGCTTTTACAGCCGTTGATTTTTTACTTATTTTTTTTGCAGGCATAAATAATCTCCAGGTTTTTGTTTATAGCTTGCCGCTTTTTTTGATAATATCCCGCGCGATAATTCCTTTTTGTATTTCATTAGTACCTTCAAAAATTCTGTTGATACGGCTATCACGGTAAATTCTTTCAATAGGAAGCTCCTGAGAATAACCCATACCGCCGTGTATCTGCACTGCATAATCAACTATCTTATCAAGAGATTCTGAACAATAATATTTTGCAATTGCAGATTGTCTTGAAATATCTTTTTTCAAATCATAATCAACAGCTGTTCTGTACACAATTGATTCCATATTATAAATCATCACCGCCATTTCTGCCAGCATAAACTGAATTGCCTGAAACTGTGCAATTGGATGATCAAATTGTACACGCTCTTTTGCATACTTTGTAGAAAGTTCAAGTAATTCTTTTGAAACACCCAAACAAGCAGCGCCCAATCCTAATCTGCCGGCATCAAGAGTTTTCATAGCATAGATAAATCCCCTTCCATCGGTGCCAATAAGATTTTCTTTTGGAATCCTCATATTTTCAAAGCTCAATGCATTGGTAACACTTCCTTTTATTCCCATTTTCTTTTCCGGTGGACCAGCTTTGAAGCCCGGAGTTTTCGTTTCTACATAAAACAAAGAAATTCCCTTTTCAGTTCTCGCAAACAGAGAAATAACATCAGCAATACCGCCATTTGTTATCCATAATTTTTCACCATTAATCACCCACTCATTCCCCTCTAAATTAGCGGTTGTTTTAAGATGAAATGAGTCAGAGCCTGCCTGTGCTTCTGTAAGTCCAAATGCTGCAATTTTTTCACCCGTAGCCAGCGGAGGGATGAATTTCTTCTTCTGTTCTTCTGTCGCGCCGTTAAAAATAGCATTTGTTCCGATTGACTGATGTGCGCCAATAAATGTTGCGGTACTCATACAACCACGTGCTATCTCTTCCTGCATTAAACAATATCCAACTTCACCAAATCCGCCGCCGCCGTATTCTTCCGGAAAAGATATTCCTAAAAATCCAAGCTCTGCCATTTTTTGGATTAGCTCTTTGGGGATTCTTCCTTCTTCATCAATTTTGGATGCGATTGGTTTGATTTCATTGTTAGTAAAGTCGCGAACCATTTCGCGAAGCATATTTTGTTCTTCGGAGAACTTGAATTCAAACATAGAGTAGTTGCCTTCTTTTTAGTTGTCGCTTGTTAGTGTCAAATAATATTCCATTAAGAATTGATTGATAATTCTTCAAATATTAGCAAAAATAAAAGCCGGGGGATTTCAACTTTTCATAACAAAGAAGCGAAATAAATGATGTTCTTAAATGTGAGAAGTTTGGGGATTATTCGTCTCTGTTTACAATATCCGGAGAAAAAGCCGGTAAGCAAACGGCAACATATTCTGCACCGCCTTCATTTGGTGTGCTGTACTGTATCCATTCACCTTTTTTAGTCAGGATAGCATTTCCTGCTTTTACAATAATTGTTTCGGTTTCTGTTTTAACTTGTAAGGTACCTTTAAGGACAATTGTATATTCATCAAACTCTGGTCTTTGTCCGGGTTCGATCCAGCCTTGCGGACTTGTCATTTTTGCGATGCTTATTTCGGATGTGTTAGAGTTAACTCTTCCAAAAAATTCTTCTATAATTTTAGGTTTATTTCCTGCGGCTTGAATGATTGCAGGATTATTTATTAAT
Organism: uncultured Ignavibacteriaceae bacterium; assembly: GCA_964499095.1. Taxonomy (GTDB): domain Bacteria; phylum Bacteroidota; class Ignavibacteria; order Ignavibacteriales; family Ignavibacteriaceae; genus IGN3. The sequence goes on from CAZCJF010000036.1 coordinate 10,347, forward strand.
GTTGGCATTATTGTCCGTTACTTTTTCTTTGCACTTATCAGATAAAAAATTATTGACGTTCTAAATATTGTATCCGGGTATTTTTTAATCTGCATTTTAATTTTCTCAATCCCCTGTTCATAATCTTCGTCAGACAGATTTGCAAGCTGCGAGCTGTGATTTTTTTGTAAGAAAGGGTCATTAAGAACATCTTCTCCTGTTCTATCTCTAAAAATCTCCTCTACCGCTTTTACTTCAACATTATTAAAATAATGTTCATCAAGCATTTCTTTTAATTGCTCTAAAGATGGAAATCTTTTCAAATCGTTTTCATAAACCCCATCGAAATAATCATAAACATACCAGTCTCTATCAACGTGCGGATCAACTCCAAATATAGCCAGTGTACCATTTTCTGATAAAACTCTTCTGCTCTCGTGAATAAAAATTTCTTTATCAGGAAAATGATGAATTGCGTTGACACAAAAGATCAAATCAAAATAATCGTTTTTTAGCGGGATAAAATCTGCATCTGCGTTAATTAATTTTAATGCAGAACATTCTTTCTTTGGGACTTTCAGCATATCAATTGAATAATCCAGGCCAAATACATTATTGTTCAGCCGATCAAGAGACTTAATCCACCTTCCGGTTCCGCAGCCAGCTTCCAGAATAGTTTTATAATTATTTTCCTGAATGATATTTATAATCTCTTTTTCTATGCTGGGCAAATAGGATTCAACATAACGCTTGTTATAAGTCGGAGCAATTTTTGAGTAATCAGTTTTTTGCATTTCTGCACTTGTTAAAAATAGTTTTGTATAAAACTATGAATAAGAAGCATTATAAAAAATAACCTACGTCATTTAATTTGATTTTATCCGAACATTTTCTTTAAAACTTCCGTACGATAATTAAATATCTCTTTCACTTTTTTTGAAACAATAAATCTATTAGCTATCCTACCGAGAAAACCAAAGGGAATTGCATAGCTTACAATATCTTCCATCAAAACTCGTCCATCCGGCAGCTGCTTAAAGATATGCTCGTGATGCCACATTTTGTATGGACCAAATCGTTGTTCATCAACAAAGTAATTTGGTTCATTAACGTGAGTGATTTCTGTAACCCAGGTCTGTGGAATATTGAGCAGCGGACGAACAAAATAAGTGATAATCAATCCGGCGTACATCTTATCCGGCAATTGGGATGTAACTTGAAAGTTCAGCCATTCCGGGGTTATTTTAGAAAGATTAGCAGGATTTGAGAAGAAATCCCAGGCTTTTTCTTTTGGTATTTGCAATTTTTGTGATGTTTTGAGTTGATAAATTTTCATAACCTTTTCATATTGTTAGTAGTCTTTTAACAAATTATAGGAAACAATAATTCCCGTTTTATGAATATCACTTCTATCGGAGAAATTCTCTTTGATATCTATCCAAATCACAAGAGACTTGGGGGTGCCCCGTTAAATTTTATTTATAATATTAAAAAGCTCTGCGACAACGGAAACATCATCAGTCGAGTTGGCAAAGATGTGCTTGGAAACAAAGCAATTAATGAACTTAAACACGCCGGCATTTCTACGGATTTTATTCAGCATGATAATCAACATCCAACCGGAATGGCAAAAGTAGTTCTGGATGAAGATTCTGTGCCTGATTTTATAATCGATACAGATAGTGCATTTGATTATATAGAATCAACCGATGAGATTGAAAATTTAGTAAACATTGATACTGATTGCCTTTACTTTGGTACGCTTGCACAAAGATCCGAAGTTTCCCGAAATACAATACAGTCGTTCTTTAATCGCGGTCTTAAATATTTTGCCGATATTAATTTAAGACAGAATTTCTTTGATGAAGAAATTCTTGAAAAAACTCTGCGGGCATCTAACTTTATAAAAGTTAATTATGAAGAGATGCACACGCTTAACGACTTATTTATCCAAACAGAATACTCAACAGAAAAAGTTGCTTTTGAACTGATGGAAAAGTTTGAAATAAATATGATTGCGGTTACGCGCGGGAAAGATGGAGCCTCAATTTTTGAAAACGGCAAACGAAATGATTATTCAAATGTTTATTCAAAGGTTGTTGATACAACCGGAGCCGGAGATGCTTTTTCTGCAATTCTTTGTTTGGGATATTTGCTTGGTTTTGAAATTCCATACATTAATAAATTAGCCAACGATTTTGCTTCTGATATTTGCCAGTTTGAAGGGGCACTTCCTAAAAATGACAGAATTTATGAAGGATACAGAGAGCAGCTTGGTATATTTTAAATCAAATGTCTTGCGATTATATCATCAGGAATTCTAACCGGTCGGCCGGAACTTAAAGAGACAAGCGTATAAACCATTTTGCCTTCAACTGCAATTTTGTTTGTTGCTTTATTATAAACCCAAACATTAATTACAACCTGTGCCCCGCTCCACTCGCCTATCTGAGTTTTGACAAGTGCTGTGTCACCAAATTTTAACTCGCGTTTGTAAACAAGATGCACTTCGCTTGCATACCAGTTTAAACCCTTCTCAATATACTCTTCCATCGGTACTTTGTAATTATCACGCATCTGAATGAAACGCGCAGTTTGGATATAATCAAGATACTTGGAGTTATGAACGTGATTGTTCATATCAATATCATCAGGACGGACAATAATTTCTGTTTCAAAAATTGAGTTAGTTTTGTTTTCTTTTATCATTCAGATCTCTAAAAAATTTTTTAGAAGAACCAATCCTGCTTCTCCTGATTTTTCAGGATGAAATTGCACTCCAAAACACTCCCCGTTTTCCATTGAAGAACAGAACTCGATATCGTTTTTACATATAGAGGTTGTAAGTTCATTTTTAGGAAGATAATAAGAATTATTAAAGTAGAACTCTGTTTCGTTCTCAATGCCTTTAAACAATAAACTTTCTTTACGAATATTAATTTTTAAAAATCCTTTGTGCAAAGAATCATTAATATCATCATTAAACTTTACTGATGTTCCGGGGAAAATACCCAAACACGAAACATTTCCTTCTGTGGAATAATCCGCCATAATTTGCATTCCAAGTCCAATACCAAGCATAGGTTTTTTTATAATTCTAAGAACCGAAAAGAGATTAAGCAAGTGAATTTTCTTCATCGCAACGGATGCGCTTCCGCTGCCCGGGAAAATCACTTTGTCTGATCTGCAAATGTCAAACTCGCTGTTTGTAACAAGGAAATCATCCGTGATTTTTTTTACAGAAGATACAACTTCGGTAACTGAGGGATCGTTATAATCTATTATTGCCAGCATAATATCAATTTATCTTAGGGACTAAAATCACTATTTCAACAAAAGTAATCAATTCAATTTTGTTTAGCTATCTTTTGCGCCGGGTTTACCAAGCCAAACCCATGCGATAAAATCAACCATTGCGGGCTCACCACCAATTTCTCTAAAGCGACTGTTTATTTGTCCACGATGATACGTGCTGTGAGATGTAACCTGAAGCATTGTTTCATTAATAGTTGCGGGAACAACTTTCTTCCCTGTTTTTCTTTCCACAAAAATTGACCACGGAATTTGAATAACTTTATCTTTTCCCATATCCGCTGCTGATAATAAAAAATCGCTAAGCTTATTTCGATACTCATTTCCCCACTCGGCAATAGATTTTAAATTCCCGAGTTCCTCAAACTTTGGTATTTCTATAGGCATCTCATTCCATAAAAAGTAAAATGCATACTGCACCTGATGCAGATGATACAACAGTTTTTTAATTTTTTCATCATTAGCAGCTGCTTCAAAAGACAAAACTTTTTTCCACACTTCTGTATCTGCCCAAATCATATGATCAAATAAATCTTTTATCTCCGTTGATATCATAACTATCCTTTAACAGGTTTTATTATAAATTATTCCATCCACTTCAAGAATATCATCCAAACGGATTATTGTGCTGTCTGAAGTCTTTAAATACTCTACTTTATCTTTTGCGAACAAATCAGAAATAACACAATCTAATGTTTGAATATTACCCGGCTCGTTGCGGAAAGTGATTTTAGTTTTTTGCTTTCTTAGTGCACGAATTTCTAATTCATCATAAAGTCCGCAAGCGATTGGTTTATAGTTCTTATCCATTGTCATTTCTTAAAGTAAAGGTTTATCCAGAATTTATTATGTGTGGGCTTTTTAATTTTAATTTTTATTCTGTTATTAACAAAAATAAGCCGATACAGATTATTCTCCATATCGGCTTAATAGTAGATATTATTCTATTCTATTCTACTCTATTTTATTTTTTTGTGAATCCAAGATCAGGTCTTGGGCTTCCGTATATATTTTCTATTGATGTTACATATTTGGACATCTTACTCCACAAAGCCGAAGCTTCTGCTTCCATCATTTTATTATCTTCCATTTGAGATGAATAAAAATCACCGCCATCTTTGAAGCCTTCTGTTAAAGCAATCATATTATTATCCAAACCAAGTTCTATTAACCAAATGGTATATCCGTTTTTGATATTCTTTTCTTCATAAAGTTTTTTCCATTCTGTCATGATGTCCATTATTTCTTTGCGGTTTTCTAACTTATAATGAAAAAACATCCAGTGGATAAACTTTACTTCTTCGGGTTTTAATCTTGGATTTTTTGGCATATACGAATATTTAGCAGAACGTTTAGCGATAAAATCTTTATGGGTTACCATGCAGCTTTCATTTTCTATCATAAATTTCTGCCACTTATCCTGCCCAATTTTTTCAATTGCGGCGCCGAATATTTCCGGCATTTTATCAATCGCAGCATAATTATCTAACGGAAAGAGATAGTAGTAATGACCATCGTCTCTTTGTGATGCCTGCATATACGGAAAATCAAGTCCTGCCTCGGTCATCATTTTAACCCATCCTTTAGAAGTTGATTCATACTTGTCCCACATTTCAATTTTAGCAACTTCTTCACGAACCCAGAAAAGCTGGTCCTTCATCTCCTGAGCAAACGAAACAACTGAGCTGAGGGAAAAAAGAACAGAGAAAAGCAAAAAAGCAGATTTTTGTTTAAACATAAGGTGCCTCCTTAAAAGATTTGTTTATTTGTAACACTTAATCGGAAAAGTGTTTTTGAGTTCGGGTGAAACTAACCAATGTTTTTGTATGAAACAAGAAAATCGTTGTTTTATTTTACACAAACACTAAACACTTATCTTGAGGCAAATTTATTCAGCATTTCTAACTCCTTCTTGTAAACTGCCGGAGGAATCATCTTGCTAAAAAAGAACTCTATCTTTTTTGATAATTTTGAATCACCAGGAATTTCCGTTGTAAATGTTACAAAAGAATTTTTTCCATTATCGCGAGGCTCGACATTAAATGTGGTGATGTAGCCGGTGTCATTTGTTTCAACAAGCACACGCCCCGGTTCAGGCTCCGTTACTATAGTTTTGAAAGTTTGAAGTTTACCAGCAACCTTCATTTGCACTTGAAGAACAGATCCGGCACCATAGCCACCCTCTAGAACCACAAGAAAAACAAACGGTGGGTTTGGAAGAATTTTGGGATGACCATTTTTATAATCCGCAATTATTCCGTAAACAATTTCCGGCGGTGCGGAAATTAAGGATGAAACTGAAAATTTATATTCGCTCATAACATTGTATCCATTTTATTTAGTTAGTTAGTATTAAAAAGTATAAATCAAAAAGAAATATTTCTATTTTTAAAATAAGCGTTATTCGATTAATTAAATTGGACGGGCTTAACACAAGTTATCCAAATCACATAATTAAATATTATGTGATATTAAAAACGATTTAAGAGTCAGCAATGAAAGAAATTAAATCCACCGAAGATATTCGTGATCTGGCAAATTCATTTCGCGAGAGTCGCACCATGTTAACTGCATTCGAATTAAAAATTTTTACTTTGCTTGATAAACACATGATCCCTTCTGATGAAATTGCAAAGAAAATTAATGCTGATGCAAGAGCGACCGATCGTTTAATGAATGCTTTGTGCGCAATGGGCTTGCTTAAAAAAGTTCATGGTAAATTTTATAATTCCGAGATAGCATCAAAATATCTTGTTGAAGGCAAACCTGATTTTATGGGAAACTTATATCACACAAATCATCTATGGGAAAATTGGAGTTATCTTACTGACTCGGTGATCAAAGGAGGCAGTGCTATTACCGATAAAGTTAAATCCGAAAAAAGTAATCGGGCAGAAGCATTTATTGGTGCAATGCACTATCGTGGTGTTAGCCAGGGGAAAATAGTTGCTATGATGATTGACCTTTCCAATGTGAGAAAAATGCTTGATGTTGGTGGAGGATCTGCTGCGTTTTCTAAAGAGTTTATAAAAAGGAATCCTCTAATAAATGCAGTGGTTTTAGATTTGCCACACATCATTCCACTTACAAAAAAATATGTTGAAGAAGCAGGACTGACTGATAGCTTCGGTTTCATCGGGGGGAATTATTTAACAACTGATTTTAACAAGAATTACGATTTAATTTTTTTATCAGCCATTATTCATATCAACAGCTATGAGCAAAATAAGAACCTAATACAAAAATGTGCTGATGCATTAACTGAAAACGGAATGGTTGTAATCAGTGATTTTATAATGGATGAGGACAGAACAAAGCCTTATCACGGGGCATTGTTTGCTCTTAATATGCTTGTTGGAACTGCAAACGGAGATACCTACACCGAAAAAGAAATAAGAGAATGGTTTGAATCGGCTGGTCTCACAAAAATTGAAAGAAAGAATACTTCATTTGATGCAGATCTGATGATTGCCACCAAATAAAAAAGCCCCGATCTATTAATCGAGGCTTAAACAAAATATTAAAAATAAATCTTACTTTTTCTTTAATACTTTTTTCATTACTTCTTCTTTAGCAATTGGTTTTGTACAGAAGAACCAATCGTGGCATTTAACATCCTTTTCTTTTCCTTCCATTCTGTCTTTTGCTGTTCCGCAGGAACCGGCAGGAGGAACAATTACATCGTCGCCCGGTCTCCAGTCAGCCGGAGTTGCAACGCCAAATTCATCAGCTGTTTGCAATGCAATTAAAACTCTGTAAAGTTCATCAAAGTTTCTGCCCAGGCTTAATGGATAATAAATTATTGTTCTGATTATTCCCTTGGGATCAATAAAGAAAACTGCACGAACTGCTTTTGTGCTGCTTTCTCCGGGCTGAAGCATTCCATAAGTTTTTGCTACGTTCATTGTGATATCTTCAATCAAAGGAAAAGTTACTTCAACATTTTTCATTCCTTTGTATTCAATTTTTTCTTTGATTGTTCTGAGCCAGGCAATGTGACTGTATAAACCATCAACTGAAAGTCCAACAAGATCACAATTAGCTTCTTTGAATTGTTTTTCCATCGTAGCAAAAGTCATAAATTCAGATGTGCACACAGGAGTAAAGTCAGCGGGATGACTGAATAAAATTACCCACTTGCCGGAATAATCTGCGGGAAAGTTAATTTCTCCCTGCGTGGTTACTGCTTTAAATGCTGGTGCTTTTTCACCGATACGCGGCATTGACACAAATTCTTGTTGCGTTGTTTGTTCCATTTTTAATTCTCCATATTTTTTTTATAGAAAGATGCTAGTATGATGTGAGTTAGTGCTTATAGATTCTAAGCTTAATATTATTTATACCAAACGTTAGAAAATTTAAAATCAATTACCAGAGTTGATGAAAATATTTGATTTGACATTGGGCAATTATTAAGGAACCTCAATATGTGCCCACTTTAAATGATTGATATCATTTGGAGAATTATGAATAAATGCTTCGTGATTAAATATCGCTTCAAACTCAAATCCGATTTCCTTATTTGGAAGTTTTAAAAACAACCACGGTCCTTTGGCGATATCTGTGCAAAGTCTAAAGGCATATAATTCTAATTCATCAATGCTTTTTGCAGTAAGGTTTATTGCCAAAGAAGCCTCATAATGAAAGTCATCTTCATATTGCTTTAATGCCTCAATAGAATTTGGTATAACATTCAATCTACCGGCAAGATCATTAAACAAGCTTTTAGCAGTTTTAATATCGTCGGCATTAAAAATAAATCGTATGTAAGCGGGTTTATTTATAATTGTCTTTCCTATTCTTTATATCCTTCATCGCTGAATGAAAGAACTTACCAAACTTCTTATCCTTTTGTCTTTTTTCGATGTAGGATAATTCATTGTATTGAGCTTCTCTATAAATTTTTATGTAGTTGTTGTAGCGTTCTTCTGAAATCTCTCCCCTTTCAACAGCCTCCAGAACTGCGCAGCCAGCTTCGACTGTGTGAGTGCAGTCTTTAAACTTACACTGATCAGCAAGCTCATCAATTTCATTGAATGTATCGCCAAGTCCTGACTCATTTGAAATTACTCCAAGCTCACGCATACCAGGGTTGTCGATTATTATCGCTCCGTTTTCCAGGACAATAAGCTCACGGCGAGTTGTGGTATGTTTTCCTCTTCCGTCTTTTTCTCTTATTGGCTGAGTTTTGTAAAGTTCCTGATGAATTAAATTATTCAGCAGGGTTGTTTTGCCAACTCCCGATGAGCCAAGTAAACAATATGTTTTAAAGGGTTCAAAAAAAGTTTTGGTATTTTCTATATCGCTTTGACTGTTATTACTGAAAGCAGCGATAGCAACATCGGGAAGAATTTTGCGGATATCATTTTTCTTTTGCTCTATTTCTTCCGCACTGATAAGATCACTCTTACTTAAGAACACTAGCGGAGTTATTTTGCCTTCGTTTATCATTACAAGATAGCGCTCAAGTCTTCTTAAATTAAAATTGGAATCGAGTGACTGCATAATGATTGCAATATCAATATTTGCGGCGATAAGTTGGTAATCAACTTTTTTGCCGGATGCTTTTCTTTTTAGTAATGATTTACGCGGAAGAATGTCGTGGATTATTGCCAGCTCATCATTATCGAACAATTGTGCATAAACAAAATCACCCACAGCGGGTAGATCAAGGGAGTTCTCTGAGTAATATAAAAACTTTCCAGTAAGTTCAGCATAAATATCTTTTACACCATTGGAAACAACAAAGCTGTTTTTGTTTACGCTTATTACTCTTACAATGTTAAAATCGGTTTTAGATAAATCAACTTTATCTTTATACCAATTATCGAAACCAAGATTTGAGATGTTATTCATAATAATTTTTAGTACTGTTTAATAACTAATCAGTTTATCACCAAGTCTGAACAATGGTTTCAACAAAGATAAGGTTACCGCTGTAAAAGCCAGGATGGCAATTATTAAAAAATAAATATTAATTCCTGCATTTATATATCTCGTGATAATTATTATTGATAGCGGAAGATTTAAGAGAAGTGCTGTTATTAAACCGGGCGCATATTTTTTTAATATTATTGTTGCCGATAAATGAGGCAGAAAAGTATTTAACCCCATCATTCCAATAAAGCCAAGATATGTGTAACTGAAAAAACCGCCGAAGTTGTTTTCCAGTATCTCCGCAACAGTAACGAGATAGCCAATAATCGTGACAACAATAACCGCAAAAATAAATTGGGTTCTTTTAACGGGTTCGTGAAATTTTTTTGCGTGATGTGACCACTCCGGCAGCCAGACAGATTCTTCTGTGTTGTGAATTGTAAACCCTAAAAGGAAAATAAGTTTTAAAGCGAGAGTGATGTTATCGTTCATATGCTATGTTAAGGACGAATTTTGAAATCGAGAGTTACTAATTGTTATTTATTTTGTATCAAACTTCCCCATTCTTCCCAAAGAAAACAACGCTTTAAAATAATAAACCGCAGAAGTTTTTTCCTGCGGTTAAATATTTCTTCAAAATCTGGTATCCAGAATCAAGTATCCAGAATCCTGTATCTAGCGACTAAACACTAAACCAACTCTTTCCGCAACATTAACTTTAATCGTATCTCCATCACCAAAGTTACCTGCCAGCAATTCCTGCGAAAGCGGATTAACCAGATATTTTTGTATTACTCGTTTCAAAGGACGTGCACCATAAGTTACATCGTAGCCAAGTTGTGCAAGCCAGTCTTTTGCTTCATCGGAAACAGCAAGCGTAATCTCTTTTTCCTTCAGCATTTTTTGAACTCGCTCAAGCTGAATGTCAACAATCTTACGTATTTCAGATTTTAATAACGGCTTGAACAAGACAATTTCGTCAATCCTGTTTAAAAACTCCGGACGAATAGTTTTCCTTAGCAGATCATGCATTTGCTCACGCAATTGCCCCAAAACTTCATCAGCATTTTCTTCATTATATGATTCAAGTCTATCCTGAATAATATGTGAACCAATGTTTGATGTCATTATGATAATTGTGTTCTTAAAGTTAACTGTTCGTCCCTGATTATCTGTTAAGCGTCCATCATCAAGAACCTGCAGAAGAACGTTGAACACATCAGGATGAGCTTTTTCGATTTCATCAAGCAGAACTACCGAATAAGGTCTCCTGCGGACAGCTTCAGTTAATTGTCCGCCTTCTTCATAACCAACGTATCCGGGAGGTGCGCCAATCAATCGCGACACAGAAAACTTTTCCATATACTCGCTCATATCAATTCGAATCATTGCATGTTCATCATCAAAAAGAGTTTCTGCTAATGCGCGGGCAAGTTCTGTTTTACCAACGCCGGTTGTTCCAAGAAAAATGAATGACCCAATTGGACGATTTGCGTCCTGCAATCCGGAACGTGAGCGGCGAATTGCATTAGCAACTGCAGTAACTGCTTCATCCTGTCCAACTACACGATGATGTAGTTCATCTTCGAGTCGTAATATTTTGCTTCGTTCGCTCTCGAGCATTTTGCTAACTGGTATTCCTGTCCACTTGGAAACTATCTCGGCAATATCTTCTGCATCAACTTCTTCTTTGAGCATCTTTTTATCTTTCTGTGCTTCGGCAAGTTTTTGTGTTTCTGCTTTCAATTGCTTTTCGAGTTCGGTTATTCTTCCATACCGAATCTCAGCAACTTTTCCGAGATTACCTTCACGCTCGTATCGTTCAGCTTCAAGTTTCAGATTTTCAATCTCGCTTTTCATTGAGCGGATCTTCTGGATTTTTTCTTTTTCCATATCCCAGTGCATACGAAGTTTTGTTCGCTCTTCGTTAAGCTCGCTTAATTCCTGTTCAAGTTCAATCAGCCGTTTTGCGGAAGCTTCGTCTTTCTCTCGTTTTAAAGCTTCACGTTCAATTTCAAGCTGTTTTACTTTACGCTCAAGCGTATCAAGTTCTTCGGGCATCGAGTCAATTTCGATTCTGAGTTTTGATGCCGCTTCGTCGATAAGGTCTATTGCTTTATCAGGAAGAAATCTATCGGTAATATATCTTACAGATAACTGAACTGCCGCTACAATTGCACCATCTGTAATACGAACTCCGTGATGAACCTCATATTTTTCTTTTAATCCGCGCAATATTGATATTGCATCTTCTTCAGATGGCTCGTCAACAAGAACCGGCTGGAATCTTCTTTCAAGCGCAGCATCTTTTTCGATATGCTTTTTGTATTCATCAAGAGTTGTTGCGCCAATTGCGTGTAGTTCCCCGCGAGCCAGAGCTGGCTTTAAAATATTTGCAGCATCCATCGCTCCTTGTGATGCTCCTGCACCCACAAGCGTATGAAGCTCATCAATAAAAAGAATAATCTCACCATTTGATTCCTGAACTTCTTTAATTACAGCTTTTAATCTTTCTTCAAACTGTCCTCTGAATTGTGTCCCTGCAATCAAAGCTCCCATATCGAGAGCGACTATTCTTTTTGTCTTAAGATTTTCCGGAACATCACCGGCAACAATACGATGGGCAATACCTTCAGCGATTGCAGTCTTCCCCACTCCGGGTTCACCAATTAATACCGGATTATTCTTCGTTCTTCGTGAAAGAACTTGAAGTACTCGTCTTATTTCTTCATCTCTGCCTATAACCGGATCGAGTTTGCCCTGCTTAACGAGATCATTTAAATCTCTTCCATACTTTTCAAGTGATTGATATGTGTCTTCGGGGTTTTGCGAAGTAACTCTCTGAGTTCCTCTTACTGTTTTAAGTGCTGATAAAATATCATTGTAGATAATACCATTATCGCGGAGTAATTGTCCCGCTTTTCCTTTATCATTTGAAAGTGCAAGAAGAATATGTTCTGTTGAAACATATTCGTCTTTTAAATTACGCGCCTCTTCGGCAGCGGTATCAAAAAGTTTTGCAAGATTCTGGCTCATCTGCTGATTACCCAAACCGGTTCCGCTCACTTTAGGCAGCGATTCGAGAAGTTGATTTACTTTCAACTTTACTGCATTAAAATTTCCACCAGTTTTCTTGATAATTGTTTCTGCAACGTTACCACTTTCCTGCACAATCGCAGCAAGAATATGTTCAGGTTCAACAATCTGGTTGTTATAATTCTGTGCAATCTCAATTGCTGTTTGAACAATTTCCTGTGCTTTTACTGTTAGTCTGTTGAAATTAAATGGCATAATATTTTCCTTTCCCTTCTTAGTGAATCTATGTGCTCTAAGTGTCTAAGTGGTAAAATCCTTCACCACTAAGACGCGGAGGACACTAAGAAACACTTATAATTATTCTCTGCTTTTACTATACAACTCGCTTGCCTCTGTTAACATCTTGTTTAATCTGTTTACAAGTTTATGCGGATCATCAAGACTTCCTTCAAGCAGCAATGCTGATTCATAAAGCTGTTCTGTTGTATCCACAATAAACTGATCTTTTGAATTTTTCTTAAACACACTCAACAAGTTTCTGATTAGCCTGTGATCTTTATTCACTTCCATCAATCTCTTTTGCGGCGGCATTGCCATTCCCTGATTTGACATCTTCAATATTTTTTGCATCGTTGATGACATTGTATCGTCGGGGTTTATTAGGGTTGCCGGACTCCCCTTCAGTCGTTTTGATTCTTTTACTTCAGTAACTCTATCCCCAAGAATCTCTTTCATTTTTGAAAGAAGTGAATCAAAGTGTTTTTCATCATCTTTACTAAGCTTTTCGGTTTGATCTTCTTTCTTCTCTACATCCTCAAGTTTTTCAAGTTTCTTCAGGTCTGCTGCATCTACCGACTTAAATTCAAAATCTTTATGCTTGCGGATAGATGAAACTACAAACTCATCAACGGGATCATACAGATAAAGAACTTCCAATCCTTTTGCTTTAAATATTTCAAGATGTGGATTCATGTCAATCGCTTCCCTGCTTGCACCCAGAGCATAATAAATTTCTTTCTGATCTTTCTTCATTCTTCCAACATAATCTTCGAGTGAAACAAGTTCTTTTTCGTCTTTGCTTGCAGAAGAATTAAATCTTAAAAGCTGCTGATATTTATCTGCATTAGAAAAATCCATATAGCCAAGCTTAAAAATTCTACCATGCTCTTTCCAGAATTCAGCGTATCGTTCCGGAGAATCTTTTGCAACCTTAATTAAATGAGAAAGCACATTGCTTGTTACGCTATTGGCAATTTTTGTAAAGATTATATTTTCCTGCAAAGTTTCTCGTGAGATGTTTAACGGTAAATCTTCTGAATCCACAACACCCTTAACAAAACTTAAATATTCAGGGAGCAAATCTTTATTCTGATGTTGAATTAGAACACGACGAACATATAAATCCAATCCATAATCATCCCGGTTCCAACGCCAGAACTCGTAACTTTTCTTTGGAATAAACAGCAATGCATTAAACTGAATTGGTGCATCAACAGAAGTATGAATCGTCTCAAGCGGTTCATCGTTATCATAGGTTAAAAATTTATAGAACTCATCATACTGCTCTTTTTTAAGATTAGATTTGGGCTCGCGCCAAAGAGCAGCAATTGTGTTAACTTTATCTTTATCAAGATAAATCGGGAATGAAATAAAGTTAGAATGCTTTTTAATAATTCCTTCAAGCCGATACTTATCAGCAAACTCTTTTGCATCATCTTTAAGATGAATTTCAATTGTTGTTCCGCGTTTTATATTTTCATAAAGATCAGCAATTTCATAATCACCAAGTCCATCTGATTTCCATTCAACAGCAACTTCATCTTTTTTATATGATTTGGTTTTTATCACAACTTCTTTAGCAACCATAAAAACAGAATAAAAACCAATTCCAAATCTTCCGATAATATTATTTACGGCATCCTTGTTTTCTGATAGCTGCTTTAGAAATTCTTCTGAACCAGATTTTGCAATTGTGCCGATATTGGCAATCATTTCATTGCGTGTCATTCCAATTCCGGTATCAGAAACCGTAATGGTGTTTTTCTTGTCGTCAAAACTAATTCTGATTTCAAGAGGTAAATCTTTATCTGCAATTTCAGTTCCCTTATTAGACTCAAATCGGATTTTATCCAGCGCATCTGATGCGTTGGAAATCAGCTCGCGTAAAAATATTTCTCTGCTAGTGTAAAGTGAGTGAACAAGTATATCAAGCAGTTTTTTTGTTTCGGCTTTAAATTCAATTTTCTGTTTATGAAGTTCTGTCATTGTTTCTCCTTTTTTGTTCTGTCATTGCGAATCCTGACCTATCGGGATGAAGCAATCTGTAGAATAGATTGCTTCGTCATTTCTTTCTTTGTAATAACTCTATTCTGGTCTTAATGATTTTAAATTTTTAAATAATTCTTTCTCTTCCCTGCTAAGGTTTTTAGGAACAGTAACGTGTATTTTTATAAACAAGTCTCCCCTTCCATAATTCTTATTTAAGCCAAGACCTTTCAATCTTAATATTTTTTCAGACTCAGTTCCTTCGGGAATATTTATGCTAATTGTTTTTCCATCCAGTGTTTTTATTTGCTCTTTACCACCAAGTACGGCAGTATAAAGGTCAATATCCAGATTATAATATAGCTCATCATCCTTAATTTCATAAAAAGGATGTTGAAGTATGTGAATGTTCAGATAAAGATCGCCCTTATTTCCATTGGCTGATCTTGATCTACCCAATCCTTTCAGTCTTAATTTCTGTCCGTCTTTAGTGCCGGGATTAATTTTAATTTTTAATTTCTTACCATCAACACTAATTTGTCTTTCGCTTCCATTAAATGCTTCTTCAAGCGTGATGTTCAGATCTGCCTCAACATCTACACCTTCCGGCTGACTTTGAAATCCCTGAGACGTAAAGCCAGAGCCTGAAGTCCTTCCGTGTCCACCAAAGAATGATTCAAAGAAATCCGAAAATCCTCCAAGGTTTCCAAACAGATCTCCGAAGTCGCCAGAAAATTCATAAGTAGTTCCACCCTGTTTTCGTGAACCACCAAATTGAGAAAAGAAATCATCGAATCCGGTTCCTGCGTGCTGATACTGTTTCCAGTTTGCACCCAAAGTATCATATTTTTTTCTTTTCTCGGGATCGCTTAATACTTCATTGGCTTCTGTAATTTCTTTGAACTTTTCTTCGGCAGATTTATTTCCCGGGTTCCTGTCCGGATGATATTTCATTGCAAGCTTACGATAAGCTTTTTTAATTTCATCCTGAGTAGCAGACTTTTCTACACCGAGTATTTTGTAATAATCTTTAAATTCCATTTTTAATCACCCGAAATCTATAGCCTGAATTTAAGCAAAAGAAAAGGGTAACCGTAAAGTTACCCTTCTCTATCTTCAACATCGACTCTTAATTATTTCACCTTAATTTCAATTTCTTTTGGTTTTGCCTCTTCGGCTTTGGGTACAGTGATTGTTAACTGACCATCTTTGAATTCAGCATTTATTTTGTCTGATTGAATATGCTCTGGCAAATTGAATGATCTATAATACTTTCCAAAAGATCTTTCAATTCTATGGCACTTGGAATCTTTATGTTCACTTTCCTGAGCTCTTTCACCGCTGATACTCAATCTACCATCAACATATGATATTTTAACATCATCTTTTTTAATTCCTGGTAAATCAAGCTTCAGGGTGTACTTGTCTTTATCTTCATAAATATCTGTTAATGGCATCCAGACAGCATTTTCATACTCATCTTCGTCTTTGCTTCTGGAGATTCCAAAGCGACTTTCAAGAGCATTGAACATTCTGCTGAATTCTCTTTCGAAGTCAACTAAATCTCTCATTGGGTTAAATTTAACGAGTGTCATATTAACATCTCCTTTCTTCTTTTAATTTATTTATGAAACTTTTTTAACTTTGTTGCCTATACTCCAATCG
Organism: uncultured Ignavibacteriaceae bacterium; assembly: GCA_964499095.1. Classification (GTDB taxonomy): domain Bacteria; phylum Bacteroidota; class Ignavibacteria; order Ignavibacteriales; family Ignavibacteriaceae; genus IGN3. The sequence continues at coordinate 26,481 of CAZCJF010000036.1, forward strand.
ACGTGCCAAAATCAAATATGGCTATAACTTATTATATTATAATGAGTTATGAAAATATTAGACAATGTTTTGCAAAACGTCATAATGACAGACATAATGTCATTTAATTAAATTATTACAATTTATCGACAGAAAAGTATGCCATTATTTCCTAATATGATATAGCGGGAAGATTACTACCAGTAAAATGCCGATAATTGATTAACCTAATGCTTTTCATTATTTTTGCATCCTCAAAATTGAGCAGTCATTCCACTTGAAAGAAGACACTATAATAGCACTTGCTACTCCATCAGGAGTTGGAGCAATTTCAGTAATCAGAATAAGCGGACCAAATTCCTTTCGCATTACTGACAAGTTTTTTAAAGGCAAGATAAAAATTGAGCAGGCGCAATCTCATACAATTCACTATGGAGACATATTTAATCGAGATGGAGAACACATTGATGATGTTTTAATCTCTGTTTTCAGGTCACCAAATTCATATACTGGGGAAGATAGCGTTGAAATTAGTTCACACGGAAACCCCTTAATTATTCAAAAAATAATTGAATTATTTATTGGTGAATCTGATATTCGATTAGCAGAACCGGGGGAGTTTACAAAAAGAGCTTTTCTGAATAACAAAATTGATCTGACTAAAGCCGAGGCTGTTGCCGATATAATCAGTTCACGGACTGAAGCTTCGTTCAGGGGTGCCAGAAATCAGCTTGATGGATTTTTATCTAAAAAAGTGGCGGATTTAAGAGAAAAACTGGTTAATTCCTCATCTTTTATTGAATTAGAGCTGGATTTTGCAGAAGAGGTTATTGAATTTGTAAGCCAGGATGAACTGCTGAAAAGAATTGATGATATTATAATTGAGATCGATACTTTACTCGAATCTTATTCTTTTGGGAGGGTAATTAGAGATGGTGTAAATGTCGCTCTGGTTGGTAAACCAAATGTAGGGAAGTCATCGCTGCTTAATTATATTCTTAAAGAATCCAGGGCAATAGTTAGCGAGATCCCGGGAACAACAAGAGATGTAATTCGTGAGGAAGTTTCAATCAATGGTATTCTATTTAGACTATTTGACACCGCTGGAATAAGAATTTCTGATGATTTTATAGAGAGAGAGGGAATTTTTAGAAGCCGCGAAACCGTAAGAAATGCAGATGTAGTTATACTTGTTGAGGATTCTTTACAGAATGAATCTAAGGATCTTTTAATAGATTTGCTGAAGCTAACTAGTGCCGATAAAATTCTGAAAGCAGTAAATAAGATTGATCTTAATAGAGATATTTCCTTCGAGGCAGATGTTAAAATTTCTGCAAAAACAGGCGAGGGGATAGATGATCTATTTGATAAATTACGGGAGAAAGCAATCGGTAATGAAAATTATACAGAAAAGACCGCAATAATTACTAGTTTAAGACATCATAATTGTCTTAAGAGATGCAGGGAAAATTTGATTAACGCACGTGAATCTATTTTGGGCAAAATGAGTGGAGAATTCATAGCCGTGGATCTGAGAAATGCAGAAATGAGCCTTGCCGAGATCATAGGAGAGGTGACATCAGACGATATTTTAAATAATATTTTTATGAAATTTTGTATTGGAAAGTAGCGTTTCAGTTTCACGTGAAACTGAAACTTTTTGTTATTAGTCGATTTATTTTGTTTCACGTGAAAACAGGATAATTTAGAAAACAAGCTTAAAATGAAAAAATATGATATAATTGTCGTTGGTGGCGGACACGCCGGAATTGAAGCGGCGTCTGCTGGTGCTCGAATGGGATGTAGCGTTGGGCTTATCACGATGGATAGATATGCAATGGGCAGAATGTCCTGTAACCCCGCAATCGGAGGGACTGCCAAGGGACATTTGGTTAGAGAAATTGATGCGTTGGGCGGTGTAATGGGACAAATAGCAGATCGAACCGGTATCCAATTCCGAATGCTGAATCGCTCAAAGGGTCCTGCTGTCTGGTCGCCAAGATGTCAGTCTGATAGAAAACTTTATTCTGAAGAAGCTTACCGGGTTATCTCATCTACCCCAAACCTTGAAATAGTTGAGGGGTCTGCGGTTGAGGTTGTTGCCGAAAGAGGAAAGATTTCAGGAATCAAGTTAGCGGATGGCAGGGAGATAGGGTGCGCAGCTCTAATATTATCTTCCGGTACTTTTCTAAATGGATTGATGCATACTGGTTTAACCAAAACAGTCGGCGGAAGATTTGGTGAACAACCTGCTATTGGCATAACAGAATCACTTGAAAGACTGGGATTTGAATCCGGAAGATTAAAGACAGGAACCCCACCAAGGCTAAAAAAAGAATCTATTAACTGGAATATTTTAGAGGAACAGCCCGGTGATGAAAACCCGCAGCCCTTTTCACATCAAACCGATAAAAACGCATTTCCATTTCTTCCGCAAGTGAGTTGTTACATTACATATACAGATCAAAACGTCCATAAAACTTTAGAGAAGGGATTCGCAAATTCACCCTTATTTACAGGATTAATTAAAGGAGTCGGACCAAGATATTGCCCATCGATAGAGGACAAAATCGTTCGGTTTGCAGACAAAGAAAAGCATCAACTCTTTTTGGAACCGGAAGGTTTGGACTCAGATTTAATTTATCTGAATGGCTTTTCATCCTCACTCGACGCAGAAATCCAGTATGAAGCATTGAGAAAAATAAAGGGACTGGAAAATGTCGAAATGGTTCGGGCAGGTTATGCCGTGGAGTATGATTATTTTCCTCCGCATCAGGTTGATTTAACTTTGGAAACAAAGTTGATCGAAGGGCTTTATTTCGCCGGACAAATTAATGGAACCTCGGGTTATGAGGAAGCAGCTGCCCAGGGTTTGGTTGCTGGAATTAATGCAGCACTTAAAGTGCAAGGTAAACCTGATTTTGTTCTAAAAAGAAGTGAAGCTTACATAGGGGTTTTAATTGATGATCTTGTAACAAAATCTACAGATGAACCCTATAGGATGTTTACATCCAGAGCAGAGCACAGGTTATTATTAAGGCAGGATAATGCAGACAGAAGATTAATGAAATATGGTTACGAGTTGGGTTTAATCGATCCTAAATTATTTGAGCGTGTTAATAAAAGAGAAAGGACAATTATTAGTGGCATTAATTATTGTCAATCTAAAAAATATCATGCCAGAGAAATAAATGAATTTTTAGTAAAAATAGGATCCAACGAAATTGACTCTACTGAGACTATTTCAAAACTCTGTAAACGTCCTGAAATAAATCTGAAGCAGATTTTAAGCTTTAATGGTTCAGCAAATGAACAAATAGCTATTGATCTATTAAATGACGAGAAGGCTCTTGAACAAGCCGAAATAGAATTGAAATATGAAGGATATATTCAGAGGCAATACGAATCTGTAGCAAAACTGGAAAAGTATGAGGACACAAAAATTCCGGGTACTTTAGACTATAATAAATTAAGGCAACTCTCTACTGAGGGAAGAGAAAAATTAAGCAAGATTAAGCCGCGGTCTATTGGCCAGGCATCGCGTATCTCTGGAGTAACACCTTCAGATATTTCAGTTTTGTTGGTATATTTGAAAAACTAATTTGAAGGTTTTTGTTAATGCCGCCCACCAAACAGGAGTATTATCTAAAAGAATTGCAAACATTTTGCTGGGATAATGGGTTTAATCCGGAACCAATGAGAAACGAAAGGCTTGCCTTTTTTGCTCAGCTTGTAGCAGAAAAGAATAAAACCGTAAACCTAATTTCCAGAAAAGATGAAGAAAATATTATTGAAAATCATATTTTTATTTCTGCATACATCACAAAGTTTCTTCCGGAAAAGGTTACAAAATTTTTAGATATCGGTACGGGTGGCGGATTCCCGGGAATTCCGCTTGCAATAATGCGACCCGATCTCCGAGGGGTGCTTGCTGATTCAACTAGTAAAAAAATAGATGCCGTTAAACAATTTATCGATAAGCTTAAGCTGAGTAATGTGATAGCAGAAAATGCAAGAGTAGAAAGTCCGGAGTTTATCGAAAAGTATAAGGGAAGTTTTGATTTAATAGTTAGCAGAGCTACTGTTCCAATTATAATTTTGTTTAGATATTCTCTTCCGCTTGTAAAGGAAAGGGCGTTCATCGTTGCAATGAAAGGTGGAAATCTTGATGAGGAATTTCAAAAAGCTGAGTTGAAGTATAAATCATTTATAAAAAAATCCACAGTTTATGAATTAGCTTATAAACCTACCAATATCCGTAACAAAAAAGGAAAGAAGTTAGTAGTAATAGAGTTACAAAAATAGTTTCATAGTTTTTCAATTAATTGCTCGTCTCGTTTAATGAGATTCCATCTCACCACTTTATTAGTTGTTCTCATTTCTTTAATCTCATTTCCGCAGATTGAAGAAAGTGCAGAAAAAGATTTCGGAAAATTCTTTGAAGTCGGGGGAGACGTATTTACTTCTCCAAAAGATTTTGAATCAGATGATTGGATAAAACTCACCGCCTCAATTGGCATCTCCGGTTTAGCAATGCTTGTTGATGAAGATGTAAAAGAGTTTTCACAATCTCACAAAACGGAATTCTTAAACACTATCTTTAAAATTGATGA
>CAZCJF010000037.1:0-30968 GCA_964499095.1 uncultured Ignavibacteriaceae bacterium
TTTAAGAGGTGGTAACAAAAAAAAGCCACCGCCTATGGCGGTGGTAGTTTACTATTCAGTGATTCTTTACAAAAATGTGTATTATCAATTTGTCATTCCTGCAAAAGCAGGAATCCGTTTTTTGGTCGAGTGTTTGGATTCCCGTTTCCACGGGAATGACAGTCAACTCAAGAAGACAATTCCTTTTTTAATTCTTCTCAAGAATATCATCAACCCAGCTCATCGCAGCCATTGTTGATGGTAAACCAATTGTTGGAAGTGCGAGTAAAACTGTTTGTCTTATTTCTTCTTTCGATATCCCAAGTTCAATAGCTTTTCTTGTGTGCGAATGAACAGCACCTTCTAATCCAGCACCGGTTGAAATAGCTAGTTTAATAAATGCTCTTGTTTTATCGTTTAACGGACCTGAAGAGTGTACAGCTTTACCAAGCTCTTCATAAGCTTTTGCTACTTCAGGATAATCCTGATGAAGCATTTCAAATCGTTTTGGTAATTGAGACATAAATAACTCCTTATTAAATATTTAACTAAAAGTTAGAAATCACGACAGTATTAGCAATAAATGAATTATAAAATAAACATAAAAGATTCCGAGTCAATCACGGAATGACATTGATTATTTAGTCAACAATAAATAATAAAATGATGTTGATAAAAAATATTTAATTCTTTTTAATCCTTTATAATTCTGCGATTCTTTCCAGGAAAATCCGACAATCTTTTTGAAATGTGGAAACAGGTTTAATACTTCATCAATTTCATCTGCATAAAAAGATTTTTTACCTGATATAAATTTTTGAAACATTTTTTTTACAAAAGGTGCCAGCAATGCATACCAAATAAATGTGAGCACAATTGATCTGATAAGCATGATTAAAATTTCAACAGATGCAATTTCAGATTTACTCGGATTAAAGTAGCTGTAAATCAGTACAATAAGTAAGATTGAAATGACTAAATATCCGGTTGGACGAAGCAACCAGCTTTTCTTTTTACCTTTCTTATCCTTTTGGGGCAAGTCCAAATTATCATCTTCAAAACTTATTGGTGTAAACTGATTATAAAAACTCCCTAAACGATTTGGCAGTCTGCCAGCATAAATTCCGATGATAACTCCGGCAGTTAAATGAATCAAAACATAAATGCCTATCAATAAAAATCCATAATGTATATCCGGATGTAAACCTAAACTAAAAAATTCATTTGCTACTTGCTTAATAAAAATGTTTATTGATTTCCAAAGGTTATTTCCAAATAGTACAGTAAGTACAATAATTTTTTGCACACCAGAAAAAAGTAATGTGATCATTCCAAGAAGAAGGGTAGAAGTGCGAAAAAAATTTTTGTTAAGAAATAATAAGTATCCGATTATTCCCTGAATTGAAACGGCTAAATAGGCAGTTAAAGGGGAGTGCGGACTAACCAGGGCTTTTATCAATATAACAATTATGGTTGACTTTAAGATTTCTTTGCTGTTTTTTGAAAGTAAAGCAATCAATGAAATGAACAACACAGCTGCAGCGTTGATAAAAATTCCGCGCAAAGGAATTGTGAGAGCATGAAGAATACCACCAAAAGCTGATTCGCTAAATGCCCAGAGAGCAGTAATTCTTAATACTGAAATATCAGCTTCAAAATTTTTAATATTTGTTATTTGATATACTTTCTCACGCATAAAAAATGCCGCATTACTGCGGCACTAATTTAATTAATTTACTCTCAGTTCAGGCATACGATTCAACAATATTTTCTTTAGCCAGCTCATATCCAGCTTGCCTCCAGCCGTTTATACCGCAAGTTAGATTATAAACATTTTGGAATCCATGAAGCTGTAAAAAGCTGGCAGCAATTGCAGAACGGTCGCCACCTGCACAATGCACAACAATTTTTTTATCGGTGGGAATTTCATTTAATCTCTCACTCAAATAACCTGCATGAATATTAACGGCACCTTCTATATGTCCCGCATTAAATTCAGTGTATCCTCTAACATCAAGCACATGGTAATCATCTATTTCCTCTTTAAGCTGATGAACAGTCATCTGCTTTGTCGTTTCCATTTCATAACCGGCATTTGCAATTTTATCCATATCGTTTATGTAGCCAACTACATTATCAAGTCCGATTCTGATTAATGCTTTAGTTAGAGATTCAATTCTACTGTCTCTTGCTACGAGAAAAAATGGTTCATCATAATTAATCATCCATCCAGCCCAGGTAGAAAATGCAGAGTTATCCTGAATATTAATGCTCCCCGGAAAATGACCGCCTGCAAAAGCGAGTTTATCTCGTGTATCAATAATCTTTACATTTTCTTTTACCGCTTTTTCAAACTGATGTAAACTAAATCTGCCCGGATGTGGAATCGAACCGAGAATTTTTGGACCGACTTTATTTAATATTTTCATCATAGCAAAATATTTTGGCGGTTCAGGTTGTCCATCCAAAAGGATTTTTACAAATTGATTTTCATCTTCAATGTTCATTGCCCAGTTAGTTAGCTTTTCATAACCCACGGTTGAACTTGGAACAGCACCTAGTGCCTTGCCACAAGCTGAACCTGCGCCGTGTGCAGGCCAAACCTGAATATGATCGGGGAGTGCTTTAAACTTTTTTAATGAATTAAACATTTGATGAGCCCCAACTTCCTGTGTGCCTTTTATTCCAGCAGCTTTTTCTAAAAGATCAGGTCTTCCAACATCACCAACAAAAACAAAATCACCTGTAAATATCATAACTGGATGATTACTTGCTGCAGTATCAGTTAAGATGAATGAAATGTGTTCGGGAGTGTGTCCGGGAGAATGCATCACTTCAAATTTAAGATTACCAACTTTAAAGGTATCTTTATCTTTTAATCCAATATGCGGAAATTGATACTGCCAATCGTCTCCGCCTTCATCAGAAAGATAAATTTCTGCACCGGTTGCTTTTGCCAATTCACGTGAACCGCTTAGAAAGTCTGCGTGAATATGAGTTTCGGCGATATGAGTAATTTTTAAGTTTTCTTTTTCAGCTATTTCAAGATAAGTATCAATATCTCTTTTCGGATCGATAACAATTGCTTCACCTGTTGCCTGGCATCCAACAAGATAACTTGCCTGTGCTAAACCTGTTTCATAAATATGTTTAAAGAACATTTTTTCCTCCTATGATCTTTCTAATGGTTCATGCCAATCAAGAATTCCATCTGCAAGGTTGTAAACTGCCTTAAAACCTTGTTGCAGCATAAATACACCTGCGTGATAGCTTCTGTTACCGCTTCTGCAGTATATATAATAATTTTTATTTTTATCCAGCTCACTTATTTTTTGAGCAAAAGTTGGTAGATAGATATCAATCAATTTTGAATCAGGAATATGACCGGCATTAAATTCCTGTAAAGTTCTTACATCCAAAAGAACTGCATTAGGATCATTCCTGTATTTTTCAGCAAATGATTCTGAATCCAGATTGATAACATTTGTTTGTGTACTTGTACTCATTTTACTCCTTTATAATTATAAACTCACTTAAGTAATAACTCTTTAATGATAATATAAATTCCCATAACCAGAACAAACCAGCCAAATATCGGTTTTAGTTTTTTATTATCAATGTAATCTGAGGCTTTTGTTCCAATAAAAATTCCTATAAGAGCAAATGCAGAAAATAGGAACAATAAGTTCCAGTCGAATACCAGCGATGTTGTAAGGTCACCCAAAAATCCTGTTAAAGAATTAGCAGCAATTATCAAAAGTGAAGTTCCAACAGCAGCTTTCATTTGGAGTTTGGCAAAAAAAATTAAAGAAGGAATAATCAGAAATCCACCGCCTGCACCTACTAAACCCAAAAAAACTCCTACAAAGAAAAATTTAATGAATAAAGAAAATCTGCCTGAGGAAATTTCCGAATTCATATCCTTATTTTTTCTAATCATTGAAACAGAAGCAAGTATCATCAAAGCAGAAAATAAAATCATTATTGCAAAATTTTTGCTAATCAAAAAATCTCCAGTATTTAAAAGAACATCAGGCAAATTTGGCAGTATAATTTTTCTTGAAAGCAGAACTCCCATAAATGAAGGCAATGACAATAATAGTGCTGTCTTCAAATCAACCAGTTTTTTTCTAAAATATGTTATTGATCCGGCAAAGCTGGTAACTCCAACTACAAAAAGTGAATAAGCCGTAGCTTCATACGCAGGAATAGATAAAAAGTAAACCAAAACCGGTACGGTTAAAATTGATCCACCACCACCAAGTAATCCAAGCACAATACCGATTAAGGTTGCAGATAAGTATGTTAAAATTTCCAAATAGCTAATAATTTTTAAGGAATATGATGCCGCAAGTTTATTACCGATTCAAATTTGTCCGAGGGGAATGGATGAGCCGTGTTTGGATGACTAATAAGTCATAAAAATGATACCTGAAATTTTATTTTCTTGTATCACTTCATATATTTGGCTCGCAAATATCAACTAATCAAGGTTAATAATTTTTATGGCTAATAAGTATCAGATTGCTGTACTTGGTGGTGGACCGGGTGGTTATGTTGCAGCAATTAGAGCCGCACAATTGGGCTTTAAATCCGTAGTTATTGATAAAGATAATTTAGGCGGCATTTGTTTGAATTGGGGCTGTATTCCAACAAAATCTCTGCTTAAAAATGCAGAAATTTATGATAATATTAAAAATTGTGGAAAGGATTTTGGAATCTATCCAAAAGATCTCACTTTTAATTTTAATGAAATTATAAAAAGAAGCAGAGATATTTCTGATAAGATTACAAAAAATGTTGAGATGCTGATCAAGAAAAATAAGGTGGATAGGATTAGAGGATTTGGTAAACTGGTAAGTCATAATGTGATTGATATTTTTGATAAAGATGGTAAGAAATCCGATTCAATTTCTGCAGATAATATAATTATAGCCACAGGTGCCCGCCCTAAAATATTACAAAATATTCCTGTTGATAGAAAAAATATTATTACAAGTACTGAGGCGATGATACTGGATGAGCTTCCTAAAGAAATGATTGTTATTGGTGCAGGTGCAATTGGAATTGAGTTTGCATATTTCTACTCTGTTCTGGGAACGAAAGTTACAATTATCGAAATGCTGGATAACATTCTTCCCATTGAAGATACAGAAGTTTCTCAGGCATTGGAGAAGAACTTTAAGAAACGAGGAATAGATATCTTCACCAAAACATTGGTTGAAAAAGCTGAAGTAAAAGGTAATAAAGTTTTTGTAACCATAAATCATAATGGTCAGAAAAAAGAATTATCAGCAGATAAAGTTCTAAGTGCAATAGGAGTTACCGGCAATGTTGAAGGATTTGGATTAGAAGAGCTGGGCGTAGAATTATTTAAGAATCATATTAAAGTGGATAAAAAAACTTATCGAACAAATATTTCAAACATTTATGCAATTGGTGATGTTATCGGTCCCCCTTGGCTCGCACACGTTGCATCGGCAGAAGGCATACATTGTGTTGAAGGGATAAAAGGAATACATAATCCTGAAATTGATTATGATAACATTCCCGGCTGCACGTACTGTCAGCCTCAGGTAGCAAGCGTTGGATTAACTGAAGCAAAAGCCAAAGAACTTGGTTACGAACTGAAGATTGGTAAATTTCCATTTATGGCAAGTGGAAAAGCATTTGCAGTTGGCGAGAGAGAAGGTTTTGTGAAACTGATTTTTGATGCTAAGTATGGTGAATTGCTCGGTGGACATATAATTGGAAGTGAAGCAACAGAATTGATTGCAGAAGTTGCACTCGCAAGAGCTATGGAAGCAACCGGTCATTCTATAATTAAGACTGTTCACGCGCATCCAACTTTATCTGAATCAATTATGGAAGCTGCAGCAAATGCTTATGGTGAGGCGATACATATTTGAGAACAAGTTTAAGTTCAAGATCAAGTTTAAGATTTGAAAAAAGATTAATTTGTCATTTAGACAAAAGGGAGAAATCTTAAAATTGTTTGTTAAAGATTTCTCACCGACTAGAGTCGGATTTAAAATGACATTAAAAAATCAATGAATAAAGAACCAAGAAAATTAGTTTATTGTGATTTAGGTTATATTGATTATAAAGATGCCTGGGATTTGCAAAAAGCTATTCATCAGCTTAGAGTAGAAAATAAAATTGATGATGTGCTTTTTTTGCTTGAGCATCCGCACACTTATACTTTAGGTAAAACTGCTGACAAGCAAAATCTTATAGGTGATAAAAATTTTCTTGATGAAAATAAAATCTCCGTTTATGATATTGATCGGGGTGGAGACATAACTTATCACGGACCCGGGCAGATTGTTGGATATCCGATAATTAATCTTACTAAATGGAAGCAGGATACACACAAGTATCTCAGAGCAATTGAAGAAGTTATTATTAAAGTTTGTGGTGAATACGGACTCACAGGTAAAAGAGTTGAAAAATATACAGGTGTTTGGACTGGTGAAAGAAAAATTTGTGCAATCGGAATAAAAGTAAGCCGCTGGATTACCATGCATGGTTTTGCCTTTAATGTTAATACAGATCTGAATCTTTTTAATGGAATAATTCCTTGTGGAATTTCTGATAAAGAAGTAACATCACTAAAAAAAGAACTTGGTGCGGAAATTTCTTTAGCAGAAGTAAAAGAGAAAATTATTAACAGTTTTGTTTCAGAGTTTAGCTTTGATCAGATAGAGTTTAAAACAAAAAATGAAATAATGAATTTCATTTCCTAATAAAAAGGGTTTTTATGTCTAAGAAAAAATTAAATGTAAATGAAAAATCGAAGGAGGCAGCTTCGATGAAACCTACAAACGGAAAAAAGTTATCTATCAGAATCGGCAGCAAGGATTTTGACAAAGATAAATTGACTTATGTCTTGAAAATGATGCTTACATCGCGGGCAGTTGATAACAAAGCAATGAACTTATTGAGGCAAGGTAAAACATTTTTCCACATCGCAAGTGCCGGACACGAAGCTGTTCAACTTGCAATTGGGCTTTCGCTAGATCCTAAAAAAGATTGGCTGTTCCCGTATTACAGAGATATGGCTACAGTGCTAACCGCAGGGCTAACTCCCGAAGAAATATTTCTCGGTACTTTCGCTAAAGCAAATGATCCTGCAAGCGGTGGCAGACAATTACCGGTGCATTGGGGTGCTACTTCTTTCAATCTGCCTTCCCAGTCTTCACCAACAGGCACACAGTTTTTACAGGCTGTGGGAACTGCACTTGCTTCTGTAAAAAAAGGTGAGAGAAATATTTCGTATGTAAGCAGTGGTGAAGGTACAACTTCACAAGGTGAATTTCACGAAGCTGTCAACTGGGCAAGCAGAGAAAAGCTTCCGGTGCTGTTTGTAATACAAAATAATAAATATGCAATCTCTGTGCGGGTTTCGGATCAGAGTGGTGGCAAAGATAATTCAATTGCCGAAATGATGGCAGGCTTTCATAATCTTTACAGAATAAGAATTGATGGGACAGATTTCTTCAAATCTTTCGAAGAATTACAAAATGCGATTGAATACATCAAATCAGGGAAGGGACCTGCTCTGATTGAAGCTGATGTTGTTCGATTAGAATCTCACTCGTCATCAGATGATCAAAAAAAATATCGTGATAAAAAAGAACTTGAAGAAGATTTAAAGAAAGATCCAATAGAAAAATTTGCTCAGGTTTTGATTTCAAAAAATCTTTTATCTCAAAAAGAATTTGATGATCTTAAATCAATTGTAAATGATGAAGTCAATCAAGCAGCAGAACGTGCATTAAAATCAGCGGATCCTAAAGCAGAAACTGCCATAAAGCATGTTTTTGATGAAAGTGGATTCAAGGATACTCTCAATTATGAATCATCAACACCTGCGGGTAGTAAAATTGTAATGGTTGATGCTATAAATCATGCACTTCACGAAGAAATGGAAAAAAATCCGGATATGTACATATTTGGTGAAGATATTGAAGATGCAAAAGGCGGTGTTTTTACTGCGACAAAAGGTTTATCTACAAGGTTTACCAAGAAAAGAGTGTTTAACTCACCACTTGCCGAAGCAAGTATAATGGGCGTTGCTGTTGGTATGTCTTTAACAGGCGCCAAACCGGTTGTAGAAATTCAATTTGGTGATTATATCTGGCCGGCGTTTATGCAAATGAAAAATGAATTAGCTACGATGAGATATCGTTCTAATAATGCATGGACTGCACCGGTTGTTACACGTGTTGCAGTTGGCGGATATATTCACGGTGGACTTTGTCATAGTCAAAATATTGAGGCTTTCTTTGCACACATTCCCGGAATATTCATTGCATATCCAAGTAATGCGGCTGATGCAAAAGGTTTATTAAAAACTGCTTGCCGAATTAAAGATCCTGTTCTGTTCTGTGAACATAAAGGATTGTACAGACAAAGTTATGCCATTACACCTGAACCTGATGAAAATTATTTGCTTCCATTTGGTAAAGCTAAAGTAGTTAAAGAAGGAAGCGATGTAACAGTAGTTTCGTGGGGAGTTTCTCTTTGGGATTCTGTGCTTGCTGCCAAAAAATTAGAAGATGAGGATTACTCAGTTGAAGTAATTGATATCAGAACGATTGTTCCATTGGATGAAGAAACTATTTATAACTCAGTTAAAAAAACTAATAAAGTTATAATCATTCATGAAGATACTCTGTTTGGTGGATTTGGCTCTGAGATAGCTGCAAGGATAGCTGATAATTGTTTCCAATTTTTGGATGCACCTGTTAAAAGAATCGCAGCAAAAGATTCCCATATTCCATACGCACCGATATTGGAAAATGAAGTTCTCCCAAATCGTGATGAGATTTATAAGGGAATAAAAAATCTTCTGATGTATTAAGTTTCGTGGAATTTAGTGCTTTCGTGTTTTTGTGGCAAAGAATTCTACCACAGAGCCACTAAGACACAAACATTCCAGAAGAATATTGAAGTAGGATTAACGATTTAAGAAGAAAGATTTTTTTTATGTTTACTTTCAGAATTCATTAATCGGAATTCGATAAGAAAATCAAAAAGTATTGTTAAAAGGATTTAGTATAGGAGAAAAAATGGATATCATAATGCCGAAAATGGGCGAGAGCGTTAGTGAAGGCACCATAATTAAATGGCATAAAAAAGTAGGTGATACTGTTAAACGAGATGAAATAATTTTTGAAATCAGTACCGACAAGGTTGATACAGAAATTCCGGCTGCCGAATCAGGAGTAATTTCTGAAATTCTTGTTCAAGAAGGTGAAACCGTTGAAGTTGGAACAGTGGTTGCAAGAATACAAACTTCGGGTGAACCTGAAAGTAAAACTTCAGATCGTATAGAAGAACCTGCAAAATCAGAACCGAAAAATGTAGAACCATTACCAGAAGTTGAGACACATACTCCCAAGCCTGAAACTTCTTCAGTCGCAAACTTAATAGAAATTGCTATGCCTAAAATGGGTGAATCCGTAATGGAGGGAACAATAATCAAATGGCATAAAAAAGTTGGCGATGCAGTAAAAAAAGATGAAACTATTTTTGAGATTAGTACAGATAAAGTTGATACAGAAATTCCATCTCCCGATGCCGGAATATTAGCAGAGATTTTAGTCGGTGAACAGGAAACAGTTGCAGTCGGTACTATCGTTGCAAAATTAGCGGTTACAGCAGATGTTAAAACCACTTCTGTACCTAAAGAAAATATAATCAAACCTGAAACAGCAATCGATGAACCTCTTTCAATGCGCGATAATTTTTCAAAATCAGCTGATAGATCATTATCAGAAAAAGGTGCAGCTGCAGGATTTTATTCACCTTTGGTTTTAAGTATTGCCCAAAAGGAAAATGTAAGTTTAGATGAATTAAATTCCATTGATGGAAGTGGATTAGATGGACGTGTAACTAAAAAAGATATTTTAAGTTATATCGAAAGAAGAAAACAAGGTAAGGTGCAGGGACAGCAGCAAGTTAAGAAAGAAATTAAAACGGAATCTGCGGTATCTGAATACATCCCTTCAACATCTCAGGTTGTATATAATGAAGCAGATGTTGAAAGAATACCGATGGATAATATTCGCCAACGTATTATGGATCACATGGTTCATAGCAGAGATACTTCCGTTCACGTTACAGAACTAATCGAAGTTGATATGACAAGAATTCACAATTTTATTAATGCCAACAAAGATGAACTACTGAAGAAAGAAAATGTTAAGTTGACTTACATGGCATTTATTGCAGATGCTGTTGTTAAATCGTTAAAGAAATATCCGCTGGTAAATTCAAGCATAGATGGAAATGTAATTCTCCAGAAAAAATTTATTAACCTTGGAATTGCAGTGGCAATCGAACCAACAGGATTAATTGTACCAAACATAAAGGGTGCGGGTGATAGGAATGTAATTGGACTGGCAAAAGCAATTGCTGATCTTGCAAATAAAGCAAGAACTAAAAAGTTAACTCCGGATGATATTTCAAATGGAACTTTTACAATAACCAACTATGGTGTTTTCGGAACTATATTTGGGACACCAATTATAAATCAGCCTGAGGTTGCAATTCTTGGAGTTGGAGCTGTTCAGAAAAAACCTGTTGTGATAGAAGTAGATGGTTCAGATACTTTTGCAGTAAGATACATAATGGCATTAACACTATCACACGATCACCGCCTGATTGACGGAATGTTAGGTGGATTATTCTTAAAGAATATAAAAGAAGTATTAGAAAATTTTGAAGGAATTTAATTAAGTATCAATTTTCATACTGAGCGAAGTCGAAGTATGACATTATTAAATCTTAAGTCACATTTCGTCTTCGCTCAATGTGACGTCTCTCTTAACATTGTATTATGATAAATCAACATCAAAGAGCATTTAAAGAAGAAGCTGAAAAAGCAAAAAAAGATCCTGGTAAAAGACCAGATTGGTTAAAAGTACGTTTACCTATTGGTGAAAATTATTCAGATGTAAAAAACCTGATGCGCAGACAAAAACTTAATACTGTTTGCGAAGAAGCAAAGTGTCCGAACATTTCAGAGTGCTGGAACCACCGCACCGCCACTTTTATGATTCTTGGTGATACCTGCACAAGAAGCTGCGGCTTTTGCAATATTAAAGTTGGCATTCCAAACGAACTTGATCTTGAAGAACCGACTCGTGTTGTTCAGTCAGTTGTTGAATTAAATTTGCGGCACGTAGTTATTACCTCCGTTAATCGTGATGAATTAAAAGATGGCGGAGCAACTATATTTAAAGAATGTGTCAGATTAATTCGTGAACAAAAACCTGATTGCACTGTTGAAATATTAATTCCCGATTTTAAAGGTGATGAAAGTGCATTTAATATTATTATGCAATATCCACCGGACATTTTAAATCATAATCTTGAAACAGTACCAAGACTTTATCATGCTGTTAGACCACAAGCAAAATATGAAAGAAGTTTAGACCTGATTAAATGGTTTAAATCCAATGGGCTTAAAACTAAAAGCGGAATAATGGTTGGAATAGGTGAAAAGCCTGAAGAAGTTTTAGAACTTATGAAGGACCTGGTTGATCACGGTTGTGATATTTTAACGATAGGGCAATATTTGCAGCCGACAAAAATGCATTTACCTGTCGATAGGTTTGTAACACCTGATGAGTTCAAAATGTACAAAGAAGAAGGTCTAAAGATTGGATTTAAAATTGTTGAATCATCACCACTGGTCAGAAGTTCTTATCATGCAGATCAGCATGCACGCGCCATTTTTGAAAATAAGTGATAATAATTATTTAACTGAAAACGGTTTAACTTTATAGAAATTCTGACTATTTTTTAACTGTAAATCAAACAAGTTTGTATCGAAATATTTTTACTTAATGAAGCTTACACATAGATTATTTTTCCTGTTCTTCTTCGCATTAACTTTCATCTTAACTGCTCAGGAAAATCAAAGTATCCTTAATAAATCGCTTGATGATGATAATTCCAAGTACACCAATGTTGGCAATATTGGTTTAACAGTTACAAACTTTGGAACTTACGGACATGGCTTTGCCCTCTGGCCTGATCAACCAAGTTGTGAATATCCGTTAGGCAGCGGGATAGAACATATTTTTGATGGAGGTTTATGGGTTGGCGGATTTGTGCGTGGCAGTTCAGTTCCGTTTGTTACAACTGGTGCAGTAGATGCTGCTTCTGTTACTGCCAGAGGCGGGGGATTTGAATTTACTAATTCAAAAGGCAGCAAAGTTCTAGAACGCTCCTCACTTTTTGACTCACGTAATTATTCTCCCTTTGCAATTTCTCATCAGGATTTTGTACTGGATTATTCTGATACCAGCAGAGTTTTACTAAACGGAGAAGTGATTGAGGGACACAATCCACTTGGGATTTCAGTTCATCAGGAGAGCTACGCCTGGAATTTTCCTTTTGCAGATTTTTTTGTGATTATGAACTACACTATCAAAAATATATCCAACAGATTTATTGACAGTGTTTATGTGGGCTTATGGACTGATGCAGTTGTAAGGAATACAAAAATAACCGGCAGACCAAGCGGTAGTGCATTTTTTAATAAAGGCGGTAATGGATATAACGACTCAATAAAAATTGCATACGAGTTTGATGCAACCGGTGATCCTGGTTTTACTGACAGCTATATTGGAATTCAATATTGCGGTTCGGAACCAAGATTGTCTGATAAGATTTTATTATTGGGCGATTCAGTTTCCACAGTGAATTTTGTAAGCTGGCAATTCAGAAATACAGATGATCCAAACTTTTTTGCTCCTCAGGATGATATTGGCAGATATTCTAAAATGCAGGGATTCTTTGGCGGTACAAACAGATGGAATGATGGTATAAATCCCGCAACACTAAAAACTCCATCAAACAGATCAATATTTCTTTCGAATGGACCATTTACTACAATAGCTCCCGGTGATTCTATTAACGTTGTGTTTGCAATAGTAACAGCCAAAAAATTTGGTAATGACCCTGCCAGCCTTGATAATCAGGAGCAAAAATCTATTTTATACAGCAATACAGACTGGGCATTAAGAGCATATTTTGGCGAGGACAGAAATCGAAACGGAATTTTAGATCCCGGAGAAGATCAGGATGGTAATGAAAAAATCACAAGATATATTCTGCCATCTCCACCTCTTTCTCCTATTGTAAAAGTTATTCCTGAAGATCAGAGAGTTTCTATTTATTGGGATAGACGAGCAGAGTTTTCTGTTGATCCAATTTCCGGAAAATCAGATTTTGAAGGATACAGATTATACAGAACTCAAGCTGGTTTTGATTTAACAAGTTTACAGAATTTGCAAAAGTCACTGGTGTTACTTGCAGAATTTGATAGTACCGGAAACGACGTTGGTTATAATACTGGATTTTCTTTTGTCAGATTAAATGAGCCGGTTACATTTCCGGGTGATACTGTTGAGTATTACTATAAATTTGAACTTGCAAATTTGTTAAACGGTTGGCAATACGTTTTTTCTGTTACCGCTTTTGATAAAGGTGATAAAGCAAATAATCTTGGCAGCCTTGAATCTAGTTCATTAACCTCAGCAAAAAGAGTATTGCCGGGCACAACTCCGGTTGAAGACGAAGAAACTGAAATAGGTGTTTATCCTAATCCATATTATGGAAATGCTATCTGGGATGGATTTTCTGAAAGATTGAGAAAAATTTATTTTTATAATCTTCCTGCAGAATGCGAGATAACCATTTACACTCTTGCGGGAGATATTGTAAAAAGAATTCAGCACGATCAGCAAAGCAACGGTTCTGATTTACGATGGTTTCAGAATTATGCTGGTGATGGTAAACAGCAGTTTGCCGGTGGTGAACATGCATGGGATTTAATTACTGATAATGATCAGGCAATTGCTACCGGACTCTATCTGTTTACGGTTAAAAACAACAGAACCGGTAATATTAAAACGGGAAAATTTTTAGTTGTAAAATAATAGGAGTAAAAAATGTTTAGAAAATTATTTCTGCCTTTTGTAATAATATTTAGTTTTTCACTAAATCTTATTGCACAACAGTATCCGGAAGTTTCGATCAGAGATATACAATTTCAGCATCCTGATTCATTACTTAAAAACGGTGATAAACCATCTCCGTTTAATGGAGACACCGTAACAATAACAGGCATTGTTATGAATCCAACTTACAGGGATGGAGCAACTGTTCTGGTTTCCGGTGCACCTGCAGTTCATCTTCAAGACACAAGTATAACAGAATACGGCGGGATCTTAGTTAGATTTCCAAATCCATCAAGCGCAGCTTTTAATGCTTTAGACTCAGGAACAGTTGCTAAGTTTACTGGTGTTGTTAGTGAATTCAATATCACAACACAATTTAATCTTATTGAGTTTGATGGTTCTACAATCATTGATATAAGAGAAAGACCGAAACCTGTTTTATTAACTTTAGATTCTTTAAATATTAAAGGAACAACCTCAGGAAATATCCTTGCTGAGAAATGGGAAGGTGTCTATGTAGAAGTGAGAAATGTAAAAGTTGGCTCAAACAGCATTGGTAGTGGCTCGTTCTCAATATTTGATGAAAACAACACAGAAGTTATTGTTGGAAATGAAGGTTCTTATTTCAGAAATAGACCGGCACCTATTGCAGGGACAGTACTTGAGTATGTAAGAGGATATATTCAGAATAGAAACAATGTTTCCGGATTTCCAAATGCGATGATAATTATGCCTTGTGATCCACCAGACGTAAAAGTTGCTCTTTTCCCGCCAATTATCTCAAACATTGTTAGAAATCCTGTTCTTG
Source organism: uncultured Ignavibacteriaceae bacterium (assembly GCA_964499095.1). Taxonomy (GTDB): domain Bacteria; phylum Bacteroidota; class Ignavibacteria; order Ignavibacteriales; family Ignavibacteriaceae; genus IGN3. The sequence goes on from CAZCJF010000037.1 coordinate 14,767, forward strand.
TTGCACCAGGACAAGATGTAACCGTGCAGGTAAAAATAAAAGATCCTGATGGAACCGTAGCAAGTGCAAAACTATTTTGGAGAAAAAATTCCGGTGTGAATACTGAAGTTGCAATGACAAGCACTACCGATTCTACTTATCAGGCAGTGATACCTTCGCAAACAGATTCTTGTGTTATTGATTTTTTCATACAAGCTGTTGATAATCAGAGCAATGTGGCTACAACTCCTACAGATACAAGCCGCAACAGATATTTCTATCTTGTTCTCAATAGACCACTAACAATTCAGGATGTTCAATACAGTCCTTTTGGTGGAAACTTTAGCGGTTATAATGGTTACTCGGTAACAGTGAGCGGAGTTGTTACTGCCGATACCAGCGATATTCCGGTCGGCCCACAGGTTATAATTCAAAACGGAACCGGACCCTGGAGCGGAATAAGGATTTTTGGTACGGATGCATTGTTACTTAATCGTGGAGACAGCGTTACAGTTACCGGAATTGTGAATGAAAATTTTAGTCAGACACAAATTGGAAATAGCTCAAGCTCTGCTGCAATTGTTGTTAATGCAACGGGCAGGAATGTTCCGGCAGCTCAACTTATTTCTACTGCAGATATAGGAACAAAACCAAGTGGTACTGTTTCCGCAGAGCAGTGGGAAAGTGTTTTAGTTAAGTACGCTAATGTAACTGTTACTGATGAGAATGCTGATGGCGGTGCAGGTCCAAATGTTACCGGCAACTCTAACTTCGGTGAAATATTAGTTGCTGATCAAAGTGGAGTTAACACAAGAGTAGAATTGCAGGATGGAAATCATCCTTATCATAATTTCTGGGAAGCCGGATTAGAAAATCTTCCGATAAGAGTTGTCCCTGGAAATAAGTTTGATGAACTTACCGGAGTGATGTATTTCTCATTCAGTAATTACAAATTGATCCCAAGAAAAGAAGATGATTTTGTGGGTTATACTACATCGGTTAAAAATGAGAATCTCTCGCTGCTTGACTATAAACTTGCACAAAATTATCCAAATCCATTTAATCCAAGTACAAGAATTAATTTTACAATTAAAGAAGAAGGATTAGTAAATCTTAAAATATTTAATTTGCTCGGACAGGAAGTTGCAACTCTGGTAAGTGAGAATAAAATTCCCGGTAATTACAGTGCAATATTTAATGCCGGAAATCTTCCTTCGGGAATATATTTCTACCGATTAGATTCAAATGGTTTTTCTCAAACTAAAAAAATGATGCTCATTAAATAATGCTGTTATCACTAAATCTAAATAAAAAAAATTTTTAGGATGAAAGCCCGAAGATTAGATATAATTTATCTTTTACTTTTGGTGATCTTATCATCAATATTATTTTATTCCTGCACGGAGGATTTTTCTGATAATCCAATCGGAAATATTCCTCCGAACACAGGGCTGTTCCTTTATCCTGATTCTTCAGTTTCAAAGCAGCCCAGCAGATTAAGGGTAAGTTGGTGGGGTGATGATCCTGATGGATTAATTATCGGATATTACTTTAAATGGGAAGGAATAGATAACAAATGGAGTTTTACAACTGCAAATGATAGTGTTTTTGCCTTACCAATAGGTTCGAGTGATACGACTTACAATTTTTTAGTCTCAGCAGTAGATGCACAGGGCAATGGTAGATATGATTCACGTGTCTTTCAAAATGGAATTGATTACGGTCCTGAACCATTTATAGATAAAAATTCAAATGGCAGATATGATGATGGTGAATTCTATTATGACCTGGGTTTGATAGACCCAACGCCTGCTTCAACAAATTTCCCGATTAAAAATTCTCCGCCGGTTATACAATGGGATGATTTATCATTTCTTCCGGATACATCTTTCCCTGTGATGACATTTAAATGGAATGCCTCTGATCTTGATGGTGATGCTTCTATTACTTCTATTAAGCTTGCCATAAATGATACATCAAATTTTGTGTTACTTAATGGATCTGTAAGATTAGTAACATTGCGCGGAGTAAATTTAGAATCGGCAAATCCTGAGTTTGAAATTCTTATTAATTCTGATCCGCAAAATATTTTTTCTCAAAGACTTACCGGATTAAAACTGAATGATAACAATGTAATTTATATTAAAGCAGTTGATCTTTCTGGAGCAGAATCCGAGTTATTAAGTTTACCTCAAACATCTGCAACCTGGTATGTTAAAAAACCAAAAGGTCAGGTTCTTATTTTTGATGATTTCAGAAGTTCAACTACTGATTTGCAAGCAACTCAATTTTACAACACTGCTTTCAACACAATAAACAGTGGAGCATTAATTAACAAGTATGATGTGTTTGACCTGGTAAAAAATAAATTGCCGTTTGAAACAGTAACCATTTTAGAAACTCTTAAATTATTTAAGTATGTGTTCTGGTATTCTGCTTCAAATCCAAGACTCGATCTGCTGAATATTTGTACAGATAAGTTTACTCAGTCAGGTGGTAAAATTGCTTTCTCTATGACTTTTCAGGATTCCAGCTCAAGCTTTTCATTTGATTTATCTTCACTGCAAGGTTTTCTGCCTGTAGATAACGTAAGCAAAGTTTTATCAAATGGATTTTTACTTTTAGGTGCAAATGCAATCCCTGTAAATGGAAGCAATTATCCGCCATTAAAAACATCAGTAACCATTTCTTTTGTAAGATCATTTTCTCCAAATGAAATTGTTACAGATAAGATTTATGATTTAACTGACAGAAATAATGTTCAACTTGGTAACATTGGCTTCGGATCAAAAAGTAAAAATCTTTTCTTTATTGGATTGCCATTGCATCAATCAAATTCATTAGCCGGAAGTGTTAATACTCTTCTCGAAAAAATCTTTTTTGAAGATTTTGGAGTGATCCCGTAATGAAGTATATCAGCCTGATATTGTTTTTAGTTATTGCTATAAATCTTTACGCGCAAGAAACCGGCAATTTATCCGGTGTGGTTGTAGATGCAGCTACCGGTGAAGCACTTCCAGGTGTAAACATTATCATCAAAGGAACATATTACGGCGCTGCTACTGATTTTAATGGTAAGTTTAGAATAAATAACATTTCTGTCGGAAGCTATATCGTTACTGTTTCTCTCATCGGATATAAAACTGTTGAATACACCGGAATCGCAATAGAGCCAAATAAAACAAAACAGTTGGACATTAAACTTGAAGAAACGGTACTAACCCTTGGACAGGATGTGGTTGTAATTGGCGATAAACCTTTGATGGATGTTGAAGAAACACAGAGTAAAAAAACTATTTCTAAAGATGAACTTGAAGTGGCTGTACTCGAAAATATCACCGATGTTGTGAGTCAGCAATCAGGTGTGGTAAAATCCGATAATGCAATTCACATTCGTGGCGGCAGATCTTATGAGAATGCATTCCTGTTGGATGGCGTTTCTGTTCAGGATCCATTATCCGGAACAGGATTTGGTTTGCAATTAAGTGCCAGTGCAATTGAAGAGGTTGAAGTTATTACAGGTGGATTTAATGCTGAGTTCGGGCAGGCAACTTCTGGTGTTGTAAATGTCCGAACAAGGGAGGGCAGCAGTAAATACTCCGGAACGATTACTTATAAGCGTGATAATCTTGGAGAAAGATCTTCATATCATGTATTTAATACTGATATTCTTGAAGCAAATCTAAGTGGACCGGAACCCATTACTTCTTTTATCCTGCCGGCAATCGGATTAAATATTCCCGGTCAAATAACATTCTTTGGAAATTTTTATGGCGGTATAACAGACGGGATAACTCAGGGTTATAGCAAAGCAAAAGCAAACCATGTTTATTCATCAATTTTTAATGGAAGCAGATTTGCTCCAAGGTCTGAAAACAGCTGGTTCTGGTTAGGAAAATTAACTTATAAATATTCGCCGACTTTAAAGTTTTATTATTCATACAATCAATCTGTTAACATTAATCAAAACTCTCAGTCGTTGCAGTCTAATCTTGAGTATGTTGAGCCAAGTCCCGGTTATCAATATACTTTTCAAAATATTCTTGATAATGCAAACACTTTTACGCATAACAACATCTATCATACATTTGGGATTACGCATACATTAAGCCCCAAAATGTTTTATGAAATAAAACTCAGCAGCTTTTTTACAAACCTACGTGCGGATGCAAATGGCAGAAAGTGGAATGAATACACCGAACCAAAAGATATTGTAACTTTTCCTATAGAGTATTACAACTTAAACAGAGATACGATTGGTGTTATCCCCGGTGATGGATTTTGGGATGTGGGTAATCCTTATACCTGGAGAGACCATTTTGTACAGGAATATTCTATTCGCGGTGACTTAACAAATTTCTTTGATGAAAAAAATAAATTTAAAGCGGGATTTAATTTTCAGTTCCAGGATATGCAGGTAATTGATATTTACAAACCATGGGTTGGTGAGTTAGGATTAAACAACGATATATATCGTGTTTATCCCGCTGTAGGTTCTTTCTATGCTCAGGATAACATCAATTTTTCAGGTATGATATTAAACTTTGGATTAAGATTTGATTTCTGGTTTCCCGGAAAATACGTTGATGATGCAGTAGAAAATCCTGATGTGGTAACAATACCTGATGAAATCAGAAAAGCATATAAAGACGATTCATTCAGTTGGTTCGGTAACAGACGATGGAAAGGAAGACTTAGTCCTCGCTTAGGAATTTCACATCCGGTTTCAGATAACCAGACATTGTTTTTCTCTTACGGACATTTTAGTAAGTGGCCCAAGCCCCAGTTTGTGTACGCTAAGCTAAATCCATTAAATGCACAGTCATCGTTTCAAAAATTTGGAAATCCAAACTTAAATCCTGAAACAACCGTGGCTTATGAATTAGGACTCAAAACTCAATTCTCTTCTGATGATGTATTAACAGTAACTGCATATTACAAAGACATTTTTGATTATGTCAACACAAGAACTGCAATCATTAGATCGGCAAGATTTTCTACACAGAGTTTTATTACTTACGTTAATTCGGATTATGCAAGATCCAGAGGAATTGAACTTGAGTATAAAAAGCGAATCGGTAAATGGTTTAATGGTGCAGCGTCTTTCAGCTATTCAATAGTAACCGGTAAAAGCTCATCTGCTGATGAAGGAGTTTTGGTTTTACAGGGAGATCTTCAGGAATCAATTAAAGAACAATTTGTTCCGTGGGATAGACCTGTTACCGCAACTTTAAGTACCAGCTTTTATGTTGAAAGAGGAAATCCTCTTTTTGGATTTGGTTCAGGTATCCTTGATGATTATAATTTATATCTACGCTTTTTCTATCAATCTGGTAAAAGATACACCCCGGCTGTTTTTACAGGCTCTGTTGATGCACAGGGAAGAAAAGAATATGAATTTGTACGAGATGAAAGATACGGTAAAGTTGGTGCTGATTGGTTCTGGATTGATCTGAACTTTGAAAAATATTTTGTACTCTCAAACATAAAATTTTCTGTTTTTGTTGAGGTAAACAATTTATTGAATACAAAAAACTCAGCAATCATAAATCCGGTAACAGGAAAAGCTTATGAATACGGAGATGATTTACCGGGAAGTTATAACGATCCAAGATATCCTGATTTGCAGGCTCCAATAAGCCCTTATCCTTTAAATCCTGCAAGATATCTGACTGTAAGAAATATAAGATTTGGATTCAGCCTAAGATTTTAATGAAAAAAATATTTTTATTCATATTGTTAATCGGGATGATGAGCTTTGAAATTAAAGCTCAGTTGTTTCCTGTGCTTGGAGGACAAAGAGCAGGCATATCAACTGTGCAATTTCTGAAGATAGGAGTTGGTGGAAGAGCTTCAGCTATGGGTGATGCTTTTATTGCTGTTGCTAATGATGTATCAGCATTGTATTGGAATCCTGCTGGTTTATCTCAGTTCTCTGAAAATCAAATAATTATTTCTCACAATGAATGGGTTGTGGATATCAATCACGATTTTTTAGGTGCTGTATATCATCTTGATAATGATAACTCCTTTGGTATTGCCTTTACATCTTTAACGATGGATAAGATGAAGGTTACAACGGAATTCGCGCCTTTCGGTACAGGTGAATATTTTGGTTTTAATGATATTGCAATTGCTTTAACATACTCAAGAAAAATGACTGAGCAATTTAGTTTTGGTGGTACTATCAGATATATGGAAGAGACATTAGATAAATTAAAAATGCGCGGTATGATGATCGACCTTGGAACTTTTTACTGGACTGGTTTAGGTAGTACTCGTTTTGCTGTAACGGTTTCAAATTTTGGTAATGATCTGGCTCCCGATGGAGAGGTTGTGCTTGTGGGTAACAGGAAAGAATCAGAATGGCAGTCTTTTTCTCCACCTACAATTTTCAGAATCGGATTTGCTTTTGAGCCAGTTGAAGATGAAATAAACAGATTAACTGCATCTTTTCAACTAAATCATCCAAATGATAATAGTGAAAATTTTGTTGTTGGCACTGAGTATTCTTACAATAAAATGTTCTACCTGCGTGCCGGATACAAATTTAATGTTGATGAGCAGAATTATTCATTTGGCGCAGGTGTTAGTCTGCCAATCAGCATAGCAAAAGTTTCGGTTGATTATGCATTTTCTAACTTTACAAGATTAGGATCTGCACACAGATTTTCTTTAATACTAAGTTTATGAATTCAAAATATCTCAAATACATTTTACAGTTATTAATTATACTTTTTACAACAGGTTGTGTTGATAAATTTGACCTTACTGAGTTTAACACTGATAACCCCGGTAACATTGCAGGTGATACAATATTTGTTAAACTAAATCCTGATTGGACAGGCTTTAATCAGCCGCAAGATGTAATTGTTGGTCGTGAACCACTGATTTACGTTGCTGATACAGACAATAACCAGATTGTAATGTTAAATCTTGATGGACAGAGACTTGGAAGTATCTCTATCAAAAAACCTAATTCAATTGCACAGGATTATAAGTATAATTTAATTGTTTGCGGTGAGTTTGATACACTTGGACAAACATTCAGTGCCGTTTATAAAATTGATTTGGTATCAGTTAATCATCAAATTGCAATTGCACCTGTAAAACGAATTCTTCCTCAATTATCAGACTTAAATAAACCTGACAGAAAATATACAGGCGTTGCAGTCTTTTTTGATAATTCCTATTTGATCGCCAGACAGGGTCCCAATAATTCTAATTTAATTGATCCTGATAATTCCTTACTCAGATTTAGAAATATTGGTAATAAAGATACTCTGATAGGTCGTGTCCCTTTGCTCGATCCAAATAGCACAGGAATATTATCTGTAAATAAAGTTAGCTCAGTGATTTCTTTTAATAAAAGGAATTACGATATAATAATTTCGCTCACTGGTGTGAACAGCTTTAAAACTCAATGGTTAAGGTATGTCAGCTCACAGGAATTTACTGGATACGAAAATAATTTGGCACCTGCTGCCAGTGATTTAATGAGACCAAATTTCTTTTTACGACCTGAAGGTGTGGGGTTGGATAATGTCGGAAATATTTATGTTGCTGAAACTTCTCGGGATAGCATTTACAAGTTTAATTCATTTGGGGATTTAGTAATTGGTTTCGGTGGTTCAAATGTGTTTAACTCACCTTATGCACTTGCTCACTTTGATAACATTTTATATGTAGCCGATACGGGTAATAACAGGATTGTCAGATACATTTTATCAACGGATTTAAAATGAAAAAGTTCTCATTGTTTGTTGTTCTTTCTATTGTTTTTTTTTCCACAATATCTTTTACTCAAAATGTTGTACCAATTTCTGAGCTAAAAAGAAATGATGCTAACGGCGTTCCGATCGATACAGGAAAAACATTTACAGTAACCGGGATTGTTACCTCATCAAATCAATTCGGTACCACAGGTGGACCCGCTTCAATTCAGGATGCAATATGCGGCATTTCAATTTTCGGAACAGGCTTTTCTAATCAGGTAAATATTGGTGATTCAGTTACAATCACATCCGTATTAAGCCATTTTAACGGATTAACACAATTTGATTTCAGAAGAGCTGGCTCGACATTTACCAAACACACTTCTAACATCAGCTTTGATACTACAGTTGTTACAATATCTCAAATTGCATCTCAGGAATGGAATGGTTTTGAAGAATATGAAAGTTTGCTGATAAGAATTAATAATGTAACTATCAATGCAACCGGCAACTTTGCAAGTGCTACAAACTACAATATCACCGATGCGACAGGAACACTTTCAGCAGGGTTGAGGATTGATAATAATGTAACATCTTTAATTGGTCAGCAAATTCCTTCAGGTAAAGTTGATATAATTGGTATTCTCGGTCAATTTAAGAACAGTGCACCATATAATACTGGTTACCAGATACTGCCACGTTTCTTTTCAGATATTATAAACGATGGTTCGCCATTTATACTTAATCCGGTTATCGCAGCCGAAATAGATACATCATCCTTTAAAGTATACTTTAACACCGCTAGAAATGGAAATAGTCAGATAAAATATGGTTTAACACCAGCTCTTGAATTAGATTCAGTTGTAATTAATAACGATACCACTTATCACACGGTACAAATAACCGGACTTAAACAAGCGACTCTTTATTACTATAAAGCCTATTCCAGAAATTCTTTTGGAACGAGTACCAGCGAATTAAAAACAGTTACTACTGCTTCTAATGATCCCAAATTAGGTAAAATTAATGTCTATTTTAATTTTTCGGTCGATAACACAGTTGCAATTCCTTGTAATGAAGCAAAAGGCAATGTAAACTTTGAGGAAAAACTGATTGAAAGAATTAATGCTGCAAACTATTCCATTGATCTTGCACTTTATAGTTTTCAGGACAAACCTAATATTGCCACCGCCCTTATTGCAGCTAAAAACAGAGGAGTAAAAGTTCGGGTTGTATATGATAGTCGTACTACACAAAACAGCATGCAGACTCTTATCAACAGTGGAATATTGATTAGTAAACGCCCACCCGAAACTCAGACTTTCAATGGGATAATGCACAATAAATTCTTTGTATTTGATGCAAGAGATACTATCCCAACCAACGATTGGGTATGGACAGGTTCATGGAATGTAACACAATTAGAAAGTGGTTGGAAGAATAACGTAATTGAAATAAATGATCCTACAATTGCTTCTGCCTATACTATTGAATTTGAAGAAATGTGGGGATCATCTTCAGATACTCCAAATTCATCTAATGCAAAGTTTGGTTACTTTAAATCGAATAATACTCCACATAGTTTTACAATTGGCGGCAGACCGGTGCAACTATATTTTAGCCCGACAGATGGTACAACCTCCAAAATTATAAACGAAGTGAACCGAAGTAATTACAATATATATTTTGCAATTCTATCATTTACAAGGTTTGATATTCAGAGTTCCATCAATCAAAGGTATAATTCAGGTGTAACTGACATTAAAGGTTTAATCAATAATATTAATGATTCAGGAACACAGTTTAATAACCTCAAAACATATGCAGATGTTTTCCAAAGTGTTGCTCCTACATTACATCATAAATATGGAGTCTTCGATGCATCATACCCCGAAAGTAATCCAACAACTGTTACAGGCTCTCACAATTGGTCAAATGCAGCAGAGAATGATAACGATGAAAACACTCTGGTTATAGAAGATTTATTAATTGCCAACCAGTTTATGCAGGAATTCAAGAAAAGATATAATGAATCCGGTGGAACAGGAACCTTTATTATTCCGGTTACTAATGTGGAAGATTACGGGATTTCGGAATTCAATTACCAGTTATTCCAAAACTATCCAAATCCTTTCAATCCAGTAACAACAATCAGGTTTGAAATCCCCAATACGCAGCATATTAATTTATCTGTATATGATATTTTGGGCAGGGAAGTAAAAGTATTGTATAATGATATGGCAATGCCAGGCGTTATGGCAATAGATTTTGATGGAAAAGATTTAGCAAGTGGGATTTACTTATATCAGCTCAAAACAACTGATTTTACAATTACTAAAAAGATGATACTTTTGAAATAATTTGGGTTCAATAGCACATACAAATATTTGTATAAAAATGGCTCTTTCTATAATTTTACACCTCAATTTTTATTAACTAAGGAATAATATGAGCGAAATCAGAGGAAAAATCATTCAAATAATCGGACCTGTAGTAGATATTGAATTTGAAGAAGGAAATTTACCTAAAATATTTAATGCTATCAGAATTCCACGAACTTCCACCGAAGGGAAAAAAGAGGATCTTATAGTTGAAGTTCAACAGCACTTAGGGGAAGACCGAGTCAGAGCAGTTGCTATGGATTCCACTGATGGTTTAGTAAGAGGTATGGATTGCTTTGATACCGGTAAACCAATATCTGTTCCGGTTGGACCTGAAACGCTTGGAAGATTAATCAATGTTGTTGGTGATGGTATCGATGGACTTGGTGAAATAAAGGCAGAGAAAAGATATCCAATTCACAGACCAGCTCCTGCATTCAAGAATTTGTCAACTCAAACACAAATGTTTGAAACAGGAGTAAAAGTAATTGATCTGATGGAACCTTATAGCAAGGGCGGTAAAACCGGATTATTTGGTGGTGCAGGTGTTGGTAAAACTGTTATAATTCAGGAACTAATCAACAATATTGCAAAACAGCATGGCGGATATTCAGTATTTGCAGGTGTGGGTGAAAGAACTCGTGAAGGTAATGATCTTTGGTTAGAGATGAAGGAATCCGGTGTAATTGATAAAACGGCATTAGTCTTCGGACAGATGAATGAACCACCGGGAGCAAGACTTAGAGTTGCTTTAACAGGTTTGTCTATTGCAGAGTATTTTAGAGATGAAGAGGGAAGAGATGTATTGTTGTTTATCGATAACATTTTCAGATTTACACAAGCAGGATCAGAGGTTTCTGCATTACTGGGAAGAATGCCTTCTGCGGTCGGTTATCAGCCAAATCTTGCCACTGAAATGGGTGCATTACAAGAGAGAATTACTTCTACAGATAAAGGCTCAATTACTTCTGTACAAGCCATTTACGTCCCTGCAGATGATTTAACAGATCCGGCTCCCGCTGCAGCTTTTGCTCACCTTGATGCAACAACCGTATTAAGCAGACAGATATCCGAGCTTGGAATTTACCCTGCAGTAGATCCATTGGATTCTACCTCAAGAATTTTGGAACCGGGAATTCTTGGACAGGAGCACTATGATGTTGCAAAGAATTGTAAAGAGATTCTTCAACAATACAAGGACTTACAAGATATAATTAATATTCTTGGTATGGATGAACTTTCAGATGAGGATAAAATAATTGTTCGTCGGGCAAGAAGAATTCAAAGATTTTTCAGCCAGCCTTTCCACGTTGCAGAGGCTTTTACTGGCAAACCCGGGAAATATGTAAAACTTGAAGATACCATTCGTGGTTTCAAAGGGATAATAGATGGGAAATATGATGATTTGCCTGAATCCGCCTTTATGTATGTTGGTACGATTGAAGAAGCGGTTGAAAACGCAAAGAAAATGGCTTAATGATGGCAGAATTGTTTCTTGATATTGTAACTCCATCCAAATCTGTCTTTAAGGGAAATGTAAAATCTATTACAGTACCGGGTTCGAAAGGCAGATTTCAGGTATTGGTAAATCATGCTCCAATAATCAGTACGTTTGAAATAGGAATGATTAAAGTTGATTTGCCTGATAACACTTCTGCTTATTATTCAACAGGTGGGGGAACCATAGAAGTCTTAAATAACAACATTACTGTTCTTGCTGATTCTATTGAGCTTGTAAGTGATATTGATGTGGACCGTGCTTTAAAGGCAAAACAAAGAGCAGAGGAAAGACTTGCAAACAGAACAAGTGAAATAAACATTGAAAGAGCTCAGGCTGCTCTTGCGCGGGCAATAAATAGATTAAATGTAAGAGAAAAGTATTTTAATCAGTAGTTCTTTATCAGATTAGATTAAATAACCATCATTCATTATTATGCTTTTTAAGGTATCAGATTCTGATACCTTTTGTTTTACATAACCAAAATAATTTATAAGATAGTTTATCCTTTCATTTTCACTCTTTAAGATCAGCAATTCTTGCTGTTGCTCATAACTTAACCCAGATTTTTCAGCAATTTTAAAAGATTTGAACTCAGATCTATCTAATCTATCCCAAAAGGTTTTTTCTAAATTATAATTTGCAAGTTTTAATATTTCCTCAAAATCATTTTTAAGTTTGTTTACTAATGAATTGTCAACAAAAAATTCATTATCCAGGTAGCGCTCAATTTCAGCTAATAGATAACCATCTTGATGCATTGCAGTATTACTGATTAAAAATCTTTCAATGCCTTGTACAATGATATCTGATTCACCGGTTTCATACTTTTTAATGACATCAGTAATAACAACGTAAACTCCAACATCAAAAAGTTTTTTATTTGAAGTTGCTACAATGCCAAAGCCACTGTTTTCATCTAAACACTTGGAGACAAGTTTTTTGTAGCGCTCTTCAAATATATGTAGTGGATATTTTGATTGAGGGAAAACGATTAAATTTAGAGGAAATATTGGGATTACTTTTTTCATAGCTACATAGTGAGGGGTCACTTTTAAGCAACCCCTGCAAATAATTAATTATGCTTTTGAATAAAGTTCAGCAACCTTTTCCCAGTTGACTACATTCCACCAATTTTCAATGTACTCAGGTCTTCTGTTCTGATACTTGAGATAGTAAGCATGTTCCCAAACATCTAATCCTAAAATTGGAGTACCTTTTTCATCGGCAAGATCCATTAATGGATTATCCTGATTAGGTGTTGATGTTACAACAAGTTTTCCATTCTGAACTATCAACCAAGCCCAACCTGATCCGAATCTTGTTGCTGCGGCATTATTGAACTTTGCTTTAAATTCATCAAATGAGCCGAATGCAGATTTAATTGCATCAGCAAGCTTACCGGATGGAACTCCACCTCCATTTTGTTTCATCAGAGTCCAGAATAGCGAATGATTCCAATGTCCACCGCCATTGTTACGAACAGCAGGAGGAACCTTTGACATCATCTTAAAAAGTTCATCCAATGATTTACCCTCAAGTTCAGTTCCTTCAACAGCTTTATTAAGATTTGTTACATATGCATTATGGTGTTTCGTATGATGAATTTCCATTGTTGCTTTATCAATGTATGGTTCCAGGGCATCATACGAGTAGGGAAGCTGGGGCAATTCAAATTTTGCCATGATATTTTCACTCCTTATATTATTTGAAAAATTCTTTATTTGACCTTCTATCTTTGAAAATGCTGAAACAATTGGTATTGTACCAAGTGCATATATAAATTTTCTTCTCTGCATTATTTTACCTTTTTTAAACTCCGAATGATTCTCCGCAGCCACAGGTTTTGGTTGCGTTAGGATTATTAAAAACAAATCCTTTACCATTTAATCCACTTGAGTAATCCAGTTGGGTGCCTGACAGATAAAAAAGACTTTTACCATCAACAAAAAGTTTTAATCCTTCTAGCTCAATTATGGTATCACCTTCTCTTGATGAAGGATCAAATCCAAGTGAGTAAGTGAAACCAGAACATCCACCGCCCTTTACTCCAACTCTTAATCCAAAATCTGCGGGGATTTTATTCTCTTCCATTATTTTTTTTATTTCGGTTACCGCTTTTTCGGTGATTGTTATTTCTGCTTCCAATTGTGTGTTTGACATCGATATCTCCTTAATAAATAAACTAAAATGAAAATGGATCGCCTGGTTTTGTAGTTGCAAATTCAGGATAATTTACTCTCCAGGCCTGCTTACTCGTTTTTATAAAAATACCCTGTTTTTCATAATAATCAGATAAAAGTTTAGAAAGTTCCATTGCTTCATTAAAATTAATATCTATACCTTTTTTTTCTAAAAATCCTATCAAACCATACTGAAAATCCCTGCTAAAGAAATTGGAGTTATGAAATAATGGAAACTTAGCTTTTAAATAATTTAGAAAAACCTGATTCTCATTTTTCAGGCTCTCAAATAATTCGTCGATATTTTTTTTACTCATTTTTCCTCCCAAAAGGTTAGATTTTATAAATTAAATGATGTGAGATAATTTAGTTTCATAAAAGACTTTATCAATTTTTTTCTGAATCTCTAATAATGGGTCTTTAATTTTACAACAATCAAAATAGCTGCATTCCTGTTTAGAGAAGGAATCGCTGATACATTCTGTTATACCATAGTTTGGTTCAACAGATTGAATCAATTCAATCAAAGATATTTCAGATGGAGATTTTTTAAGCGCATATCCTCCTTTAGAACCCTGAAAAGAAACAACGATTTCTTTTTTTACCAGGTTTTGCAAAACTTTTGCAACCAGCTCGTATGAAATTTTATAGCTTTCAGAAATTTCTTTTGCAGTTACAGACTGACCATGATTATTCAGTGCCATGTACCTGGCAGCCATAAGTGCGTATTCTGATTTTTTTGATAATTTAAGCATAAAAATATAAGACTAAAATAGTCGGGTATTAACTTACCAAATTTGATTTAGAATATCAAATTAAAATCCTTTAACTCTAAAATCCCAGAATCTGAATGGATGATTTAGCAAGATTTATCAGAGGTGAAAAATAAACACCAAGGATTAAAACCGGGGCGATCAGTAAAATAATCACCACAAAATTAAGCGGAGAGATTTGTATGTCGACTTTATTATCATTTCTAACTAAGAATAATGCTTTCAAAACTCTAACATAATAATAAAGCGATACCACGGTATTAAGAAGAGCGATTATTGCTACAGTTATCATATTAGCATCAACAAGTGCAATAAATAAATACAGCTTTGCTATAAACCCTGCAGTTGGTGGCCAACCGGTTAAAGAAATTAGAAAAATAGCAAGCGCAGTTCCAAGAAATGGTATTGAATAACCTAATCCTTTATAGTCATCAATGTTTTCAGAATTAATTTTATTTGCGATAAGCATCACTACAAAGAAAGCACCTAAATTCATAAACATATAAATCGCAAAATAAATTAGTACAGCAGATAATCCCTGATCTGATAATACTGCTACACCGAGCATAATGTAACCAGCATGTGCAATACTGGAATATGCCAGCATTCTTTTGAGATTATCTTGCCATAGTGCTGCGAAATTTCCAAATGTCATCGTTATGATGGAGAATAAGACTAATAACGTTTGCCAATCTAAATAATCAAATAAATCCCAATAGCCTGCTTTACTAAGACTTTCCGAAAAAGTTATTTTGATAAATCTGACTAATACCGCAAATCCGGCTGCTTTACTTGCTACAGATAAAAAAGCTGTTATTGAAATCGGAGCCCCTTCATAAACGTCAGGTGTCCAGAAGTGGAATGGTACAATTGAAATTTTAAATCCAATACCAACAAAGATCATTACGACGGCGATTAAGAATGTTAGGTGTGTTGTACTCGGTACACTTAAAATCGAATTAATTTCAAAAAGATTTGTGCTGCCCGTTATACCGTAAAGAATTGAAATTCCAAATAGCATTATTCCTGATGAAGTAGCACCATAGATAAGATACTTTAAAGATGCTTCTGAATTTCTGACGGAAGTTTTTACGAATCCGGCTAATACATATGATGACAACGATAGTAATTCAATTGAGAGATAAATTAGTATTAAATCATTTGCTGAAACCAACAAAAACATACCTATTACCATTCCGAACAGAAGGGAGTAATATTCACCATGCCTATCCGAACAAGAAATTACTTCACTTGATGAAATCGAGAATAGTACGACAAAAAAAGTTGAAACTAAAATTATCAGTTTGAAGAAAACTGAGTAGTTATCAACTGAAAGAAATGCAATACTTTCAGAAATTGTAAAAGCACCGGTATTAGTTCCAAACTGCATAACAACAAATATCAGAGTAATCACTAATCCGATTATGGAAATAAAAGGCAAAACATTTTTTCGCTTATTAAATATCAGGTCAAATAGTATTAAAACTACAAGCGAAATTGAAAGAACAATTTCCGGATAGATTAACTGAATATTTTCTGTAAGGTTGTTAAGCATTTAGAAATTCACATACCAAAATTTATTAAAAAGAATTTAATGAACTATAAAAAACCTGAGCATCAGCAATAAATTTAACCATAGCATTAACACTTGCATTCATCAAATTAAGCATGGG
>CAZCJF010000038.1:0-22969 GCA_964499095.1 uncultured Ignavibacteriaceae bacterium
CGATGGGGCAGAATTATGGAAGGCAGCGGCGAAGACCCCTATCTTGGCTCTTTAATGGCTGCTGCACGTGTTCGAGGTTATCAGGGTAACCTTTCTGAACATAACATTATAGCTTGTGCTAAACATTATGCAGGATACGGTGGTGCAGAAGGCGGACGAGATTATAACACTGTTGATTTTTCTGAGAGAACATTCCGTGATGTCTATTTACCACCTTTTAAAGCAGCTGTTGATGCAGGTGTTTATACTTTGATGGCAGCATTTAATGAAATTGGTGGGGTACCTTCATCAGGAAGTAAATATTTGTTAACAGATATTTTAAGAAATGAATGGCAGTTTAAAGGCTTTGTTGTTAGTGACTGGAACTCAATTGGTGAATTAATCAATCATGGCTTTGCAGTTGATTTGAAACATGCCGGTGAAATTGCTTTAAACGCCGGACTTGATATGGACATGGAATCCCGATCTTATATTACTCATCTTAAAGAGTTGGTGAATGAAGGAAAAGTTTCTGAAGCAACTATCGATGAATCAGTAAGAAGAATTCTCAGGGTAAAATTTATTCTCGGACTTTTTGATGATCCGTTTAAATATTGCAGCAAAGAACGTGAATCAAAATTTATTTTAAGCAAAGAAGTAAAAGATGCCGCACTTGAAGTTGCGAAAAGATCTTTCGTGCTGTTAAAAAATGAAAACAATATTCTACCGTTGAAAAAAGATTATAAAAAAATTGCTGTGATTGGTCCATTAGCAAATTCAACAGATCATCCCACAGGAGGATGGGAAGCTATGGGCGATTCATCCGATGTGGTAAGCATTCTTGAAGGGCTAAAAAATTATCCCGGGATCAAAACACAAATTCTCTATTCGGAAGGATGTAAAATTAATGATTTATCAACTGCTGGATTTAATGATGCTGTTGAAACTGCAAGCAAATCCGATTTGGTAATTCTGTGCCTTGGCGAAGGAAAAGATATGAGCGGTGAAGCTTGCAGCCGTTCAACTCTTGATTTGCCGGGAGTTCAGGAAGAACTGGCAAAGGCTATTTATAAAACCGGTAAACCTATTATTGTTGTATTAATGAATGGCAGACCGCTTTCAATTAATTGGTTTAATGAAAATGTTCCTGCAATTTTAGAAACATGGTTTCCCGGCATAACTGCAGGTGATGCAATAGCTCAGGTTTTGTTTGGAGATTATAATCCGAGCGGCAAACTGCCTGTTACGTTTCCGAGAACTGTAGGGCAAATTCCAATTTATTACAATCACAAGAATACAGGCAGACCCGGAGATTTAGTAAATCATTACACTTCAAAATATCTTGACTTGCCTCTTACTCCTCTTTATCCCTTTGGATATGGATTAAGTTACACTACATTTGAGTATGATGATCTTGAATTAAGTAAAGAACGGATGAGTATGAATGATTCAATTATTGTGTCAGTGAAAGTTAAAAACACCGGCAACTATGATGGAGAAGAAGTTGTTCAGTTATATGTTCAGGATTTGGTAGGAAGTGTAACTCGTCCCGTTAAAGAGTTAAAAGGATTCAAGAAAATATCTCTTAAAAAGGGAGAAGTAAAAACCGTTAAGTTTATGATACACGAAAAGGATTTAAGATTTACAACTGCAGATATGACTTACAAATCAGAGCCCGGTTTCTTTAAAGTATTTGCAGGTACTAATTCAGTAGATGTATTGGAATCAAAATTTGAATTAGTCGAATAATTCTATCAATTAAAAAAAACAGTAAGGAATTAAAATGAATGTATTAACTAAAGCAATACTTATTGTTCTCTTGCTTGTATCAATGTCATTTGCAAGCTGCAGTAAAGAAGATTCGACAACGGCTCCCACCGATTCTATCCCGGAAATACCTGGTTACACACTTGTTTGGAACGATGAATTTAACAAAGCAAATATTGATTTAAGTAAGTGGGAACACGAAGTGAACGGAGATGGCGGCGGAAATAATGAATTACAATTTTACACTGCCCTTCCAACTAACTCATTTATTCAGGATGGAAAGCTCGTAATCAAAGCGATACAGGAAAATTATCAAAACAGAAATTTTACTTCTGCAAGACTTAGAAGTAAATATAAAGGTGATTGGCTTTACGGAAGAATTGAAGCGTATGCAAAAATTCCAACAGGCAAAGGAACCTGGCCTGCTATCTGGATGCTTTCAACAGATTGGGAATATGGTGGATGGCCTCAGAGCGGAGAAATTGATATTATGGAACACGTTGGATATGATCCGAATGTTGTTCACGGATCAATTCATACTCTGACTTACAATCATACTATTGGAACTCAGAAAACAGCCAAGTTAACAATTCCAACCGCTACAACAGCATTTCACAAATATGCAATTGAGTGGTTCGAAGATCGGATAGACTTCTACATTGATAACACAAAATACTTCACTTTTAATAATGAGAACAAAGGCTGGCAGTACTGGCCGTTCGATAAAAGATTTCATTTAATTTTAAATCTTGCCGTTGGAGGAAATTGGGGTGGTGCACAGGGTATTGATCCGGCAGCATTCCCGGCACAAATGGAAATTGATTACGTAAGAGTATATAAAAAAAATTAATCACTAATAATTTTCTGGAAATAAAATGAAAAGATTACTCGGTTTTTTTCTTGTTGTATTTTTTGTTTTACCGTCTTTTTCACAGCAAGAAAGACAGACCGCACATAATTTTGAAAAAGAAATAAAGATTACACTTTCTGCCAATTATCTCCTTTATCTGCCTAAAGATTATAATGAAACGGAAAAGGAGTTTCCATTAGTGCTGTTTTTACATGGCGCAGGCGAACGTGGAGATGATATCGAAAAGGTTAAAATTCATGGTTTACCCAAATTGATTAATGAAGGAAAAGATTTTCCATTTATTGTTGTCTCTCCGCAGTGTCCGGATAGAATGTTTTGGAATACTGATATCCTCTCCAAATTGTTAGATGAAATTGAAGCTAACTATCGTGTTGATAAAAACAGAATTTATGTAACTGGTTTAAGTATGGGCGGACACGGAACGTGGTCTTTAGCTATAGAACAGCCTAACAGATTTGCTGCAATAGCTCCAGTTTGTGGTTGGGCTGATACATCAAAGGCGAGCACAATCGCTCATATTCCTATTTGGGTTTTTCACGGGGCAAAAGATGTAGTTGTTCCTGTTAAATCATCAGAAGATATGGTTGCTGCACTTAAAAACTGCGGATCAAATGTGAAGCTGACTATTTACCCTGAAGCTAATCATGATTCATGGACAGAAACTTATAACAATGAAGAACTTTATAAATGGTTTTTAGAGCAATCACTTCATAGTAAGTGAAAAGTCAAAAGTCAGATGTTAAATGAAAAAAGCAGCTAATTTTTTAGATAAAATAAAATCGCTACTAAAGAATGAAGATCAGTTTAAAACGGAAAAATTTATAATCGCACAAAAATCCTGTCCACATTGTGCCAGCAGAGGTTTATTCATCTTTAATTCACAGTCAAGCAATCAAAATAAAAATCCATTATCAAATGAAAATAAAAAATAAAATCCTTGTCAGTTTTGTCTTTTCTCTTTTACTGCTCTCCAAAATTTTTTCTCAGTCAAGTGAATTTGTTACAGTTAAAGGAAAAGAATTTATTACTCCTGATGGCAAAACCATTTTATTAAGAGGGATAAATCTTGGCAACTGGCTGAATCCGGAAGGTTATATGTTCCGATTTCAAAATGTTAACTCCTTCAGGTTAATTGATAATACGATAAAAGAATTAATTGGTGCTGATGATGCAAGAATTTTCTGGAAAAATTTCAGAGACAATTATATCACAAAAGAAGATATATCATTTATAAAGTCAACCGGATTAAATCATATCCGCGTACCGTTCAACTTTAAATTCTTTCTGGTTGAAGATCATCCGGAGATATGGCTGGAGGAAGGATTTGAAAGATTAGACGATGTAATCAAATGGTGTAAAAAAGAAAATCTTTACGTCTTGCTGGATCTGCATGCTGCACCCGGTGGTCAAACCGGAGATAATATAGATGATAGCTGGGGTTATCCTTTTCTCTTTGAAAATGAACAGGCACAAAAGACTACAATTGATCTCTGGAAAAAAATCGCTAACAGATATAAAAATGAAACGATAGTAATCGGTTACGATTTGCTGAACGAACCAATTCCACATTACAGAGAAAATAAAGAAGAACTTAATCAGCTGCTGGAACCGCTTTATAAAAAAATTACTTCCGCAATCAGAGAAGTTGATAATAATCATATCATTTTTTTAGGCGGCGCACAATGGAATACTAACTTCTCAATGTTCGGTAAACCTTTTGATGATAAACTGGCATATACATTTCACAAATACTGGATGCCTCCAGTCCAAAAAGAAATACAGGACTATGTTGATTTTTCTGCTAAGCATAACGTGCCGATGTACCTTGGTGAAAGCGGTGAAAATGAGGATGCCTGGATTGATTCATTCAGGGTTCTGCTTGAAGCTAATAACATCGGGTGGTGTTTCTGGCCATATAAAAAAATGGATTCTTCACGTGCAATGGTTCAGTTTGTAAGGACACAAGAATGGGACGAAATTATTAAGTATGCTGAATTGCCGAAGAAAAATTTTGAAGAAATAAGAAATGCAAAACCTGATAGAGAAATAATTAAGAAAGCTCTATCTGACCTTTTAGAAAACATTAAATTTAAAAACTGTGAGATAAACAAGGGTTATTTAAAGGCACTTGGAGTAAAGTAAAACTGTTTGTGTAAAATTCGTATTAATTATTGGCAACTCATTAAGCCACTTAATTGATTCAATTATTTTTTGGACGAACTAACAACTATAAAAACAATGGGAACATTGACAGAACAGAGTAAACTGATTTCAACGGATTTCAATCCGTTACTATTATTTTGATCCGTTAAATCTGTGTTCTATTTTTGAAAAAATAAACAAAGGACAGTAAAATGAAAGCATCGATTATATTCTCTATGATGTTAAGCATTACTGCTATTGCTCTACTTGGTTTTTCATATAAAAATAATTCGGATGATGAAATGATTTATAAAAATAAAAACGCTTTAATTGAAGAACGAGTTGAAGATCTGCTAAAACGAATGACACTTGAAGAAAAAATTGAAATGATTGGTGGCACCGGGTTTGAAACAAAAGCAATTGAACGACTTGGCATTCCACCGCTTAATATGGCTGATGGTCCGCTTGGTGTTCGATGGGATAATTCAACTGCACTACCTTCAGGAATTTTACTTGGTGCAACATGGAATCCGGAAATCGTTACTGAATTTGGAAAAGTTCTTGCAACAGAAACAAAAGCAAAAGGAAGACATGTAATACTTGCACCTTGTGTAAACATTGCACGCATTCCGATGGGCGGCAGAAATTTTGAAAGCTTTGGTGAAGATCCGTTTCTTACTTCCCGAATTGCGGTTAATTACATAAAAGGTGTGCAGCAAGAAAATGTTGTTGCAACTGTAAAGCATTTTGCTGCTAACAACCAGGAACATCAGCGCGATTTTGTAAACACAATTGTTGATGAACGAACTTTAAATGAAATTTACTTCCCTGCTTTCAAAGCTGCAGTTGAAGAAGCAAATGTTCTTGCTGTAATGTGTGCTTATAATAAATTAAACGGACATTATTGCAGCGAGAATGATTATCTGTTAATTGATGTTCTAAAAAATAAATGGAAATTCAATGGATTGGTAATGTCTGATTGGGGCGCTGTTCATTCTTCTGTTCCTGTTTTTAAAGGTGGCTTAGATTTAGAAATGCCGGAAAGTAAATATTTAAGTAACGATTCTTTATTGCAAAAAATAAAAAGCGGTGAACTTTCTGAATCCCATCTTGACGATAAGGTAAGAAGAATTTTACGAGTGATGTTTACAATTGGTTTGTTTGATAATTATCAATATGATTCGACAAAAGTTAACACCGAAGAACACAAACAAATCGCTTTAAATATTGCAAGAGAAGGAATTGTATTGCTTAAAAATGAAAATTCAATTCTTCCATTGAATCTGAATAAAATTAAATCTATTACTGTGGTTGGACCGAACAGCAAAGTTGCAATTACAGGCGGGGGTGGAAGTTCTATGGTTGTTCCGTTTAATTCTCTTAGTCCGCTTGAAGCACTTCAAAATAAAATTGGTGATAAAGTTAAAATTAATTTTGCACAGGGACTGATTATTAATGGAGAAACAAATGTAATTGAAAATAATTTTTTGTTTACAGATAAAAAGCAAAAAACAAACGGATTGAATGCTGAATACTTTACAAACAAGGATCTTAAAGGCAAACCGGCAAAAGTTGTAGTTGATAAAGAAGTTAATTTTATGTGGAATGATAAAGGTCCGTTTGAAGATTTTCCAAAAGATAATTTTTCTGTAAGATGGACTGGATATCTGAAACCAGATAAATCAGAGACTTATACTTTTGATGTGGGCAGTGATGATGGAGTAAGACTGTACATTGATGATGAACTTATTATAAATGATTGGAATGATCATGCTTATCTTACAAATTCTTTTACAAAGGATTTGGTTGCAGGACAACTATACAAAATAAAACTTGAGTACTACGAAAATGTTGGAGGAGCAATTGTGAAATTCGGATGGAGAAAACCGAACGATGAGCTTTTGGTTGATGCAATTAACGCTGCAAAATATTCTGATGTTGTAATAGTTTTTGCAGGAACAAATGCTAATTATGAGAGTGAAGGGTTTGATAGGAAAGACCTTATCCTTCCCAATGAACAAGACGAGTTTATTGAAAAGTTATCTGAAGTTAACAAAAATATAGTTGTCGTTTTAACTACCGGCTCTCCTGTTTTGATGGATAGATGGATTGACAAAGTTGATGGACTAATTGAAGCATGGTTTGCAGGTGAACAAGCTGGCAATGCAATAGCAGAAGTTTTACTTGGCGAAACAAATCCATCGGGAAAATTACCTATTACTTTTCCAATGAAGTGGGAAGATTGTTCAGCATTCAATACTTACAAAAAAGAAGATGGAACAACTCGATATGAAGATGGAATTTATGTGGGCTACAGACATTTTGAGAGAAATAACATTCAACCACTTTTCCCATTTGGTTATGGATTAAGTTATTCCTCATTCAAATACAATGACTTAAAATTGTCATCAAAAGAAATTGATGCTAATGATAAATTAGTAGTGAGTTTAAAACTAAAAAACACAAGCAAATTAAAAGGCAGCGAAATAGTTCAGCTTTATGTTAAAGATATAAAAGCTTCTGTTGATCGTCCGGTGAAGGAATTAAAATCATTTAAGAAAGTAAGTTTAAACCCAGGCGAAGAAAAAGACGTTGAAATGATAATTGATAAATCAGCTCTTTCATACTTCGATCCAAAAACAAAAGAATGGGTTGCTGAAAGTGGTGAGTTTGAAATTCTGGTTGGAAGTTCTTCGCAGGATATAAAGTTAAAAGATAAATTTTTTCTCAGGTAAACAAGATTAATGAAATTACAATTTATTTTTATTTTACTTTTCTTTTTTAGTGCTGTTGCATTCTCTCAATCAGATGAAAGAGTTGTTGCACAGATTGGGAATCAAAAAATCACAGCCAAAGAATTTAAGTTAAGATATGAGCTATCTCCTTATATTTCTAATAAGCAGTACCTTCCTTCCGATTCTCTGAAATATGACTTTCTTTATTCTTTAATTGCCGAAAAACTTTGGGCTGCTGAAGCAGAAAGGATTGGCATATCATCTTCAGATAAATTTAAATTCTTCTTCAAACCTCTCGAGGATATGTTTGTTCGTGATGCACTGTTCAAATTAGAAGTAAAGGATAAAGTGAAACTGAGTACTTCTGAAATTATGGACGGGATAAGCAAATACCCTGTTACAATTAAAGCTGTTACAATTGTTCTTCCGGATTCAAATGAATTATTTAACTTCTACAGCAAGCTCATTTCAAAACAAAATTTTGATTCACTTTTACAATCAAATCCAGCTATACTAAATAACAGCGAAGAGACAGAGATTAAATTAGGATTATTGAAAGATGAAAACCTTGAGAATAAAGTATTTGGTCTTAATGTAAATGAATTTAGCATCCCGGAAAGGTTTGAGCAGAACTGGGTTTTATTTTATGTGAAAGATAAATCTTTTTCTCCAATTGATATTAGCGACAGCAAAACAACAGAGAATATCAAAGATATCATCCGAAACAGGAAAATTGAGCAGAGGTATAATGAATATTATGCTCAGCTTTTAAAAGGATTCAAAACAGATATTAATTCTGAAGCACTGAAAATAATTTTTGAAGATATCTGGCAAAGAATAAAAGCAAAAAAAACTGAAAATGATTCAGTTGAATATTTTGAAATGAGTGAGGCTGATTTTATTAATATTCTTACATCAAACAATTTTACACAGTACGAAAAAACACTCTTTAAAGCGGGACAGAAAGAAATTACTGCAAAAGAATTCTTGAGTGATTTGGCTTTTAACGGATTTTACGTAAATCAACTTGATTCAATTCTGGTAATCAGAACACTTAATCAGAAGTTAAAAGATTTTATTAACAACCAGGTCATTACTTCAGAAGGATATAAGAGACAATTACACTTAAATTCTGATGTGATGAGAGACTTAGGATTCTGGCGGGAAAAATATATGGCTCAGTTTTATTTTAATAGTTCACTGGATTCAATTCGGCTATCTGAGGAAGAATTGTTTTCATATTATCAACAAGAAATGCAGGATAAATCCAATCGCAGATTAATTAACCTTAGAATTTTAACTTTAAGTAATCTTGATTTGATCAGCGATATTCTAAATCAATTAAATGAGGGAGCTGACTTTGGTGAGTTGATTAAACCATTCGGGCAAACAGATCCGCTTGTTAATATATTGGGAGAAACAGGATTAAGACCTCTTATTTCTTTAGAGGAGCTGGCAAGTATTGCCGCCAATTTAAAGTTAAATGAAGTTTACGGACCAATACAAAGGAATAATGCTTATAGCTTGCTGCAATTAATTCAAAGAGAAGACAGTTCAGATTCTATAAAAACTGATTTTGAATCCATAAAAAACAATTTAAGAAGCAGCTTACGTGTTAAGAAATTGTATGAGAAATTGAATAATGAAACTGTAACTCTGGCTGCAAAAAACAATTTAAAGATTTTTCCCGATGTGATTGAGAATATCTCAACGACAAAAATTCAAATGTTTCTTCACAGGTTTATGGGCTTTGGAGGAAGAATCGCCGGAATGCCTTTACTCACTCCTTTTTCTGAATGGATAAATAATATGAACAAACGAAATCTTTTCCCGTAAAATATTTTCTAGATAATTTAAATCACTCCTTTCAACCGATCTTAATGTTGTAAACAAGCTTTTCAATACTAACTGTTGTTAAATAACCTTTTATAGCTGCACTAAATTTTTTTACCCCCTTGATTTAAATCAATTATTATTTAATAATGTTGACAAGAGGAATCAGATATGCTATTTTTGAATCACTATTCATTTTTAATTATTGACTATGAGAGTCAGAGAAGGAAATA
This sequence comes from uncultured Ignavibacteriaceae bacterium, assembly GCA_964499095.1. Lineage (GTDB taxonomy): Bacteria > Bacteroidota > Ignavibacteria > Ignavibacteriales > Ignavibacteriaceae > IGN3. The sequence goes on from CAZCJF010000038.1 coordinate 9,561, forward strand.
AAGAAAAAGATATTCTTGAAGCTGCAGTTAAAGTTTTTGCTAAAGAAGGGTTTCATCAAGCAAAGATTTCAAAGATTGCAGAAGAAGCTAAAATTGCAACCGGTAGCGTATATCTTTATTTCAAAAACAAAGATTCAATACTTCTGAAAATATTTGAAGATCTATGGCAAAAAATCTATCTTGAAACAAATGTACTGGCAAACCGGTCTGACATAAATCCAGTTGAAAAATTTGAAACAATGATAGATGTCGTTTTTGACCTTTTTATTTCGAATCCATCTTTAGCTGTCGTTTTTGTTAGTGAAGAACACCACTTGTTCCGTGATAAGAAAAATAAGATTACTCCTTTCTATAATAAATTTCTCGATCTTGGAGAATTAATATTGCGGGAAGGAATTCAGAAAAAATATTTTAATCCCAACATTGATATAAAGGTATTCAGAAATTTTACATTTGGAGGTGTCAGACATCTTCTGCACCAATGGGCACAGTCACCCAACGAGTTTCCGTTAAATGTTGTACGTCAAAATGTAAAATTCTTTCTGAAAAAAGGTATTCTTATAAACTAAAAATTTTTTAATCAATAAATGAATTATGATTCATTATAAATGGAGATTTTGCTAAATGTTTTGTAAAAAAATAAAAATACTCTATCCTGTTTTAGCTATCGTAGTATTTGCGGTAAAAGGATATGCACAATCAATTACGCTTGATCAAGCTATTGAGTATGCAATAAAACACAATCCGAAAATAAAGCAATACAATGAAAAGCTTGAACAAAAAAAATATTCTGATTTTGAAGCACTGGGAAATTTTTTGCCTCAGGTGAATCTGGTTGGCAACTATAATCACCTTAACGATCCTCTCTCAATTGATTTAAATCCTATTAGAGAAGCAATGATAAAAATGCAATCCGGTACTCAGGTTGAGTTTGCAAATATCTACAATATTCTGCAAAACAATACGCCTTTGAGCGATATGCAACGTGCGGTTCTCTATAGTCAGTACTCGAATGAACTTAATAATCTTCTGCCCTCTTTTGAAAAGACTCTTAAAAAACAGGATTATAAAACAGCAACTTTAATCGCTGTTCAGCCATTGTTTGTGGGCGGTAAATTAATCGCTGCAAAAAATTATACATCCGATGAAAAAAAATCTGCCGAGTATGAATTAAAACAAATCCAAAATGAAGTTACTAAAGAGACTATTCAGGCGTATATTTCTGTTGTATTATTAAGTGATGTTACCAAAACCAGGAAAGATGTTTTAAATGTGATGATAAAACATAAAGAGCAGGCAGAAAAACTTCTTAAGGAAGGATTGATTGGTAATTATAATCTGTTGAGAGCTGAAGTAGCTGTTGCAGATGCAGAACTTAGATTAATGGAAGATGAGAATAAATTTTCTGTCGCTTTATTGTCCTTTAAGAATTCTTTGGGTATGGATTTGAATGAAGATGTTAGTATCTCTGATTCACTACTTTATTCATCTTCAACTGATAATCTTGATACTCTGATAAACGAAGCAATGAATTATCAGCCGATGCTTAAAATTCTTGAACTAAAGCAAGATGCTGCAACTCAAAAGTACAACATCGAACGAAGTAATTTTCTGCCTACAATATCAGCATTTGGTAAATATGAATTAATCCCTGATGATTTATCTGCTCTGGAGCCACGTTGGGCAGTTGGTGTGCAGGCAAGCATTAATCTTTTTAATGGATTAAAAGATTACAGCAAAATCCAATCTGCTATTCATCTTGAGGAAGAAGTAAATTATCTGAAAGTAGATACACAAAGAAAAATATCTCTCCTGGTAAATAAGAACTTCAAGGATGTTCAGAACGCCAAAGAGAAATATCACAAAGTATTAACCAACATTGCGCTTGCAAAAGAAAATTTGAGATTAAATGAAAAGAGATTTGAAACCGGACTTGGGACTTCACTTGAAGTTATTGATGCCGAACTTTCTTTAGAAAAAAATTTAATTGAAAGTAAAAATGCCTTGTTTGAATATTATAAATCTTTATCCGAATTATACTTCATCACAGGAAATCCTGAAAATGTTTTAACAATATGGAATAAAAAGGAATTGTAAAATGAAAAAGAATTTGAAAAACATAATTATAGCTCTACCTGTTTTATTGGCAATTGCAGCTATTATTTATCTGATTGCCTCATCCTTTGACGATGATAAAAAAATTATTACAGGATTGGTAGAAATAACTGATGTTGATGTTGCTTCTAAAATTCCTGGCAGAATTGACAGCATTTTGGTAAGTGAAGGAGAACTTGTTAAAAAAGGTCAGGTTCTTGCAAAACTTCAGAGCAAGGAAATTGAAGCTAAGGTTGAACAAACAAAAGGACAGCTTGAAGCCGCTAAATTTAAATATCAAATGGCTTTGAATGGTGCAAGACCTGAAGAGAAAGACGCTGTTGAAAAACTGTATTTACAGGCAAAGCATCAATTTGATCTTGCTGAAAAAACCTGGAACAGAATGTATAAGATGTATCAGGATAGTGTTATTTCTTTGCAGGAAAAGGATGTTTATGAATTCCAATATAAAGCTGCTATGGAGCAAATGCTCGCTGCAAAATCTAAATTTGATATGGTTCTAAAAGGGACTCGTTATGAAGAAATCGAGATGGCAAAGGGACTTTTATATCAGGCAGAGAATGGTTTGAAAGAAGCACTTGCATATAAGGATGAGATTTATATTAAAAGTCCAATTGACGGTGAACTCCAGAAAAAAATTGTTGATGTGGGAGAAATACTTTCTGCTGGTTATCCGGTATTTACAATTCTTGATCCAAATGATGTTTGGGTTACACTTCAGCTGAAAGAAACTGATATGAAGAAAATTACGAAAGGAAAAATCTTTAAAGGAAAAGTTACTGCACTAGGAAATGAAGAACATGATTTTGAAGTAACATATATTTCTCCGATGGGCGATTTTGCTAACTGGCGTCCGACAAATCAAAAAGGTGATTTTGATGTAAAAACTTTTGAGATACGATTAAGACCAAAAGAAAAAATTGATGGATTAAGACCGGGAATGACTGTAAACATTGAGTTACAAGAATGATAATAAATAATCAATCAACTGAAAGTTTGTAATGAATTTGAAACGCATTAAAAAATATTTGACACTTTTATTTAAAGTAATCAAAAGAGAATTCTTAAGAATAACAAGCAGAAAATCTATATCAACACTCTACTTTGTTTTACCTGTTATCCTGTTTGTGTTCTTTGCTCTTGTTTACTCAAATGAATTAGTCAGAGGAATTCCTATTGCCATTTTTGACGAGGATCATAGCGAACTTTCTTTATTACTTACCCGATATGCTGGCTCGGCAAGTTCTATGAAGATTGTTAAGTATGTTAATTCGATGGATGAACTAAAATCAGAATTCAGAAAAGATAACGTTCGTGGTGCATTTTATTTCCCAAAGAATATGGAACGTGATATTAAATCTGGCAAGCAGGTGGATGTTACTTTATTCATAAATTCATCCAACATAATCATAAGTAATTATTTACTTAGTGATGGTGCAAAAATTATCAAAACGGTTTCCGGAGGAGTACTGCTCAAGAAGTTAAGATCATCAGGATTGATGAATGAACAGGCAATGGATATTATCAGTCCAATTAAAATTGAAACGATGGTACTCTACAATCCGAATTACAGCTATGTTAATTATTTAGCACCAGGGTTAACATCTTTTGCGTATTTAATGGTCATAATGGTTGCTGCCGTACTGATTTTCAGTTCAGAGTTTACCCATAATACTTTTAACCAACTGCTCGATTTATCAGAGAATAAAATATCAGTAATAATTATTGGTAAATCATTACCTCATCTTGTTATTCACTTTATGAATCTGATAATTCTGATCGGAATAATCTTTCCTTTATTTAATATTAAAATTCATGCTTCATCAATATTTGCAATTGTATTTTTAATGTACTTTGCAACTATTGTTTTTGCTTTAGGTATTATGATATCATCACTTTTCAGAGATCAGATGTTTGCAACTGAGTTGGCGTTGTTTATTGTTACACCGGCATTCATTCTTAGTGGATTAACTTATCCCCTTTGGGCAATGCCTCAGTTTTTTACGATTATTGCACAACTTATACCTTATACTCATTTCTTATCGGGATATATAAAACTATTTCAAATGGGTGTTCCGATAAAGTATGTCATCCCTGAAATTTTATACTTACTGATATTTCTTATTATATCTGTTGCTATTACTGTTATCGCTTTAAGATATCAAATAAAGAAATTAATGTTGATGAATGAGAGTGTAAAATGAAATTGAGAATTTCAGGACTGATTCAAATAATCAAAAGAGAATTGGAGATTATATCCAAAGATTTTGATTTAATAATGATGCTTTTAATCGCTCCGGTATTCTATTCATTGCTCTACGGATCATTTTACATCTACAAAAGTGAAAATGAAGTTCCTGTTGCCGTATTGGATATGGATAGAACAATTGTTTCGCAAAAATTTATTTCTGACTTAGATGCAAATCAGTTGATAAAAGTAACCGATAAAATTTTTGATTTTGATGAAGCAAAGGATTTATTATTTAAAGATAAAGTTCAGGGAGTAATAATAATACCTGAGGATTTTGAATCTCATATTAAATCAAATAAAGGAACAGAAATAAAATTATATCTCAACACTCAGCGATTTCTTCCTTCAAATGATATTAACAAATCTGTAAATGAAGTTGTACTTGAATATAATAAACGGGCAAGACTTCGTGCATTTGAAATGAAAGGCATAAATCCTAAACAAGTCGAAGAGATTGTTGAACCACTAAGAGATAATGTTAAATATTTGTTTAATTCCTCAGTAGCTTATGGTGATTTTCTTATTCCAGCTATTCTGATTTTAGTTTTACAGCAAACATTATTTATTGGTTTAGGCGAATCGATAGCAAAAGAACGCGAATTTGGAACAATACTAAATTGGTACTCAACAGCAAATTACAGCACTGCCGCAGCATTAACTGGTAAAGGGATGCTGTATTTGATCATTTATTTCTGTTATGCAATTTTCTTTTTTGTAATAGATTTTTCAATCTTTAAAATAAATTTTGCTGGCAGCTACTTATTATTATTTGCAGCCACAATATTGTTTTTAGTTGCAATGATAAGTCTATCAATTTTCGTTGCATCATTTTTTAAAAGAAAAATATTGGCATTACAAGTAATATCGTTTACATCATACCCAATATTTTTCTTAACTGGTTATGCCTGGCCTGATTTTGCAATGCCAAAATCATTATACTTTATTTCTCAACTACTCCCAAGCACTCCCTTTTTTGATATTTATAGCCGTATAACTTTTATGGGAGCTAATTACTCAGAGATCAAAGGTGCGTTAGTCCACATTCTAATTTTAACTATGGTTGGATTAACTTTATCTTTTTACAGAATGAGAAAATTGTTTATCCCGAAATGATTACTAAAAAGTTTTATTGTTTTTGATTGCTTTGAATTTTTTCTGAATGGATAAAACAGATAGATAAAAATAGTTTACTTCCTTAAAAGTTTTTCACCTATTAAAAAAAGAAAGGCTGCCTCATTGAGACAGCCTCTTTAGATTAAAGCCCTGTTGGCACATCAATATTATCGTTCAGTCTTTGCGTACGCTTAAAGTTGTTAAAGTTATAAGTAAACATTACTGAAAATATTGGTGACTCTGGTCTGATAAATGCTCTTGCGTCAAAATTAGCACCTCCGGTGTTAACTTTAATATCTGCAGCTTTAAATAAGTTTCTTGCCTGAAGCGTTAATGACATTGCTTTATCCATAAATTCCTGACGCAAAGACATACTGATTTGCATAAAAGGATCTGATTCAGACTGAGCATCAATAAATTTCATATAATTTGCAGAAAGCATAAATCTTGTATCAGGTGTAATTGTAACAGTTGTATTTAATCGTGCTGACCAGTTGAAGAAATCTTTCTCAATATTCATTCCTCCAACATTTCCTTTCAGATTTGTCTGAAACAGATTTACTGACGGATCAAACTTAAATATTTCAAATAATGAAAAGCTTGATGATATCTCGGCACCATATACATCGCTGTTGCTGCTGTTATCAAATACTATGTTTAATCTTCCGGTTGAATCAACTGAGAAAGTTTGTTCAAATGAGTCAGAAGATTTTCTGTAATATGTCTGAGTTGAGAAAAATACACTTCCAAACATTTTCTGATAATTAAGTTCAAAAGCATTTATGTATTCTGAACGTAATTTCGGATTTCCGGATACACTGATATTTGGATCAGAGAAAAACGGAAACGGATTTAACATATTTTCATTTGGTCTGTTGATTCTCCGGCTGTAACTAAATTGCAACTGATGATCTTCAATTGTTCTTGAAACATTCACAGATGGGAAGTAATCCATTTTCTCATAAGTAAAAGCTTCGCCTAAAGTTTTCTGATCCAGATTTCTGTCAGTGTACTCGCCTCTTAAACCAAGCATATAATTAAATCCGGCAAGCTGAGAATTAAATGAAACAAATCCAGCATAAACATTATTTCTTAAATCGAAAATGTTTGTAAGATTATTATCAATAACATAATCATTTATGGTTTTATCAAATATTTTGTTCAGCACATCTAGTTTTCTGAAAGAATAATTAGTCTGGACTCCGGATTCAATCGTTGAAACATCTGAAAGCTTATTCTTATAATTTAATTTGGCTCTGCCTTCGTTCCTTTTAGAACCGGTTGAATATGAAGTACTGCTCAATAATTCAGTCAGCGAACCAAAGCTTGCATCCGATGCAAATTCATCTGTTACTTGTGTGTTAGGAATATCTACATAATTATATGTTGCTTCAAAGTATAGATCGCTAACATCAGGTTCTATTTTATACTGATAATTAAAAGAAGAATTAACATACTTAACAGGTACTTTCATCTGGTTTTTAACAATGGTATAATCAGTTTGGCTAAGCTGATCTTTTGCAACTTTAGTGCTTAAGCTACCTTTAATATCAACTGCACCGACACTAAGCGAAAGACCCAAAGAATTTTGTTTGTCAATAGTATAATCCATTCCGCCTCTTATGGAATACTGCTGTCTTTTGTTCCTGATATTTACAAGAGTGTTATTATTCTGAAATCCGGAACTGATATTTGAGTTACGGCTTATCTCCTGGTTATTCAGAAATAAATTATCACGATAATCCAGACCAGCGTTAAGGCTTAATCCATTAAGGTTATAATTTATTGTACCATCAGCATTGTATTTATCACCGGTACCAGTATTAAGATTTAATATTCCGCTCAGAGATAAATCTCTTTGAGCTTTAAGGTTGATGTTAATTATTCCTGCTGAACCCTCTGCATCATATCTTGCTGAAGGATTTGTTATAAGCTCAATGTTCTCAATTGAATTTGCAGAAATTTGCTTTAACGCATCAGAACCCTGAAGAGGATATGGCTTACCATTAACATACACTGTAAAGTTTGAACTTCCTCTTAAATAAACCGTGCCGTCAGGATCAACTCTAACAGAAGGTTGATTCTCGAGCACATCAAGAGCAGTTCCGCCCTGTGCATTTAAGTTTTGAGAAACGTTGATTACCTTTTTATCAAGATGTAATTCTTCGCTTACTTTTTCACCAACCACCTGAGTTTCTCCCAGCTCATAAGCTGTTTTAGAAAGTTCAATCTTACCTAAATCAACCTGATTCTTACTATTCAAATCAATACTTGATAAATATTTTGTGTTGTATCCGACAAAACTTACTTTCAAAAAGTAATTTCCTTCCGGAATGTTTTCTAATTCAAATTTTCCTTCCATATCCGAAGAAGCACCTGTAATAAAAGATGAATCGGAATTATTATGCAATGTTATATTTGCAAATGGCAGAGCGGATGCAGTTGCTGAATCAACAATTACACCTTTGACAATCTTGGGTGATTTACCACTTGCTGCATTCACAGATAATGTGAGAAAGCTTATCAAACAAACTGTGAGAATATATCGTAACATTTTACCTCCTGTAACTATGAACTTTAAGAATTTAATTTCTGGGTGTGAAAATATTTTATACTGCTTTGTTTGTGAAGGAGATTGTTGTAAGCGGTAATTTTCTTTAATCAAGCGGATTAAAATTATTTTCTAATCTTAAGTCTGATTTTATTAGTCCTGTGATATAGCGCAAAATGATATAAGCGATGATAATTTTGACAGCAACATCCTGCAGGATTTTATAAGCTTTGCTTATTGATTAAGTAATTTGAAATGATATTTTAGAGGTAATAATAAATCGATAAAATCAATTTCACTCATCAAAGAGATTATGAACAAATTTCTTTTAATAATTTACCTGATGTTTATTACTGATATTCCTGCACAGGAAAAAAGCTGGATACGTATAAATCAACTTGGATATTTAACAGAGGATATTAAAGTCGCTGTGTTTGTTAGTAAAAAAAACATTGAGATTTCAGAATTTAATGTGTACGATGCTCAGACCGAAAATCTTATCCTTTCAAGCAGGAAGGTTAAATCATTTGGTAAATATGGGGCATTTAATTCAACAGCCAGATTGGATTTTAGTGAACTTAAAACAGAAGGAGAATTTTTTATTAAAGCTGCTGATGTGAGTTCGCCTAAATTTAAAATTAATAATAAGATTTATGATGGCACCGCTGATTTTTTGTTGAACTATATGCGGCAACAAAGATGTGGTTATAATCCGGTTATAAAAGATTCCTGCCACACTCACGATGGTTTTATCGTTGACCACCCTGAAAAAACAGGAAAATACATTGATGTTAAAGGCGGCTGGCACGATGCAAGTGATTATCTACAGTATGTTACAACAACCGCAAATGCTGTTTATCAGTTGTTGTTTGCATATCAACAAAATAAAGAAGTGTTTGGTGATTTATTTGATGCAAACGGAAATAATAATCCAAACGGAATTCCTGATATCCTTGATGAGGCTAAATGGGGATTAGATTGGTTAATCAAAATGAATCCGGAATATGGTGTGATGTTTAATCAGATCGCAGATGACAGAGATCATTCAGGTTATAAATTACCAAATCAGGATTCTGTTAATTACGGAATGCCATTTGGTCGCCCTGTTTACTTTCTAACAGGTAAAAGGCAGGGTATTTGTAAACATTTAAATCGTACAACAGGAGTTTCATCTACTGCAGGAAAATTTTCTTCTGCTTTTGGATTGGGTGCTAAAGTTTTTAATGAATTAAATCCGGAATATGCTCAGCTTCTAAGAAAAAAATCTTTTGAAGCATATGAGTTTGCCAAAACTGATCTCGGTGTATCACAAACCGCTTGCTGTAAATCACCATATTTTTATGAAGAAGATAATTATGTTGATGATCTCGAGTTGGCTGCGATTCAACTTTATATAAACACAAATGAAAAAAATTTTTTAGAGGAGGCAGCTTATTGGGGAGAAATTGAACCTGTAACTCCCTGGATGGGCGCAGATTCAGCGAGACATTACCAATGGTATCCGTTTGTAAATCTTGGACATTACTATCTTGCCCTATCAAGTGACAAAAAAATTTCTGATAGATTTAAAAATTATCTCTGGCAAGGAATTAACAGAGTGTACAGACGGGGAAAAGATTATCCCTTCCAAATTGGAATTCCATTTATCTGGTGTTCCAATAATCTTGTTGCGGCTATTTTAACTCACATGCATCTTTACAAGCAAGCAACAAACAATGATATGTATGATGAGATGGAAGCATCATTAAGAGACTGGTTGTTTGGCTGTAATCCATGGGGAACAAGTATGATAATCGGCTTACCTGAAAATGGTGATTCCCCCACAGACACGCATAATTGCTTTTGGGTAAAAGAAAATTATCAGCCTGTTGGTGGATTGGTTGATGGACCAATTTATAACAATATTTTTAAGTATTTAATCGGATTGACAATTGTAAATGGCGATGAATATTCAGAGTTTCAGTCAGATGAACATGTTTACCACGATGATTACGGTGATTACTCAACTAATGAACCGACTATGGATGGTACCGCAAGTTTAACATACTATCTTTCATCACTGGAAAAATCCGGAAAGGAATACGGGAAAAAATAATTTGATGAGAATCTTATTCGCGTTTTTTGTTTTATCAATAACAGGATTGTTCAGCCAATTTGGTCTGAAAGAGAATACTGAAGAAAGAAAACTTGTTGTTGGTTACTATCCATTCTACAATAAAATTTTCTATTCACACACAGATATCAAATACAAAAACTTAACTCACATTTGTCATGCTTTCATAAAACCTGATTCATCCGGAAATCTGATAGTTGATGATAATTTTATTTATCCTGAATTGATTGATGAAGCTCATAAAAGTAAAGTCAAAGTTTTGGTTTCAGTTGGTGGTTGGGGTGGAGATGAAGGATTTAGCAATGTTGCTTCTGATGATGTTGCGAGAAATAATTTTATTAAAAATTTAACCGATTTTTGTTTAAAGCATAATTACGATGGAGCTGATATTGACTGGGAGTATCCCCGTAAAGATGATAGAGAAAATTTTGTTTCATTGATTAAAGATTTGAGAAATGCTTTTAATGAAGCAGGAATAAAATTTTTATCAGCGGCATTACCCTCACGCGATTTCAGAAACGGTTATGCAGTAGAGGAATTAAACAATTATCTGGATTGGTTTGGTATTATGACTTACGATTTCCACGGCTCGTGGTCAAATCACTCCGGACACAACTCACCTCTTTCTTCTTCTCCACTCGATACTTGCGGTTCGATTAATCAGAGTGTTAAATATTATTTAAGCAAAGGAATGCAGAAAGAAAAGATGCTGATCGGCATTCCATTTTATGGAAGAGAATTCAATTCTCCGGCTCTCTATCTTAAAAATGATGGTGGAAGTTCCAGCCTGTTTCCAAATTCTAATTCAAAATTGATAGCTGAAAGCTGGAAATATGAATGGGATGCCGTTTGCAGCGTGCCTGTTATATATAATGATACCCACTCCAAAATAATTTCCTTCGAGGATGTTAATTCAATTCAGGCTAAATCACGTTACCTGTTCAACAATAATCTTGGTGGAATAATCATTTGGGCATTGGGTCAGGATTTTGATGGTAACCACACTCCCCTTCTTGATGCAGTTGGTAGTAACATTTTTAAGCCGCCAACTCAAAATCCATCTACACCTGTTCTAATATCAGCATTAAAAGAAGAGGATAAATTCAGATTAAAATGGTATCCTGCAAAAAATGCATGGGAATACAATTTGGAGATTGCATCCGATTCTTTGTTTTCTTTTCTGATTGGAAGAGAAAATAATATTCAATCAACATCTTATTTGCTAAAAAAATCTATAGACGGAGAATTTTTCTGGAGAGTAAGAGCTAAAAATTTTCTGGGCTACAGTGATTGGTCAAAAGTTTCTAAATCAAAAAATGATTGATGAAAATTCTTTATGTTAGCTTTAGGTTATTTAATCAAAGTTAATTTTTTAACAGAGCTAAAATATCCTGCTTCTAATCTGCAGATATAAATACCACTCGGTAATCCCGAGGCATTGAAGAAGACTTCATACCTTCCCGCCTCTCTGTATTCATCCACAAGCACAGCTATTTCATTTCCAAGTACATCATAAACCTTTAAAGTTTGATGACTGCCCACTGGCAACTGCCAACTGATTTTTGTAGTTGGGTTAAAAGGATTAGGATAGTTCTGAAAGAGTTCAAAATTACTTACCGGTACAGAGTTATCTGCAAACTCAACATCTGAAACAGAACTGGTATCAGCCAGATAAAAAGTGTATGCAATTCCACCTTTATTAAACCAAGACTGAGATAAATCTGATTTATTAAAAACATAACTATAACCATTAGATTTAGCAGGATCGTGTACGATTGGTCTGCCATCTGCTGTAAATCCTGCAAGCATCACGAGATGACCATTTGGATACAGAGGTGAGCCCAAAGACATTGCTATTCTTCCACCATTCGCAAGCACTTCCCGTGTTTGGCTCCACGTTCGATATCTGTTTACCACACCTTTCAAACCATATTGGGAAGCATTTTGTACAACTCTTGGCCAAACACCAAATAAATCAAAATATGGATCCCTAGTGCTTAGTGCAAATTGATAAGGATCTACATTAATGTTGTAACTCTTAAGTATCATAGAAACAGAAGTTGGAGAACAAATATCTCCACCAATCACAGGATCAACGGAGTATTGATAAATGTGATTTGTCGGGATAAATAATTGTGCAGGATTATCCATCACAATCTGTGTAATGTTAACATTGCTTGTTGTTCTTGAATCACTGACAAAAAAACTTAACTGATGGAGAGTTGGAGAAGGCTGCGCTGTTGAAGTTCTGGTCATAATAACTTTAAACTGCCAGGAGCTTACATAAGTATTCAATTTCACGTAATCAATATCAACAGTGCCTTCGGCATATGTTCTTGTTCCATAAGTTGACCAGATATTTGCCTGCCAGAATCCGACCGTTAACCAAGGGGACCATCCGCCTGCATATGGAAAACGCATCTGCACTTTGAAGCCGCTGTTACTCTGTGGTGCAGTTCCGTTCCACGATGGAAGTGCTTGATTAAATGGAAATGCTGAAGTTTGCGGTTTTAATATTACCTCGCCATTAATTGCTCCATCCTGAAGCGTTAGATACTTGCCATTATCACTAAGTTTTATCCCCTGTACTGATTCTATTTTCTGAAAGATTGAATCAATATTAATTACATAACTCTGGTCAGGATAAATTTGTGCAATTAGATTTGAGGAAAAGAATATCAGTATAAAAAAAATAAATGAAGTAAAATTTCTGGTCATATTAAATAATCATAATTCTTATTTGAACTTATCAAAAGTTAAGTATTGAAAGTTAAAATAAAAAATTATTGGCTATTTATAGTAGTCCAGCAAATCATTTATTTAATCAGTATCATTTTTCTAGTTTCAATAAAACTTCCGGCTTTTAATCTATAGAAATAAATTCCGCTGCTCAAACCTGAAGCGTCAAAATTGACCTCATAACTTCCGGCAGGTTTTTCTTCGTTTACTAATGTTGCAACTTCGTTGCCGAGAATGTCGTAAACTTTTAACACGGACAGGGCAAGCCCTGTCCCTACATCTGGGATGCTGAATTTTATTTTTGTGTTTGGATTGAATATATCTGAATGATTAACATTTTCGCTGTAAAAATCATGGTATTACCCTCACCGAACCAATAATACCATAGCTTTCATTTAGAATAGTATCATATAATATTACAGTATAAGTTCTATCACCACGGGGTAATAAATTTGCAAGAGGTACAAATGCGGTTACATCTGTTGCCGTTAGGCTTGCACCTGTAATCGCAACTTCTTGTGAAAAAG
>CAZCJF010000038.1:23069-27525 GCA_964499095.1 uncultured Ignavibacteriaceae bacterium
GTTACATCTGTTGCCGTTAGGCTTGCACCTGTAATCGCAACTTCTTGTGAAAAAGCCCCATCACCAAACCGGATTACATTTGCATAAAGATGTTTACCTGTAATATGAAAATCTGTTGCGGATGTTGGCGTTAGTTGTGAAGGCAGCGTAGTACCACTCACAGATAGTTTTGGTAATGATATTCCCTGTAATGTGTATTCCACAGAACGACCATATCTTATGTATTTAATATTATAAGTGCTTAAGTCATTTGTTTTTGTTCCGAGCCCGGCGGGAAGAGTTGCCATCATATTCCAGCAGCCTTCTCCATAAGTAATAGGATTAAACCAAACCGAATCTATTGGAATTGATGTACCGTTAACCGAAAGCGTCCCCTCGGATGTCGTAATGCCAAATCCTTTTCCTTCAACTTTAAATTTTTCACCCGGCCTTATATATACCCCTGAAATGCCCACCGGACTAATTCCCTGCCAGTTTATATAAGGAACCGATTTGAAATAGATATAGTATTCAGCGGTTGTATAAAGAGGTTTGTCTTTAACTTTAACGGCAATTTGTCCATAGCCATTGTTTTTTGTTAGCGGAGCCGGATTCCCTTGTGAATTGGTAAAGGTATTATATGGAATTTTTACTCGCAATTTTGTTGGTGAAGTTTCCAAGACCGTTCCTCTGCAGGTATAACCGTCTGCACCGGTGGGAACAGAATCGCTTAGCGCAAGCTGATTGCCCGGGAAAAATACACTCACATCATTTATGTTGTTCGGAAAACCTTCGCCGGTAATTTCAATTACATCGCCCCACATTGGTTTCGCGGGAGTGAAGCTGGTGATTTTTACTTCTTTGTTTGCACCAGGGTCAGTAGAATTATTGTCATCAGGATTTGTTACACTGTCCTCTTTGGAACAGGAAAGAAGAACAAGTGCTAAGCAAATTATTAAGATAGATGATGAATTAAATTTTATACTCTCTAATTTCATTTGATTTTTTTCCCTTTAGATACTTTATAATAAATTATTGTGATTTTTATTTCATCAATATCATTTTTTTCGATTGAATATTTGTTCCGATTTGCAGTTTGTAGAAATAAACTCCGCTTGATAAACCGGAAGCATCAAATTTTACTTCGTAAATTCCTGCTGGTTGATATTCATTCACCAATGTTGCTACTTCAATTCCAAGAATATCATAAACCTTCAAAACGGTCTGAGCAAGCTCAGACCCTACATTTGGGATGCTGAATTTTATTTTTGTAGTGGGATTAAATGGATTAGGATAGTTCTGTGAAAGCTCGAAAGAAGATGGAACTTCTGAATTAATTTCATTTATTGAAGTAACATTATTTCTATTATATCGGTAAACACCACCGCCAAGTGTTGCTGCATAAATATATGTACTATCATATATCAACTCAACTACAGAACCGAGCGGATTTCCCTGGTTAAAAGGCTCCCAGTTATTTCCATAATCAAAAGAAATAAAAACCCCAGCATTAGCAGTTCCGGTAAAAAGTAAAGTATCATAAGCCAATAAAGCATATATAGTTTGATTGTTTAGTCCTATCGAAACCCAACTTTTACCAAAATCTGACGAGCGATAAACGCCGCTGTAAGCTGTTCCCAAATAAACATAGTTGTTTAATGTTGTTAATCTATAAGATGTATTTGCACTAAGACCGTTATTTGATTGTGCCCAGCTCTGTCCATTGTTGGTTGATCTATAAATACCGCCGCCTACACTAGCAGCTAAAAGAGTATCGCTAACAGAAATTATATCCCAGAATGTTAAATAATTTAATCCGTTGTTTACAGCCTGCCAGTTATTTCCGCCATCCGAAGATCTGAAAATTCCACTTCCCCAGGTAGCGGCAAACAAATAATTGTTTAATGCAGTAAAACCTCTAACCGAACTGTTAAGTGAACCAACAAGTAATGTATCCCAAGTATTTCCGTGATCAGTTGAACGAAAAGCACCAGGTCCATAGAAACCAACAAAAAGAGTATCGTTATGTGAATACAGCTCCCAGGCATTATTTTGCGGCAATCCGTTATTAACAGAAATCCAGTTGTTACCTTTATTGGAAGAACGATAAACGCCCGCAATTGATGTTCCTGCGTAAGTGTATTGTCCATCAAAAGCTAATCCGTAAACTGATGAGCCAGGTAACCCTGAATTAATTTGCTGCCACTGCGCTTTGCTAAATGAAATGGCTAACAACACCAGTAGAATGATAGTGTAAATTATTCTCATACTGCTTTCCTCACTTTCTTATTTTATTTTAATTTTTAATTGTTAGAGCCTTCTGAAAAATTAAATTTGTCATTCCCGTGTAAACGCATAGGCGACAATCTAAAGGAATCTAATTATAATTGAACATATGCTAATTGTTTGATTTCTAATTTAGTTTAGCATTATTTTGTGTCATGCCTACGGCATTTTGTTATTATTTTTCTTCCTGTTTCTACAAATATTCCATCCCTCTGGGATTAAGAAAAATAAATCCCGTTAGGGATGAGATATTTATAGATGTATTGTTAAAAAAAGTAAATAAAATCCCTTTTGGGATGACATATAATGATTTAATCTATTCTAATAGTTAAAGATTTATTTTTCAGAAGTCTTTATTAGTTTTTCTATCTCTTATTTGCAGATTGAGGGGAAATATTGAAAACTATTTTTGTGATTTTTCATTTTGTTCATAATATTTCGTTATGCCATTTGAACTAAATGAAAAATCTTTAATAGACAAAATTGTTTCCGGTGATACTGATGCGGAGAATTATCTGTTTTTACACTTTAAAGAAAGAATAGAATTTTTAGTCCGCGCCAGATCAAGAAATAAAGTTTCTTCGGGTGATCAAAAGGATATTCTCAGCGAAGCCAGACAAGCAATTTTATTAAGCTTAAGAAAAGGCAGATTTGATCCTTCGAAAGGAAAACCGCTTGAAGCTTACATTGCCGGAATTGTGAGCAATGTAGTTGCAATGCACTTCAGAAATCTGAAAAAAGAAAATCCTGCTGAGGATATTGACAGATATCATTCATTAAAAGATTTCAGGAATCCTCTTTCAGAAATACTTGATTCAGAAAAAAAAGAAAAATTAACCAAAGCATTAAATAAACTGGACAAAAAGTATCGTGATGTTCTTATAATGCGAGTTTATGACGAATTTTCCATCGAAGAAATTTCACATCAGATCGGAATAGAAAAGCGAAGAGTGAGCGAAAGAATCAACTATGCACTGAAACTTTTACTCAAGGAACTAAAAAAACAAAAATATTTTCAATAATAATACAATTATTGCAAATAGATAATTAAGGCAAGAATAATGAAATGTAATTTAAAAAATAAAGAAGAGCTGATTAGCAAGTATCTTCTTAATGAGCTTTCGGATGAAGAAAGTTTAAGATTTGAAGAACATTACTTCAGTTGTGAAGAATGCTTCAAACAACTTAAGGCAGCTGAAGAAGCATTTGCTTTGATTAAACTCGAGGGAAAATCTTTAAAGGAATCTGTTGAAAGAAAAAGTTTGTTCGATAAAATATTCGGCGGTTCTTCAAATTCATTTAAGTGGGCAGTCGGATTTGCATCAATAATTATATTGCTTTTTATTGGCTATGCACTTCTGAATACAGGCCCTGAAAATGTAAAAGATGAAATGGCCATCATTGATCAGAAAGATTCATTAAAAAATCTTGTCAATGAAGAATTGAAAAAGGATGAATCAGTAATTGAAGGAAAAGAAAAACAGAATAACTTAATTGCAGAATTGTCCGGCCCTTCATTCAAAGCAAATCCATATTACGAGGAGTGGATAAACGAAAATGTTCGTTCGTTAAATAACATCGTTGAAAAAGTTTTATCTCCTGCATTAGGTGATACAATAAAAACTCCGGCAATCCTTTTCAATTTCAGATTGAAAGAAAATATTCCTGTCCGATTGATTGTTCTGGATAATTCAGAGAATGAAATTGAATCTGTGCAGTTAATTCAAACTGATAACCTTCATTATAAATTAAAACTAAAAACTTCGACTCTTAAATCCGGTCTTTATTACTGGAAGATAGAAGATGAAAGAGAAGTTCTTTTTGTAAGTAAATTTTATTTTGTTAAAGGACAATAGAACGCAGATTAAGCGGATTCCCCAGAATTTAAGAGATTGTTTGAAAATTAAAATTTTTATGGTAACCACAAGCATCAGCCAGCGAAATTAAACTGATGTGTTAGTTTCAGAGCTATTTATTGGGGGCTGTCCCAAAAGTCTAAATTTGTCAGTCTGAGCTTGTCGAAGACTGACTTAAAAATGCTAAAAGTTATAAAAATCAGTGTGACAGAGAAAATTATTTTTTGGACAGCCCCACTAATACTGAACTTAAAATCCGACTTCAGTCACATCTTGCGATTCATTATGTGGCTAAAGCCAATATTAGTTTTATCACTCTTTGCAGTTGACTGAAG
>CAZCJF010000038.1:27625-30801 GCA_964499095.1 uncultured Ignavibacteriaceae bacterium
TCATTATGTGGCTAAAGCCAATATTAGTTTTATCACTCTTTGCAGTTGACTGAAGTCAACTGCAATAGATTTAATAATTTAAATTCTGCAAAAGTTTCTAAAGATAATGTCCAGTAATTGAATAGTAGTATCAACACAACCTAATAATTCTGATAAATCTGCGTCATCAGAGGTCTATTTTTTTAATCACAACCAATTAATAAAAATCCTGCCCACGATCTTGGTCTTGCTGTAACCTGATTCTTAATCAGCTTTAACTTTGCCGATCTCAAAGACTCTGAATAAGATTTACCGGAAATCATTTGTCTGTAAAACTCAACCATAAGTTCGCTGGTATGTTTATCCGGAATTTTCCACAAAGAAAAAATTATGTTGTCAGTTCCCGAATATAAAAAGCCGCGATTAAGTGCCATCATTCCTTCGCCGCGGAATAGCTTTCCAAGTCCGCTTTCACAACTGCTGAGCACGATTAAGTCTGCGTTTAAATTCAGATTATATGTTTCGCTTGAGTAAAGAATTCCATCGTCATTAAAACTTGAATCAGTCGGTTGAGCAAATACTACTCCTGATAAGCCCGGCTGTTCTTCATTCATAAAACTGTGAGAAGCAATGTGAACAATCTTGTAATCCTTAACATTTAATTTGAATGAATCCTCTTTTGCATCAGCATAAAAGTATGCAGTATTAATTTCTTCCGGTTTATTTGCAATAAAAAGATCAATAATAGAGTTAACTTCCCACTCGCTGTATTTAAGCTCATCGAAAGTTTTGCCATCAACCGAGACTGAGCGAAGCACTTCATCATTCGCTGCCAACAGTGATGGATTAAAATTGGAAATAGTAAATCCGATTTTATTATCTTTAGGAAATACCGGAGCGAAACCAATAAAATTTTTTGTTGCGTTGTTTTTTGTTTCTTTTTGCGAATCAACAAACAATGATGCCGAGTAATGATAAGAGATATCAAAATCTTTAATCAGATAATTCAGTTTTGTAAAATCTTTTATGTTGTTTTTTTGCACCATAGTAAATAAAGCTTCAAACGGAACTTTAAATAATGCATCGTGAGGAATTATAATCAGGCGGCTTTTTGATTTTAGCAACGAAGACACTGGTTGAATCAACAATTCAGTAAGCTTGTTAGCAGAATTTATATACTTAGTTGTTTCAGATTTTAATATTGAAGAGTAAAAATCTATTATTAACGACTCAAAATTATTTGGCTTGTTGATCTCAACTATTTCATATTTTTCTTTAATAATTACTGCAATATAAATGCTGCTGTCTCCAACAAAATATTCCAGAATAATAGAGTTATTGACAAGAGAGGATCGTATTTCTGATAAAGATTTAGATTTTACCCGATATTTAAGATCAAAGTATGATTGGTAATTTTTTTCAAGCTCTTTAATAAGTTCTTCGTACTGGTAATTGTAAGAAAAAAGTTTTTGCTGATAATCCTGTATCTTAATACTATCAATTGGCTGCTTTTTATTCTGCTCATTCAGCAATTCAGTTTCATAAAAAGATAATGCTACTTTTAGTTCTTTTTCTTTTTCAAGTTTATCTGCCGGAATGTTTGAAAATGTTTTTGCTTTTGATTCATTAAGAGCTGTTTGTAATACTGCGGACTTACTTTTCTCTATAAAGTAAAACGCTTTTTCTTTATATAGATTTTCGTTTGTTAATTTGTAAGCATCATTACAGGCACGGATGACTTTTTCAAACAGAAATCCTGTTTTTTCAGTGATAAATAATTTTGATTCTTCTGCTTTGTAGCCGGTTCTTATTTTATCAAGTAGTTCAGCTGCAAGGTTATATGTATCCAAAGAAGCAATAAGCTTTTCAAGATCAATTCTTTGGGAAAGCAGATAATAAATTTCTGCTTTAAGAATTAGTGCTTCTAAAAGTTTTTGCTGTGAAAGAATATTTTTTAATTCCGGGTTTCTATAAGTAATTGAATCATTAAAATCTGTAACAAGTGAGACAATAGACTTCTGGCAGAAATAAAGAGAAGAATCGTAATCTTTCCTTTTAAGAAAGATTTCGGCAATATTTAAATAATCACCTGCAGTTAAAGGATGTTTCTCTCCGAAAGTGTTTTTTCTTAATGATAATGCAAGATTATGATACTTGAGTGCATTATTAAAATCATTTTTTACTGAGTATATGCTACCAATATTCATATAGTTATAAGCTAAATCAGGATGGTTTTTATCAAGCACTTTATTTCTTATTGAAAGAGATTTCTGATACATAGCCAAAGCCGAATCATAATTCTCTTTCCTGAAAAAGGAATTTCCAATGTTATTATAACTTGCCGCAACCTGTGGATTATCTTCACCAAAATTTATTAATCTGATCTTAAGTGCTTTTTTGTGCATTTCAATTGCATCATCATATTTTTTTAAGTCAAACAGAACATTGCCAATATTATTGTATGTGCTTGAAAGAAACGGATGATTAGGTTTTAATAATTTTAATCTTAGTATTAATGCACGATTCAAATATTCCAAAGCTTTTTCATAATCACCAATTTGTTTATAAGTTAATCCTATATTATTAAAATTCGAAGCAATGTTTTGATGCTCTTCACCAAGAATTTTAATTTGGATTGAAAGCGCTTTTAATTGTATATCAATTGATTTGTCATAATATCCTTTATCAGCGTAAACATTACCAATATTCAACAAAACATTTGCAGCCTTTATGTTCTCTTCTCCATACAAAGACTTAATTATAGCATGAGCTTTTTGATAAAAAGATAATGCTTTGTCATAGTTACCTAAACGCCAGTTAGTTGTTGCAATATTATTGTAACACTGAGCAGTTTCCTGATCATTTTCCCCAAGTTTTTGTAAAGCGAATGAAAGATTAGTTTCCAGAATATTTAACGACTGCTGGTATTTATCCTGTAGCATAAGGTTCCAGCCCATTTTATTGGAACAAAACACGGCGTTTTGAATTAAGTTGGTATCATTGTACCGTTCACTCAATTCTATAAATATTATTCTTGCTTTATCATAATAAAAGATTGAGCTGTCGTATGTTGCAGATGTTTCAAAAGTTTTTGCAATATCAAGATATTGATTTGCCTTGGAGGTATCACTTAATGTATGGCTTATTTTAATTTGTGCAAACGATACTTCTACAGCCAGCAAAAAACTTAAAAACGA
>CAZCJF010000039.1:0-30542 GCA_964499095.1 uncultured Ignavibacteriaceae bacterium
GAAATTGTTTTAGAAGATAATTTATTACCAAAAGAATTTTCTCTTGAACAAAACTTTCCAAATCCATTTAACCCAAGTACAACAATAAAATATCAAATACCAGCCTCCCTAAATCCCTCCAAAGGAGGGACTTTGGTTACACTAAAGGTATGTGATATACTTGGTAAAGAAGTAGCAACTTTGGTTAACGAAGAAAAAGATGCAGGATATTATGAAGTAAATTTCGATGCAAGCTTACTTGCAAGCGGTGTTTACATTTATAAACTGCAGGCAGGACAAAGTTTTGTGGCATCTAAAAAAATGCTGCTTATAAAATAGATTTATTAATTCAGCAAGTACCTTGCCCCTGAATTTAATTTTCTTTCAAAAAGCCCGATTTTAGACTCAAATCGGGCTTTCATTTCATTGCAATCCCTTCGATTTGAGGTTATATTTGTAACTTATTTTTTAAGGAGTTTTGTAGCAAAGAATGATTTTCCGCAAAAATGTACTTTGTAATCTGTTTATAGTCGCAATTATTTTTGTTCAGCCATTATTTTCACAAGTAATTTTCAGAGATCTTCCAAATTATAAAATCAATTCTTCTGACCAGTTATTTTTTGATATAACGGACACAAGAAACATCATTCCTTTAAATGGTGTATGGTCTGTTTATCCAGTTAAAGATGAAAAAAAAGGAAAAGTTAAAGTACGCATTCCATCCATTTTTGAGGGTAAAGCAGATTTAGTTTTTGAAAAAAGTTTTCCTCTGACCAAACAACAGCTAAATGATAATAAAATTACACTTAACTTCTTTGGATTAAATTACTCCGCAGATATTTCTGTTAACAAAGTAATAATTTATCGCCATCCGGGTGGTGAGTTTCCGTTTTCAATTTCTCTTCCAAGAGATATTCTTAAATCGGATAGTGATAATTTAATTTCCGTAAAACTTTTTTATGAACTTGATTCCAGAAATACTATTCCTGTTAAACAAAGATTTTTGTTTCCCCAAAACTTTGGAGGAATATTTAAAGACGTCTATCTTCATTTAACTCCCAACGTAAGTATTAGAGATTTACATTATAAAACAGAGCTCGATTTTAAGAACAATAAAGCCAGTATTTCAATAAGCTCGGTAGTTGATAACAAAGAATTTAGAAAAGCCAGCGATTCAACCGATCTTAATACAAGTTTTATTTTAAGGACAAAAATATTTTTTCCTGATGGAATGACCAGTTTATCGTTAGAAGATAAAAATTTTATTCTTAAACAGAATAAACAGATTGAGATTAATAATAACACATCAATTAATGCTCCGGTAATGTGGAGTCCTGAAAATCCTGCCGTTTATATCTTAAGATTAGAGCTCTGGCGAGGCGATAAAAGAATAGATGTTCAGGATCAGAGTATTGCAATTTTCAGATTGGAATCAACAAGAGAAAATTTATCTCTTAACGGAAAAGATTTTAGTCTTTATGGAGTTACTTACACACCTTCATACTATCAATACGGAACTCTTTCCTCGTATGACAGAATGGAAAGTGATTTGGAAAAGATTAAGCAGGCAGGATTTAATTCAGTTAGATTTGCAAAACAGCTCCCTCATCCATATTATTTAAGACTTTGTGAACAGATTGGATTGTTTGCGTTTGTTGAATTACCAATTGCAAATTTACCCGAAGCACTTGCTGGGTCACAGAATTTTTCTGTTAGGGGTAAAAATTATCTTTCAAGTTTGATGAAAGCTTATGAGAAATTTTCAGCCATTGGTGGATTTGGATTAGGGACTTCTTATTTATTAAAGTCTGATGAACACAGAGCCTTTTTAACTGAATTATCAACTCAGATAAAAAAGACTAGAAATATTTTAACTTATGCATCGTTCGTTGACTTTGATAACCATGAAATAGAAAATCTTGATTTGTATGGTATTGAATTTTTCAACCAACCACCCGCCGAAAAGCAAAATGAAATTGATAACTTTATTTCAAGTGTTGGGCAGGGGAAGGTACTGATTGGAGAGGCAACTTATACTGTGAACATTGGGCAGACTGATGGATACGTAAACAAGTATTCTTATGAAGCTCAGGCAAAGTTTTTCGATGATGTTTTTAATACCTTTGAGCAAAATAAGCTTTCGGGGTTTTTTGTAAATACAATGTATGATATTCGTGGAGATTATCCCTCTCTTACAAGTGGTTATGATGCTGAGAATAAATATAATATCGGTATTGTTGATGAAAACAGACAGCAGGAAAAACTAGCTTATAAAGTTTTATCTGCACGAATGCGAAACACTGAAAAAGTTACCATCCCTATTGGAAGTGAAAAAGATGATGCACCAATGATATTTATAATTACAGGTTTGCTGCTTGCGTTATTGATGGGAATACTCGTTAACTCAGGAAGAAAATTCAGAGAAGATGCTTCACGTGCGCTGCTACGTCCATACAACTTCTTTGCTGATGTCAGGGATCAAAGAATTATCTCGGCATATCACACTCTTTTTCTTGCAGTAATTGTTTCGCTTGTAGCTGCATTAATTCTGGCCAACTTATTTTTCTATATAAAAAATAATGTACTTGCTGAAAAGATTTTTGTCTCTTTTGGTAGCCCAGGCTTGCTTTCCGGAATCAGTTATCTTGCATGGCATCCGTTTAATGCTTTAATCTGGCTTTTTATAATTGTAGTTATCCTGATGATATTGACTACTATTGTTATTAAAGCCGCATCGTTTTTTGTAAGAACAAAAGTTTATCTCTCAAGTGTTTTCTTTACAGTGGTCTGGTCTCTTCTTCCCATGGTGTTATTGATTCCTGTTGGTATAATACTTTATAGATTACTAAATGCGGGACTTGGAAACATTTACATATATATATTTCTGATTTTATTCTATGAATGGCTTTTGTACAGACTTTTCAAAGGCATATCTGTAATCTTTGATGTGAGACCGGGGGCAATTTACTTTTATGGATTGCTTTCTTTATTTGGTTTGCTTTTGATATTCTTCATTTACTACGAAGTAAACAATTCAGTTTTCGATTATCTTAAATTGACATTAAAACAATTCAACATTATAGGTTAGAAAAGTTTGTATCTATCAAAACTTGAAATACTAGGTTTCAAATCATTTGCCCAAAAAACTGTGATTAACTTTAATCAGGGTATTACCTCTATCGTTGGACCAAACGGCTGCGGAAAAACTAATGTTGTTGATGCTTTACGTTGGTGCCTGGGTGAGCAGAGAAGCGGTGTTTTGAGAAGTGATAAAATGGAGAATGTAATTTTTAACGGCACGGCTACACGTAAACCAATGGGAATGGCGGAAGTATCCTTAACAATTGAAAACACCAAAGGCATTCTGCCAACAGAATACACGGATGTAACTATTACCCGCCGCATTTTCAGATCAGGTGAAAGTGAATACCTATTGAATAAAAACATCTGCAGATTAAAAGATATTACTAACCTTTTTATGGATACCGGAATTGGTGCTAATGCATATTCTGTTATCGAATTAAAAATGGTTGAAACTATTTTAAGTAATAAAGCCGAAGAACGCCGTACAATGTTTGAAGAAGCTGCGGGTGTTAATAAATATAAGCTTAGAAGAAGATTGGCACTGCGAAAACTTGATGAAGTTAAAGCGGATTTAAATCGTGTGAATGATATTGTTTCTGAAGTAGAAAAAAAGGTTGCATCATTAGAAAGACAGGCACGAAAAGCAGATCGGTTTAATGTCTTAAGTGCTCAGCTTCGAGAACTTGAATTAGATTTATGTGAACGTGAACTTGCTTTATTCAGCTTGAGAATTGAGGAATCAAAAAGAAATAAAGAAGAAAACTTTAAACGCAAAGTATTCTTTGAATCTGATATTGCAAAACTTGAAGATGAAATAAAATCTACCAGAGAAAGACTGATTGAAATTGAAAATGAGCTGAAGGATAAAAGAAATGAAATTGCTTTACAGACAGAAAAAATATTTAATGTCCAAAACTCAATTTCTTTAAATCAGGAACGAAAAAATTCTTTATTAAAAAACAAAGAAAGATACGCCGAAGAATTAAACGAGCTGAATGCACAGCTTAATGAAGCAAAAATTGTTATTGAAACAGGCGCAACAATTATTTCTGATTATACAACTCAGATTTCTCATCAGGAAAAAGAAAAATTAAATCTGGATCAGCTGCTTGAAGAACAGCTTAGCATTCTCGATCAGAAAAAAACTGCACTAAAAGAACAGTCTGATGTGCTGCTTGAGAACTTTAAAGAGATAACCGCCCGAGAAAATGATTTGAAGAATACTGAAGCGGTACTGGCTTCTAAGAATGAACACATAAGCAAACTGAACGAAAAAATTCTTCTGCTGACAACTAACATTGCCAAAACCGTCGGCTATATAGAAGAGCTGCTGAATGATAAAGAAGAAATTCAAAAAAAGATTTCGGAAGCTGAAGCAAACTATCTTGAACAGCAAGGCCAGAAGGAAAAACTGGAACATGAGCTTAATGAACTGAAAGAGAAGGAGCTTAATCAGAAAGGTTTAATCAAATCTCTAAAGGATAAAATTATTTTTATTCAGAATCTGATCGATAATCTTGAAGGCGTATCAAAAGGTGCTAAGGCTTTGCTGGATGATCAGAGCTGGACCAAGAATGGTAGCACAATTCTGGCTCATATCGGAGATTCGGATGAGAAATTCAGATTTGCAGTTGAGGCAGCATTAAAGAATAATCTTAACAATGTTCTTGTTGATACTTTAGAAGAATTAAAAAGCGGTATTGAATATTTAAAGAGAAATGAAGTTGGGAAAGCTTCATTTTATCTTCCGCACTTTGCGGATATGAATGGAGCAGGATTAATTGATAAAATTCAGAAATTTTTTGACAGGCGTAAATCAAAAAAACTTGCTAAAGAAAGCGGATTTATCGGATGGGCAAGTGATTTTATAAACACGGATGTTAAGTGGAAACCATTTTTTGTAAAGATTCTGAAAAACATCTGCATCGTTGAAGATCTTGACAGAGCATTTGAGTTAAGTGCAAAATACAGCAACTACAATTTTGCAACGCTTAACGGAGATTTTGTTTCCAAAGATGGAATTATTGAAGCTGGTTCGGTTCCGCGGCTCGATGATTCATTGTTTGGAAGAAAACAGGTTCTTGAAAATCTAAGAAAAGAATTTCCTTCACACGAAAATGCTCTCTTGGAAATTCAGAAAGCAATTAATATTAAGGAAGCAGAATTAAATTCTATTGATTTAAAAGTTCTTTCTGAAAAAGGCAGGCTGCTGATAAATGATCTTGCAAATGTTGAAAAACAGATAGCACAGTTTGAGTTTGAGAAGAACAAAGCAAAAGATGAAGTTGACAGAATTCAGATTGAAATTAAAGAACACGCATCAGAGGCAAATCTGTTTGATAATAAAAAATCAAAACTCGAATCTTTGCTTAATGCAGAAATTGCACTTCGTGATTCTGAAGAAAGAAAAAAACTGTTAATAGAAACAGAGTTTAACGAAATTGAAAAAAGCTGTAATTCTTTAATCGAGAACAGAAATAATCTTAATCTTTCGATTGAAAGATTGGTTGGTGAAAAAAGAAATACTGAGAATGCTATAAAGCGCGCCGAGGATTCTATTCAGGCAATCAATAATTCAATTGCAAAGCGAAAAGATGATATCTCGCAGGCTGAAAGCGAGATTAAAAATATTGAAGAGCAGCTTGTATCACTTGAGAAAAATTTTGAAGAGCTTGATAGTCAGAGAATTCTTCTCAACAATCAATTACAGGAAATTGAATCCAGATATGTTAAACTAAGAAATGAAGTTGGCGAAAAGGAAATACAGTTAAAATCATTACGTACCGAGCGTGAAATTCTCTCCGATACTATTCATAAACTTGATATTACTATCAAGGAGCTTGATATGAAGAGCTCCAACGTTGTTGAGCATATCAAAGAAAATTATTCAATCACTTTAGAGAAAAAAGAATTTGACAATATTGAAATGTTTGATTTTATCCAGCGGACAAATGAAGTGCAGGATTTGAAGCAAAGAGTTAAAAACCTTGGGCCGATTAATAGTGTTGCGCACGCAGAATATCAGGAAGAAAAGGAAAGGCTAGACTTTTTACACAAGCAGAGAGACGATTTGGTGGAATCTGAAAGAGATATTGTTGCAACAATTGAAGAAATTAATACAACTGCGCAGACGCAGTTTATGGAAACATTTGAAAGAATTCGTGAAAACTTTATAAAGGTTTTCCGAAGCTTGTTTAATCCAGGTGATGAAGCAGATCTGAAACTTGAAGAATCTGAAGATCCGCTTGAAGCAAAAATTGAAATTGTTGCAAAGCCCAAAGGCAAACGCCCCACATCAATTGAATTGTTATCCGGTGGTGAAAAAACATTAACTGCGATAGCATTACTATTCGCAATTTATCTTGTTAAACCAAGTCCGTTTTGTATTCTTGATGAAATTGATGCTCCTCTTGATGATGCAAACATAGACCGATTTACAAAAATTCTTGATGAATTTAGTAAAGACACACAATTTATAGTTGTAACGCATAACAAGCGCACGATGGAAGCTGCAAACACTTTGTATGGAGTTACAATGCAGGAGGAAGGAGTCTCTAAACTCGTTAGTGTTCAGTTTAATGAAGATCTTGAATTTGTCAGAAATTAAAGTTTAGTATTCTGATTTTATCACATATTATTAAAAAAGTTTATCAGGTATTGAATAGTATTTTTACACATAATCGATTTATAGTTGAATTGTTAGCCGGAATATTTTTTCTGTCAATCAATTCATTTGCTCAGTGGATAAATGATCCAAACTTTAATACAAGATTGGTTACTGATCCTGCTGATCCGATTAATATTTCTGCCATAACGGATTTAAAAGGAGGCGCATTCATTTTCTGGCAGGATAAAAAAAGCAATTTGAATAGTGATATTTATTTTCTTCACTTTAATAAAGATGGACAAGTAAGCTTCAGATCAGATGGTAAAGCAGTTACAACAAATAATAATAAAAAAGAAAATCCTGTTGCCATCAGCGATCCGGGTGGTGATGCAATTGTTATCTGGAAAGAAATAAATGATAAAAGAAATTCGGATTTATATGTTCAAAAACTTACCCGAACCGGTTTGAGATTGTGGAATACTTCAGGTATAAAACTTACAAATTCAAGAAGTGAAAAAATTGATTACGATATTAATACAGACCGTTCCGGTACTTTGTTTATAAGTTTTACAGTCAGAAATAATCCGTCTTCATATTCAGTGCGTTTTCAAAAATTAAATCTAAACGGAAAAGTTCTCAGCGATTCATCGAAAGGTATTGTAACAAATACCGGAAATAAGGTAAGTGAAACAAAAGTGATTCCCGATGGAAAGGGAGGAGCATTTATTTGCTGGCAAGAAATCATAAATAATAAATCAGCAATTTTGGCTCAGTATATTGATGCGTTGGGTTCAAAGAAGTGGGGAAATAAACCAATTATTCTTTCTAAAAAAAATACAAGCACTATCGGTTACTCTGCTGGCAGAATCAATTCTAATTTGTATGTGGCAATCAATTATCAGGGCAGTACAAAGCAGGTCTATCAGCAATTAGTTTCAGAACAAGGTAAGTTGTTATGGGGTGATGAAGGAAAACTTTTAACTTATCAAAAAGGCAGTCAGTTAAATCCTCAGATATCTATTGTTGATTCCAGTGTTGTAGTTAGCTGGACAAATGAGTTTGAAAAAGTTAAAGATGTTTTTATCCAGAAATTTAATACAGCCGGAGAAAGACTGTGGGGAAATAATGGACAGAGGATTTTAAATGTTAAGGGTAACCAATTTGGGCAGCGAATTATTTCCGATAAAAAAGGTAATGTAATTATCGCCTGGATTGATAAAAGAGATAATAATTCTTCTGCTGATTTATATATTCAAAAAATTGATTCAAAAGGTAAACTGGTATGGAATCCGGATGGAGTGAAAATCGCATCTTCTGAAAACATGCAAAAAAGTTATCTCAATTTAATTCCGGATGAAGAAGGGGGAGCAATAGCAGTTTTCAAAGGAACAGTCGGCAGCAAAAATGATATCTACGGACAAAAAATATTCAGTACCGGTACATATGCTTCGCAAGTACTTGGGTTTAATGCTGAGCTTTCAGGCGATTCTGTTTTAATATCATGGTATGCAGCAAATGAAACAAATGATACGAAATACATTATCCAGCGCTCATCGGAATTAAATAGCAATGAGAACAGTTGGGAGAATATCACAACAATTGTTAAAGATAAAAAGAAGGAAACTAATTATTACCGTTATGTAGATTTTCCATCAATGAGTGGCTCAATATATTATCGCATTTTACAAAATAATAGCAGTAATAAAACTCTAACCTCTGCTCCGGTTAAAGTTGATTACTTTGCAAATGCTGATAATATTATTCTTGGACAAAATTCTCCAAATCCTTTTTCAGGATCCACAACAATATCTTTTTATTTACCTGAGGAAGAAAATGTTACTCTTGAAATATTTAACAGTAGCATTGAAACTGTTGAAAAGATAGAGAACAAAAAGTTTTCTGCTGGCAAAAATTCTTATGTGTTTAATGCAAATGGATTGAAACCGGGAATTTACTTTTATCGGTTAAAGGTTGATGATTTTGTAGATGTTAAAAAGATGATTCTGATTCAATGATAAAAGAAAAAGTTTTTAAGATATTCATTGATTTTGATGGTACAATTACAAAAGAGGATGTCGGTGAAGCAATATTCAGAAAATTTGGTGATGAGAAAAGTGTTAACGAAATAGTTGATAAACTTTTACAGGATAAAATTTCTTCAAGACAATGCTGGGATGAATTGTGCGGATTAATAAAAAATCCTGATCAGACTAAACTTGATGATTTTATTGATTCACTTGAAATTGACCCGACTTTTGTAACATTTGTAAAATTTTGCAACGAGAATAAATTTGATTTTATAGTATTAAGTGATGGATTTGATTATTACATTGAAAGACTTTTTAAGAAGGCTGGTATCACTAACGTCAAATATTATTCTAATAAACTTTTTATTGATGAAGTAAAAGGATTATCAGTTACATATCCATACTTTGATGCTGATTCTCCAACTTCAGCAAATTGTAAAAAGAACCATATCATTAATCACAGCAGTGATGATGATTATACAGTTTACATCGGCGATGGTAACTCTGATAAAGATGCAGCACAGTATTGTGACTTTATCTTTGCAAAGAAAGGGCTTGCAAGATTTTGTTCGATGGAAAGAATAAGTTTCTACCCCTTTAACAACTTTGATGATGTTCAAAAAAAACTGATCGAGTTGATGAATAAGAAAAATTTAAGAAAAAGACATCAGGCACAATTAAAAAGAAAGTCGGCTTATTTAGCAGAATAAAATATGAATAACATCGCATCGAAAATATTTAAGTACAGAAGTTATACTCCAATTCCATTTCTTGTACTGATGTTGATCTTTGAAAATGCATCTCCGCTTAGTCTTGTAATTGGTTTTGTGATTGCATTGACCGGAGAATTTTTGAGATTATGGGGAGTAAGCTGGGCAGGAAGCGAAACGCGAACCACAGGTGGTGGAGTTGGCGGAACTTTTCTTGTTATAAGTGGTCCGTTTGCTCACGTCCGTAATCCGCTTTATGTAGGTAATATTTTGATGTATCTTGGTTTGGGAATTATGTCTATGGCGTTGTTTCCTTATATTCAAATTGTAGCTATTCTTTTCTTCATCTTTCAGTATCATACTATTGTTAAGGAAGAAGAGGAATTTCTTAAGGTTAAATTCGCCGATGATTATCAGGATTATATTAAAAAAGTTCCAAGGTTTGGCTGGAGATTAACTCCGTATAAAAATGCCTCTATACCGCAGCCTGAGTTTATTTTTTCCAAAGGATTAAAATCCGAAACGCGTACATTGCAGGCATTTGGGGTTACAGCTTTATTGATAGTTATAAAATGGTACTTAAGTTATAGCAATACATTGTGATGAATAGCAGTGTTTTAATTATTGCAGGTGAAGCTTCCGGTGATTTACATGGTGCATCACTTATTCGTGAATTAAAAAAACTTAATAGTTCTTTGAAAATATTTGGAATCGGCGGCAATAAAATGCAAGCCGAGGGAATGGAATTGATTTATCATATAGATAAAATGGCTTTTCTTGGATTTGTTGAAGTTGTAAAACATCTGCCATTTATAAAAAAAGTTCAGAGCGATTTGATTAATGAGATTAAGAAACGAAACGTAAAGCAAGTTGTGTTAATTGATTATCCGGGTTTTAATCTGAGTTTGGCAAAGAAACTTAAAAAACTTGATCTTGAACTCATCTATTACATTACTCCACAGGTTTGGGCCTGGGGTAAAGGCAGAGTAAATAAAATCAGGGAATTATTTAAGAAAGTTCTGGTTGTTTTTCCTTTTGAAGAGAAATTCTTTAAGGAAAAAAATGTAAATGCAGAGTATGTTGGTCATCCTTTGATTTCAGAAATCAACAATTATGATTTTGCATCAAGGGATTTTCTTAACAATAAATTTAATCTTGATCCTGCAAAAGACATTTTATTGATTTTACCGGGCAGCAGAAAGCAGGAAGTGAAAAGCATTTTTCCGGAAGTAGTTAAATCTGCATCTAAAATAGCTTATGATTTTGATATGCAAATAGTTGTGGCTTGTGCTGATAATCTTGATGAAAATATTTTTTATAAACTTACGGATCTTAAAAACTTTAAGGCAATTAAAAATCAGACATATGATTTATTAAAAAATGCAAAATTCGGAATTGTAAAATCAGGCACATCAACACTGGAAGCCGGTTTGCTGCAATTGCCGATGGTGATTGTCTATAAAACAAGCTGGCCTACATACTTTATAGGGAAAACACTGGTAAAGATAAATAAGATTGGAATGGCTAATATAATTTTAGAAGAACACGTTGTACCGGAATTAATTCAGAATGAGGCAAATGCGGAAAAGATTTATAATGAAGCAAAGAAGATTCTTTCTGATGAAAATCTTTATGAAAATATTAAAATAAAGCTTGGAAAAATTAAAGGAATCCTTGGTGATAAAAACGCACCGCTGAATGCAGCTAAAATTATACACTCTTTGATAAATGAACACAATCCAGGTTAAAAAGGAATTTATTGTCGTTCCGAACTTGTTTCGGAATCTTTACACAAAAAAGTAGATAGTTAAACAAGTTCAGCATTACTGAAAGTTGAATGAATACAAAGCAAGTTAAACAAAATACATTAAGATTTTTAGGTAACCTGATTTTAACACACAGCCTGGATGCTTTGTGTAAAACATTAAAGGTTAGCTACAAAAACAAAAAAGTAATTGATGAACTTAAAAAGCAAAATAGAAATTATGTTTTAGCTTTCTGGCATGGCACAATGCTTCTTCCGTGGTTCTTACATAGAAATGATGGATTTGCTGCTTTAACAAGTAAAAGTAAAGATGGTGATTTGCTTGCAAAGCAATTAAAACACTGGAAGTATAAAGTTGTTCGCGGCAGCAGCAGTAAAGGCGGAGATGTTGCTCTTGGTATTATGGTAGATCATGCTAAAAATGGATACTCAATTGCAATTACTCCCGATGGACCACGGGGACCGGAACACAAATTTAAAGCCGGCGCAGTTATAACTGCAAAAAAAAGTGGAGTGCCGGTCGTTCTTATGGGAATCGGAATCAAATCAAAAAAGAAATTGAAAAGCTGGGATAAGTTTCAGGTGCCAAATCCTTTTACAAAAGTAAAAGTGATTTATTCAGATCCCATTTATGTAGATGCAAAATTAAGTTATGATGAAACTTCTAAAGTAATTGAAGATTGTGAAAAAAAATTAAATGAACTTCAGCTTGAAGCTGAAAAGTTTTAGACGCTTTGATAAAATTGATAAAAATATTGCTATCTCCATTTGTATTTGTTTACAATGGAGTTATCACAGTTCGTAACTCGTTCTTTGATAAGTCTGTTTTTAAATCTGAAAAAGTTAATGCAAAAGTAATTTCTGTTGGAAACATCACAGTTGGTGGATCCGGTAAAACACCATTAGTGATTTTTGTTGTTAAGCTGCTTAAAAACCTGGGTTACAATGTTGGTGTTTTAAGTCGTGGATACGGAAGAAGATCTAAAGGTTATAAACTTGTTTCAAAGGGTGATGAAATACTAACGCCAGTTGAAGAATGCGGAGATGAAATAATACAAACTGTAATGGAGTGCAAGGTTGCTGCTGCAGTTTCAGAAAATCGCGTCAGAGGTGCAAACAGGTTAATTAAAGATGCAAATATTGATGCAATTGTACTCGATGATGCGTTTCAGCACAGATGGATTGCCCGTGATGTTGATCTGGTAATAGTGGATCAAAGTTTTATTAATCAGAAATCAGCTCTAACACATAATCTGCTGCCGTTAGGTGATTTGCGCGAAGGTTTTGAATCATTAAAAAGAGCCGATGCAATTATTCTTAACAGAAAATTTTTTAATAAAGAGGAATTAAATCCCGAGTTGAAAAAATATTTTGATAATAAAAAAGTTTTTACGGCGTATTACAAAGCAATAGGTTTTGTTGATGTGATGAGAAAGATTGAGTACTCACTTGACGATTTCAAAGGGCAGGATAGTCTGGTTGTATCAGGAATTGCAAATCCGCAATCATTCTTAAGTGTTTTGGATCAGGTACACGTTAATACCAAAAACAGATTAATATTTGGTGACCATAAAAATTATACACTTAAAGAAGTTCAGAAAATCAGAAAACAGTTTTATGTAACCAATTCTCATTCAGTGGTAACAACAGAAAAGGATGCAGTAAAACTTTCCGGATTTAACAGAGAATTAGATGATGTTGATATTTTCTACTTAAAAATAAACTTATGTATGGATGATGAAGAATCATTCAAACAATATTTAATTAATAAACTAAATAATGCTTCGTAAAAAGATATAAACAAAAAGAAATCTTATAACGGAGGAAAGGACAATATGGCTCAAAAAAAATATGTTTACTTCTTCGGAGGTAAAAAAGCAGAAGGTAAAGCTGATATGAAAGCTTTGCTTGGCGGTAAAGGTGCTAACCTTGCCGAGATGGTTAACATTGGTCTTCCTGTTCCTGCAGGATTTACAATTACAACTGAAGTATGTACAGCATACTATAAGAATAATAAAAAATATCCTAAGGAATTGGAAAAACAGGTAAAAGAAGCTCTTGCAAAAGTTGAAAAACAAATGGGAGCTAAGTTTGGCGATCTTGAAAATCCGCTTTTACTTTCAGTTCGTTCAGGTGCACGTGCATCAATGCCTGGAATGATGGAAACAATCCTTAATGTTGGATTAAACAACGAAACCAGAGAAGCATTGATTAAGAAAACCGGTAACCCAAGATTTGTTTATGATTCACACCGCCGCTTAATCCAAATGTACTCTGACGTTGTTATGGAAAAAGCTGCCGGCATTGAACCTGAAGAAGGTAAAGGCGTTAGACAGCAACTGGAAAAAGAATTACACAAGATGAAAGAAGCCCGTGGTGTTCATGCAGATACAGATTTAACAGCTGATGATTTAAAAGAATTGATCGAAATCTATAAAGCAAAAGTTCAGGAAGTTCTTGGCAAACCATTTCCTGAAGATCCAATGGATCAACTGTGGGGAGCTATCTCAGCAGTTTTCCAAAGCTGGATGGGTAAACGTGCTATCTCTTACAGAAGAATTGAAGGAATACCTGATGATTGGGGAACTGCAGTAAACGTTCAATCAATGGTGTTTGGTAATATGGGCGATACATCTGCCACAGGCGTTGCATTTACGCGTAACCCAGCCACAGGTGAAAATTATTTTTATGGTGAATGGTTAACCAATGCGCAGGGCGAAGACGTTGTTGCCGGTATCAGAACTCCAAATCCAATTAATGAAGTTGGAAAAAGTGAACATACGGCACATCTTCAATCACTTGAAACAGCTATGCCTAACACCTACAAGCAACTGCATAATATTCAGCGGTTATTGGAAAAACATTATCACGATATGCTCGATATCGAATTCACAATTCAGGATGGAACTCTTTATATGCTTCAATGCCGTGTTGGAAAACGTAATGGACCGGCAGCTGTAAAAATGGCTCTTGATATGTATAAAGAAAAACTTATAACTAAAGAAGAAGCTGTTATGAGAGTTCAGCCTTCTCAGCTTGATGAACTCCTTCATCCGATTGTTGATCCGGCAGCAGAACTTCATACAAAAGTATTTGCAAAGGGTCTTCCTGCAGGACCTGGCGGAGCAACAGGACAAGTTGTTTTCTCTGCTAATGATGCAGTGGCCTGGGCAAAAGAAGGAAAGAAAGTAATTCTCGTTCGCGATGAAACAAATCCCGAAGACATTGAAGGAATGAGAGCTGCTCAGGCTATTTTAACTGCTCGCGGCGGAATGACTTCTCATGCTGCATTAGTTGCACGCGGCTGGGGAAAATGTTGTATCGTTGGTGCTGGCGGAATTAAAATCAACTATGAAGATAAATCTTTTACTGTAGATGGAGTTACTGTTAAAGAAGGTGACTGGCTGACATTAAACGGAACAAGAGGTACAGTTTACGTTGGTGAATTACCAATGAAAAAATCTGCTGAAGAAAATCCGGATTTCCAGGCATTTATGAAATTATGCGATGATGTAAGAAAATTAAAAGTAAGAACTAATGCTGATACTCCTGAAGATGCAGCCCGTGCAAGAGCATTCGGAGCTGAGGGAATCGGATTGTTCAGAACCGAACATATGTTCTACGGAAAAAATTCTGAAGAACCATTATTCAAACTTCGCAAGATGATTCACTCTAAAACAAAGGAAGAAAGAGTTGCAGCACTGAACGAGCTGTTCCCTTACGTAAAGAAAGATGTTAAAGGAACAATGGAAGCCATGGATGGATATCCAGTAACATTCAGAACGCTTGATCCACCGCTGCATGAATTTGTTCCAAACAGACTTGATGAAAGAGAAAAACTTGCAGCTAGTCTTGGAATCTCCCTTGAAGAGTTGAATGAACGAGCAGATTCATTACACGAAAATAACCCGATGATGGGACATCGTGGTGTAAGACTGGGAATAACTTATCCTGAAATTACAGAAATGCAGGTTCGTGCTATATTTGAAGCAACGGCAGAATTGTTACAAGAAGGAAAGAAACCTTTCCCTGAAATAATGATTCCTGTTACCTGCCACGTTAACGAAATAAAGCATCAGTATGAAATAGTAAACAAAGTACATGCAGAAGTTTGTGCAAAATTTGGATTAAAGAAAATTGCTCACTTAACAGGAACAATGATCGAAATCCCGCGTGCTGCTTTAACAGCAGATGAGATTGCAGAAACTGCACAGTTCTTCTCATTCGGTACAAACGATTTAACGCAAATGGGATTTGGATTTTCCCGCGATGATATCGGTGGATTCTTACCGGAATATCTTGAAAAGAAAATTCTTCCTGAAGATCCATTCCAGTCAATTGATCAAAAAGCAATTGGTAAATTGATGGAAATTGCTGTTGAAGGCGGAAGAAAAACCAGACCAGATTTAAAGGTTGGTATCTGCGGTGAGCACGGTGGTGAACCAAAATCAGTAGATTTCTGCCATAAAATTGGCTTGAACTATGTCAGCTGTTCACCATTCAGAGTTCCGATTGCAAGATTGGCTGCTGCACAAGCTGTTGTTAAAGAAGCCAAAAAAACTAAACCAGCAAAATCTGCTGCCAAAAAATCTGTTGCTAAAAAAGCAGTTAAAAAAGCTGCACCTAAAAAGAAAGTAGTTGCAAAGAAAAAAGTATCTAAGAAGAAATAAATAATTTCATAGTCATTCCAATGAGCGAATTGAAGAGGAATCTGTTGTTCGGATAAACTCTTCTTCGCTCATAATGATTCATTGAAAAGTAAAATAATAAGTTAAAGGTAAAGAGAATGAAGCTATCAGATTTCAAGTATAATTTGCCCAAAACCTCCATTGCAAAGTACCCGGTTAGTCCTCGTGATAAATCGAAACTTTTGGTGCTTAACAAAGAAACCGGAGAGATGGAAGACAAAAGATTTACTGATGTAATAGACTATATGGAAAAAGGTGATGTACTTGTTGTGAATGAAACAAGAGTTTTTCAGGCAAGACTATACGGGAAAAAGGAAAAAACGAATGCGAAAATTGAAGTGTTTCTTTTACGGGAATTGAATAAGGAAGATTGCATCTGGGATGTAATTGTTGATCCTGCAAGAAAAGTCAGAATCGGAAACAAAATTTATTTCGATAACAACCTTTGGTGCGAAGTAATAGACAATACAACTTCACGCGGAAGAACAGTAAGATTTAATCAACCCGGAAATGTATTTCAGGCTGTAGAGAAGATTGGGTTAACTCCTCTTCCACCTTACATTAAAAGAGATCCGGAACCAAAGGATAAAGAGACTTATCAGACAGTGTATGCAAGAGTTGATGGTGCAGTAGCTGCTCCTACCGCAGGTTTGCACTTTACAACAAAACTGCTGGATAAAATCAAGAAAAAAGGAATTCATATTGTGCCGGTAATTCTTCACATTGGTCTTGGTACATTCAGACCTGTTGAGGTTGAAGACTTAACAAAGCATAAAATGGATTCTGAGTATTATGAAATCTCAACACATTCTGCTGAAACAATTAACAAAGCAATGCAAGCAATGCATAATGTAATTGTTGTGGGAACAAGTACCTGCAGAGCATTGGAAACAAGCACCACTGCAGATGGGTTTGTGAAACCGGGAAGGGGCTGGACTGATAAATTTATTTATCCACCATACTTCTTTAAAGTAACACAAAAATTAATCACGAACTTTCACGCACCAGAATCAACTTTGCTTATGTTAGTATGTGCTTTGGGCGGAACAGATTTTGTGATGAAAGCATACAAGAAAGCACTAAAAGATAAATATCGCTTCCTCAGTTACGGCGATGCAATGATGATTATATGAAATCAATTGCTGTAATTCCGGCTGGAGGCAAAGGTTTAAGGAGTGGTTATTCCACTCCTAAACAATTCATTAAAGTTTCCGGTAAAGAAATAATTGTTTATCCTCTTCTCACTTTTCAAAAATCAAAATTGATTGACCGGATTGTGATTGCTGCAGAGCCGGAATATTTTTCTTTACTACTCAGATTAATCAGGAAATACAAACTCACAAAAGTAAAACTGATAGTTGAAGGCGGAGCAACCAGACAGCAATCTGTTTTTAATGCTGTGTTATCCTCTGATGCTGATGCTGATGATTTAATTGTTGTTCATGATGCAGCTCGTGCTCTTTTACCGTTAACTTTATTAGATAAGGCGGTTTTAACAGCTAAGCAGAAGGGCAATGCATTAGTATGTCTTAAAGCAAAAGATACCCTTGTGAAAGGAAGAGAAACTGTAAATGAGTACGTCAATCGTGATGAAATTTTCTATGTGCAAACCCCACAGATTTTTAAATTTAAAGATTTGCATAAAGCACTGGTAATGGCCGAAAAAGATAACTTTGAGGCAACGGACGAATCAATGTTGATTAAAAGATTAGGAAAAAAAATACATATTGTTGAAGGCTCTGTTTTTAACTTTAAGGTTACATCTAAAGAGGATATTGAACTCTTTAAATCGCTGCGGAATAATAAAACTTAATCAAGTTTCATATCATTTTAACTTCTCATCAAATCTTACAAACTATCTTGACTTTTTTAAATTAAAGATTACATTATAGAGTAAATTTGATTTATTTATTCAAAAGTAATTTTTATAATAAATAAACAGATCTTTAAAACTGTTATTACAAAATCAATCATCTGCGGAGTTAATGATGAAAAACATTATAATCATTCTCCTGATTTTTCCATCCTTTAGTGTCTCACAAATTTATTTGAATATTAAAAATAAAGACGGAACAAATTATAGTTTTAATGTTATAGATATTCAAAAAATTACATTTCAAAATCTGACTAATGTGATAGATCAGGAAAAACTTGATAATGCAGTGAGCATATTTAAATTAATGCAGAACTATCCCAACCCATTTAATCCTTCCACAAGAATTGATTATCAGATACCTGAAGCAGGAAATGTTTCAGTAAAAATTTATAACTCAGTTGGCGAGATAGTAAAAATTTTAGATAGTGGACTTAAAGATGCGGGTTATTATAACGTAGTATGGGATGGTAAGAATGATTTAAATGAATCAGTTGCAAGTGGTGTTTATATATGTCAGGTAATTTTTAATCAGAATGTTCTTACAAAAAAAATTATGCTTGTTAAGTAGGATATTAAAATGAAAATCTTAATAAAATATTTTCTGTTGCTGGTATTCTCGACAGCAAATTTTAGCCAAACACTAACTCTTACAATGGACGATGGAGCAACTTTCAGCTTTAATTTAAACACAATTGATAGTATTTATTTTACAACATACGCAACAGGTCAGTGCTCTCACACAATATTCTATGCAGGCAAATTATATCATACTGTTGAAATAGAGGGGCAATGCTGGTTAAAAGAAAATTTAGATGTGGGTGAGATGATTTTGGGAAATATTTTACCGGCTGATAATGATATAATTGAAAAATATTGTTATGAAAATGATCCAAATAACTGTGATGAATTTGGAGGACTTTACACGTGGAATGAAGCAATGAATTACAGTTCAAGGTTAGGCAGTCAGGGAATCTGCCCACCAGGATGGCATATTCCTACGCTTGGAGATTATGAAAAATTAATCAACTCAGTTTATTATGATGGAAACTCACTAAAGGAAATTGGTCAGGGAACAGGAAGTGGTGAGGGAACAAATCTGAGTGGATTTTCTGCGTTATTAGCAGGTTACAGATATTTGGATGGTAGCTTTTTTGATCTTGGTGTTAATGCGTTTTTCTGGAGCTCTGCATTTACAGAAGATAATGCTTTTTATATGCACCTTAAGACAACAAAAAGCAATATCTATTTAAATTTTTATGAAAAAGAATATGGATTTTGTTTAAGATGTGTAAAGGATTAATCTGGTTGTAAATAATTATATGACTTTTTAGTTGAGCAGCCTTAAATTAAATCAGCAAATACGCCATCTACTACTTTAACCAGATCATCCGGACTTATTAGCATTTGAATTCCTCTTGCACCCGCACTGACATATATTCGGTTAAATAATAGTGCTGTTTCATCTATAAATGTTGAGAAATGTTTTTTCATACCTATCGGCGAGCAGCCGCCACGCACGTATCCGGTGATCTTAAAAAGATCTTTTGCTTTTATCATCTCAACATTTTTATTGCCACTGGCTTTAGCAGCTTTTTTCAAATCCAACTCTGTAGTAACCGGAATACAGAATACTGTAATTCCCGATTTATCACCAATACAAACAAGCGTTTTAAAAACTGTCTCGGGCTCTGCTCCAATTTTATTTGCTACGGTTTCTCCGGAGAGATCAGATTCATCAACCAAATAATGAAATGTACTGAAACTAATTTTTTTTGATTCAAGAATTCTAATGGCGTTAGTTTTGCTCATCTTCCTGAATGTTATTTATTTCACTTTTAGTTAATTGAATTGATTGTGCTTTTAATAAAAATTTTGTGTGGGCGTTTTGCGGATTTGTAATTATGCTTGTG
Organism: uncultured Ignavibacteriaceae bacterium; assembly: GCA_964499095.1. Taxonomy (GTDB): domain Bacteria; phylum Bacteroidota; class Ignavibacteria; order Ignavibacteriales; family Ignavibacteriaceae; genus IGN3. Next base: position 19,647 of record CAZCJF010000039.1, read on the forward strand.
GTGAATCCGCTTTCAATTATTTCACCATTTCGCATAATAATTATTTTATCACACAATTTGTTTATGATTTTCAGATCGTGTGTAACCACAAGGACCGTTAAATTAAATTTATCTTTTATTTTCTTTATTAGTTCTAAAATATTTAATTGTGCCTCAACATCTTGTGAGGAAAAGGGCTCATCCAGTATAAGAATTTCCGGTTCGATTAGTACAATTCTTGCAAGTGCGATTCTTTGCTGCTCACCACCGCTTAATTGATATCCCTTTCTATTAAGTAAATCCGGGCTCATATCAAACAGCTGAAAATGTTCAACAATCTTATTTGCATAATTTGCACGTTTATTAAATTTGATTTCAAAAACATCAGTTAGCACATCGCTTACTTTACGGTAAGGATTTATCAATTCACCATCGTTTTGAAAAAGTATTTGAACTGGTTTTGAAGGAGAATTATTCCAATCTTTTAGAAAATTAAATTGTAGTGAACCGCCTGCAGGTGAAATAATTCCTACTATCATTTTCAGTAAAGTGGTTTTACCGCTTCCTGATTTTCCGGTTATTCCAACAATGCTGCCGCGCTCAACAGAAAATGAAACATTGTTTAATATTTCTTTAAAGGTGCTAGAGGAAAAGCCTTTTAGAGTTTCCACACGGTACGAAATATTTTCAGCTTTTAAAATAAAGTCGCTCATTGCAGCTCATAAAATGAATTTATGAAATCACCAAACTGAATTTCGCGTTTCGTCTTGAATATTTCTTCGGGACTAAAAAATCCAGATAAATTACCATTTTGTAAAAAAGCAATTTTATCTGAAACACTTTTTGCAAAATTTATATCATGAGTTACAAGTAAAACACTATTTAATTTATCAGTAAACTGTTTAAGTTTTAATTTTATAAGATTCATATTTATATAATCCACGGCAGATGTGGGCTCATCAAGGATTAAAATTTTGGGATTAGCAATAAGTGCTAACATAAGACTAAGACGCTGTGCCATTCCTCCGCTAATCTCATAAGTATGCATAGATGAAATTTTATTGTAATCCGGGAGAAGAAAATCAGCGAGAAAGTTTTCCAGATCTTCTTTCTTTAACTTTAACAGATTAAAATAGTACGCGAAATTTTTTAGAGGATCAAAATTGTTGTTAAGATCCTGCAATACATATCTAATAAATCTCTTTCTGATTAATTGGAGATCATCTTCTTGCAGCTTAAGTAAATTAGTATTATCAAAATGTACTGAGCCAATGATACTGAAAACATTTTTGTCAAGCAGATTTGTAAGTGATTTGATTAAAGTAGATTTGCCGCTGCCGTTTTTACCGAGTATAGTATAAATTTGTCCCGGAGGTAAATTAAAATATAAATAATTAAGAATCGTTTTAGAATCATTCTTCCCAAGCAAAATTACTTTTTTAATATTAACACTAAGTGTCATAAAATACTTTTGATTTATTATCCAAAATAATAAATTAAGCCAAGAATTATTACTACTTAATACTCAGATTATGAGATCATCTAAAATTATACTTTCAATTCTGGCAATCAGCCTTCTTTTACAATTCTGTGAATCAAACAAGTCTGAAAAAATAAACCGGGTGGTAATTGGAATTTCATCTGACATTGAAACGATAAACCCGCTTTACTCATTTTCTGTTGATGAAGGTGTAATCGATGAAACTCTGTTTTTAAGTTTAATCTATTTTGAATGGGACAGCAGCAAGGGCGATTTAAAAGAACTTCCAATGTTGGCTGAAAGCTGGAAATGGGCTCCCGATTCAACTTCAATCATTATTTCATTAAGAAGTGATGTGCAGTGGAGTGATGGTACACCGCTAACAGTTGATGATATTATTTTCTCTTTTGATTTATATTCTGATCCTCGGGCTCAAAGCAGAATGATTGGTACTTTTAAAAACTTTATTACAGATGACAATGGTAAAATTGATGTATCCAAGACTTTTGAAAAATTATCTGCTAACGAATTAAAAATAAAATTTCTCTCCGGTTCTGTGCCATCAATATTGGATATCTCAATGCCTATTATTCCGAAGCATATTTTTGAGAAAGTTAATCGGGCTGAAATTCCCACATCGGCGATTAACTTTAATCCTGTAAGCAGCGGTCCTTACAAATTAAAAAAATGGAATAGGAATCAGTCAATAACACTTGAAGCAAATAAAAAATCTTTTCTTTACAAAGAAGGAATGGTTGATGAATTAATTTTTAGGATTGTTCCGGATTATAACTCAAGGCTGCTTCAGTTAAAAAAAGGTGAACTTGATTTTTCAGAATTAATTAAGCCGGCGGACACAAAGGATCTTAATAATTATAAAAACCTGATAATCAAAACTGTTAGAGGGAGAGAGTATGATTATGTGGGCTGGAACAATATTGATAGCAAATCCTTTTCGGAAAAGAATTTAATAAAACCAAACAGATTGTTTGGTAGTGTAAAAGTCAGACAAGCCCTTTCACACGCAATCAGCAAGCAGGAAATCCTGAGTGAATATTTACTTGATTATGGTGAGATTGCTGTTTCTCCTGTTTCTTCAATCTTCAAAGATTATTTTGATTCATCACTTAAACCAATTGCCTTTAATCCGGCACTTTCCAAAAAATTATTAGCTGAAGATGGATGGCTAGATAAAGATAAGAACGGGGTTCTTGAAAAAGGTAATCTGGAATTCAGATTTACACTGCATATCCCAAGCGGCAACCCGCTTAGAGAGTTTGCTGCAACAGTCATTAAAAATAATCTCAGAGCAATCGGAATTGATATGAATGTAGAGAAATCTGAGCTTGGTGCATTTATTGAAAATCTATACAACAGAAAACTTGATGCCTGGATGGCTTCCTGGTTTATTCAGATACCGCTTGAGTTAAAAACTTACTGGTATTCTGATTTGAATAATACACCATTAAACTTTACAGGTTATCAAAGCAAGGAAGCTGATAAGATAATTATTAATCTTGATAAAAGAATTAATGATCAAATCAAAAAATCTTATATCACAAAATTCCAGAACATTATTTATAATGATCAGCCTGTTACATTTTTGTACTGGATGGATAACATTGTTGTGCATAGTAATAGATTAAAAGATGTTACTATTAATCCTTATGGCGCCTTACAGAAATTATGGGAATGGAGAATAAACTAAATTGAATTTTAAGAATTCTCTTTCGTATGAAGTATTAAAAAGATTATTAACCTCCGTAATAGTAATCTTTTTACTTGTCAGTTTTATTTTTATTCTGATCAGATTATCTCCCGGCGATCCCGTTCAAAAATATATCTCTCCAACACTCGATAGCCAGCTTGCTGAAAGAGTCACAAAATCTTTTAACTTAGATAAGCCTTTCATAAATCAATATTTTTCTTTTATTAAAAATCTTTTCGCGGGAGATTTCGGAATATCTTATAGTTTCAGACAACCTGTACTGGAAGTGATAAGCAGTTACTTTCTTTTTACTTTTCTTTTTGCAACCATCGCATTAGTAATACAGTTTTCAGTAAGTCTGTTATTGGTCAGATTTTCATTTAAAAGAAAAAATAAATTATTGGATAATTCACTAAGTAAGATATCCTTAATCGTTTACGTTGTACCATCTTTTGTTTTGGGATTGATTTTAATTTATTTCTTCTCTGTTAAACTTAATTTGCTTCCAATCTCCGGATTGCATTCAATTAATTACGATGATTTTAATGCTCTCGAAAAATTTCTCGACCTTTTGTCACATCTTATATTACCAATTATAACACTTACAGCTGCCGGCACTGCAATTTTTTACAGATACCTTCGTGATAGTGTTGAGGATGTATCGAAACAATCTTTTGTTGTTAACCTAAAAGCAATGGGCGTTGAAGAAAAAATAATTTTTTATAAACATATTTTGCCAAATGCACTTCGCCCTCTTATTTCTGTGGCAGGAGTTGAGTTTGGAATTCTTTTGGGCGGCGCATTAATTACTGAGGTGATTTTTTCTTTACCCGGAATGGGCAGGCTGACAGTTGCTGCTATTTTTAGCAGAGATTTTCCTCTTGTTGTTGGATGTAGTTTTATAGCGGGCGTTATGATGATTATTTCTAATCTGCTGGCTGATTTAATAAAAATGAAAATGGATAAAAGACTTGTTCCCGAGTTGATAAGATGATGATGAACAAACTTAAAATATTTTGGTTTGTGCTTTTTATATATCTATTAATTTCCCTGATTAGATTCGATTTAATTATTGGATTGTTGAATTTGTCTGTAAGATTTGTATTACTATTATTTAGTGGAAGCAATGAAATAAAAAGTCAGGTTGATTTTTCATTCCTGGACTCAATAATTTCAGCTGTACTATTTTTAATAATACCTGTTCTGCTAATTACAGTTAAAAATCTCAGAAAATTATTAACAAATAATTTAACACCCTCAATCTCTGTATTGATTTTACTTTTGTTCTCATTTTTTTATGCGCCGATAATTACAAATCAGCATCCGGAATTTCAAAAAAATATTTCTGTAACCAAACTGTTGTCTCCTTTATCATCTGTTAAATACATTTTGCTTAATGAAGATAATATTCACTCTGATACACCAATAGATAAATTTATCGAATTAAAAAATGAGTTTATCCCAAAGTCATTTAATGATAATATTATTTTTATTGATAGCATTGCAAATAAAAGTCTAATTTCCGAATCGATGGCTGAAGATAGTCTGTTAAGATATTATCAAGCTGATGTTTTACACGCAATTGCAGCTAAAAGTTTAGTAAATAAAGATGGTAAAATATTTATTGGTACAAAAATATTTTGGCTAGGCAGTGACGAATTTGGAAGAGATATTTTTACAAGAATAATATTTGGAACAAGAATATCAATTTTAGTAGGCGGCGGTTCAATTTTAGTTACATTTTTGGTTGGAATTTTATTTGCTTTTATAGCCGCCCAAAATGGAAAACTTATTGATATTGTAATAAGTCGTTTCTCGGATTTGTTTTTATCATTGCCAGCAATTTTTTTAGTAGTTATGATGCTTGCGCTTTTTGGAAATAACTTAATTTCTGTAATATTGGTTTTAGGTCTATCCGGCTGGATGAGTTTATTTAAAATTGTTCGTACAGAAATTATATCTATCAAAAAGAAAGATTATTTTTTAACGGCAGAATTAATAGGACTTGGTAAATCAAAATTGCTTGTGAGGGAAATATTTCCGGTGATTATAATTCCAGTAATTGCAAATCTTGTATTTCAGTTTAGTAATGTAATATTGGCAGAATCAGCTCTTAGCTACCTTGGTTTGGGAACAGGCAGTTCATATCCATCCTGGGGTGCAATGATCGAATCCGGACAGGAATATATTTCCCAAACCTGGTGGATGATTTTTATTCCGGGCTTTATTTTAATCATCACGCTTTTAAGTATAAATAGCATTGGTAATAAAATTGTAAAGTATTATAATCCCAAATATCAGATATGATAAATCAACGCTACATAATTGGAAAAAAATTAGGCGAGGGAAGAAGTAAAGTTTATAGTGTAATTGATACTGATTTTCCGGAGCGCGAGGTAGCTGCCAAATTTTTACCTGCAATTGCATCTGCGGAAGAGAGAGAAAATTTTAGAAATGAATTTTTTACCCTTCAAAAGCTGGATCATCCAAATATTATCAAATCCTTTGAGATAAATACAGTTCTTAAAAAAGATGACGAAGAAAATGTTGAACTCTTATCACCATTCATAACACTCGAATACTTTTCATCAACAGAATTATTGGATTATCCGCATTTAAGTAACGAGAAAAATTTAATCCTGATAGTTAAACAAATATGTTCCGTCCTCTACTATCTGCACCAATCAAATTATATATATTACGATTTAAAGCCACAAAACATACTTGTAGCAGATGTGGATGGGGAACCCTTTATAAAAATTATTGATCTGGGTTTATCCCAGTACATTCTTGCAGAGTATGAACCGACGGTTAAAGGAACTGCATACTATATAGCTCCGGAATTGCTTAAAAAGGAAATGCATGATCATACGGTTGATTTTTATTCGCTTGGTATGATGCTGTACAGAATAGTTTACGGAAAGTTTCCTTTTAAGAGTGAAAAGGAAATTGATATTTATAAAGAACATATCGAAACAGAATTTCCTTTCCCCGAGAGCAAATATTCAGATAAAATCATTTCTGTAATCAAGAAGCTTATTCAGAAAAATCCTGCTGAACGATACAATAATGCTTTGCAGATTATTCTTGACCTCGGATTGGAGATTAATATTGATATAACTAAAGATATTTTGCCCGCAAAAGTTTTTAGTGATCGAAAAGATGCATATAATATTTTAACAACTTATATAAAGGATAAGAAAAGTACTGAGGTATTTACCATCAGAGGCTTTGATGGTGCCGGAAAAACTTCATTGCTTCTTGAGATGAATGAAAAAAAATATGCATCTGTCTTTATCGAAAACACAAAAACGAAAACAGGAATTGATGCGGTAAAATATATTTTCAAAAAAATTATCTTTACAGAAAATGTTTACCCCGAAATTGAAAAAAGACATAATGATTTTGTTTATAGCCTTTTTGAAAATAACCTAAATTTAGTTGAACAGCTTAAACAAATTTTTAACACCCTGCCGCAGGGTTTGAATTTAATAATTCTTTTGGATGACTTTAATCTTTATGATGATTTTACAAGAGATGTTCTTTTAGAAATTATTCCAATTCTGCAAGTCAAAAGAATTAAAATAGTTCTTTCTGAGTCTTCAGATTTCGATCATTATGCTGCACCATTAAGTAATCTTTGTGATATTCAGTTAAGCCAGTTTACAGATCATCAGTTATCAGAATTTTTAGATCTTAGTTATTCAGTTACTTTTCCTAAACGTGAGTTAAAGAAATTTATTTTGCTTTATGCAGACTTACTTCCGGGAAATATCAAACAATTCATTAAAGATTTAATAATTCTTAAAGTAATGCGGTTTGATGGTGGGTTGGTAAGCTTTAAAGCTGATGAGAACATTGCGATTGCTCTTCAGAGTTCAAACGAAGAAGTTTTTCGGCTCCGATTAAGTAATCTAAATTCTGTGGAATTAAAATTAGCACATTTAATTTCAGCGTTTGAAATATCAATTGAACAAACTGTTCTGGCCACTTTAATGGATTTAAGTCAGTGGGATTTAAGAACTGTTCTGAATGAACTTGTAAAGAAAAATATTATTGATCCTCTTAATATCAGTAATGCACCACAGATTAATTCTTTTAGCTTTAAGAGATACATCTATTCCACAATAAGTAACAAAACAAAATTTCATGTTGTTCTTGCTAATGCTCTTAAAAAGCTGTTCCCGGATTTTAGTCCTGTTGAACTTTCAAGACAGTTTGAACTTGCAGGTGAATATGAGAAGGCAGTAGAGGTATTAAATAAAGAGATTGAGAACGCCGATAAAATATTTGCATTCAGGTATAAAAAGTTAACTCTTGAACGGATATTAAAATTCCCTCTTAGCAAAGATGCAATCAATAACATCAGATATAGGTTCATTCAAACTCTTTACAAATTGAAAGAGTTTAAATCTTCTCTTGATAATATTTATAAACTTGATGTTGAAAAACTCTCTGAAAAAGAAAAAGATGATATTGCTTTTATTAAAGGAAGTAGTTTGGTAGGTCTTCGAAAGACTGAAGAAGGCAAAGAAATTTTAACATCATTACTAAGCAATGTAACAAACCCTGAATTTAGGCATAAGATAATGGTTGAACTTGCCTATGTAGAATCTGATCTGGGTAATTATGAAGAAGCTTTAAGTATGTGCAATCAGATAATTCAACTTCCTAATACCAGTAATGAAATTAAGGCTAATTGTTTTAATCTTATCGGGATTATTGAATTTGAATATAAAAACAATCTCAAAACATCCCTTGAGAATTTTAAAAATGCTTTAATGTACGGACAGCTAGCAGCTATGTCTGATCTCATTCTCAAGATTTATTTTAACCTTGGTAACATTAGTCATGTGATGAGTAAAAGAGAAGAGGCTGAAAATTATTGGAAAGTTGCATTAGAAATGAATGATAAGATTGGTACTCTTGAGAATAATGCAATGATACATCTTAGTTTAGGTAACTATCATTCTGAAAATCTTATTTATGAAAAAGCTATAAGCAATTGGCAGGAAGCTGAAGTAATTTTTAGTACTATAGGTGACCGTTATGGACGGGCGCTGGCAGTTAATAATCTGGGAGAGGTTTACTTACAGACTTGTGAATACCAAAATGCTTATGAACATTTAATGTTAGCCCTTGATACATTTAAAGATCTTAATAATAAAGAAGATGAAAACACTACTCTGTTTTTATTAGGAAAGTTCTGGTTTATTGTTGGACATTTTGACGAATTTGAAAAAGTGTTTAATCAATTTGAGTATAATATTTTTACAGAGCAAAATATTTCTGAAAAAACCCGTCTATTGTTTGATTATATGAAGTTGATCTTTAACTGGTTGCGATCTGATAATCAGTTAAATGTTCTGGAAACCCTAAGACTTTTAGAAACATGCAAAAACCTGAATGAAATAAATCTTTACACTGAGATTCTTTATTTTTATGTAAATTATTTAATTTCAGTTAACAATTACGATGAAGCATTAAAGCTATTAAATGATAAATATCTATTTACAATTAATGGAGAAAATTTATATCTAAACGCTCAACGGCAGTATTTACTTGGTAAAGTAGCATTATATTCAAAAAAGAGTGAACTGAAATCTGCACTGGAGTATTTTGAAGATGCACTTAGCTTTATTGAAAATGAAAGCATTTCTGAACTTACGTGGAAAATTCTTTTTGAAATTGCTAGTATTTATTTGGAAAGAGGAAATTTTCACAAGGCAAAAAAACCCAGACTTTATGCTTACGAATTATTGAATATGATTTCAGAACACATTACCAGTAATAAAATCAGAATTGCTTATCTTGAGCACCCGGAAAGAAAAAAAACTTTGGAAAAATTAAAAACATATAGCAGCTCGGAACAAATAAATGAACTCCAAAGAAGTTAAAATTAAAATTTACTCTGATTCTGACGACATCAGTCCAATTAATTCCGGTTTAAGGCAAATTGAGCTTGAAAGCGTACCCATTGCCTTTACCTCACCAAAATCTTTTGTTCCCGAAGAAGATACAATTATAATTTTACAAATCGATTCACTCGATTCTAAATTGTTACAGGAAATTTCCAATCAGCGTAAAAATATTTCTAATAAGTTAATTGTGATTATAAGAAGCAACAATGCTTTGTTAGTTTCTTCAATTGTTAAAATGGGATTTACTGATATTTTTGTATTTCCATACGAGCTTGTAAAATTCACATCATACGTCAAAGAAGTAATTGCAAACGGACTTTACAAAACAACTTCATTTAAGAACGATAATATCATCCCTGAAAGATATGATTTAAGTACTATAATCGGGTCATCACCAAATTTTAATCGAACAGTTGATTTAGCTAAAAAAGTATCTGATCAAAGTTCATCTAATATTCTTTTGCTTGGTGAGACCGGAACAGGTAAAGGATTATTTGCAAGAGCCATTCATAATCACGGAAAATTTAGAAACGAACCTTTTGTAGATATAATTTGTACCGCAATTCCGGAAAATCTTTTAGAGTCTGAACTTTTTGGTTATGAAGCCGGAGCATTTACAAGTGCAAGAGCAAGAAAACCAGGGCTGTTTGAATTAGCCGGAGATGGGACATTATTTCTTGATGAGATTGGCGATATGAGTTTTGGACTTCAGGCAAAGCTTCTTAGAGCAATTGAGAAAAAAGTTATTAAAAGATTAGGTGGTGTTGTCGATATACCTGTAAATGCAAGAATAATTTCTGCTACAAATCGAAATATTGAGAAGATGGTTGAGGACGGACTCTTTAGAAGGGATTTATATCATAGATTAAATGTGGTTACAATTAATATTCCTCCTTTGCGGGAGCGGGGAGAAGATGTTATTGAATTAGCTAATCATTTCATTGAACAATTCAATAGGGATTTCTCTAAATCTGTAAAAAAAATTAGTAGAGAATTAAAACATTTCTTTCTCGGTTATCCATGGCCAGGAAATGTCAGAGAGTTAAAAAATGCAATCGAAAGAGCTGTTTTACTTGCTGAAGCAGGAGATCTTAGTCTCGCAGACTTTGCTAATTTAATAAATGCTTTACCTGTCACAGTTAACAGCAAGAATCAAGAAGATGAATTACCTGCAAACATTGTAAGAGTGGATTTGAATTATGCCACAACCAATCTTAGAAAGTTAAGTAAACATTATGCAATGCTTGTATTGGAAAAAGTAGGTGGAAACAAGTCACAGGCGGCAAAACTTTTAGGGATATCCAGACCTAAGTTGGATACTCTTTTGTCTAAAAAGAAGTAAAATTCTTGTATTTTCAGATAAAAAAGCTGTAAAATTTTTTTACAAATCTTACCTTATTTTCCTCTTGTAAATGTATTTTTTTCCAATTTTCATTAAGAATTGTCAATTATTCATATTTATTAGATGTTTTTTGATGGCACCTACCTTGTGTTGTTTTCTTACTCAATTGAGGGATCATCCTATTCAATCAGGATGATCAATTTGAGTGTGTCATTATTAATTAACAGTACTGGTGGGAGCTATGCAAAAATCCATCTTCCTTGGTGTACTATTAGTAGCTTTAGTTGCTACCTCTTTTGCTCAGGTAGAAGAAGCAATTCGATACAGAGTTAAAAGCGACGTTGCAACTATTGAACAACAAATAAGTACATCAAATTTCGATGAATCTAATGGTAATTTGATTTTGCAAAACAGATCAAATTCCCAATTAGAGGAACTCGGCGGACGCTGGGGTTGGTTACGATCA
>CAZCJF010000040.1:0-29763 GCA_964499095.1 uncultured Ignavibacteriaceae bacterium
AAATAATTTCTCCGCACATTTTTCTCTTTCATTGGCTTTAAATAAATGATTATCTTAGGCAAGTGTATCAATTATCAATTACATTTAGAAGTGAATGAAATGCTGAAAATAATAAATTCTGCTCTGGTAATAATTTTTTTGTTAACAATTAGTCTGCCTGCTCAGGTGCCGGTTCCGGAGGTGGGTTGTTATCATGCTGCATTTGTAGGAAATGATACTCACCAGCAATTTGAAACTCTGGCGCAAAAAGATATTGCAATAGAAATGTTTTTTATGGGCTGGCCGGATCCTTTTCCACTTTCAAAATGCACACAGATTACTAATAATGGAGCAATACCACATATTACCTGGATGCCGCAGGTTTCTGGCTCACCCTATCCTCTGGATGGAATTATCAATGGAACTTACGATTATTATATCAGTACATTTGCTAATGCAGCAAAATCATTTGGTAAACCTCTTTTTATAAGACTTGGACACGAGTTTAACGGTGATTGGTACACTTACGGGGGCGCAAACAATGGGGGAGGAACACTTAATGGTTTTGGTGATCCAACGAAGGCTGATGGACCTGAAAGATTTATTGCGGCTTACAAGCACACAGTTGATATTTTTGAAAATCTTGGCGTTACAAATGTTGTATGGGTTTGGTGCCCGAACAACAGCAGTTCTCCGGTTGCTGGCTGGAATTTACCCGAAGCTTATTATCCCGGGGACACATATGTTGATTGGATAGGATTTGATGGATACAATTTTGGTACCTCTCAGTCCTGGTCTGGCTGGGTAGGTTTCTTCGATATTTTCTCTCCTTTGTACAATAAATTTCAGAGTTATGGTAAACCAATAATGATAGCTGAATATGCTTCGGTTGAGAATGGCGGAAACAAAGCTGACTGGATAAGATTAGCCTATATCTATAATAGATTCTCCTTCCCAAAGATTAAAGCTATTACTTGGTTTCACATCGCTAAAACAGAAGGAACAGTTTTTACTGATTGGCGTATAAATTCTTCTGACGCAGCACTAACATCCTATCAAAATGCTGTTGCTGATGATTATTATTTATCCAGCATAGTTACTGATGTCGAAGATTTAAGACCATTGGTTCCGGCTGAATTTAAACTTGAACAAAACTATCCTAATCCATTCAACCCTATTACACAAATAAGTTTTCAGATCGCTGAAAAAAGTTTTGTTCAGCTTAAAGTTTATGATTTACTCGGAGAAGAAGTTGCAGTTCTTTTGGATGAAGAAAAGGAAAGTGGATATTATAAACAAGAATTTAATGCAGTAAATCTTCCGTCGGGAGTTTATGTTTATAACCTAACTGCCAATCCGATTGAAGGTGGCAGTAATATTCTTTTTTCAAAGAAGATGGTGTTGTTAAAGTAAATTTAGTTTTTGCAGACTTGTTTAAATACACGTTTGAAATTTCCACCAAGAAATTTCGCTACTTCAAGTTCAGTATAACCATGTTGCAGTAAAGCTAATGTTAGGTTGGGATATTTTGAAACATCTTCTAATCCAAAAGGGGTTACTCCTATTCCGTCAAAATCAGAACCGATTGCAACGTAATCTGTCCCAACCAAACTAACAATATGATCAATATGTTTTATCACATCATCTATGGATGAATTACTCGTTCCATTTAAGAAATACGGATAAAAAACCACTCCAATCACACCACCATTAGCTGCAATCGCCTGAATCTGATCATCATACAAATTTCTGTAGTGATCATGAATTGCTCTTGCACCTGAGTGAGTTGCCACAATTGGGTTTTTTGTTACCTCAAGTATGTCCCGGATAGTTCTTATTCCGACATGAGAAACATCAATTATTACTCCCAACGAATCCAGTCTCCTGATAACATCTCTTCCAAAATTGCTGAGTCCCTGCACTAGTGTGCGAGAATCTTTAGCAGAAATTGCCCAGCTTGTGCTGTTATTCCAGGTGATAGTCAAATATCTCATACCAGATTTATAAAGGGAATCCAGCTTATCAAGGCTGTTTTCAATATGATGACCGCCTTCAACTCCAATCACAGCAGCGATCTTTCCCTGAGAATTTATTTGCATTGCTTCATCAAGAGTAGTTGCCTGTGCGATGCTCTGACTATTTTCAGCAAGCTCATCATAGAACAAATCACGCATTACAATTGCCTGCTCAAAATGGTTTGTATAATTTGCTTCGCTAACCCAGATCGAAAAAAATTGAATATCAACACAACCCATAATCAGGCGCGGTATATCAGTGTGATTATATGAATGCAGATCTTTAAGATGATAGTTGGGATCAGTTACCATGACTTCGAGAACATCATTGTGAAGATCAATCAAAGTGTATTTGGCATGAACAGTTTGCAATGCACTTGAAAAATTCTCACCGCCAACAACCGTTGTGTTTGTTGTATCTGCCGCATAACCAAGTTTTGTAATAACTATTTCTACAGGAATTGATGATTCGATACTTTTATTAGTTGATACATTAGACATACCTTGTCGGATTTCTCCCAATCCAACCCCATTCCCACCATCAAGCTGTATCATTTTTTTTGATTGAGTATAACTGCGAAATGAAATTGTATAAATGTAAACACCTGCGCTGCCTTTACCAAACCAATCGATTGAATAATTACCGGAATTTAAAAATGCCGATTTTTGATCAACTAATTCTCCAAGAATATTGTGCACCGTTATGTTAATGTGCTCAGATGAAGGAATATAAAAACTTATTTTTGTAGATGGATTAAATGGATTAGGAAAATTCTGATAAACCTGAAAATCATTCGGAGAAGTTTTCTCGTTTTGGATATTGCTCAGCAAAAACTGATACTGCCAATTGCCTGATAAGTCTGTGAAGACTGAATCAGTTATTCCTGAACTTAGTTTCCTTAATTCTACTTTAGCATTTTCGATAGGTGCATTGGTAATTTTATCTTTAACATTTCCGGAAATTGAAAAGGTTTGTGAATTTGCTACACTATAGGAAAGAATAAAGATAGTAAGCAGTAATAAATTTTTCATTTCAGATTTGAACATAGACTATCTTCTTCTTCCACCAACTCCAAGAACGCCAAGGATACCACGCGCTATCTCTCTTATTAAGGTTCTGCCCACTTGTCTGGAAAGTGAGCTGTTAACAACTTTATCAAGCGTGCTTTTTTCTTTTCTGGTTGAAGTTCTGGTTGTGGTTCTCGGTTGCTGAGTTCCTGTTGGTCCTGATTCAGGAACCTGAAGTTCAAACTCTTTTGCAAGCTTTATCTTTTTTGTAAGGATTTCATAAGCACTTTCTCTGTCAATTACCTGATTATATTTTGCAGTGAGTATTGATGTACTGATTTTACTCTCTAATTCCTCGGGAGTTAAAACATCCATTCTGGATTTTGGAGCACAAAGTAAAGTTGCAGCAAGTGGGGTAGGTGAACCTTTTTCATTTAATGCAGTTATTGCAGCCTCACCAATGCCTAAAGATGTAAGAAGCTCGTCTGTTTTATAAAATTCTGAGATTGGATAATTCTCTGCTGTAAGTTTTATCATTTTCCTATCTTGTGCAGTAAATGCTCGTAAGGCATGCTGGATTTTTAATCCGAGCTGACTCAAAACTGATGCAGGAACATCAGTAGGATTTTGAGTGCAGAAATAAATTCCAACTCCTTTAGACCTGATTAATTTAATTATAGTTTCAATCTGATCAAGCAAAGATTTACTTGCCTCTTTAAAGATAAGATGTGCTTCATCAATTACCAGAACTAATTTAGGCTCGGCTTTATCACCCAGTTCAGGAAATGTTGAATAAATCTCAGCCAGAAGACAGAGCATAAAAGTAGAAAAAAGTTTTGGTCTGTCCTGAAGATCAATTAATCTTAATACAGAAATTACACCGTAACCATTTTCATCAATACGAACGAGGTCATCCACTTCAAAAGATTTTTCTCCAAAAAACTTATCAGCCCCTTGTTGTTCTAATTCAACAACTTTTCTTAAAATTGTTCCGATAGATGCCGGTGAAATTGAACCGTATTCTTTAGCAATTTCATCTTTACCTTCAGCAATTGCATACTGCAAAGTTTTCTTTAAATCTTTCAGATCCAGCATTGGCAAATTGTGATCATCACAATATTTGAAAAGGACTGCGAGTAAACCAGCTTGAGTATCGTTCAACTCAAGAATTTTTGAAATTAATATCGGTCCAAATTCAGATACTGTAGCACGTAAACGAACTCCTTTTTCATCAGAGAGTGAAAGAAACTCAACAGGAAAAC
The DNA here is from genome assembly GCA_964499095.1 of uncultured Ignavibacteriaceae bacterium. Taxonomy (GTDB): domain Bacteria; phylum Bacteroidota; class Ignavibacteria; order Ignavibacteriales; family Ignavibacteriaceae; genus IGN3. The sequence continues at coordinate 4,265 of CAZCJF010000040.1, forward strand.
TTTTTGGCAGATACGGTAATCCAATTTTCTGATGCCGATCTTCAATTTTGGGATTTGATTCACCCGAAGCAGCTATCCCGCTTAAATCTCCTTTAATATCCATTAACAAAACGGGAATACTTTTTTCGGAAAGAGCTTCTGCAAAAACCTGAACGGTTTTTGTTTTTCCTGTTCCTGTTGCCCCGGCGATTAATCCGTGCCTGTTTATTGTGCTTAAAGGAATTTTTATATAAGCATTCTTTATTGGTTGTGAATCTAATATTGCGGTGCCTAAAGTAATGTAATCACCTTTGAAGCTATATCCATTTGTGATTTGTTCTATGAATTTTTCCTGTCTGCTCATATTAATATTCCTGATAAATAGATTTTAATTCTGATAAAGATGCACATCCCTTTGCGGGAAAGGAATAGAAATCTTTTCTTCATCAAATTTCTTTTTAATTGTTTCAATTAGTCTGAATCTTACTTCAAGCACGTCAGTAGTTTTAACCCAGGGGCGAACAAATATATTTACGCTGCTATCGGCAAGTTCGCCAACAACAACAACTGGTTTTGGCTCCTTTAAAATCTTTTCATCGGTATCAATAATTTTATTAATAATATTTTTTGCTTTATCAATATCATCTTTATAACTGATGCCGAAAACCATATCTATTCTTCTGATTTCTTTTTCAGAATAGTTAATAATATTATCATTTATAAGTTTTGAATTAGGAACATAAATTACTTTATTATCAATCGTTACAAGAGAAGTATTAAAAATTCCTACCTTTTCAACTGTGCCGCTGACACCTGCTGCTTCAACGAACTGACCTACCTTTACTTGTCTGAAAATAATTAGCATAACACCCGCAGCAACGTTTGAAAGAGAGCCTTGAAGAGCAAGACCTATTGCTAATCCGGCAGCACCCAATGCAGCTATAAGCGAAGTTGTTTCAATACCAAGCTGCGAGACAGCAGCAATTATTACAAAAAAATACAAAATAAATTTGGATGCACTGGTAAGAAAACCAACTAATGTTAAATCAACATCTTTTTTAACCAGTAGTTTTTTTAAGACGCTTACAATTCTTTTGGATAACCAGAATCCAATGACGATAATTATTATCGCCGAGATGATGTGTACACCAAATTCTGTAATGTATTTTTTTAATTCAGGAACAATTTCTTGCCAGTTCATTGATTTTAATATCTTGTTTAATGATTAAAATAGAGAATATGAAAAACCTATTTGCAACGCCTGTCTGAGCTGAGTCTTTCGTGTCTGACTGATTTCGTGCAAGACAGTAACTGCAAAATTTACTCTGATATACTCATTCACTTTTGCGCTAATTAGATTATCCCATCTTACATCCCAAACATCAAGGTTATTAAATCTTGTAAACAATCTTAGAAAGCTGTAGTAGGTCATATTTTCCAGAAACTCATACTTAACTTCTGTTACAGATTCAAGACCTGTTTCAAGTTTGAATTTTTCAATTTCATCAGGAGTGTCAGGATCATCAGTGTAAAGAGCAGCAAATTTATCTGCAAAGGTTTGTTGAAGAGCAATACCAAGTCTGGTAGTTATTATTTTATTTTTATCGTAAGTAAAACCGATTGCTTCCGTTAAATATCCGGGATCAAAAAAATCTACAATCTGAACAATTGGATCTGCTTTATAATCATATCCTTTTGTTATTGCACTACGAAATGTAACTGCTACATATGGATCTACAGCCCAGCCGATATTTCTTGAGCCTACACTTTCAAAATATAAATCATTTTCAGTTGTTCGCCATCCCTGATCTTCCAGCCCGGTTCTGCCATAAATTGCACTTAAACGGTTCTTCCATTTCCAGGGGAAATCGAAATAAATTCCACCAATGTTTGTAAAAGCTGAAAAAGCCAGAGAGTTTGTTCCACCTTGTGCCCAGTTGCTAAAAGAAGTTTGGCTTAAATTCAATCCAACAACACCAGTCATATTCCAGCCGGCTTTCAGAAGTGAATCAGGAATATCCTGAGCAACAACATTAAATGAAAAGATTATCAAAAAAAGAGCAAAGAAACGCTTCACTTTATTAACCTCCATAAGATTAGATTTTAATTATTGATTTAAACTGCAAGATCAAAAACCTGTTCCATTTTGAAGGGAAACTTAAAATAGTAAAAGTCCTTATCCTGTTTGAAAGATTTATCCAGAGTAAGAAAATAATTTTTAACTGTATTTTCCTTTAAATCCCGATAAGACAAATATAATCCTTCTTCAAAATAGTATTTGGGTAGTCTTATTACTTTGTGTTTGGCTAAAAAAGCCATATCAACAGCCACTTTACGGGTTATCCCGTTTTTATCTACTCGTAAATATATAGTTCTCATAAGATGAAATTTTTCTTGTAAAATTAACTATAAACCTGCTAACGTGAAAGAATATTTCAGTAAGAGTTTTGTGTGTATTATTGGGTAAATTGGATTTATATTTGAGCATCAAAAATTGAAGACTTTGATGAAAAATCTGAAACTACTTTTCTTAATCTTATTTTTTTCAGTTAGCATAGCTTCGGCTCAGATAGAAAACGTTCCGATACATAATTCTGTTTATACTTTCCTAAAAGAAATGAAAGTAAAAGGGTTGATCTCTTTTATCAGAGAAGATGATCCGCTGCTTTCAAGATTTGAGGTTCAAAATCTTTTAAATGAAATTTCAAATCACAAGAATGAATTAAGTAATACAGAAACAAAGCTTTTAAAAAAATATCAAACAGAGTTTTCTGAATCACTCAATCCCGATACAGCAACACAGTTGTTTAATCCTGATGAAAATTTTTTTAGCGAATTATCTGAAATGTATTCGGATAAAGTGAAGTATTTATATGCCTACAAAGAAAAAGAGAACAATGTTTTTGTAGAATGGCTCGGACATTTTTATCATGGACAAAGATTTAGTCCTGAAAAAACAACTAATTCGAACTTATTTGATATCGGGTTTCGAATCAGAGGTACAATTTTTAATCATCTGGGATACAATCTGACGGTTTTTAAGGGGGGAGTAAGCGGTAACGAAAGTTTTGCAGAGATTATCGAGCCGAGGTTACTCCATAACTTTAAATGGATTGAAGACGCCGAGAATATTGGTAATTATGATTTTACGTACGGTTACCTCAAATATCACACTCAACCTGTTAATGATATGCATATTTCTGTACAATTAGGAAGAGAAGATTTAACATTGGGCTATGGGTATGGTAGTAAATTAGTTTTATCGGGAGATAATCCTACTTTGGACTTTATCAAATTCAATTTTGATTATGGGATAATTAATTTTTCATCAATGCATGCATCAACTACAGGTTACTTCAGCAGAAATATTGATGAAAGATATACCAAGTATTTAGCCTTTAACAGACTTAAACTGAAATTTGAAAATCTTTTCGACGTTGGAATCGGAGAAACAATTGTTTATTCCGGAAGGGGAATTGATTTAGCGTATCTAAGCCCGGTAAACTTTTACAAATTCACTGAAATGGCTATTCAGGATAGAGACAATGGAAACCTTTATCTTGATTTACAAACAAAATTTTTAAAGAACCTGGAAATTCAGGCAACATTTTTACTGGATGAAAATATTCTAAGCCACCTCGAAGAACTTGATCGTTACACAAACAAAACTGCATATCAGATTGGTGCATTTTGGTATCAGCCTTTCTCTTTATCGGATTTATCATTGATAGTTGAGTACACAAAAATTCGTCCGTATGTTTACACGCACGTTGATCTTAAAAATAATTACACTGCTTTTGGAGCTAATATGGGACATAGAATTGGGCCAAATGCAGATGAGTTAATGACTCGTTTGAATTATAATTTTAATGAATGGATTCGCGCAACATTAGAGTATCGTTATTCGCGCGAAGGCAATAATATTTATGATGAATCCGGAAATCTGATAAAAAATGTTGGGGGTGATATCGCAGTCTCGCATGGTTTAGTTGTCCAAAATATGGTTGCAAAATTTCTTGATGGTGAGAGGATTAATCATAATTTTTTTAGTGCCGGATTGCGAATAGAACCGATAAGAGATTTTATATTTGAGATATCTTATAATTTCCAGAAAGCACATAACATAACAAAAAATATAACTTCCGATTTAAGCTATGCTCTCCTAAAATTCACGCTTGAGTACTGATTGAGTTTTCACTCCTTTTTTATTATTTGCCGTTTATTAACTGTTGATAAATCTTTTGAATTAATGTGATTTACTTCTCTTTCTCGAGAACGAAAAATTAGATTTTCTAATAATTAGTAATAAAAATTGTAGTAAAATTGATAATTTTTGAAAAATCCAATAATTGCTCGTTGTTAAGCAATGGAATGAAGTTTGGTAAAAATTATTGTCATTATTATTTATTTATTTAGGGGCCATTATGAAAAAATTAATTTACTCGTTCTTTGTTGTACTATTTTGTACAACCTTTTTAGCGGCTCAGACAACTCCGGTTGCAAAAATAAAACTTGAGCCGGTCACTCCACATAGTCTCACAACACTGGGACTAACCACGAATTCAGTTTCTCCAGGTCTTCCGGTTTTTGCTAATGGTACATACGTGTATCTATCTGCAGAAAACGTTGGCAGTACCGATCCAATTACTAACGCTGTTTTCACTTTAACAGCCAAACCAGGTGGTTCTAACGCGGTTTTAGAAGATGTTGGATCTCTTGGTTGGAAAGCTTTGAAAGCTGATGTTAAAGGTGCATATACTATCACACTTGATATTACAACTGCTGGTGGTAGTGCTTCTACATCTCTAACAGTTTACGCAGGTGATTATATGGGCGTTGGAACTGTTGATGGAGTAGCTGCTTCATTCCCATCTTGTCAAACCTGTCACTCATCAAACTCTTGGTTTACAGATATTAAAGGAAGATGGGAAACTTCTGGACACGCTACGATTTTTAGAAATCAGATCGACGCAGGTGCAGTTTATTACAGCACAAGCTGTATGAAATGCCATACCACTGGTTACGATCATAATATTGCAGCATCAAATAATGGTTTTGATGATGTTGCTTTAGCATTAGGCTGGGTTTGGGTAGGACCACCTGCACCAGGAAAATGGGCTGACTTAAAAGCAAACTATCCTGGTTTGGTTAAATTTGCAGTTATAGGTTGCGAAAATTGTCACGGCGCTGGTAGCAATCACCCGGGTTCACAACCAGGTGCACAATTTGCTACTCTTGAAGTTTATGAATCAGGTTCTTGTGCACAATGCCACGATGAACCCTGGAGACATAACAGATATGCTCAATGGGAAAATTCCTTACATTCAGAAGCAGTTTTTGAAATCACAACAGGTGCAAATGCAAATGCTTATAATTTAAATGATTGCGGAAGGTGCCATGAAGGCAAAATCTATATTAATTTTACCAAAAATTTGAAACCAGGTGATTTTGGATTTGTTGATGAAAAGACTCTAACAGAAGCAACAAGTACAAAAATTACTTGCCAAACTTGCCACGATCCGCACGGAAATGGTAATTATGCTTCTCTAAGACAATCCCCGTCAGAATCCAAAGTTCTTGGAAATGGATATGCTTATACTTTAGGCGGAACAGGTCAACTCTGTATGGATTGCCACAAAGCAAGAAGAGATAATGTAAGTTATACAAATACAAATGTTACCAGTGCTTTTTGGGGACCTCATCATTCAGTTCAATCAGATAATTTCCTTGGACAGAATGCAGCATCATTTAATGGACAACCATTCTTAACAAATTCTCATCAGTATGCAATTACAGATGCTTGCGTAACTTGCCACATGGTTGCAACAACTGATACAGGTACAGTTAACAGAGATAAAGTTGGTGGTCATACATTCAGATTAGTAAATCCGGAAAATGGATATGAACACACCACCGCTTGTACAAATTGCCATGGTCCAAAAACCAGCTTTGAAGAATTTGAAGCTGTTACAGATTACGATGGTGATGGATCTGTAGAAAGTATTTCTGGTGAAATAGAAGGCTTGCTTACAAATATTAGAATTTTATTACCACCGACCGGACTAGATTCAATTGACTGGGCTATGATAAGAGATATGAACGATTTAACCGTTCGTAAAGCTTACTGGAACTATCAACTTATTGCTTACGATGGCAGTAAGGGTATGCACAACTCCAAATTTGCATTTGATGTATTGCTAAAGACTCAAATTGCTCTTGGTGGTGTAGTTCCTGTTGAATTGATTTCCTTTGCAGCAGAAGTTACTAAAAATGGTGTAACATTAACCTGGGAAACTGCAACTGAAACCAACAACAGAGGCTTTGAAGTTGAAAGAAAAATTGGTGGAACATGGGCAAAAATAGGCTTTATTGAAGGTAAAGGAACCACAACTCAGCATAGCAAATATAGTTTCACTGATAAACCAAATACTTCAAATGTATCTTATAGATTAAAACAGATTGATCTTAACGGATCATTCACATATACAAAAGAAGTTAAAGTTGATATGGGTTCTTTACCATCAGAATTCAGTTTATCACAGAATTATCCTAATCCGTTTAACCCATCTACAACAATTAAATTTGCTCTCCCATTTGATAGCAAAGTAAAAGTTGTTGTTTACAATATAAACGGTGAAGCAATCAGCACTGTAGTTGATGGTGAATTTTCTGCTGGCGAACATCAGGCTCAATTTAACAGAATGAGCGGATTAGCCTCAGGAATTTATCTCTATACAATTACTGCTGTATCTAATGATGGTAAATCAACATTCTCACAGACCAGAAAAATGGTGCTCCTAAAGTAATCTGGCTTGGATTGATATTAAGTTAGTAGTTAATGGTTTGTTAGAAAAAGGGTTCAGAAATGAACCCTTTTTCATTTTGGTCAAGTGCTATCATTTTTTTATAAAGTACTCATCAATCAACTGAAAGTCCTTTACCTGGAATTTTACTAATTGCTTTTAGACTGGCATTTGCAAGAAATAACCAAGTGCCAGGGACCTTTCCCTTTAGTAAATTTATTCCTGTTTTGATTATGGCGATTTAATCTGTCACTGAGGTTACTAGTGTGCCCAATATAAAACATATCGTGCTTTGTAGAATGAATAATGTAAACAAAATATTCCATCATAAAATAAAAAGTCCCTCAAAAGAGGGACTGAAATTGTGTGGGCGCTCAGGGATTCGAACCCCGGACCCTCTGCTTGTAAGGCAGATGCTCTGAACCAACTGAGCTAAGCGCCCAAATTTTCAAGTGAAATACTTAAACCCCATAACCCCTCCGATTGTATCGGAGTGCTCTGAACCAACTGAGCTAAGCGCCCAAAGTACTTTCAAAATTTGGTGGACAAATATTAGATTTTTTAAGACTAAAACCAAACTGAATTTTTGAGCGGCAGACGGGACTTGAACCCGCGACGTCCAGCTTGGGAAGCTGACATTCTACCACTGAATTACTGCCGCATAATCTTGTCAGTTAGCGAATCAATTGATCAAAAATAGAATCAGGCTCGCAAAATTTTTTATTGTTTAACGTAAAACTAAAATATTAAAATTAGCTTGTCAATTTTATGAAGCTAAGGCAAGTTCATTTATTGATTTGTATTCAGTCCCGATAGATTTGTTTTTTGTGAAATTAAAACTATCCAATGCTTTATCTAAAGTCTCGTATCTTTCAAACATTTCAATCGTACCTGTAAAATTCAAAACTGATTCGCTAAACAATCCTGGTTTGATAATTTTTATAGTTCCGCCAAGCTTATTTAATTTTTTAAGAGTAACTACCATTACACCTATTATTGCGGGATTAAGTGATTTGCAATTTGTTAAATCAATTAGGATGTTAAGGAATCCGGATTCAATATCCGAATCGAGAACATTTTTAAAGTCTTGCACAACAGAAATATTTGGTTCGCTTAATCTGAATGTTTCTACGACGCATTCACTAATAATTTGTCTGTCGAAAAGATGCATAGGACTTTATAAATTTTGGTTTATAAAGCCAACATATGTGCCATTTAGCGCCTAAAATTAATCAATTTATTTGGGTAAGTATGTTTCAGATTATTACAGTTGTAATGTTCTAAAGCAATTTTATTATGAAAAAGCTTCTTTTACAATTTGAATTTGCTGCTGATTAGAAACCTTTGCAGATCCAACTGCAGGACTTGCTCCTTCCGGTCTGCTAATGCATAACAACTTCTGGTTAACAGATAATAACTCCTGGATTCTGTTAGAAAGAAATGTCCATGCACCCATATTTCGTGGTTCTTCCTGAACCCAAATTATGTCTTTAACATTCGAATAACCTGATAATATCTCAGCTAGTCTTTCTTTTTTGAAAGGATAAAATTGTTCGATTCGTACAATAGGAACATTATTAATTTTATTTTTATCACGATGCTTAATTAAGTCATAATAAATTTTACCGCTCGTTAGGATAAGTTTAGATACAATCTTCTTATCGATTATTTCATCATCAATTATTTCTTCAAAATTTCCTGTTAAAAAATCATCTTTTGGTGACTTTGCTTCAGGCAATCTCAGCAAACTTTTAGGTGTCATTATCACTAAAGGTTTACGCATTGCGTGTTTAATTTGCCTGCGAAGCAAATGAAAATATTGAGCAGGCGTTGTTACATTACAAACCTGCATATTATCTTCAGCACAAAGAATTAAAAATCTCTCCAATCTTGCACTCGAGTGTTCAGGTCCTTGTCCTTCGTATCCGTGAGGTAAAAGTAAAACAAGACTGTTTGATAATCCCCATTTTTCATAAGATGAAACAATAAAATTATCAATAATTACTTGAGCGCCGTTGGCAAAATCTCCAAATTGAGCTTCCCATAAAACCAGTGCTAATGGATCGGCTGTGCTGTAACCATATTCAAATCCCAAAACTGCAGCCTCTGATAATGAGCTATCGAGTGCTTCTAATTTTGCCTGATTATCATTGATGTGATTCAATGGAAAATATTCTTTACCGGATTTAATATCAGTAAATGCAAGATGTCTTTGACTGAACGTTCCTCTAACACTATCCTGCCCGCTCAATCTAACCGGTGTGCCTTCAATTAACAAACTACCAAAAGCGATTGATTCTGATAAAGCCCAATCAGCGGCTTCACTTCTGTCTATCAGCTTTTTTCTCTTCTCAAGAAACTTTTCAAGTTTAGGATGACCAGAAAAATTTTCTGGGAGCGTAGTTAAAGCCGCAACAATCTGGTTTAAGACATTTTCTGATATAAAAGTATTTTCTTCTTTTTTTACAGATAACAATTCTTTTTTAGAGACTGCCAGCGGAGCATCACTAAGGAAGGATGCGCCTTTTTTCTTAATAGAATTAAAACTTTCATTTAGTGTAGCATTAAATTTTTCTTCCATCTGCTTTAATTCTTCAGCACTTATCACTCCTTCACTGATAAGTTTATCCTGATAGATTTTTTTAACTGATGGATGTGATTTTATTTTTTCATATAAAATTGGTTGAGTGAAACCAGGCTCATCTCCTTCATTATGACCATGCCTTCTGTATCCAAATAAATCTATAACAACATCTTTTTTAAAGATCAGTTTATACTCAAATGCGATTTGTGTAACCCATAAAGCTGCTTCAGGATCATCTCCATTTACGTGAAAAATCGGAGCCTGAATCATTTTTGCAACATCTGTGGCGTATGTTGTTGAGCGCGAGTCCTCTGGTGTAGTTGTAAATCCAATCTGATTATTTACAATGATGTGAATTGTTCCTCCCGTTCTGTAACCACTTAATTGAGATAGATTTAATGTTTCAGCTACAACTCCTTGTCCGGCAAATGCAGCATCACCGTGAATGAGAATTGGCATTACCTTTCTATGAGCCTTGCTGTCATTTAACCTTGTCTGTTTTGCCCTAACAATACCTTCAACTACAGGATCTACCCATTCAAGATGAGAAGGATTTGATGCAACTGAAATCGTAACCTGTTTACCAGATTTTGTAGGGTATTTACCTGTTGCTCCTAGATGGTATTTTACATCCCCTGAGCCTTGAATCGAGTCTTTATCTTTTATGTCTTCAAATTGGAAAAAGATAGACTCGTATGATGTGCCTATAATATTAGTTAACACATTTATTCTGCCTCGATGTGCCATTCCTAATACAACTTCTTCAATTCCATGTTCTGCTGAGTCATTTAAAATCTTATCCAGCACAGGAATAAGCGTTTCTGATCCTTCAAGTGAAAATCTTTTATGTCCTATAAATTTTGTATGAATAAAATTCTCTAATAGTTCTGCTTTGATTAACTTTTCCAAAATATTTTTCTTTACTCCATCATCAAATGACGGAGTGTTTTTATATGGTTCCATTTTACTTTGCAGCCAGACTTTTTCAGCGGGATTCTGGATATGCATGTACTCAACACCAATTTTTTCACAGTAAGTCTTTTGCAGGATATTCAAGACTTGGCGCAGAGTAGCAGTTTTTAGGGCTCCAAAACCACCTGTGATAAAGTATCTATCCATATCCCAAACAGTAAGATTAAAGGAAGATGGATCAAGTTCTGGGTGATAAACCACTCTTGTACCTAAAGGATCAAGATCAGCAAGTAAATGACCGCGAACTCTGTACATATTTATCAGCTGCAAAACCTTAGCTTGCTTTACAATTTCATCTGTGTTTGTTGCATTGTCAAATCCGCCGGGCTGATAATCAGATTCCCACTGCATCGGGCGAGAAGGAATTTTGAGTGCATTAAATATCTCTTCATAAAATCCATCTTTCCCTATAAGTAATTCATTTATTTCTTTAAGAAACATCCCTGACTCAGCGCCTTGTATAATTCTGTGATCATAAGTGCTGGTAATGTTCATCACTTTGCTTATTCCGAGAGACGAAATTGTTAATGGCGACATTGCCTGATATTCGGCGTTGTATTGAATTGCACCGATAGCAATGATAGCTCCTTGTCCAATCATAAGTCTTGGTATTGAAGAAACAGTTCCTATAGTTCCCGGATTGGTTAAGGTTACAGTAGTTCCAAAAAATTCTGCAGGGTCAATAGTCCCTTTTCTAGAGCGTTCAACAATATCCTCATAGGCACTAACAAATTCTTTAAAGCTTAACTTATTCGCAGACTTTATATTGGGTACAAGTAAAGATCTTGATCCATCCTTTCTTTCGATGTCAATAGCCAAACCAAGATTAACATTTTTTCTTATGATTACATGTGGTTTACCATCAATTATTGTAAAACCGTTATTCATTACCGGAATCTTACTTAGTGCTTTCAGGATTGCCCAGCTAATCAGATGAGTAAAAGAAATTTTACCCTCTTTCTTTTTTTGTAAATGCTGATTAATGAGGATTCTGTTTTCTTCCAAAAGTTTTACAGCAATTGTCCTCTGAGAAGTTGCAACCGGAACGGTTAAGCTTGCACTCATATTATCAAGAATACGCTGTGAACTGCCGGCTATGATTTTTATTTCATCATCTTCACCTGGCTTGGGCATTTCAATATTTTTTGGAAGTGAGAAAATACCCGCAGAGTCTTCAGATCCGGAGCCGTTTGATTTATTTTTTTTCTCAACACTGCCAAAAAATTTTTTCCATTGTTCAGGAACTTCGTCGGGTTTTTGTTCGTATTGTTTATAGAGGGATTCTACAAACCAGGTGTTTGCACCAAATTTTTCTAATTCTTCTTTTTGCTTTTTTGTGAATTTCTCTTGTTTCATCTTTTACAGTAAAATTTTGTTTAACAATTAAATAAGATTATTTTTCCAATAATTAGTTGCTACAATCAAACCGGGTATTAAGTAAATCAATCGGGATTTGTACCGAAAATATAAAACTTTAAAACTTAAAATCTATGAATGAAAATAATGACTTAAAGAACATGCGGCTTAATTATGAACGCAATCAATTAACTGAGTCAAACGTTGACAAAAATCCATTTACTCAGTTTAAGAATTGGTTCGATGAAGTTTTAAAATCAGACATTATCGAACCAAATGCGATGACAATTGCAACAGCTACAAAGTCGGGCATTCCTTCAGTAAGAGTTGTTCTCTTAAAAGAATTTGATCAAACAGGCTTTACCTTTTTTACAAATTATAAGAGCAGGAAAGGACGTGAATTAGAAGAAAATCCATTTGCTGCATTGTTGTTCTGGTGGGGCATTTTTGAAAGACAGGTCAGGATTGAAGGTAAAGTTGAAAAAATAAGCAAAGAAGAATCTGAAGCATATTTTGATATTCGACCGCTCAAAAGCAGATTTGGTGCACTTGCTTCAATTCAAAGTGAAGAAATTGAAAGTCGTGCATTATTGGAAGAAAGATTTCACGATTTAGAAAAAAAATGGGGAAAAAATCCTCCTAAGCCGGAAAATTGGGGTGGATATAAATTGATCCCAAACAAGTTTGAATTCTGGCAGGGAAGAAGAGACAGACTACATGATAGAATTTGTTATGAAAAAGTTAATAATGTCTGGAGGATATTCAGGTTATCACCCTAAAACTTAAATTTCTTTTTAATCAAATCAGATCCGGCAAGTAAAGTTCTTGTAAAGATAGCGATAATGATTATCGCTCCTCCAATTGATGCCGTAATTGATGGAACTTCACCATAACCAATCATAACCCAAACAGGATTTAACACAGGTTCAAACATAGAAATTATCGATGCTTCAACAGCAAGAATTCTCTTTAATCCATAGCTAAAGAATGCATAAGCAATTGCTATCTGAAAAACTCCCAGAAACGTTACCATCCAGATATCGCTGAATGAAAGAGGTTTTAAATCAAACAGGAATGGAATACAGATTAATGCAACAAAAATATTTCCGTAAAAGATAGAACTTTGCTGATATTCTTTACCATTCTTTCTCATCCCAAGAAAGAAAGAGGCAAAAGTTATTCCTGATATCAGCGCAACGAGGTTTCCCTCCAGATGTCCGGGAGAAATTTCACCAAGGAAGAAAAAAATCATTCCTATAAAACAAACTGCAATTGTGATGATATTTAATTTATCATACTTGGTTTTATTTATTATTGGTTCAAATATCAGAACATAAATTGGTGCTGTGGATTGCAGAAAAATTGCGTTTGCTGCAGTAGTTGTCTTGGTAGCAATTACAAAAGTTGAAAGCACAATGGCGTAAAATGCTGCGTTAATAAAAGTAAATCCGTTTATCACTAAAAGTTTTTTCTTGAAAATTAGTGCAAAAACAATTGCTGCAATCAGACAACGGAAAAAAGACAACTGCATTGCGTTTAACGAGATCAGTTTAATAAACAGTCCGCCTGAACTCCAGAGAATAGCAGTGATAAAAACGGCAAGTATACCTTTGTTGTGTTCTGATAGATTGTTAATCAAGTTATTAAAAATTTATTACGAAATTTGATTTTACTATTGCTAAATTACATAAAAAGAATTTATCAGTTATATGAGTTCGGAACATAATTTTATTGATCACACTGCCGACATTGCATTTGATGTAAGTGCAGATTCTTTGGAAGAATTATTTATTGAATCAGCAAAAGCTTGGAGAATCTGTGTAGTTGGTGATATTTCAGGTAAATCCTTGTCAGAAAAAACTATTAATTTAAGCGCCGGCAGTTTGGAAGAACTTCTGGTTAATTTTCTTAATGAAATAAATTATTTTCTTTTATCTAAAAAATGGCTTTGTGTTATCTTTAACAGGGTTTCGATTAATCAGGAATTAAAAACTATTAGTGCATTAGCTTCTGGTTTTGAAATAGAATCATCAATTCAAATCAAAGAAGAAATTAAATCGGTAACATATCACCAGATGGAAATTAAAAAAATAAATGGCAAATATTTAACCAGAGTTGTTTTTGATATCTGAGAGTAATATATGATAATTAACGGAATACAATTAGATAGAAAAAGTGAAAATCTTTGGGAGATTCCTAAATCCGGTGAAATGCGTGTTCCTGGCAGAATTTATATCTCTCAAAAGATGCTAGAGAAAAGTATGACGGATGATGATTCCCTTAAACAGGTTGTTAATGTTGCACATTTACCAGGAATCGAAAGGTACAGTTTAGCGATGCCTGATATTCATTGGGGCTATGGTTTTCCGATTGGTGGTGTCGCTGCGACAAATCTGGAAGAAGGTGTTATTTCTCCCGGAGGAGTTGGGTACGATATTAATTGTGGAGTTCGTTTGGCAACAACCTCTTTGTTATTGGATGATGTAAAGCCCAAACTTTCTGCGCTTATCACAAAGCTTTTTCAAAACATTCCTACCGGTGTTGGGGCAAGTGGCGCAATAAAAAAACTTTCTAAAACAGATTTAAAGAATGTTCTTCAAAAAGGGTCTGTTTGGGCGATGGAAAATGATCTCGGAAATCAGAATGATATTGTTTTTACGGAAGAGAATGGAACTTTACGCGGTGCTGATTTTAGTGTTGTAAGTGAACGAGCTTTGGAAAGAGGGGCAGATCAGCTTGGAACATTGGGCTCAGGAAATCATTTTCTTGAAGTTGATGTTGTGGATGAAATTTATGATGTAACAGCAGCCGACTCATTTGGACTTTCGCTAAATCAAATTGTTATTCAGATTCATACAGGATCAAGAGGCTTGGGCTATCAGGTTTGTGATGATTTTTTAAAAATTCTTTTAAACGCAAGTAAAAAATATGGATTCAAACTTCCTGATAAACAACTTGCATGTGCGCCAATTAAATCACAAGAAGGGCAGGATTATCTTGCAGCTATGCAGGCAGCAGCAAATTTTGCCTGGAACAACAGGCAGGTAATAATGCATCTTGCTAAAAAATCATTTAAAGAAATATTTGGATTAACCGATGCCCAATTAAAATTTCAATTGGTTTATGATGTCTGTCATAATATTGCGAAGATTGAAAAACATAAAATAGGAAATGAAGAAAAAGAGGTTTGCGTGCACCGGAAAGGAGCAACCAGAGCTTTTGCTCCCGGGAGTAATCAGATTCCGACAAAGTATAAACAAGTTGGGCAGCCTGTTTTAATTCCCGGAGATATGGGCAGATATTCTTTTGTTGCTGTAGGAACTGAAAAGGCAATGACTGAAACTTTTGGAAGTTCTTGTCACGGTGCTGGTAGAAAATTGAGTCGGCACAAAGCGATGAAGGTTGCCAAAGGCAGAAATTTATTGGATGAATTAGAAAAGAAAGGCATTGTAATTCAGGCAAAAGGATTTAAAACAATCGCTGAAGAAATGCCCGAAGCTTATAAAGATTGTGCAAATGTAGTGGATGTTATGCATCAGGAAGGAATTACAAAAAAAGTTGCAAAATTAAGACCGATTGGGGTGATTAAGGGTTGAAGAAATATCTTTATGATCCACCGTTGATAATCAAAAAAGTATTTAATGATTTTTACTGGAACACAGGTAACAATAAAGTTCTGTTAACATTTGATGACGGTCCAAATCCGAATACAACAGAAATAATCCTAAAAAAACTTTCTGATGAAAAAATTAAGGGATTATTTTTTTGTGTTGGTGAAAATGCTCAAAAATATCCTGAGCTGATTAAAGAAATAAAATCTGAAGGACATTTTTTTGGCAATCATACTTTTAATCATAAAATACTCAATCAGATTCCTTATGATGAAAAAATCCATCAGATAAAATCAACTAATGATTTGTTTAAAGATAATTTTAACATCGAGCTAAATTATTTCAGACCTGCACACGGTAAGTTTCAAATTTCAACTTCATTTTTGATGAAAAAATTTAATCTGAAAAATGTTATGTGGTCACTTATTACTTACGATTATAAAAATGATTTATCAATCGTTAAATTTGCAATTACAAAATATTTAAAATCAAACTCGATTATTGTATTGCACGACAGTAATAAATCAAAAAATATCATATCCGATTCAATCTCTTTGATTGCGGATGAAGTGAAAAATAAGAATTATCAGTTCGGAGAAGCAGAAGAATGCTTGAACTGATCTTTTTATTTATAATGGCTGGATATTTTTTTCAGTCAGTGATATTTATTATCGGTGCAAAAAAGAAATTTCCAAGAATTCCAGATCACAAACTTCCCAAGGCTACAATAATTGTTGCAGCCCGAAATGAAGAAGAAAAAATTCTTCGCACACTCAAATCACTTGATGCGCTTGAATATCCGGATGGTAAACTTCAGATCCTTTTAGTGGATGATCAGTCAACGGATAATACCGGAAAAATCATTGATGATTTTATTGCTGGAAAACCGCGCTTTCAAAAAATTACAACTGAAGAACATCATTCAAAACTTATAGGTAAAATGCGCGCTCTTGCATACGCAATCAAAGAAGCAACGGGAGAAATTATCCTAACTACCGATGCCGATTGCGAGGTAAAACCGCTCTGGGCAAAAACTATTTGTTCTCATTATCAGGATGATGTTGCGATTGTAACCGGAGTAACTACTCAAATTGCTGATAAGTGGTTTCATGGTATGCAAGCTATTGATTTTGTTTATCTGTTAACTGCCGGTGCAGGAACTACAAATTTGAATTTTCCAATCTCCTGCATTGGAAATAATATGTCATATAGAAAATCTGCTTATGATGAAGTTGGTGGATATGAAAATCTTCCGCATAGTGTTACTGAGGATTTTACTTTGATGAATGCAATTTATAATCTGAAAAAATATAAAGTGATTTTTCCTGTTGAAAAAGATTCTCTCGTAACCTCCATCCCTTGCCGTTCGTTAAAAAGTCTGGTTAGTCAGAAAAAGAGATGGGGTGTTGGTGGACTTGGTGTTCCTTTCAGAGGATTTGTTATTATGTTTTGGGGATTTATGGCTAATCTTTTAGTACTGCTGACTCCGTTTTTCTTCTCATCAACGTGGATTACTCTGTTTGTCTTTAAAGTTGCAATGGATTTTTTCCTTCTATATCCTGTACATATCAGATTAGATATTACAAAAAATTTAAAATATTTTTTTCATTTTGAAATCTATTACCTGATCTATGTAGTGCTTCTTCCTTTTATTGTATTACCGAATCGTAAAGTACTGTGGAAGGGAAGAGAATACTGATGCTGCTTCTTTGTAATTATTATGTTACTTACAGATGTAATGCTTACTGCGAGTTTTGTCACTTCGGTGATCATACAAGCTTTAAAGATTCATCTTTTGCCAGATTAGATGATTTCAAATCAAACGTCTTACAGCTTGCTGAGCTTGGTGTTAAATTTATTGACTTAACCGGTGGAGAACCTTTGCTACATAAAGATATTGCTGAGATGGCAAAGTTCGCTCACAATTTGCGAATGCAAACAAGCATAACAACAAATGGATTACTTTATCCAAAGTTTGCAGATAAACTAGCAGGAATAATTAACTTACTGCATTTCTCTCTTGATTCACCTGATGAAGAAGAACACAATAAAATTCGTAAGGTTGATTGTTATAAAAGCGTATTTAAAAGCATAGAGATTGCCAAATCACTGGGTGAATTTCCTGATATATTATTTACTGTTACGAATGAAACATATAAAAAACTTCCGCTGATGCACGAGATCGCAAAGAAATACGATCTGGTGCTGTTAGTAAATCCTGTATTCTCTTATTTTGGAAATCCAGGCTTAAATCAAGAAGCAATAGATTTTGTGGATGAATATTGTGATGGCAAGATAGATGTCTATCTTAATAAAGGTTTTATGAAATTGAGAAGAGATGGTGGCAATGATATAAATAATCCAAGCTGTAAAGCAGTATCTCGTGTTATTGTCATATCACCGGATAATGAAATTATTTTACCGTGCTACCATTTTGGGAATAAGAAAATTAAGATAGACAGACCATTAGCTGAAATTCGCAATTCTGAGGAAATAAAATATTATCAGGTAATGGAAGGTAGATTTGATTTTTGTCAGGGCTGCACAGTCAATTGTTATTTTGAACCTTCATTTGCGTTTCCGACCAACCTTTATGCTATTTCCAGTTTAACATCAAAATTCAAGTACAGTTATAATAAACTGATTAAGCAAAAAATTAAAAAGACTTTTTTCAATCATCCAAATATCTCTAATGAAAAATAAAATTTTGATACTTCTGATATTTTCTTCAGTATCCTTTGCACAGGTTGATACTGAATTCTTTCCGTCCGAGTTAAATATTCAACCATTTACAGCAAACTTTTTGGAACCTAAAGCCGGATTCTTAATATCCACAGATAATAATAAACTGAGACTTGATATTTCTTCTTCCAGAGATTTAATCCATTGGAAAGATAAAAATTCAGTTATTTCAATTGGTGCTGATGTGTTTACTTTTACCAGGTTAAGAAGTTCAGAGGATTTTAAATTTCCGGTCGAGACAATTGATTATCTTTTTGGTCTAAATGCCGGATATAAAATTCATTTTGCCAAAGAAAAAGAGATAGGATTGAGATTTCGTCTCAGTCATATCAGCACGCACCTGGTTGATGGGCAATATGATGCTCAGAATCAGAAGTGGCGGGAGGGAAGAGAGCCATTTGTTTTTAGTAAGGAATTTATAGAACTATTTCCTTATTACAGGTTTAATACTTTTAGAGTTTATTCCGGATTTACTTACATTTTTCACATAGTGCCCGGTGATATAAAAAAATTCAATTTACAATTGGGATTTGATTATTTTGCAACTCAATTTGGAAATGATTTTATAACTCCTTTTTTAGCTTATGATTTTAAGTTTGCCGGAGATACGAAATACATCGGCAATAATATCATTTCAGCGGGATTAAAATTTGGCAAATGGAATCAAAGAGGTTTTAGTCTTTATTATACATATATATCAGGTAAAAGTATTCACGGCGAATATTATGATGTGTATGAAAATTATTCAAGTATAGGTTTTAATTTTGAATTATAATGTCTGAACAATTTTTTAATGAACCAAAGATTTACGTTACAACTGCATCAAGGGAAAAACGTAAAAAGATTAACTCATATTTAATTCATATCGGATTATTTATCGTAACTTTTGTCACCACTACTCTTGCAGGGGTCGAATGGACAACAGGGCAGTTACCTCCTTATGAATTTAATATGCTTGCAAAAGGTTTACCTTATTCTTTTAGCATACTTTTAATAATAACTTTTCATGAGTTTGGTCATTACTTTGCAGCAAGATATCATCGAATAAAATCAACTTTGCCTTACTACATTCCGTTTCCACCAATACCATATTTTATAAATTTCGGTACGATGGGAGCGGTTATTAAAACCAAATCACCAATTTACTCGAAAAAGGCAATGTTTGATGTTGGAATTGCTGGTCCACTCTCAGGTTTTTTAGTATGTCTCGCAATATTGATTTATGGATTCACTCACGTTCCATCAATAGAATATTTATTAAATATTCATCCAGATTACTTTTCACCAGATTATGGCAAAGAAGGATTGCAGCTGGTTTTTGGAGATACATTATTGTTTTCATTACTAAGATTATTATTTGTGGATTCAAATTCATTTTTTCCACCAATGAGTGAAATTTATCATTATCCTTATTTAGTTGCCGGTTGGTTTGGTTTGCTTGTTACTGCGATGAATATGATTCCAGTGGGGCAATTAGACGGCGGGCATATTTCCTATGCAATGTTTGGAGATAAAAATCACTTTAAAATATCTTCAATTTCTACAATCGCTCTGTTAGTTCTTGGATTTGGTGGATTGTTGGATTCTTTCTTAGAAATTAATTCGGGAATTGGATGGAGCGGATGGTTATTCTGGGCATTTATTTTATACTTTATCGTTAAGTTAAAACATCCACCTGTTGCTGATGTTTTACCACTTGATAAAAAAAGAATGTATTTAGGATATCTCGCATATTTTATACTAATTCTATCATTTTCTCCTGCACCAATTATGCTAAATACGATTGGTTAAGGGTTTAATTTTTACCTTGTTGATGGACAGCTATCAAAAAATATTAGTTTATATGAAAATAAAATTATATCTGACTTTTTCCCTATTAACTGCATTTTCATTTTTTGGATGTCAGCAGGAATTTGATAACACTATTGAAAATTTTATAACCAATTATCAGGCCGTTTCAGTTACTCCAACTGAACCGATAAAATTTAATTCAAACGATTCATTAATAACCATCTCTATAAAAATTAACTCAACTTCTAATATTAAAAATGTTTATTGTGATATTTATTCCTCAGATAATAAGAAATTAAATGCTTCATTGGTAGAATTATTTGACAATGGATTACCGGCAAACGGGGATTCTCAAATAGGTGATAACATATTTTCAAATAAATTTCCATTAAGCACATATTATCCAAATGGAGCTTACACAATTAAATATTTTGTGATGGATAAATCCAACTCTGCAAAACAAGTTGCAATTGGTACTTTTAATTACGACAATGGACAGAATAATATTGCCCCCGTTATTTCTGATGTCATTATCGATCCTGATACTGCAGTAGTAACCACAAGTCAGGTAATACTAACTTCCGTAAAAGCTTTTGATGAAAATGGTTTATCTGATATTGAAAAAGTTTACTTTGTAGTGTACCGACCTAACGGAACAACAAATGGTATTCAAAATTTAATGTTTGATGATGGAAATGAATCTTTACATGGTGATAAGATTGCAGGCGACGGAATTTATTCGCTTTTAATTCAAATCACATCATCTAATACTAAAGGTACATATAGATTTGAGTTTGCAGCAAGAGACAGAGGTGGAAAGTTGAGTAATATTATCAATCATAGTGTACTAATCCAATGAAAAATTTTCTAATCATAATTATTTTATCTGTAGTTAATTCCGTTTATTTATTTGCTCAGCTTTCACCAAGCAGTTATAAGCTGTCTGAAGATCAGAAAAGTTTAAGTAAAATAAGTTCTGCTAATCCATTAAGTAATTCCGTTACTGATATCATTGCAATTGGAGATACTATCTGGTTAGGTACAAGTCGTGGAGTAAGCTTATCAGTTGATGGTGGACAAAACTGGACTAATTTTTACGGCCGCAGTGATTTTGGAACTGATTTAATTTCTGCAATTGGATATTACAATGGAACATTCTGGTGTGCAACTGCAAGATCAACAGAAGTTACAGGTGGCAGCACTTTACCGGAAGGAACCGGACTTAAATTTACAACCGATTTTGGCAACAGCTGGAACAGCATTCCACAGCCATTGGATAATGCAAATGACGATAGTGAAGTTTATGGAATAAATACAATCCCTGCTTTGCCTGTAACAGTTGCAATCCAAAATCTTGCTTATGATATTGCTTTTACATCAAATACAATTTGGATAGCAACATTTGCAGGTGGATTACGTAAAAGCACTGACAACGGACAGACCTGGGACAGAGTAATACTTCCACCTGATAATTTAAATTCTATCTCACCTGATGACACTCTGGATTTTTGTTTATCTCCGGTTGCTGGTAATTTCTGTGGACAAGGAAATTTAAATCATAGAGTTTTCTCAGTTATTTCAGTGGATGATAACACACTTTATGTTGGCACTGCGAATGGTATCAATAAATCTACAGATGGTGGAATAAGCTGGAGAAAATTTAATGCGCAAAATCAGGATGAAGCTATTAGTGGAAATTTTATAACAGCTTTACGATACAATCATTTTGATGATAAATTATGGGCTTCAACCTGGAAAGCCGAAGATCAATCAGAGTTTTATGGAGTTAGTTCTACATCGGATGGAGGCGCTTCGTGGCAGACATATCTAAGAGATGAAAAGCCGCACAATTTTGGATTTGTTAATTCACAAGTACTTGTTCCGACAGATAACGGTGTATTTCGTTCAATAAATAATGGTGCAAGCTGGTTACTTCCTAATTCAATTGTTGATCTTGAAACTTCAGTAGCACTCAAAACAAATATTTTTTACAGTGCAGATAGTTATCAGAATAAAATCTGGTTAGGAACAGATGATGGTCTGATTAGATTAACTGAACTACCAGGCAAACTATGGGAAGGGGATTGGAAAATTTATTTTGCATCTAAACCTCTTTCATCAAACAACGACACTTATTGTTATCCCAATCCTTTTAATCCGAGACAAGAAGAGCTAAAAATTAAGTTCAGTACAAACGGTACTGATGAAAATGTTTCCATTAGAATTTTTGATTTTAGTTTTAACTATGTCCGCACCATAATACAGAATGTAACAAGAAACAGAGATCTTGAGGGCGCACCTGAATACTGGGATGGACGCGACGAAAACGGAAACTATGTTCCAAATGGAGTTTACTTTTACAGGGTTGAAATAGGTGATAATGATCCGTTGTTCGGAAAGATTTTGGTGATGCAATGAAAAAAATATTGTTATCAATCTTAATAATTCTTCTTTTTATTCCTCAGCAATTTGCGCAGCCAAAATTTGTTGAAATGTATACCAAACCCGGTGCGTTTAGCAGAATAGGATTTGGTGCGAGAGGAATAGGTATGGGTAACGCAATGTCTGCTGTTACCGAAGGTAATTTAGTTTCGTATTATAATCCTGCAGTTGCACCATTTCAGTCTAATAACTCAGTTCAAACAGGTTATTCATTTCTTTCACTTGATCGCTCATTAAACTTTTTAAGCTTTACCCGCAAATTTGATTTTTATTCATCTAAAGATACTGCTGAAAACAGACAACCGCGCGGTACAGCAGGAATTAGTGCTGGAATTATTAACTCAGGTGTAAGTGGAATTGACGGAAGAGATAACAATGGACTTCAGACTAAAGAGCTTTCAACATCCGAAAATCAATTTTTCTTAAGTGTTTCAAACAGATTCTCCAAAAAATTATCAATTGGTATAGCAGTTAAATTTTATTATTACAAGTTATATGAAGAAGTAACTTCAAATGGATTTGGTTTGGATATAGGTGCTCTTTATAAACTTGATGAAAATTGGAATGTTGCATTAATGATCTCGGACCTTAACAGCAAATACAACTGGGATACAAGTCCTGTCTATGGTCAGTCTGGTTTATCTACTACCGATGAATTTCCATTGCTTAAGAAAATTGGAGTAAGTTATTTTAATCCTGAAATAAAAATTCTTTCTGCAATAGAGTTTGAAAACAGTAATGCCGGAACAAATATCATAAGAGCTGGTGTTGAATACAATATTTATGAAGGTTTATTTTTGAGAGGTGGAATTGATCAGTTTAATTTGAGTAATGTAGATGCTGCATTCAAACCTTCACTCGGATTTTCATACTCAAGGGCATTTGATAACTGGATAATCGGTGTTGACTATGCATTTATGATTGAGCAATATTCCTCAAGTGACAGACATATTATTGGGATTAATTTTAACTTCTGATAATATTTAACTATAAAACATAATCAATTAAAAAATTGAACAATTATAATTTTAATATGAAAAAAATATTTTTATTGATTTTAATATCGACAATTACAATTTACTCTCAGTCAGCAGGCAATACAGGATTGTCTTTTCTTAAATTTGGATTTGGTGCACGTAACATAGCATTGGGGGATGCAGGTACATCGCTGTCTAACGATCTGACGGGATTGTTTTATAATCCAGCAAAACTTGTCTTAACAGAAAAATCAGAAGTTTTATTTATGCATAGCGAGTGGATTCAGGATGTTAGAAGTGAAGTAATTGGTGTTAAAACAGAGCTTTGGGAAATACCATTTGCTTTAGGATTTAATGTAACAAGTGTTGATGGAATTGAGTACAGAGAAATTCCTGGTGAACCTGTTACAACATTTGACGCAAATTATTTTTATGGAAGTTTATCCACAGGATTTTTTGTAACTGATAAAATTTCTTTTGGTGCAACGTTAAAATATTTATATGAAGGTTTATTAAATGATGAAGCTACTGGGTTTGGTTTTGATATGGGTTTGAATTATTTACTTCCCTATAAAGGATTAACTGCATCTGCTGTAATTAAAAATGTTGGATCTATGAATGCATTACGAAATGAGGAAACAAAGCTTCCTACAGAAATCAGATTAGGCGCTGCATATTTATTTGCGCTGGAAGAAGCAAAATTAAATTTTAATGCAGGTATTGAGTATCAAAAATATTTAAGCACTGATGAAACCCATTTTAATTTTGGTGGTGAGGCGTTATATAACAATTTAATTGCTGCTAGACTTGGCTATCAAACCGGATATGAAAGTCGTGGCTTTACAGCAGGTATTGGCTTGATGTGGGGTAACCTAAAGTTTGATTATGCATTCCTTCCATTCTCATTAGGATTGGGTAATGCAAATTTGTTCTCTGTGCAGTTTAAATTTTAGATATTATTGGTGGTATTTACATAAACCCAATTCCTTTAAGGAATTGGGTTTGTAGTTTTAAATCATTCCAATTGATGTTATTTTTACGCCACAATCATTTATTCACTTTACTCAAAACATAATGCTTGAATATTTTCAGTTCGATGATAAAAAATTAACCTCAGAAGAATGGGATAATTTTGTTGATGAATCCGATAACGGAACAATTTTCAGTAAAAGAAGATTTCTTTCCTATCACGATAAAAACAAGTTTAGAGATAAATCTATTTATGTTACAAAAGATGGAAAACTCCACTCTGTTTTTACTGCCGCATTAATTGATAGGGACGGCAAGAAAATTTTATCCTCACATCCTGGTGCATCCTACGGAGGATTTGTTTATAAATCAGAACTAAACTTTAAGGAAGCACACGATTTAGTAGATATACTTTTAGATCACGCAAAAAAAAATAAAGCAGACAGAGTTCAGTTAACCCTTGCACCAATTATATATCAAACAAAATATTCAAACTATCTTGATTTCGCCTTAGTGAGAAATGGGTTTCAATATCTTAAGAGGGAAGTTTCAAGTATTGTTCAACTTGATTTTGAACCGGATCAACTACTAAACACTTTCCGTGCTGAAGCCAGAACAGCAACAAAGAAAGCATTAAAAAAGGGAGTTGAAATTGTAGAAACAGAACGTTTTGATGAATATTATGAAATCTTAAAAAAGAATTTGAAACTTCGCCACGGTGTAAATCCTGCTCATAATTTAGATGAATTAAAAAAAGTAAAGGAACTTTTCCCCAGTAAAATAAGATTATGGGGAGCTTTTCTTAACAACATTATGATCGCTGGTGTTTGTAATTTTTCAGTTAACAAAAACGTTGTACTCGCTTTTTACATTAGTCATGATGAGGCATATCAGGAATATCGTCCCGTTAATTTGCTTTTTTACGAAATTATGAGAAGATATCAAACCGAAGGTTTTAAGTTTTTAGATTTTGGAATTTTTACAGTAATAATGGAACCAAATTGGGGCTTGGGAAGATTTAAAGAAAATTTTGGTGCACGTGGAATTTTTAGAGATACTTTTTATAAAGATCTCTAATGCTTAAAATTCTTCACATCGCTCCAATAAATTTTGCCGGAGTACCTTACGATTATCATAAAATGCATAATGCTGTCGGTGATTACTCTCGAATAGTAACATTACATAAAAATGAGAGAGTTTTTCCGGAAGATATCTGTTTAAACTTACCTTTACCAAATCAATTACTTGCAAAGAAAATCAGATCAAAAAAAGT
>CAZCJF010000041.1:0-27384 GCA_964499095.1 uncultured Ignavibacteriaceae bacterium
AAATAAATCCAAATATAAAAGGTAGAATCAAACCACCAATTGCTGTTCCAAATGCGCTGCGTGAATGGTGTTTAATTAAAGCTAAATCAGTTTCAAGTCCAGTAATCAAAAGCAGCAACATTGCCCCAATCAAGCTGATTACCTCAATTAAGTCAGTTCCGGTTGATTGTTGAGGAATAATCCACTCAGAAAGAAAAGGAATGTTTCCGAGAAGAGATGGTCCTAAAATCACTCCGGCAAGTATTTCACCAACAACAGTAGGTTGACCTAATCTTTGGAAAATTTCACCAAAAGCTCTTGCAAACAAAAGTAAAATAAAAAGTTGAAAAAGCAGGACTAATATGTCATTATGTAATGAAGATGCTAACATCGATTATTAAAGATGAACCATATTTCTTTGTTAGACAGAATTTGATTTTTACACGGCAAAGTAATGAAAAGATTGTATATAATAAACCGTTGTGATTAAGTGAACACGTAAACTTTAAATAATATTGTAAAGGTTTAACATTGGCTTCAATTATTTTATATTGTTTATTGTCTTGTATCAAAAATTAAATAAATAAAAATCCGTGGATAAAAAATATCTTGTATTAAATATTGATCATCAATATCGCTCAGAAATTGAAAATCTGCCATGGGATATTCCTTTAAGTGATTGGAGTGAAAAAGACACAAAATTTTTGGATATAAGAAAAGGGATGTCCAAGCATCCGGTCAGATTTATCAAAACAAAAAATTTTTCTTTTGCTATAAAGCAAACAACGCCTATTAATGCTTACTTTGAAAGTGAGACATTTGCCAGGTTGTTGCTCAAAGGAATCCATACTTTGATACCAGCCGGATATGTATTTTATAAAAAAGAGCTTTTCGAAAAAAAATCCGGTGATAATACGCTTGCATTCATTGTTACTTTGCTGGAAGCCAAATCAATTCCGCACTCTATTTTATTTAAATGGGATTTTTCAGATCAAAGCAGAAAATCCATTTATAGAGCAGCTGCCGAATTACTATCAGCGTTGCATCATAACAACATTTATTGGGGTGATGCCTCACTTTCAAATATTCTAATCAAGTTTATTAAAGCTAAAGATGAACTCGGTAAATCACGCACTGAGCTAAAAGCATTTTTATCAGATTCCGAGACTGTTACTATTTTGAAAGAAATAACTGATGATTATATCAAAAAAGATTTGAAAAGATTTTATGATTCCATGGATGAAATTTGCAGCCAATTTTCTAAAAATGACGAGCTGAAAAATGAAATAGAAATTTTTGATGATAAAAAGTTCTTTGAGCAAGAATATAATTCTTTTATTGAATTACTTGGCAAATCAGCTGAATTTGAAAAAGTTACAGGATTAGAAATAAAAAAACATTTTTTTAATATAACTGATAAATACTCCATCGATTCAATCTTTAAACAAATTGAAGAGCACAAATGGTATTTAAGTGAAAAAGAAGGAAAAGAGATTGATATAACTTTTGCTGCTAAAGATTGGATTGAGAAAATTTATAATCCAATTATAAAAGAATTTAACAAACTTAAAATTTTCGACTACTTTCCAAATACTAACTCTTTAAAACTTTATACTGATATAATGGCTCATAAATATTATTTAAGTATTGAAAATGGAAAAGATGTTGGGATTTATGCGGCTATAAAAAGTTATAGTGAAAAACATTCTGATAAAGATGAAACTATGATTTCAAAATTTATTGATAAGTTATTAAAGCGCTTATACAAAATAATACCACAGAATTATAATTTATAAGTGGGTTCACATCAAATTACTTGTATCGTTGTTTATCCTCAAGACAGTAGTTTTGATTAACACTAATTTAATTTAGATCATTTCAATTCCATTCACCTTTTACCTAATTTTGAATTGGTAATAATTTTATTTAAGAAAAACTTTTAGAAAAATCAGGAGTAAAAAATGACTACAATAATTGATGTTTTTGGACGCGAAATATTAGATTCAAGAGGCAATCCAACTCTGGAAGTTGAAGTTGTACTTGAAAGCGGTGTTATTGGAAGAGCTGCTGTACCGAGTGGTGCATCAACAGGTGAACACGAAGCAGTTGAATTAAGAGATGGAGATAAATCACGTTACAATGGTAAAGGTGTATTAAAGGCTGTTGAAAATGTAAATGAAAAAATTGCTGATGAAATAATTGATTTTGATGCAACAGAACAAGTAGCTATTGATAATCTGTTAATAGAACTGGATGGCACAGAAAACAAAGGAAATCTTGGCGCAAACGCAATGTTAGGTGTATCGCTTGCCTGTGCAAAAGCCTCCGCAGAAGTTTTAGGTTTACCTTTATACAGATACATTGGCGGTGTGAATGCTCGTACATTACCAGTTCCTATGATGAATATATTAAACGGTGGTAAACACGCAGATAACAATGTGGATTTTCAGGAATTTATGGTTATGCCAGTTGGTGCCCCAAGCTTTAAAGAAGCTTTACGAATGGGCGCAGAGACATTTCACGCACTAAAATCTGTTCTTGGCAAAAAGGGATATAACACTGCAGTTGGTGATGAAGGCGGGTTTGCACCAAATCTTAAATCGAACGAAGAGGCGATAGAAGTAATTCTTGAAGCTATAAATAAAACTGGTTATAAAGTTGGTGATGAAATTGCTATAGCACTCGATCCCGCAGCAAGTGAATTTTTTATAAAAGAAAAAAATGCATATCACTTATTCAAATCTGCACCAAACAAAGAAATAAGTATTGAGAAAATGGTTGACTACTGGGCTGGCTGGATAAATCAATATCCAATAGTTTCATTGGAAGACGGTATGGCTGAAGATGATTGGGATGGCTGGAAGTTATTGACTGAAAAACTGGGTGGTAAAGTTCAACTTGTGGGTGATGATATCTTTGTTACTAATACAACAAGACTTGCAAAAGGAATTGAAATTGGAGTGGCAAATTCTATTTTGATAAAGTTAAATCAGATTGGAACTTTAACGGAAACACTTGATTGTATTGAAATGGCTAAAGTTGCAGGATACACAAATGTAATCAGTCATCGTTCCGGTGAAACTGAAGATACAACAATTGCTGATGTGGCTGTTGCAATAAATGCAGGGCAAATTAAAACCGGGTCTGCATCAAGAACTGATCGTATTGCAAAATATAATCAGCTGATAAGAATTGAGGAAGAGCTGGATACCACAGCTATTTTCCCTGGTCTGGCAGCTCTGAATTATAACGGATAAAAATTAATTTGCCCGATTGATTTTTCAGTCGGGCATTTTTGTCTCTATCCGTAATTTATAAAACCAATCAAAAAGTGATTAAAATGAAAAACAAGCATCTGGAAAACTGTAAATCAATCATCAAAAAAAATAAAGTAGAGTTTATTGATCTAAAAGCAATTGATCTATCCGGCAGATTACATCACATATCGTTGCCATATTATCCAAACATGCTTGAAAAACTTTTAAGTGAAGGCGTTGGATTTGATGGATCGAGTTATGGTTTTAGAAAAGTTGAAAATAGTGATATGATATTAGTGCCGGATTTGGCAACTGCAAAGATGGATCCATTTCGTCAAGCACCAACTTTAAGTTTTTACTCTCACATTGTTTTAACTGACGAAAAAAGAAGTCCTTTTAATCAGGATGGAAGATATCTTGCGAAGAAAGCCGAAGAACTTTTAAAGAAAACTACGGGTGCAGATAAATCATGGTGGGGACCTGAATTTGAATTCTACATTTTTTCCAAAGTTGAATATGATACTCGTACCGCATCATCATATTATCGTGTAGAACATGCAGAAGAGTTTTATAAAAAAGCATATCACGCAGCAAACCCTTTTGATGAATATGATGATTTTCGTGATGAAGCCTGTAAACTTCTGAAGGAACAGGGAATAAGTGTTAAATATCATCATCACGAAGTTGGAGAAAGAGGGCAGCAGGAAATAGAAAACTATTTTGCAGATTTACTTACAACTGCCGATAATATCATCACCGCAAAATATATTCTGTTCAACTTTGCAAAACAAAAAGGGCTATACATTACCTTTATGCCAAAACCGATGTATCAACAGGCAGGCAATGGAATGCATTTACATCTTTATCTTACCAAAAAAGGAAAGAATGCGTTTTATAAAAAAGGTGAGTATGGAAATCTGAATGAACTTGGAAGATATTTTATCGGTGGTATGCTAAAACACGCTCCCGCACTTTCTGCATTTACAAATCCAAGTACAAATTCTTACAAAAGATTGGTGCCGGGATTTGAAGCCCCTGTTGCACTTACATACGGGCAGGGAAACAGAGCCAGTGCAATCAGAATTCCGAAATATATTTCTAATCCAGAAGAAACACGCTTTGAATATCGCCCACCTGATGCTACTGCAAATCCATATTTATGTACAGTTGCAATGCTGCTTGCAGGAATTGATGGAGTGGTAAATAAAATTGATCCTGTTAAAGAAGGTTATGGTCCGATTGATAAAAACTTTTTAGATAAAGATTTTAGCGAGAAAATACATTTCTTACCAAGAAATCTTGCAGAGGCTTTGGATGCACTTGCTGCAGATAATGATTTTCTTAAAAGAGGTAATATTTTTACTGATGAGCTGCTGGATCAATGGGTTAAAATAAAAAATGAAGAAATTCATTCAATTGGTACAATGCCTCATCCTTTTGAATATAAAATGTACTTTAATTTATGATAAAAATTTTGTGATCGGGTTTTACTTAGTTAAAACCTGATCACTTAAAATAATTTAATGATTTGAAAATACTCTTAGTTAATATAAAATTTCTTGGTGATCTTGTTGTTTCAACTCCTGCTATCAGATCTCTTCGTAAAACTTACCCAAACTCAGAAATTGTTTTGATTGTACGCAAAGGTTTTGAGGAAGTATTTGATAATAATCCTTATATAAATCGCATAATACTTTTTGATCCTGAGCTAAAAGGTAATAACAGCTTATCAAAAATTTTGAGTGGAATTAATTTTATTCGTCAAATAAGAAGAGAAAAATTTGATGTAGTTATTTCACTTCATCCTGCAGACAGAGTTGCTTTATGGTTATGGTTTTCGGGCGCAAAAACACGTATAGCACCATCCAGGCAGAGTTTATCTTTTTTGATTAACAATAAAGTAAACGTTGATGAAAATTCAATAAGCTATCTGGAATACTATAATAAAGTTGTAAAAACATTTAATGTAAATATCGATTCAAACAAAACAGAATTATTTTTAAGTGAAGAAGATATTTCTTTTGCTAAAGAGTTTTTGAAAGAGAAAAATATTTCGCCAGAAAAAATATTAATTGGTATTCATCCTTCTGCAAGCGAACCGACTAAAATCTGGAAAAGTGAAAACTTTATAACTCTGATTAATAAATTATCTGCCGATAAAAAACTGTTTATGCTGATATTTGAAGGACCGCAGGATGGTAGTATTATCAATGAATTAAAGAGTAAATTAACAAATAACGATTCTGTTATTTTTATTAAGCAAAATCTTTCAAATACTTTCGCGTTAATTAAATCATGTAAAATGTTTTTAACTCACGACACAGGAACAAGGCACATTGCTGTTGCATTAGCCACTCCGGTTTTAGCTTTATTACCAGATGATAATATTAAGTTCTGGAATTTCTATGATGAAGGAGATAATCATCATTTTATTTTGGGAAAGAGAAATATTTCTTTAAACGATCCTTCTGCAAAGCCATTTTTAGATGGGATAAGTGTAGATGATGTCCATAAGATGATCGGATCAATTTTAAAATTATGGTAAAAGATAAAATCGAAAATATTCTAGTAATAAAATGGGGCGCACTTGGTGATTTAATTGCTGCCACGCCGGCTATCAAAACATTAAGAGATAATTATCCCGATTCAAAAATTGTACTGCTTACTAATCCGTTGATGCAGCAGATTATTCCTGCCGGTTTTTTGGTTGATGAATTGATTTTAATAAGCACAAACAGAAATAAAGTTGAAGATTCTTTATTAAAACAGTTTATTACAGCATTCAACCTCAGAAGAAAAAAATTTGATCTTGCAGTTAACTTAAGATGGACATCCGAGAGAGCTGCATTATTAACCTTTCTTTCAGGTGCTAAAGTAAGAGTTGGCAGCGGACCTAAAAATCTTATGAATCTTTACACAATAAAATTAGATCATCCCGCAGGAAGATATCACGAGATTCATCGTAATCTGGATATAATTAAGGCGTTAGGTGTTAATAAGATAGATGAAAATCCAATTTTATTTATTTCAGATGAAGATCAAAAATTTGCTGATGATTTTTTTGTTAAAAATAATTTAAGTGAATCAACACTTTGCATTCATCCCGGCGCCAGCCGTGCAATAAGAGCCTGGATGCCTGAAAGATTTGCAGAAATTGGGAAAAATTTTGTAAAAAATTTTGGCGGTAAAGTTTTAATAACCTGGAGTGGAAAAGAATCTTCGCTTGCAGATGAATTAGTTAAATCAATCGGTGATGGAGCAATTAAATCAGCTGAAACTAAAACTATCGGACAGCTTGCAGCATTAATAAAAAATTGTAAAATGTTTTTTTCAAATTGCACAGGACCTATGAATGTTGCAGTTGCGGTTAAAACTCCTGTAATCGCTTTGCTTGGTTCATCAGATGAAACAGATTGGGGTGCGTATGGAAAAAATCACATCAATATAAAATCACCAATTCAGCTTGAGCATTATTCCGATAAAGATGAAAGAAGAGCAATGGAAGCAATATCAATTGATACTGTGTGGAATATTTTAAGTAACAGGTGGAAAGAATTAAATTAGTTTTTGATTTTAACAGGAAAATATTTTGAACTTATTAGGTGAATTTGCTGCTCTCATTACTTCGTTTCTCTGGTCAGGAACATCATTCGCCTTCACATCGGCATCAAGAAGAATTGGCGGCTTCCAATTAAATATTAATAGACTTTTATTCGCTACTGTTTTTCTTTTTCTTACAATTATCATTTTTAATTTTCCTATTAATCTTTCTCAGACTCAGATTTTTAATCTTATAATAAGTGGAATAATCGGACTGGTTTTAGGCGACACATTTCTTTTCAAAGCATTTCAGAATATTGGGGCAAGATTGGGGATGCTTATTATGTCGTCATCGCCAGTAATTTCCGCAATTCTGGCTTTTATCTTTTTGAAAGAACAACTCTCGATACTTGGAATTATTGGAATGGTTGTTACCCTGGGTGGAATTGCACTTGTAATTTTAGAAAGGAGCAAATCATCCGACAAAAAATCTTCTGTCAATTCAATGGGAATATTGTTCGGATTTTTAGGAGCACTTGGTCAGGCTGGCGGATTAATCTTTGCCAAATTTGCTTTTCAGGAAGGTGAGATAAACGGATTTGTAGCAACATTTACAAGAATATCATCATCTGCAGTGTTAATTCTTTTGCTCGGAATTATTACAAAAAGATATCACAATCCGATTAAAACTTATTCAACTGATAGAAAAGCATTAAAATCAACTTTGGTCGGGACAATTCTCGGTCCATTTTTAGGAATCACTTTTAGTTTAATAGCTATCGCCAATACAAAAGTTGGAATAGCCGCAACTTTAATGTCTTTAATGCCGATAATTATGCTGCCTATTGTAAGATATTATTATAAAGAAAAGTTATCCTGGCGTGCAATTACTGGTGCCGTTGTTGCAGTTACAGGAGTTGCTTTAATATTTTTAAGATAAAAAAAGAAAGGAATAAAATGACACAGCAGGAAAAATTAAATCACTGTCTGAATTGTAACTCATCTGAAAATGAAATACCATTAGTAAATCTTAATTACGCAGGTAAAAAAGCGTATATCTGTTCGAGCTGCTTGCCGGTTTTAATTCATCAGCCACAAAAGTTAACAGGTAAATTGGATGGCGCCGAAAATATTTCCCCGGCAAAACACGAACATTAAAATCGAACTAAAATTATTTTTTATTTCCTAACAGCTCGTTATAAGTTTGATAAGTTATATCATCAAAGCAAACAAAGATTACTTCATCAATCTTATTATGTTCTGATAAAAATTTTCTGGTTGTGTCTATCGCAATTTTTGTCGCTCTTACCAAAGGAAATCTATAGACGCCCGTTGAGATAGCGGGAAAGGCGATAGTTTTAATTTTATTTTCAACTGCCAGTTTTAGTGAATTTTGGTAACAGCTTGAAAGCAATTCATCTTCTTTATATTTGCCGCCGTTCCAAACAGGCCCAACAGTGTGAATAACATATTTTGCAGGCAGATTGAATCCGGGACTTATCTTTGCATCACCGGTTTCACAACCGCCAAGTGTACGATTGTACTCTAAAAGTTTTGGACCTGAAGCTCTGTGAATTGCACCATCAACCCCACCTCCACCAAGCAATGAGTTATTTGCTGCGTTTACTATTGCATCAACTTTTAATTTAGTTATATCGCCTTTAAATATTTTAATTATGGAATCCATCCTGATCAAGTAAATCAACTTTTACCATTTCTGTAGAATAAACTTTCCAGGAGTTGCCGTCTTTTCTTAAAGTATGAATTCCCACTGTTCGGTTGTTATGAAATTCAGGTCCTTTAATTTTTATTGTCAGCTGAGTGAATTCAACTTTTGCTTCAGTTGCATTTTCTTCAAGAACTTTTACGTTCTCAATTTTATAATTCAAATCATATCGATCAAAAATTTGTTTTGCCATTGCCTCTGTAGCAGGGTAAGATGGACTATCAGGATGTATTGTCGTCATTACAGCATCTAAATCTTCTTTATTCATATACTCAGCATTAGCATTTACTACTTCTTCCGGTGTCTCATAATCTTTTTTACCACAGCTGATAAGAATAATTATGCTTAGTATGATAACTAAAGGTGCTAAAAATAACTTATTCAAGATTCCTCCTTTTTGTTTATTAAATACTCATTTCTTTTTTTACTTCCGAAAATTTCTCCACAGCAAAATCCAGATCTTCCTTTGAGTGTGCTGCTGATATCTGAACTCTGATTCTTGCGGTTCCTTTTGGCACAACCGGATAGAAAAATCCAATTACATAAACTCCTTTTTCCAGCATCTTAGCTGCCATTGTTTGAGCAAGCACAGCATCTCCTAACATTATAGGTACAATTGGATGAACACCTTCTTTAATGTTAAATCCAGCGGCTTTTATTTTTTCACGGAAGTATTTTGTGTTCTCTTCAAGTTTATCTCGTAAATGAGTTGTTGAAGAGAGCATATCCAGAACTTTTATTGAAGCTGCTACAATACTCGGTGCTACTGTATTTGAGAACAGATAAGGGCGAGAGCGCTGTCTAAGTAAATCAACAATTTCTTTTTTTGCTGAAGTGTAACCGCCACTTGCCCCCCCGAGTGCTTTACCCAATGTTCCTGTAATTATATCCACTCTTCCCATTACTCCATTATGTTCATGAGTTCCTTTTCCTTGCTTACCCATAAATCCAACTGCATGACTATCATCGACCATAACCATCGCACTGTATTTCTCGGCAATATCACAAATATCTTTAAGTGGAGCAATAAATCCATCCATTGAAAAAACACCATCTGTTGCAACCAGAATATTTCTGGCGTTGTTTGATTTTGCTTCCTTAAGTTTTTCTTCCAGGTCGTTCATATCACAGTTTTTATAACGATAACGCTGAGCTTTGCATAAACGAATACCGTCAATAATGCTGGCGTGATTTAATTCATCACTTACAATTGCATCTTCTTCACCAAGCAGTGTTTCGAACAATCCACCGTTTGCATCAAAACAGGAGGTGTAAAGAATAGTGTCTTCCATTCCAAGAAATTCTGAAATTTTATTTTCAAGTTCTTTGTGAATTTGCTGTGTACCGCAGATAAATCTGACTGATGACATACCAAATCCCCATTTATCAAAGCTATCTTTTGCGGCTTTGATTATTTCAGGATTATCTGCTAATCCTAAATAATTATTTGCACACATATTAAGAACTGATTGAGTATTCATCACCTGTATGTGTGCTCTTTGAGGACTAGTAATTATTCTTTCTTTCTTGTAAAGACCTTCTTTTTCAATGTTTTCAAGTATGGTAGTGTAGTGTTGTTTTGTTTTAGTGAACATGCTTTCTCCGTTGTTATTCTGATGCCGGATTCCGGATGCCTGATTTCAGAAACCGGATGTTTATTTAAGATTATTTTTTACTTAAATGTTGACTTTCTATTGATTCAAGAAATTTAATTAACTTTTTACCCAAAAGATTGGCCTTTTCTAATAGTAAATAATACTTTGCTTGATCAGTAAATGAATCAGTTTCGAATAAAGTTTCAAGATGATCAATTGTTTCATCTGTTGAGGCAATGGCATAAGTGATGAACTTAATAAATTCATTTTTATATCGTCTTCTTCCATACCCTTCAACTATATTGGAGCGAATTGATTTCGAAGACCTACGAATCTGACTTCCTTCTTCATACATTTCAAATTTTGGAAGAGTCAAAGTCATTTTATGAATTTCAATTGATAACTCCCGAGCAATCTGCCAAACTTACAAATCTTTGTAGTTCATTTTAACCTCCAATTTAAATTCTTAATGATACTTTCAATTCAAATATCTTTATCGTTAGATATCAGGTATCTAAGAATCATTCATAAACATCCGGCATCAGGTATCTGGAATCTGGCATCCGGGAACTACTCCCAATCAAGTATCACTTTACCCGAATTTCCCGACTTCATTATTTCAAATCCTTCCAGGTAATCATCAACTTTAAAGCGATGAGTTATTATTGGGTTAATCGGCAAACCACTTTGAACCATTGCCTGCATTTTAAACCAGGTTTCGAACATCATTCTTCCGTATATACCGCGGATGGTTAGTCCGTTGAAAATTACCTTGCCCCAATTGATTCCGGCTTTTTCAGGAAGAATGCCGAGCAAAGCAATTTTTCCGCCGTGATACATCACATCAATCATATCATTAAAAGCGTGAATACTTCCGCTCATTTCAAGTCCGACATCAAATCCGCCAACCATACCAAGTTCTTTAACTACATCCGGAAGTTTTTCTTTAGTTATATCTACAGCTCTTGTTACACCCATCTTTTTAGCAAGTTCAAGTCGATAAGGATTCATATCTGTTATTACAACATTTCTTGCACCTGAATGTTTTACAACGGCAGCAGCCATAATTCCGATTGGTCCTGCACCGGTAATTAAAACATCTTCTCCAAGAACATCAAATGAAAGCGCTGTATGAACAGCATTGCCAAGAGGATCAAATATTGAAAAAATTTCCTTCGGAATTTTCGGATCGCAATGCCAGATATTGGAAACAGGAATGACAAGATATTCAGCAAAGCAGCCAGGACGATTTACTCCTACACCTTTTGTGTTGGGACAGAGATGTCCTCTTCCTTCACGGCAGTTTCTGCACGTTCCGCAAACAATGTGACCTTCACCGCTTACAAGTTCACCGACCTTCACATCGTGTACATTATCACCAAAAGCTACTACTGTTCCAACGTACTCATGTCCAACATGCATAGGAACAGGAATAGTTTTTTGAGCCCATTCATCCCAGTTATAGATATGAATATCAGTTCCGCAGATGGATGTTTTGTGAATTTTTATCAGTACATCATTGGGTCCGTACTCAGGAACAGGAACTTCGTCCATCCATATGCCGGGTTCTTTATACTTTTTAACGAGGGCTTTCATTTTTTTCATGGTAAGATCCTTTTAGAAATGAAAATTTTGAACATATTAAAAGAAGCAAATTTTTATTTAAATCTTATTCAAAATTAGATAGAAGGGAGGTAACAACAAAAAAATATAGAGGAAAATCGATTGGACTAAATTTAATTTCAGATCAGATTATTGAAAACAAAGCAAACTCAAAATTTGAATGAAACCTGGTAGAGGTTTTTGATGCTTTTATTTCTTCATTTATAAAATTTTCATCAAGTGAATTTTGAATTGCTGTTTTTTTAAGCCAGGAAATTTCAGAGTCGGTAACATTATTATCTGCGTAAGCAAGCCTGACAGCATCTTTTAGAAATGATTTTGCAATTTCTTTATCTGAAAAAATTATAGGTTCTTCTGTTAAGTATTTATTTGATAAAAGCCCTCTGATGGTTTCATCAAAAAAATCTGGTGCAAATCCAAGTTTATCAGAGATTTTTTTAAGTATTTCTTTTTCTTTTTCGTTTAATTGTTTATCCAGCTTGGCGGTGATGAATAATCCTTTTAGGTAATTGCTTCGATCGAGAAGTGGAATGTTCATTTGAGCCCTAATAATTTGTTAGATTAATTGTACCAATATTCAATAAAACATCCTTTTTTTTCTCTGATTCTAAAATATCAATCTTCTAATCAAAGTCTATGGAAATCGAAGTATACTATATTATAAAATTGTTAACAGGATCTTTCTTAAGTGATAATTAAAATCAGAATAAGATTATTGAAATGGTAGCAAATAGCATTCCATAGACTTCTTTGTTAATTGCAGACAAAATTCATTCAACATATAATCTTTTTGAAGCAAAGAGAATGAAAATGTTTCATCACTAAACATAATTACATGATTTTTCGGTAATAATAATCTGCTAACTCTTTATAACTTGCGTCGGAGAGTGTTTCAATCATATATCTTTTATAATTTGCATTTAACTTTTAATAAATTACTCTTTTGCAATGACTAAATACATTTTTATCTTCCTTTTTTTTACCTCTGTTCTCTTATCACAAACAGAAACGAACTGGCTAACAAAATTTGAAAGATCAGGTTTTCTTTCAACTGCAGATTATGCGGAAACGATGGATTATTTTCAGAAGTTAGATGATAATTCCGAATACGCTAAACTATTTACATTCGGAATTTCTCCACAAGGCAGGGAGTTGAAATATCTGGTCGTCTCCAAAGATAAAATCTTTACTCCGAAAGAAATCAGAATAGTTACAAAACCAATTGTATTGATAATTAATGGAATACATTCAGGTGAAATTGAAGGCAAAGATGCTTCTAAAATTTTGTTAAGAGAAATTCTAATTACAAAAGAAAAAGAATATCTTATTGAAAATGCTGTTCTTTTAGTTGTGCCGATTTTTAGTGTTGATGGACATGAGCGCAAAAGTAAGTATAACAGAATAAATCAAAATGGTCCCGAAGAAATGGGCTGGCGAACAACTGCACAAGGGTATAATCTTAATCGTGAGTGGATGAAAGCAGACGCACCAGAAATGCAGGCGATGTTAAAACTAGTTGCAAAGTGGGAGCCGGATTTTATAATTGATAACCACACAACGGACGGAGCGGATTATCAATATGCTGTTACCTATCAGGTGGAGCGTTTTGCTAATATGTATAGAGAAACCGCACAATGGCTCGATAAAAAATTTGTTCCTTATTTGATAAAAAATGTTGAGCAAAAAGGATTTTTAGTTTTTCCTTATGTTGCTCTTAAAAACTGGCGTGCAGGACTCGATTCCGGAATTGTTGATTGGGCTTCCGGTCCAAGATTATCGACCGGATATTTCGCATTAAGAAATCGTCCCTCACTTCTTGTTGAAACTCATATGATCAAACCTTATAAAGAACGAGTGTACTCAACTCTGGCTGTTCTACAAACCACGATTGATTTTGTCAATAAAAATTCAAAAGAATTACTTGAACTGAACAAAAAGGCTGATGATAAAGCGATAGAAGATTTCCATCGCAATCGTTCTTTTATACCTCTTTCATTCAGTGCCAACAATAATTTCGAAGAAGTAAACTTTAAAGGCTTCGGATATTACTATGAGGATTCTGAAATATCCGGAGAGAAAAAAATAGTCTACACTGATAAACCAAAATATATGAAGATTAAATTTTATCGTGATGTACAGCCAACAGATTCAGTGCAGCCGGCAAAGGCATATTTGATTCCTGCTGAATGGAAAGAAATTGTAGAAAGATTAGAACTGCACGGTGTTAAAGTAGAAAAGCTTACTGAAGAAAAAATTTTTGATATTAAAAAATATAAATTCAAAAATGTTAAACTTAATTCTTTCTCAAATGAGGGAAGACAAAAAGCTAATTTTGAAATTGAGGTTCAGAACGAAACAGTTAATGTTCCTGCAGGAACTTACATTGTTTCAACCAATCAACCGACTATAAAAATTATTACTCATCTGCTGGAACCAAAATCACCAGATTCTTTTCTTCAATGGGGATTCATGAATCAGATTTTTGAGCAGAAAGAATATTTTGAAAATTATGTGATGGAAAATATTGCTGAAGAAATGTTGAAAAAAGACTCTGAATTAAAAAAAGAATTCGAGAAGAAATTAGCAGAGGATGAATCCTTTAGAATTAACCCTTACGAAAGACTAAACTTCTTTTATAAAAATTCACCATACTGGGATAAAGAATTAAATGTCTATCCTATTTTAAGATTAAATATCAGCGATAATTGAAAAGATTAAATAGAATTTTGATAGTCAAATAGAAGGGAAAATTAATGAATAAATATTTTTTTCTATTTTGTTTATCAGCAGGTTTAGCTTTTGCTCAGGTTAATACAGAATCTTTCAGAAAAGATTATGACAGTACCGGTTTTGCAGGGAATATTGGATTGGACTTTACTTCGCATACCGGGAATACAGAACTTCAGCTATTATCAATTAGTACAAGATTGAACTACAATTTCGGAAAATCTTATTTCTTTATTTTCTTCAACTCTGATTTTGGCTGGAAGGACAAAAAAAGTTTTTCAAATCTTGCATTATTTCATCTGAGATATGTAGCTCAACTTACCGACGCTATTCAGCTCGAAGGATTTACTCAGTATAATTATGATAAAAGCAGATTATTGCTTAATCGTGAATTAATCGGTGGTGGGGCGAGAATAAAAATTTTCACATCAGAGATGGTTAAAGTCAGACTCGGAATTTCTGGAATGTTTGAGTTTGAGGAATATGATTTAAAGGAAGGCTCAACACATCCCAGAACAGTTTCTGATTTTCGTCTTAGTTCTTATCTGAGTTTTAAGGCTAGTATTTCCGATGATACAGAATTTATATCAGTAACTTACTATCAACCACTACCTAAAGATTTTAATGATGTGAAAATGATTTCTGAAAATACATTGCAAACTAAAATAAATGAATCATTAAAGATAGTTGTTAAGTTTAACGCAAGATTTGATAGCAAACCACCTGATAACCGTAAGGAACTTGACACCACAACCAGAGTTGGTTTCGTTTACGAATTCTGAAAAAGTTTTAATTACTTCTTCATCCTGTATTATTGTAATTTTAAACATTAAATTAAAATAAATTTTAACAATCAAAGGAAAATTAAAATGAACTACCGCATAGAAAAAGACACAATGGGTGAAATTCAAGTTCCATCCGATAAATATTACGGCGCACAAACCGCCAGATCATTAATGAACTTTAAAATTGGCGGAGATCGTTTTCCAAGAGAGTTGATACGTGCACTTGGAATTTTAAAGAAAGCCGCAGCACTTACTAACAAAGAATTGGGAACCCTGCCTGCTGAAAAAGCTGATTTGATAATTAAAGCTGCTGATGAAGTAATTGAAGGAAAACTTGATGAACATTTTCCTCTTGTTGTTTGGCAAACAGGAAGCGGAACACAAACCAATATGAACGCTAATGAAGTGATTTCAAATCGTGCTATTAAATTAGCCGGCGGGGAAATGGGAAGCAAAAAACCAATCCATCCGAATGATGATGTAAATAAGGCTCAATCATCAAACGATACTTTCCCAACTGCGATGCACATTGCCGCTGTAGAAGAAATTCATCGCAGATTAATTCCAATGGTTACAAAACTTCGCGATGCACTTGCAGTTAAAGAAAAAGAATTTAAAGACGTAATAAAAATCGGTAGAACACATTTAATGGATGCTGTTCCTCTTACCCTTGGGCAGGAGTTTAGTGGATATGTTCAAATGCTTACAAACGGATTGGCAAGA
The DNA here is from genome assembly GCA_964499095.1 of uncultured Ignavibacteriaceae bacterium. Classification (GTDB taxonomy): domain Bacteria; phylum Bacteroidota; class Ignavibacteria; order Ignavibacteriales; family Ignavibacteriaceae; genus IGN3. The sequence goes on from CAZCJF010000041.1 coordinate 15,956, forward strand.
ATTGATGCAGCACTTCCAAGATTGTATGAGCTTGCACTTGGCGGCACTGCTGTTGGAACGGGATTAAATACTCATCCGCAGTTTGCAGTTAAATCTGCTGAGCATATTGCTAATATAACAGGTAAACCATTCGTAACTGCACCAAATAAATTTGAGGCACTCGCAACTCACGATGCACTTGTTGAATTCAGCGGAGTGTTGAAAACTCTTGCTGCATCATTAATGAAGATTGCAAATGATATACGTTGGTTAGGTTCAGGTCCGAGATGCGGATTAGGTGAACTAAATCTTCCTGAAAATGAACCCGGCAGCTCGATAATGCCCGGAAAAGTAAATCCAACTCAAAGTGAAGCGATGACGATGGTTTGTGCACAGGTTTTTGGTAATGATGTTGCAGTTAATTTTGGTGGTGCAAGCGGTAACTTTGAGCTTAATGTTTTTAAACCGGTAATAATCTTTAACGTGCTCAACTCAATCAGACTGATTGCCGATGCCTGTGAAAGCTTTACAGATCATTGTGTGGTGGGTATTGAGGCTAATACAACCAATATCAAAAAACATCTGGAAAACTCTTTGATGCTTGTGACAGCACTTAATCCTCATATCGGATATGATAATGCAGCTAAGGTTGCTAAGAAAGCTCATAAGGAGAATACGACATTGAAGCAGGCAGCAATGGATCTTGGATTGCTAACATCAGAAAAATTTGATGAAGTTGTGCGTCCGGAAAAAATGATTGGACCTGGAAAGTAAGAAGAGTTAAACCACAGAGTTAACTGAGAACAACAGAGGGAACAGAGATTAATGATAAATGATTTGACTTCAACTGTTATTGAATCTGCTATAAAAATTCATAAGGAGTTGGGACCTGGATTATTAGAAAGTGCATATAAAGAGTGTCTAGCTTATGAATTAAATAAAAAAGGATTAGTTGTTGAAAAAGAGAAACCAGTTCCGTTAATTTATGAAGAGGTAAAACTTGAGTGTGGGTATAGATTAGATTTAATAATCAACAATGAACTTATAATTGAAATTAAATCTGTGGATGCTATCGCAGACATTCATATAGCGCAGGCTTTAACTTATATGAAATTAATGAATAGAAAGTATGGTTTGCTTATAAATTTTAACGTTCCACTTTTAAAAGATGGAATAAAAAGACTTGTTAACAAATATTACAAATAATGAACTCTGTTAACTCTGTGTTTCCTCTGTTCTCTCTGTGGTAAAAAAAGTATGAACTGGAACGGAATAATATCGCTATTTATTGCCTGCATTGAGCTGCTTTTGCTCATCAATCTCTTTGTGTTTGCTGAGAAGAACAGATTTAACGTTATCGTCATAATAATCGTCTCACTTCTTTTCTCATATCAGTTTACGGAGTTTCTGATATGTATGCTGGGATTTGACAGCTCAACTTTTGTTTACCTGGCATTTGTGATAATAAGTTATCTACCGCCATTGGGAGTGTTTCTTATTGCTGCCCTGAATAATGTAAAAAACAAATTACTATATCTTCTTTTCCTTCCGCCGGTTTTCTTCACGATTTATTACAAGATCATCGTTGATGAATTTAATCTGAAAGGATGCACAGTACTTTATGCATCTTATCATTATCCGCTCGGTGATCTTTACGGAGCATTTTACTATTTGCCGATCATCATAACTATTATCTGGTTGATCAGAACAAATACAAAAACAAATGATACTAAAATCAAAACCATTTCATATGTAATTTTATCGGGATATATTTTTACAGCCCTTCCTGTCATTGTGGCATTTATATTAATGGCATACAATAATTACTCATTATTATCTGTAATAGAAAGCGTGATGTGTAAATTTGCATTCGTACTGGCTTTATGTTTAAGTTTTGCGGCAATTTATAACTCAAGAAAAAAGAATGAACGAAATAATTCTTAACATCTATCTGATAATTAATGATGATTTGGTAACAGAATTCCGTGCTTATGGCTATGAACGCGAAGGTGGAGATGAAAATAAAATTAAATTTCTTAAAAGCCGTGTAAAAGAGGATTTTGAAAAATCATACAGATTTGATGCGCCTATGGATAATAATGGGAAATTTATGAGTTATAAGAAATTTCATAAACTAGAGAAAAGAGGAATGCAGTTTCAGTTGTTTGAAGAAATTTTTGAAAGATTTGGTGTGCCGGCAAATCCACTTGTATGTGTAACTCCCGTTGTTAATGGTGAGTTTTATGCTGAGGAAGTAAGCTTGTAATAATTACAGCATTTAAATTTAGCTTTGTGTAAAATTATTATTTTTAATCTTTGGTATGAATTATGAAATCAATTTATAAAATAGTTTTAATAACAATATTGTCATTCACAATTACAGGTAGCGCTTTGTACATATCCGATAAATCAAAATCCGAGTTAGTAAAAAAAGCGAAATATATAGAGCATCAAAAAGAATTAGATAAATATTTTTCAAATAAAAAGCTTGGGGCTTTTGTTGAGAATGGAAAAACTTTTTTCAGATTGTTTACTCCGAATGCTGAAAACGTAACTTTAGTTTTGTTTGATAAAGTTGAAGATGAAAATGGCAAAGAGTACCAAATGGTTCGCGATGAAAATGCCGTTTGGGAAACTGAAATTGAAGGTGAGCTTTACGGGAAATTTTATGGATTTAATGTTAAACATAAAAACCGGGATGCTGTCCTTTGCATTGATCCCTATGCTAAAGCAGTTGCAAGTTTTAACACGTATTTTACTCCAAGAAAAAGTATAGTTGTAAAAGAAGGAAATTACGAATGGGAAGGTGATCAGTGGATTCAAATGGATTGGCGTGATCTTATCATCTATGAAATGCATATACGCGATATGACCGAACATACATCTTCCGGAGTAAGTGAAAGAGGAACTTACAAAGGCTTGATTGAAAAAGGTAAACAAGGTGGAATTGATTACATCAAATCACTTGGTGTAAATGCTGTTGAGCTTTTACCAGCACAAGAATTTGCCAACATCGAAATACCATTTAAGCAGGAAATGAAAGGCAAATTAAACACCTGGAATCCATATGAAAGAAATCACTGGGGATATATGACTGCGGCTTATTTTGCACCCGAATCTTACTACAGCGAAAATGTTCGTGAAATTAAATTTAATGAATGGAATGGTGTAGATGCCAGATCAATAAATGAATTTAAAGATATGGTTAAAGCATTCCACAAAGACGGAATTGCTGTAATAATGGATGTTGTTTATAATCATTTGTCTGAGTATGAATATGGAAATCTTAAAGAGATTGATAAAGAATATTATTTCAGGCTTGATGAGAACGGAAACTTTATTGCTGAAAGCTATTGCGGCAATGATCTGAAAACAGAGCGTCCGATGTTGCGAAGATTAATTGTTGAGAGTATTCTTTACTGGATGAAAGAATATCACATAGATGGTTTCCGGTTTGATCTAGGAAAACTTATTGATTGGGAAACTATTGAAACGATTATCTACGAAGCAAGAAAAATCAATCCTGATGTAATATTTGTTTGTGAACCCTGGGGCGGAGGATACGATCCTGCCGGATTCTCTTTGCGCGGATGGGGCTCCTGGAATGATCAGATTAGAAACGGAATTAAAGGTGAAAATCCTGTTAACGGACACGGATGGATTTTTGGTAAATGGTACGGAAATAATTCACCTAAAAGAATTCAGAGTTATGTGAATGGAACATTAGTAAAAGACCAATTTGGACTTTTCCAAAAACCAGAGCACGCAGTAAACTATCTTGAATCGCACGACGGTTATACTTTTGGTGATTTTATCAGAATCGGTCTTGGTGATGTAAAACCTGATGAGGTAATAAAAGATGTTGATAAAAATGCTAAACTTACTCCAACACAATTAAAATTAAACAAACTTGGTGCGTTGTTTCTTCTTACTTCAAGAGGAATAACAATGGTACACAGCGGACAGGAATTTGCAAGAAGTAAAGTTATTCCCCCAACCAATGAGAATGATCCTCATCGTGGAATGATTGATCACAATACTTACGATAAAGATAACGAAGTAAATTACATTAATTATAAGCACGTAAAACTTAATCATGATCTTGTTGATTATTACAGAGGTCTAATAGAGCTGAGGAAAAAGTTTAGTTCATTCAGAAGAGCAGGGTATAACGAAGTAAAGTTTTTTGATGTGAAAGAAAATGAATTTGCAATAGTTTATGAAGTTAAGCATGAGAATGAACATTTTATGGTTTTATTAAATGCCAATCCCTTAAAAGAATTTAGTTTTACTTTGCCTAAAGGTAAGTGGGAAATTTATGCTGACCCCAATCTTGCGGGTGTAATTTCACTTGGTAAAATTGAAGGCAAGCTTAAAGTAGAGCCATCTACAGGATATATTCTTAAAAAAGGTTAATCGGAACTTAAACCTTTCTGGAGAGATTTTTCTACAGCCATTTTAAAGCTGGATAAATTAACCGGCTTATGGAATACGAATTCAATTCCTAATTCATTGTAATCGTTAATTGCTGCACGATCAATATCACTGCTTAAAACAATTACCGGCGGCTTACCTTTTATATCAAGCTTTTTTAACTCGATAATAAATTCATATCCATTCATCACAGGCATTAAATGATCTGTGATTACAAGTGCCGGTGGGGATAAAAGTATTTTTTCAATTGCCTCTTTTCCGTTTGATGCTACCTCAACATTATATTCTGGTGAAATGTTTTTAAGAATTTTAGAGTAGAGCAATCTGTCTGTTTTACTATCATCAACAATCAAAATGTTTGAAGAAGCTATTGGCAAAGTAAAGAAAAATTCAGAGCCCACGCCAAATTTGCTTTCAACCCAGATTGTGCCGCCGTGTTTTTCAACAATTTCCTTAACAAGCGATAAACCAAGTCCACTGCCTTTTTCACCTGCTGTTCCTTCTGATGTAAATTTTGAATCAACGTTAAAAAGTTTACCCAAGTCTTCTTCCTTAATTCCTACTCCAGTATCCTTTACGCTAAACTGAACAAATCTTGAATTTGCTGCGGCAGCTGAAGAAATTGTTATCATACCATTTCTGTTTGTGAATTTGATGGCATTGGAAATCAGATTATTAAACACCTGACTGATAAGAGCCTTATCAACAAAAAGATACAGATAAGGATTAAGATTAGAAGATATTTCTATCCCTTTTTGTAATGCCGCACCTGAAAGTGCATTTATAGAATCAACAACAATTTTTGTTACATCAATTTTTTGAGGTTCGAATTTAATTCTGCCGGTTTGTAATCTTGTCCAATCGAGCAAAGAATTTACTAATGATAACATTGATCTGGCAGATTCCTGAATATATCTGACATATTGCTTTCGTTCGTCATCAGTAAGTTCTTCATCATTAGCAAGCAAATCGGTGAAACCAAGGATCGAGCTAAAAGGAGTTCGGAGGTCGTGTGATATGATCGAAATGAAGCGATCCTTGGTTTCGTTTAACTTGATTAAATTCTGTGTTGATTTCTTTAATTCCTCTTCAGCTCTTTTACGGAAAGTTATATCGCTTACCAAGCCATATATTTTCTGAATTCTTCCCGTTCCACTTCTGATTAAATTAATTTTTGCTCTCACCCAAACTATGTTTCCCTGTTTGTTTATAAGTCGGAATTCAAATTCACTGGAAAGCTGAATACGGCTCTTTAAAAGGTTAAGTAGTTTAGGTTTAATATTTTTATAATCATCAGGATGAATAACTTTCAGGAATAATTTGGTATCACTTAAAAAATCTGTTTGAGTGTAACCTGTTACTTTTTGAATTGATGATGTTGCAAAGATTGGTCTAAGTGTTACTCCGGTTCTTTCAAACGTAAAGAGAAAATCATCAATATTCTCAGTAATATTTCTGTACTTCTCTTCAGATTCTTTTATAGCTTTTTGCGATCTTATGCGCTCTGTAATATCTCTGGCAATCATCACCAGATATTTTTTCTTATCAAATTCAAATGCTCCAACAGATAATTCCGAATGAATATTGGTGCTGTCTTTTTTCTTTCCAAGGAAATCAAAACGAATAGGTGCGTCTTTTTTCCTTTCAATTATTCTTAAACACTCAGCTACTTTTAATATATCTTCATTGGATGCCAGATCAATTATTTCTTTTTTAATAATTTCTTCACCAGAGTTGTATCCAAAGATTTTTGCGAATGTATTATTAGCAATAATTATTTTACCTTCGCAGCCAAGCGCAATACCATCGGAGGCTGACTCAACAAGCTGATGATAAAGAGTTGCAGGCTTATCAGAATCGATATATTTTTTTTCTTCGGAAAGATAGCAGCTTAAATTTTGGATTTTATTTTCTGTATCCTTTGTAAAAAAGAAAGTTGCTTTAAGCGTAAGTACAGTATCATTTTTAGTTTTAAACGGTAATTCGATATGCTTTGGTTCATCTCCGATAAAGTTTTTCAGATCGAGTATGTTGGTTTCAAGATATGCAGGATCAATCAATTCATAAAAACTTCTTGATAGTAATTCTTCTTCGGTATATCCAAAAGTATTCTGAAAAGATTCATTGGAGAAAATTATTTGTCCATCTTTATCCAGATTGCAAATCATTGTGGGAGATTTTGCAATTAACTGCCGCAATGATTTTAATGATGATTTAATTCCCTCTTCAAAGTGGATTTTATCAGTTATATCAATGCATTTTACAACAATTTTTTCTCTCTTCTGATCAAGAAAAGCAAAATGCATTTCGTAAGTTTTTTTATCTCTGTTCTTATCAAAATAGGATATAATAATTTTATGTGTTTCTTTATCTGCAAGTTTGGTTTTAAGGCTTTCAAGAAAAGTATTAGATAGAATACTTACTGCATCCTGAGCAATTAAGCCCAGCACTTCATCTTTCCTTTTTTCAAACAGCTTTTCAGAAACATCATCCCAAAACTCTATTTTATTTTCTTTTCCCAGAACAAAAAGTGCATTGCCGGATTTTGCAGAAATGGTTTGATAATAACCGAGGTGATCAACTGTTTTATAAAGAGTATCAATTTCTCTTTCAGTGGTGCTTATATCTTTAAAGAAAAGATAAATAAAGCTTATTTCTTTTCTGTAATTTTCCTGAGGAACAAATCTGATTTCAAATATTTTTTTTATTCCTCTGTTTTCATAAGAAAATTTTTCAGTAAGGGATGTTCTGTTCTGTTTAACATAAGTGATAAAATCTTTAACAATTGAAGCAGTCTCTGAATTAAATATACTTCCTATGCCTGCGCTTTGGATAACATCCGGAGAAATATTTAAATGATTAAAAATATTTTTAGAGAAGAACTGAATTCGGTCTAATCTATCAACAACTAAAAAGAAATCTGTAACGCTATGAATGGCTTTTTCAATGTAATCACTTCTTAAAACAATTTCTTTTTTTGTTTTCGTTAGGATTTTTAAATCCTCAAAAACCATTAAACCGCCAATAATTTCTTCGCCATCTAAAATTGGTGAGCATTTTATAAATAAATTAACAAGCCCGTTACTTTTAGCTTCAAAGAAGTTTAGCTCTTTTTCAAAAGGAATTCCTTTCAGAACCTCGTTAAACTCTTTTGTGAAATTTAAATTTGGTAAGGCACCATTAGATAAAATATTTAAACCCAAAAGACTATCCGGATATTCTAATCCATAAATTAATTCTAAATCGCTAAACGCACGGTTGAAGTAATCGATTTCACCGTTCTTGTTGAAAGTTAATATCCCGACCGGTGCGTTATCTAAAAGATTTAAAGTTTTCTGTTCCAAATTTCTGACTAAAAAATTCAATAATGATTAATTTTTCTAAGTACGGTCCTATAAAAATTTGATGTTTTTTAGTAATAATAATGCCAAATGATGACAAAAATTGATTAAAAAACTCTTTAATTATTCACAAAAAACAAGCAATAAAATTAAAAATCTGTCTCGTTTTGATTTTCTGTATTGTTATAAATGAATTTTGCTTAAAAGAACATAACGCTTAATAATAAAGCAATGTAATTTTTTTCACCATATATTCATTAAAATTTATTTAAGTTTGTGTATGAATTAAGGAATAAAATTGTTATCCACTTTATTTCAAAAAATTGGAAAAAAAACCCTGAACTTTTTACAGGAGTTTGGTCAGATATCAAACCTGTTTTTAGGCATATTAAAAAGCTTTCCGCAAATATTCAGAAGTAAAAAAATAATACTTTATCAGATGGAGCATATTGGTGTTAATTCACTTCCATTGGTAATAATTATTGCCATCTTTACCGGAGCAGTTTCTGCATGGCAAGCTGCTTATCAGTTAAAAGGAATAGCACCTCTATCTTTTTTAGGAGGAGCTACAAGTCGAGCAATTATTACAGAGCTTGGACCTGTGCTAACTGGTATTGTAATTGCCGGAAGAGTTGGTGCATCCATTGCTGCAGAGTTGGGTACTATGAAAGTAACGGAACAAATAGATGCACTTGAAACAATGGCAATAAGTCCCGTTAGATATTTGGCAATGCCAAGATTTTTAGCTTCAATTATTATGATGCCAATTCTGGTAATCTTTGCAAACGTGATTGCAGTAATAGGTGCTTTCCTTGTTTCAAATTATTTTCTTGGTGTTTCTTCAGCGGTTTTTTTTAATTCGGTCCAAAGATTTTTTAGTATGGGAGATTTGATTTCAGGTTTAGTTAAAACAATTTTCTTTGGCGGAGTAACAGCATTACTCGGATGTCATATTGGATTTAAAACAGAAGGTGGAGCTGAGGGTGTTGGATTAGCTACCATACGCTCTTTTGTGATTTCAGCTGCACTTATTTTAATTCTTGATTATGTTTTATGGATGTTAATTTTTTAGTTAACAAATTTATTTATTAATTGCATCTTAAATATTAAAATCTATATTGTATAATAATTATTTTAATTATCTCTTCACCTCCGAACAAATGGAAGGAATTACAAATGGAACCTATCAAATACATACTAAAAGAAAGAACTGATAAAATAGTGCTCCCCGATAACTTAGGTTTCGGTCAAATTTTTACAGATCACATCTTCGAAATGGATTATTCAAAATCCAATGGCTGGCATAATCCAACAATAAGACCACTTGAATCATTACAAATGCATCCCGCTACCTCTTTTATTCATTACGGTCAAACAATCTTTGAAGGCTTGAAAGCATTTAAAACAATTAATGATGAAGTAGTTTTATTCAGACCAGATGTTCATATGCAAAGGATTAACAATTCTGCAAGAAGAGTTTGTATGCCGGAAATAGATGTTGATTATGTTTTAAACGCTTTGAAAGAATTAGTTGCTATCGAAAGTGATTGGATACCAACGAAAAAAGGAGAATCGCTTTACATTCGTCCATTTATGTACGGGCAGGATCCTGCTTTAGGCGTCAGACCTTCAAATGATTATAAATTTGTAATACTACTCTCACCAGTCGGTGCCTATTATCCTGAGGGATTTAAGCCTATTAACATCTTGGCTCAGGATGATTATGTACGTGCTGTAAGAAAAGGTTTAGGTGAATGTAAAACCGCTGCTAACTATGCTGCAAGTTTACTCGCCGCTTCAGAGGCTGCTAAACGAGGCTTTACACAAGTGCTCTGGCTTGATGGCGTTGAACAAAAATATTTAGAAGAAGTTGGCACAATGAATATTTTTGTAAACTTTAAAGACGAAGTAGCTACACCAAAATTAAGCGGCTCAATTTTGCCGGGAGTAACAAGAAGATCTGTCATACAAGTATTAAAAGAATGGGGAATGAATGTTACTGAGCGTGCTATTTCGATTTATGAAGTTATGGAAGCTTATGATAATGGAAACTTATTAGGATTATTTGGTACGGGAACTGCTGCAATAATATCTTCCATTGGTAGCTTAACATTTAAAGATAAAAAAATGGTGTTCAACAACAATCAACCAGGTGAGCTTGATCTGAAATTATTTAATGAGCTTACTGCAATCCATTATGGTGAAAAGGAAGATACTCACGGCTGGATTTTCAAAGTTGAAAAAAAGGGAGTTGAAGTTAGTTGAGCAGAATAAAGATTTTTATTCTATTCTTTATTTTTACTTTTGCTTTTAATGCCCAGAACCAGAAACCAAAAAATATAATTTTTCTGATTGGTGATGGTATGGGCATTAATTATGTAGCTGCATCTTTTTTTAATGATGTTAATAATCCTTATAAAGATTTCAAATCAATTGGATTCTCAGTTACACAGTCAGCAGATAAATTGATAACTGATTCTGCGGCTGGTGCAACAGTGTTGGCAACTGGATACAGAACGGTAAACCACTATATCTCAGTTGATTCGATGAGAAACCCTTTAAAGACTATCTTTCAAATTGCCAAAGAAAAAGAGAAATCTGTCGGATTGGTTGTAACAAGCTCCGTCACACATGCCACTCCAGCTGCATTCTATGCACATATTGATGATCGAGGAAGAGAAACCGATATTGCATTTCAATTAACTCAATCTGATCTAGATGTCATAATCGGGGGTGGAAAACAATTCTTTTTACCTGATGTAATCGGAGGTTCCAGAAAAGATAATTTTAATCTGATAGATTCTCTAAAATTTAAAGGATGGAAAACCTTTGATGTTTTTGATCCCCTGCAAATTGCTCATTCCGAAAAAGTCTTATGCTTGTTAGAAAAAAATGGTTTGAAACAAGCTTCCGAGAGAAACTACACTCTGGGCGAAATGACAAGAGCAGCCATTGATAATCTAAGTAAAAATGACAAAGGTTTTGTTTTAATGATTGAAGGATCACAAATTGATTGGGCTGGTCATGATAATTTATCCGATTATCTTCTTTCTGAGATGAACGATTTTAACTCAGCTATTAAAACCGCACTTGATTTTGCCAAACAAAATGGTGAGACTTTGGTTGTTATTACAGCAGACCACGAAACAGGTGGTATGGCAATAGTTGGTGGAGATGTTGATGGAAATAATTTGAAGATAGGATTTCTCAGTAAAAGTCATACCGCAGGCTTTGTACCAGTATTTTCCTTCGGTCCATCAGAAGAATTATTCCGTGGAGTTTTAGAAAACTACGAAATCGGAAGAAGTTTAATACTTTTGATTAACCCTCAGTACACATTTCTGAATTAAAATAAAAAATTCCTCTTTCTGCACTTGACAAGTGCTCAAATGAACACTATATTTGAAGTGAACAAATGAGCACTTATATGAAAAAAAATTTAACAGATCGCCAGCAAGAAATTTTAAATTTTCTTCAACAGTTTCTTGAAGCAAACGGATATCCTCCAACTCTAAGAGAAATTGGAAAGCATTTTAACATATCCTCCACATTCGGAGTAAAAAGACATTTGGAGGCTCTTGAGAAAAAGGGTTACCTGAATGTAATGAGTAATGCGAGCCGTGGCATTTCTATAACTCGAGATGAAATTTCTCAGATAGAATCAAATAAAATTTT
>CAZCJF010000042.1:0-26783 GCA_964499095.1 uncultured Ignavibacteriaceae bacterium
TAACCTATCTTGATGAAAATCAAAGCTACGAAGTAGATGCAATTTCAGGCTCATTTATGATGATGAGAAAAGAGGTTTATCAAAAAGTTGGTGGATTTGATGAACAGTTTTTTATGTATGGTGAAGATCTGGATTTATGTTATCGTATTCAAAAAGCTGGTTTTAAAGTTTTTTACTTTCACGATACTCAGATAATTCACTACAAAGGAGAAAGCACTAAGCGAAGCAATATTGATGAAGTCAAAATGTTTTACAATGCAATGCATCTGTTTGTGAAAAAGCATCTTTCAAGTTCTTTTATTGTAGAGTTGATTTTAAGAAGCGCAATATTCCTCAGAAGCTTTTTTACCTTTGTTGGATTGAGGAAACTTATTTTTATCTCATCAATCCTGGATTTTTTATTATTCAATCTTTCCATTTTTGTTTCAGAAAATATTTATGTCAGGTTTAGAGAATGGAGAGGTTTTCCTGAATACGGAATTCCGATTGTTTACACAGTTCCGGCTTTAATATTTTTATTAACATCATTTTCAATCGGGAATTACAAAAAGAATAAACTTTCTGTTTCTAAAACTATACTTGCGATATTTGTAAGCTTGCCAATTCTTGCTTCACTTACATTTTTCTTTAAGGATTTTGCATACAGTCGCGCAATAGTTTTGATTACCTATATCTTTGTACTAGTATTTCTGCCGCTTTGGAGAATTATTGCAAAGCTTGTGTTAAAAGTCGGATTGATAGAAGATATTTCGAAATCTTATCGCACTTTGCTTGTTGGACTCGATGAAAGTGCCTTTGAAATCGGAAAAAAACTTAGAAGAAAAAAATCTGATAAAAGAACAATTGTAGGATTAATTGGATTTTCAAATAAAGATCTTGGATTAAAAAAAGAATCCTTTGAAGTAATCGGTACTGATCAAAATGTTGTAAAAGTTATTCGTGAGAATAAGATTAACGAACTCATATTTTCGTCAAAAGGAATTTCATACAACAAGATGATGGAAATTGTTGGAAGATGTAAAAATGAAAATGTGGATTTTAAAGTTGTTGGCAGTAATCTCGATTTTATAGTTGGCAAAACAGATGTTTCTCTTCTTGATGATGTGCCTTTACTTGAACTTAATTACAATATTTCAAAACCGCAGGTAAAATTTATTAAAACCCTGCTGGATTATTCAATTTCAGTACCTTCTTTGTTTTTGATATACCCTTTCATATATTTCAAACACAAACTAACCGGTAAACATTCAGACTTTACAAAATTTATTCTTGGTTTACCAAAGGTTTTATCAGGTAAGTTTAGTTTGGTTGGAGTTTCTGAGAGTAACAATGAATCCAATCAATATTTTGGTAAAAGAGGACTAACTGGTTACTGGTACACCGAGGCAGGAACAAGTGAAGAAATTGAAAAGTTGAATTTTTATTATGCTAAGAATCAAAATATCTGGATGGATATTGAAATATTATTAAAATCGCTAAATAAAATGTGGAGTAATAAGTAAAGATGGCAAAAACAATTCTGGATTTTGAAAAACCAATTTTCGAGCTTGAGTCAAAGCTTGAAGAGATGAAGAAATATTCAGACAATCTGGATATTGAGCACGATATAATCAGGCTTGAAGAGAAAGTGCAGCAATTGAAATTAGAACTTTATAAAGATCTTACTCGCTGGCAGCGTGTTCAACTTGCACGGCACCCCGATAGACCGTTTACTCTTGATTATATCTACGGAATGACCGAATCATTTGTGGAACTTCATGGAGACAGACTATTTAAAGATGATAAAGCAATTGTTGGTGGTCTGGCTCAAATCGGAAATCATAAAGTGGTAATATTTGGGCAGCAAAAAGGCAGAGATACAAAATCCAATGTTTACAGAAACTTTGGTATGATGAATCCCGAAGGATACCGTAAAGCTTTACGCTTAATGAGACTTGCTGAAAAATTTAATCGCCCCGTAATCTCAATGATTGATACACCCGGTGCTTTCCCCGGATTAGAAGCCGAAGAAAGAGGGCAGGCTGAAGCTATTGCTAAAAATTTATTTGAGATGAGTAAACTCCGCGTTCCGATTATTGTTGTTATTATCGGCGAAGGTGCAAGCGGAGGTGCATTGGGAATTGGAGTTGGTGATAGAATTTTAATGCTGGAAAATTGTTGGTATTCTGTTATCAGTCCCGAATCCTGCTCAAGTATTCTTTGGCGAAGTTGGGAATACAAAGAACAAGCTGCTGAAGCTCTTAAACTGACTGCGCCGGATTTATTAGAACAAGGGATTATTGATAGAATAATTCCCGAACCTTTAGGTGGTGCACATAAAAATCATAAAGAAATTACAGACACTTTAAAATCTATTTTGATTGAGGAGCTGGATAAATTAGTAAAAGTTAATCCTGAGAAGTTAGTTGAAGCCCGCATTGAAAAATTTGGTAAGATGGGCGTTTATGTGGAATAAATTAATTATCCTTACTTTTGTCATAATTAAATCCCGTTTAGTACGGGATTTTTTTATTTTTATCCAACCAAATTGAAAATATTAAAATGCTGAAACACATTACCGAAGTTAGAGTAAGATATGCAGATACTGATCAAATGAAATTTGCATATAACGGAAAATATTTTGAATACTTTGAAGTTGGCAGAACGGAAATGATGAGGGAAGTCGGACTGCCTTATAAAGTTATTGAAGACAGCGGTTTCTATATGCCGGTTATCGAAACAAAAATTCATTTTTATTCGCCTGCTTTTTATGATGAAACATTAATTATTGAAACTCGGGTTGAAAATCTTCCCACAGTAAAAGTACATATTGATCATATTGTAAAATCAAAAGAGCGTGATGTTCTGATCTGTGAGGGATATGTTGAATTAGCTTTTCTTGATGCGAAAAACAGCAAACCGACTCGTGCACCAAAAGTTTTTCTTGATGCTGTAAAAAAATATTATGAGTAAATAATGAATAAGGAAATTATAAAAATTATTAAATCGGCACTTAAAGAAGATATTGGCACAGGTGATATCACAACAAATGCGGTTATCAAAAAATCTAAAAAAGCTGTCGGTAAATTTTTAGTAAAAGCCGATGGTGTAATTGCCGGACTAAAGGTTGCGCGAAAAGTTTTTCAAATTGTTGATCCGAAAGTAAAGTTTAAAATTTTAATTAAAGATGGAAGTTTTGTAAAGCGGGGTGATGTAGCAGCAATAGTCAGCGGAAGTGCAAAATCGATCCTAACTGCTGAAAGAACCGCTCTTAATTTTTTGCAGCGTATGAGTGGTATTGCCTCAATGGCAAAATTATTTACCGAAGAGATTTCCCATACAAAAGCAAAATTAATAGATACAAGAAAAACTGTTCCTGGTTTACGATTGCTTGATAAGATGGCTGTTAAAACAGGCGGCGGTGAGAATCACAGAATGGGCTTATATGATATGTTCCTGATAAAAGATAATCATATTGAAGTTGCTGGCTCAATAACCAATGCGGTGAATGATTGTGTGCAGTATCAGAAAAAAAATAAAACCAAATACAAAATCGAAGTTGAAACAAAAAATCTTAAAGAAGTTGAGGAAGCATTAAAAACTGATGCAGATATTATAATGTTAGATAATTTTGAAATTGATGAAATGAAAAAAGCAGTTCAGTTGGTTAATGGTAAATTTAAAACAGAAGCCTCTGGCGGAGTAAATTTGGATACAGTAAAATTAATTGCAGAGACCGGTGTTGATTATATTTCTGTCGGGGCGCTAACACATAGTGTTAAAGCACTTGATATATCGCTTGAAATCACCACTGAAAAATGATGAAAGAAAAACTTAAAG
The DNA here is from genome assembly GCA_964499095.1 of uncultured Ignavibacteriaceae bacterium. GTDB lineage: Bacteria > Bacteroidota > Ignavibacteria > Ignavibacteriales > Ignavibacteriaceae > IGN3. The sequence goes on from CAZCJF010000042.1 coordinate 3,820, forward strand.
AACTTACCAGGGATACTGCTATTTACGGCATCAGCACGATGCTTGGAAGGTTTTTAAATTTTATCCTTGTTCCTTTCTATACAAATGTTTTCTCGCCAGCAGATTACGGCGTTGTGATTCTGATTTATTCTTACATAGGAATTTTTAATATTATTTTTATTTATGGAATGGATGCAGCTTTTTTAAAGTATGCTGCATTTAAAGAAATTGGTGATGATAAAGAAAATTTCTCCACCCCGTTTTTAAGTGTGTTTTTTACTTCTATTTTATTTTGCGGACTTATCACTCTCCTAAGACAACCTATTGCGGAATTTGTTGAATTAAATTCTGATTTAAATTATCTGATAATTCTTTCTGCACTTATTCTGTTTTTTGATGCAAACGCTGTTATATCATTTCTTAAACTAAGACTGGAGCGTAAAGCAAAATTATTTTCGTTTATTAAGATTGCAAGCATCATCTTTAATATTGTTCTAAATGTCTTCCTGATTGTTAACATGAAGTGGGGCATTGAAGCGATATTTATAAGCAATCTTTCTGCATCTGTTCTGTCTTTTCTGTTACTTCTTCCTACACTAATTAAAAATTTTAAATTATCTTTTCATACAATTCTATTTAAACGACTTCTCAAATTTGGTTTACCTTATTTGCCGGCAGGACTTGGAATGATGTTAGTGCAGGTGATAGATGTTCCCATTCTTGAAAAGTTAACTGATGTTAAAACTGTTGGAATCTATAAAGCAAATTACAAGCTCGGCATTTTTATGATGCTTTTTGTAAATATGTTTCAGTATGCATGGCAACCATTCTTTTTAACAAACGCAAAAGAAGAAAACGCAAAAGAAATCTTTTCAAAGGTTCTTACTTACTTTACTATTGTAGGAAGTTCTTTGCTAATAATTTTGTCTCTATTCATTTCAGACTTTGTTCAAATAAATGTTGCAGGATTTTCGATTATAGGTCCGAGTTATTGGGGAGGATTATATATAGTGCCAATTATTCTGCTTGCTTATTTGTTTAATGGTTTATATGTGGTTTTTTCTGCAGGCATTTACATAGAAGAAAAAAGTATTTACGCACCTATAGTTGCAGGTTTGGGAGCGTTAGTAAACGTTGTGGTTAATTATTTGTTAATCCCTTCTCTTAATATTCTGGGAGCTGCTCTTGCAACACTTGCAAGTTATTTTGTGATGGCTGCCGGATATTACATAGTAACTCAAAAGTATTATAAAATTGAATATGAATATTCCAAGCTTTTAAAAATATTTTTAGCAGTTCTGTTTACCGGGGCAATTTATTATATCCTGATGTTTAATGGTTATCTGAATTTTTATTATAAAATAATTCTTGGCGGATTATTTATTTTATTTATACTTAAGTTTGCTTTTGATAGGACAGAATTAAATTTTATTAGAACAAAATTATTACGGAAATAAATGTCAGAAGAAATCAAAATTAAAGCAAAAAGATTGGCTGAGGATTTTAAAGATATTCCGTTACCTCATTATGCAACTGCCGGCAGCTCAGGAATGGACATCCGCGCAGCAATAAAAGAAGATGTGATACTTAAACCCGGCAAAGTTGAATTGATTCCAACAAATATTTCTGTTGAAATTCCGGTTGGATATGAAATTCAGGTTAGACCAAGAAGCGGACTGGCAGCTAATCATAGTATCGGAATACTTAATTCACCCGGCACAATTGATTCCGATTACCGAGGCGAAGTAAAAATAATTATGATGAATTTTGGAAAAGAAGATTTTAAGATTTCAAAAGGGGATAGGATAGCTCAATTAGTGGTTTCAAAAGTTTATACCGCAAAAATTATTGAGACAGACGATCTCAATTCATCTCATCGCGGAGAAGGCGGATTTGGGCACACTGGAAAAAAATAATTTCTTGTCAATAGTTTTAAGAAGAAAATTAATTTTTCTTGTTTAGATTTTAATTTTCAATTTCTTTAACTTCAATTAGTGCTTACAAATTTTCTGTAGTTCTAACCATTACAAAAATTTAGTTTATTAATTCATCCTGTACGCTTTTCATAATTTGCATCTTGCAAAACTGTTAAGCATAGGATAAAGTTTTTAGTTAAAGTTTTTAATTTTTCATTTTCAATTTAGATATACGATGTCGGATTTTATTCATCTTCATAATCACACACATTACAGCTTACAAGATGGCGCCTGCACAGTAGAAGGACTTATAAACGCAGCTAAAAAATTTGAAATGAAATCTGTTGCAATAACAGATCATGGTGTTTTATATGGCGTTGGTGAGTTTTATAAGAGAGCAAAAAAAGAGGGCATTAAACCAATAATTGGTATGGAAGCTTACATCGTTGTTGATGGAAGCAGATTTGATAAAGGCAAACCTGATGAGATATCCTCTAAGAAAAAATCCAAACATTATAATCACCTGATTCTTCTTGCTAAAAACAAGAAAGGCTATGATAATTTATCCCGCTTATCAACACTTGGACACACCGAAGGATTTTATTACAAACCTCGTATTGATTTTGAGCTTCTTGAAAAATATAAAGAAGGATTAATTTGTACTTCTGCCTGTGCGGGTGGTATCGTATCCTCCCATTTGGTTAATGGTGATTATGATAAAGCAAAAAGTGTGGCAAAAAAATTCAAGGAATTGTTTGGTGATGACTTCTATCTCGAAATTCAGGACCACGGAATGGATATCGATAAACCGATTCTGGATGCAATGCCAAAACTTTCTAGAGAATTGGGAATAAAACTCGTTGCAACAAACGACTGCCATTATATCGAACCGGATCACGCAATTCCGCATAATATTTTATTGCTTCTTTCAGATAAAAATGGAGCAGATTATACTCAGCTTCGTTATGGAACTGATCAGGTTTATTTTAAATCTGCAGAAGAAATGAAGAAGCTCTTTAAAAAATTTAAAGGAGCTATTGAACATACTCTTGAGATTGATGAAAAAATAGATTTAAAGCTGGATTTTGAAGGTCATCACTTTCCGAATTTTCCAATACCCGAAGATGTTGATGCAAACACACTTGAAGATTATCTGGAAATACTTGCAAAAGAAGGATTGCAAAAGAAGTTCAATAAAATTACAAATGAAATTGAAGACCGTTTTAATTTTGAAATACAAACAATTAAGGAAATGGGTTTTGCTGGATATTTTTTGGTCGTTCAGGATTTTATCAATGCGGCAAAGAAAAGAAATATTCCTGTCGGACCCGGTAGAGGAAGCGCTGCAGGTAGTTTAGTCGCTTATGCATTAGGAATAACAAATATCAATCCGCTTGATTATAATCTTTTGTTCGAAAGATTTTTAAATCCTGCAAGAAGATCTATGCCAGATATAGATGTTGATTTTGCTGATGATCAACGTGGAGAAGTGATTGATTACGTAAAAGAAAAATATGGCAGTGAGTGTGTAAGTCAGATAATTACATTCAACAGATTATCCTCAAAAGCTGTATTGAGAGATGTAGCAAGAGTATTAAAAATTCCTATCCCAACCGTAAATAAGATTACTAAATATATTCCTTCAAAGTTTGGAAAGGTTTATACCATTGAGCAGGCACTTGCAGAAGTACCGGAATTAAAATGGGTAAAAGAATCAAAAGAAACGGACATCCAAAATCTTATTAAGTATGCAAAAGTTTTGGAAGGGATGAATCGAAACGCTTCCAAGCATGCAGCCGGTGTTGTTATTACTCCGGATGATGTTAGCAATTATGTACCTCTTGCAAATGCGGTTTCTCAACAGGATATTGTTACGCAATTCAATATGAAAGATATTGAAAATGCCGGCTTGCTTAAGATGGATTTTCTCGGTTTGCGTACACTTACAATTATCCGTGATACCATTGAGATGGTCAAGAAAAATCATGGGGTTGAAATTGATATAGATAATATTCCACTTGATGATGAAAAAACTTATCAGCTTTTTTCAAAGGGACAAACAACCGGTGTATTTCAGTTTGAATCTGCCCCAATGCGTGAGTATCTGAAACAGCTTCATCCAACTTCTTTAAATGATTTGGCTGCAATGAATGCTTTGTACCGACCGGGTCCGATGGAATTTATTGATGATTTTATCGACAGGAAATTCGGAAGAAAGCAGGTAAAATATTTACATCCCATACTTGAACCAATCTTAAAAGAAACTTACGGAGTAATTGTTTATCAGGAGCAGGTAATTCAGATTGCTAACAAAGTAGGAGGGATGAGTTTAGCAGATGCAGATTTGCTGAGAAGAGCAATGGGTAAGAAAGATTTATTGGTAATGGAAGAACAGAAAGTAGTGTTTGTTGAAGGGGCTGTTAAAAATGGGGTTGATAAAAAAATTGCGCTTGAAATATTTGACACCATATTCAAATTTGCTAATTATGGATTTAACAAGAGTCACGCAGTTGCATACAGCTATGTTGCTTATCAAACAGCATATCTTAAAGCATATTATCCCGCTGAATTTCTTGCAGCTAACCTTAAGAACGAATTTGAAAACACTGACAAAGTAACAAAGTTTCTGGAAGATTGCCGTAAACTTAAAATAGAAGTGCTTCCCCCTGATGTTAATAATCCGTCACTTCATTTTGAAGCTGAGAATGGGAAAATAAAATTCGGAATGTCGGCAATTAAAAATGTAGGAGTTCCGGCTGTTAAAGAAATTATGAGAGCAAAGCAGCAATTAGATCGTAACTTCAAATCTATTTTTGATTTTTGTGCAAATGTGGATACAAGAATCGTAAATAAAAGAGCTGTTGAAGGTCTGGTGCTTGCGGGTGCATTCCATTCATTTGAAAAAGACAGAGCTAAATTATTTTATGCAGTTGAAAGCGCCATTGAGTTTGCCCATAAGATTCAAAATTCAAAACTGGCTTCATCCGATTCTTTATTTGGAGATACGAATGAAATTGTAGTTACCGAACCTAAATTAGAAGATATAACCCCGTGGACCGAAAAAGAAACTTTAGCACAGGAAAGAAGGGTAATTGGATTTTATTTAACTGATCATCCATTAAGAAAATATGAATTAGAGTACAGATACTTTTCCACATTTCATCTTGGTGAAACTGAAGAGATTGAAGAAAAAGGTGATGTGAGGGTTTGTGGTGTTATAACTGATTTAAAAACAAAGATTGATAAAGCCGGAAACACAATGGCATTCTTTAAACTTGATGATTTTACAGGCTCCTGTGAATGCCTTATGTTTTCAAAGACTTATCAGGAATTTCAAAAATATATTGAAGAAGAAGAAAGTGTTTTTATTGTTGGAAATCTTGAAAGCAGCGGGGATGCAGTAAAGATTCACGTTAAAAAAGCCAGTTCATTAAAAAATATTCCCGGTGAATTGACTGAAAGCGTTAAACTTGTAATAAATAAATCCCGAAATAAGCCAGAAATAATTTTAGAAATAAAAAATATCCTGGTTAAGAACGAGGGAAACGTTCCTGTCTTTATACAGCTGCTGGATAATGGCTCCCCAAAAGGAAAACTTTTTTCACTAGAAGAGACAAGAATTAAAGTTACCGGGGACTTAATCAGATCTTTAGTTAATCTTCTGGGCGAAGATTCTGTTGTGATAAAAGTAAAGTAGCATATAATGTATGCAACAATTTTTGTTTGTTTCACTTTGATTGATTTTGTATTATTGCGTCCACTAAAAACATTAACATTTAAGGATAAGACTAAATGAAAAGCGGTGGCAAGCAGGAATTTTGGGCATTGATTCTTGGTGCTTCTTCGGGGTTTGGAGAGGCTGCTGCAATTAAACTTGCACAGGATGGATTTAATATTTTTGGTGTCCATCTTGATAGACAAGCAACCATGCCAAATGTTGAAAGAATCAAAAAAGAAATTGAGTCACAGGGAGTTCAATCTGTATTTTTTAATGCAAATGCAGCTGATGAGTTCAAAAGAAATGAAATTGTTGCATCAATTAAAAATCAACTTGCAGAAAAACCTTTAGTCAAAGTTATAATGCACTCCTTAGCATTTGGCACATTAAAACCTTTTGTGTCTTTGAATAATGAACAAACAATTAATAAAGCACAGATGGAAATGACCGTTGATGTAATGGCTCACTCACTTGTTTACTGGGTGCAGGATATCGTTGCGCATAAATTATTGGCACGCAAAGCAAGAATTTTTGCGATGACAAGTTCAGGCGGTCATTCAGCAATTCCTTATTATGGCGCTGTTTCAGCTGCTAAAGCTGCACTTGAGTCACACGTGCGGCAGTTAGCCGTTGAACTTGGACCATTTGGTGCTTCTGTAAATTCCATTATGGCAGGAGTTACTGATACCCCGGCTTTAAGAAAAATTCCTGGTAATGTGGAAATGATCGAAATTGCAAAAAGAAAAAATCCTCACGGAAGATTAACAACTCCGGAAGACGTTGCAAAAGTTATTTCGTTAATATGTAAAGATGGAGGAGAATGGATTTCGGGTGGTTTAATTCACGCCGATGGCGGTGAGGATATTGTTAATTATGTAGGACAAAAAGAAAACATTTAAACCGTAAAATCAAAAGGATTAAAATGAAACCACTTACTTTTACAGATGAAAATTTTGAATCAGAAGTATTGAATTCTGATATACCTGTCCTGGTTGATTTCTGGGCAGTGTGGTGCGGACCATGTAAAGCAATTGCCCCAATTGTTGAAGATCTTGCAAAAGAATATGACGGCAGGGCAAAAATTGGCAAACTGGATGTTGACAACAATCAGGAAAGTGCCATAAAATATGGTGTTAGAAGCATTCCGACAGTGTTAATTTTTAAGAACGGCAAAGTTCAGGAAACAATTATCGGAGCTGTTCCAAAAGTTCACATTGTCCAAAAATTAGAGTCTGTTTTATAACAGACTCCTGGATTTTTATTTTAGTATCACTCCATGAAAAAAATTTTTATCTCAGATCAGGTAAATGATAAAAGTGTTACCATCCTTCAATCTGCAGGATTTGATGTTACTTACAAACCGGGAATTTCCAGAACTGAACTGATTAAAATTATTTCTGATTATCATGCACTTATAGTAAGAAGTGCCACACAGGTTGATGAAGAACTAATCGGTGCTATGAAATCTATGGAAGTTATTGGCAGAGCAGGAACCGGTGTTGATAACATTGATGTTAATGCTGCATCTCGTAAAGGTATTTTGGTAATGAACACACCCGGTGGAAATACAATTTCAACCGCAGAGCACACAATGGCTATGATTTTATCATTATGCAGAAATATTCCTCAGGCTAACAGATCTTTATTGGAAGGAAAGTGGGATCGGAAAAAATTTAGCGGCACTGAATTAAGAGGCAAGACAATTGCAGTATTAGGTCTGGGCAAAATTGGTAAAGAAGTTGCCCTACGCTGCAAAGCGTTTGGTATGAATGTGATTGGTTTTGATCCTTTGTTATCAGATTCAGTTGCATCTGAATTAGGAATTCAACTTTTACCACTTGAAAATATTTGGTCCAAAGCAGATTTAATTACCGTTCACGTTCCATTTTCTGATTCCACTAAAGATCTGATTTCAAAAAACACAATTGAGAAATGTAAAAATGGTGTTCGTATTATTAATTGTGCACGTGGTGGTATCGTAAATGAGGAGGATATTATAAATGCAATTGAAAAAGGGAAAGTAGCCGGTGCTGCATTTGATGTTTATTTAACTGAGCCGCCGGATTTTTCAAATAAACTTTTTTCTAATCCTAAAATAATCTGCACACCACATCTTGGTGCCTCAACCGAAGAAGCACAGGAACTTGTAGCGATTCAAATATCTGAACAGATAAGAGATTACTTTAATTCTCAGACAATTACTGGTGCTGTTAATATTACTGGTTTTACCGAGACTTTAGAAAAGGAAATACAGCCTTATTTACATTTATGCGAAACTCTTGGTTCTTTTTCAGCTCAGTTATTAAAAGATCAACTTAAAAATCTTGAAATAAATTTCAGCGGCAAATATCTGCATAAGTATGCAAGCGAATTAACAACTGCTGTAATTAAAGGATTTTTATCAAATAAGTTAAATGAACCTGTTAATTATGTTAATGCACCCGTGTTAATAAAAGAAAAAAAGATTGCTGTTAACGAGAAAAAAACCGGAGAAAGCAATGTCTTCAAAAATCTTGTAACAGTGGAACTTGAAACCGATAAAGCAAAAAGAAAAATTTCAGGTACCGTCTATGGTACAAATGAAATCAGAATTGTACAGATTGATAATTACAGTCTGGAATTAAATCCCAAAGGACATATGATACTTTATCTGAATATTGATAGACCCGGAATGCTTGCAAAAGTTGGTCAGATTCTGGCGGATGAAAAAATTAACATTGCTGGTTTATCACTCGGCAGAATTGAGAAGGGAAAAGATGCATTAACCGTGATTAGTACCGATTCAGAAATACCCGATAAACTGTTAAACGTCATTGAATCCATTGACGGAATTAGTTATATATCTAAGGTAAATATTCCGGTAAAAGCTGAATAATAGAAATTAAGCGTAATTTTACCTACATAAATGAATACTTTTTAAGGGATCTTAAAATGAAAAAGTTTTTTACAATTCTGCTGATATCTTTCCTCTCAGTTAATGCACAAAACAAATTAGATTTTGAGTTTGATTATGCTCAATTCTCATATGATTCAACTTCCAACTTTGTTGAGTTTTATTATTCTTTTAATCAGGCTTCATTAAAAGCTGAAACACATAATGAGCAGCAAAATCTGGAGGGAATACTCAGAATATTTATTTATGAGCCTGAGAAACAGGATACGCTTGTTTATAACCAATGGCTTATCAAACACGATATACTTGATACAACAGAATTGCAAAATCAGGTGCTTGTAGGAACATTAGGATTTGTATTGCCAAAAGGAAAACTCAATTGTCAGATTACCGGAATCGATCTTCACAATAAAGAAAACCAAAGAGTTATAAACGAAGTTATTGATGTAAATCCTTTTCTTAATCATCATTTGAGTGTAAGCGATATTCAGCTTGCTTCTAAAATGATTCAGGGAAGTGAAAATAAGAATTCAATTTTTTATAAAAATACTTATGAAGTAATGCCGATTCCAAATTTAGTATTTGGTAAATCACAGCCGGCATTATTCTTTTACACAGAAATATACAATTTACAGGCGGAGGATTTGCAAAGCCCTGCACTAAAGATGAATCAGGCAATCTATAACAGCAAAGGTAAATTAATTAAGGAAAAAGTTAAATATATATCCCGCAATACCTCATCCAGAGTTGAAGTTGGATCTTTTATTCTTACAACATATCCAACAGATACTTATACAATTGCAATTACTCTTGTTGATAGCCTTGGAAAACACGGTGTCTCAACATCCAAGAAATTTTTTATTTATAATCCGGATGTTATTGTTGCGGATACTTTTGAAACCGCAATAACGCCTGTTATCAGCTCAACTTTTGGAGCAATGTCTGAAGAAGAAATAGATGATTTATTTAGCAAATCAAAGTATATCTCTACTCCTGCAGAAATAAATAAATACGAAAGACTGAGTACAATTGAAGGAAAGCGGGAGTTTATGAATGAATTCTGGAAAAACCGTGACTCGAATCCTTCAACTCCGGAGAATGAATTTTTCAATTCTTATTTACAAAGGATTGCAGAATCAAATCTTAAATATAGTTCTATGGGTAAACCGGGCTGGAAAACCGATCGGGGAAGAATTTATCTTCTGTTTGGTGAACCTACAGAAGTTGAAAGATATCCAAACCAACTTGAGACCAGACCTTATGAAATATGGCATTATAACGAGATTGAGGGCGGAGTTTATTTTGTTTTTGCTGATCTTACAGGATTTTCTGATTATATGCTCGTTCATTCTACAAAACGTGGTGAGCTTCGTGATGATAACTGGAGCAGAAGAATAGTAGTAAACTAATAAAGCACTTTTCTTTTTTTTAACCCCGATTAACCTCGGGGTTTTTTTATTAATCCAAATCGATTTAATAATTTCATTCATTATTTTTACGTACAACAAAAATCTTTTCAATTGAAAAATATAGTTGAATATATATTATTCATTGCACTTAGCTGGCTGTTTAGGTTTACAGGATTAAATGCTGCAAGAAAATTTTCTTCATTAATTGCTTTTGTATTTTTCTATTTTATTCCGATTAGAAAGAAAGTTACCATCGACAATTTGCAAAAAGCTTTTCCGCAATATCCAGCAGAACAAATCAGGCAGATTGCGTACAACAGTTACAAAAGTTTTTGCATTTCATTGGCGGAGATATTGTACATGCCCTGGCTTAGCAAACAACGTCTTATTGATGAAGTTAAATGTGATGATAAAGATCTTATTCTAAAACGATATGAAGAAGGGCAGGGGGTAATTTTGTTATCCGCCCATCTTGGAAACTGGGAGTATCTTGCTGCCTCCGTCGCATTACAAATAAATCAGAAATTTTCGATTATTGTAAAACCGCAGCGTAATACGTATGTTGATGAATGGATGAACAGAGCCAGAACTAAATGGGGCAACGAAGTTATTCCACTTGGTGTTTCGGTCCGAAATGTTTTTTCGGCTCTACTAAAAAAAGAGATTGTTGCTATGGTTGCTGATCAAAGAGGACCGGCTGAGAGTATTAAGTTAGAATTTTTTGGTAGAAGGACTTCTGTTTACACCGGTCCGGCTGTTTTATCAATAAAAACAAATGCTCCATTAATTTATGGAATTATCACACGGCAAAAAGACTATTCTTATTTTGTAGAAATAAAAGAGATTGACAGATCAAATCTTCCGGATGATTATGATGAAAAAATTAAAGTGCTATCTGAAAGAAGTTTAAGATACTTAGAAGAAGTTATTTCCAGAAATCCTGAGCAATGGCTCTGGATGCATAAACGATGGAAGCATTAAAATAATGGCTGAGAAAATATTATTTATACAAACAGCATTTATTGGTGATGCAATATTATCACTGCCTGCAATACAAAAGTTGCATAAAATATTGCCCGGTTGTGAAGTATCTGTATTATGTATCCCTTCAACAGAAGAAATTTTTTCTGCTTCTGGTTTTGTGAAAGAGGCAATTGTTTTTGATAAAAGAGGTAAACACAAATCACTTTTAAGTACATTTTGGTTTGCAAAAGAATTGAATAAGAGAAAGTTTACACGGATATATTCATCACACAGATCATTCAGAACTTCAGTTTTAACTTTAGCAACTGGAATAAAAGAAACTTTCGGATTTGATAACTCAGATTTGAAGCATGCTTACAAATATTTGGTAAAGTATGATCCGGATAAGCACGAAGTTCAGAGAAATTTAGATTTAATTGGATTCAATTATGATATCGATAGCTGGAGAATTAAACCTCAGTTAAATTCATCTGATCAAATAAAGACTAAAGTTACGGAGTATGCTGAAGCCAATAATTTGCAGCAGGGATTTATTGCCATTGCACCGGGAAGTGTTTGGTTTACAAAAAGATATCCGCAGAAGTATTTTGAAAAAATAATCGATCACTTTCTATCAAAAAAAAATTCAATTGTGTTGATTGGCGGTAAAAGTGATTCAGAACTTTGTTCAGGTTTACAGAGTAAATTTAATGGAGTAATTAATGCCTGTGACAAATTTAATTTAATTGAAAGTATTGAGTTGCTTAAATTTGCAGGGTTATTAATCTCAAATGATAGCGCACCAACTCATATGGGAATGTGTGCTGATATAAAAGTTTTAACAATATATTGTTCTACTGTTCCACAATTTGGATTTTATCCTTATAATTCCAGAAGCAGGTACAAAAGTTTTGATGAATTAAAGTGTAAACCATGTGGAATTCATGGACATCAAAGTTGTCCCATTAAATCATTTGATTGTGCTGAAAAGCTTAATCCGGAAAAGATAATTGATATTGCAGAGGAAATGTTAAGTGGAAATTAAAGATAAACTAATTATTAATATTGAAGATCAGTTTGAAGAAAGTGTAGCTGTAGCCTCAAAACTTTTTCTAAATGGTTCAGTGTTTATTTATCCTACAGATACTATTTATGGATTTGGCGGCAATCCTTTTAATGAAGAAGTGATAAAAAAAATCAGCCATATCAAAGGCAAAGCAAACTGGAGGCGTTATATATTTCTAATTTCTGATATTGAAATATTAAAAAACTATGTTGAGATTAAATCAGAAAAGCATCTGGATTTTTTATTGGAAATCTGGCCTAATCCTGTTTCTGTGATATTAAATCTAAACAAACATTACCAGGATATACTCGGGATGCAAACCGCAGCGTTCAGAATTCCAAATCATAGATTTTGCTTAAAGTTACTCAGTGATTTAAGAATGCCTTTGATATCCACAAGTGTAAACAGAACAGGTAATGAACCAATGAACGATCCATCAATGATTATTCAGGAGTTTGGTAGTGAAGTGGATGCAATATTTTATTCATCTCAAAAGTCTTTTTTTGAAGCCTCAACACTAATTGATTTAAGTGATGAAGAACCCAAACTTTTAAGAGAGGGTAAAATGAAGTTTGTGGATTTATTAAAAAAACTGAATTAGACTATAACAGGAAAATAATTCAAATGTTTAATCTCAAGAAAATAAAAGATATATCTGTTATCATTGTTCCTGAAACTACATCTCAGCAGCCAAAGTCATATAAATTTTCTTTGAAGAAAATTTTTGTTTACTCTGTTATCTATACACTCGTAGTTTTTTTTCTTGGGTTTTATTTGATCAGTTACACTCCATTAAATGAAATTCTGCTGCCTTACAACCTGAGATTGACTGACTCTGACAGAAAAAAAGTAGCGGTTCTTAACGAAAAAGTTAATTTGCTTGCAAAAGAAATTGAGACTCTCAAATCAGTAAATAAAAGACTTAAATTTGCTATTATGTTAGGTGATTCAACTTTATTAAAAGATAATGAAACCGAACAGGATACATCAAAAGCTAAAAATAAATTTGAAGGTAATCTTTTTGCAGTAATTAAAAATATCTTTGCTAACTCTTTCCTAAATCAAAATGAAAAATTGTTTTTCAGAAAACCTGCTGAAGGATTCATAAGTAAGAAATTTAATCCGGAAAAAGGTCATTTTGGTGTTGATTATGTGATGAACGAAAATAGACCTATTTTTGCATCAGCCGGTGGTTATGTGGTGTTTTCATCTTATACAGCGGATTATGGTTATGTAATCATAATCAATCATAAAGAAAATTATGTAACAAAGTATATGCATTGTTCATCCTTACTGAAAAAGGAAGGTGATTTTGTTTATCAGGGAGAACTGATTGCTTTGAGTGGTAATTCCGGTACAGAATCTACCGGCCCTCATCTGCATTTTGAAATCTGGAAAGACGGAAAACCCGTTAATCCATTAGAGTTTTTAACAAATAATTAGGAGAATAATTTGAAAACCAACTCAAAAGGAAGTCCTATGGAAGAAGTAACAATCATAAGCAGTGGTGTTGTCATCGAAGGTAAAGTTTCCAGCAATGGAAATGTGAGAGTTGATGGAACAGTTAAAGGTGATATAGTTGCGCAGGGTAATTTAACCGTTGGAGAACATGGAACCATTCAAGGGCAGCTTACCGGTGATGTTGTATCTATTGGTGGAAAAGTTGAAGGAACTGTAAATGCAAAAGATAAACTTGTTCTGGAATCTAAAGCAGTACTTAAAGGCGATTTAATAACTAAAATATTAGTTGTTGAAGCAGGTGCGATGTTCGAAGGAAGAAGTTCTATGGGCAATCAACCTGCTTATAAACCCGCAACTAAGGTGGAATAAAATTGGCATACAAACCGGAAAATGATTCTGGTTTTGCAAAATCGCTCCGCGAGGTTGGTCCTTATTTAGGGCTTGGGTTACAACTAGCAGTTACAATAGTGGGTCTAGTTTTTATTGGAGATTGGATAGATAGAAAATTCAACTTTAAGTACGTGTTCACATTAGTTTTTGGTTTTTTAGGAATCGGAATTGGCATTTATAACTTGATAAAAACTGTAACTGAATTAGAAAAGAGAAAAAAACAAAAATGAAGCTGAATAGTCTCTTTTATGCTCTGCCATTATTGTTCTTTATTTTGCTTCTGATTTTCAATTCATTTGGCAAGCTGGAACCGATCACTTTCAACTCGGTTCTCTATGGATTTTTAATCGCCAGTCTAAGTTTTGCAATTGGTATCATTTCTATCAAAATCGGGCTGGATAAAAGCGACAAAACTTTTCTGATTGTTGTATTTGGTGGCGTAATTTTAAGGCTTTTTGTTGTATTAATGCTGATTATCCTGAGCCTCAATTTCTTGTTTGTTAGTCTCAATTCGTTTATCTTTACAGCCTTTATTTTCTATTTCTACTATCTCATAGTAGAAATTTATATTCTGTCACAAAAAAAGAACATCAAAATCAAAACAAAAAATGGTTGATAGTACTTCAGCACAAATAGCTGTTGATAGCTTAAAAAATGTTCAATCCGAATCAGGTAGTGATTGGATACTCCATCACGTTATGGATGGAAATTATCTCGATTTTACTCCTTTTTTCAAGATTTATCTACCTCACTTCCAATTATTTGGATTGGATATTTCGATTACCCGGCACGTGGTTTTTATGTGGTTGGGTGCAATTTTATTGTTTTTTGTTATGACCCGGGTTGCAAAAGCATATAAAGAATCAATGATTCCAAAGGGATTTACAAACTTTTGGGAGTTGTTCATAATTTTTGTTCGGGATGAAATTGCAAAACCAACTATTGGTAAAGGCTTTGAAAAATTTCTTCCGTACCTTTTAACAGCATTTTTCTTTATTCTATTTGGAAATTTTCTTGGATTAATTCCATTTTCAGCAACTTTTACTAGTAATATTTCAGTTACTGCTACTTTGGCGGTATTTTCATTTTTAGTAATTCAATTTGGCGGTATGAGGAATAATGGCGCCTTTGGATATTTCAAAGGTTTAATTCCGCACGGTGTGCCTGTTTTTCTCTTGCCAATAATGATAGTTGTTGAATTTTTGGGATTACTTGCAAAGCCATTTGCATTAGCGATACGTCTTTTTGCAAATATGACTGCGGGGCACATAGTAATTTACGCACTTATCAGTTTGATTTTTGTAATGCAAAGTGTAGGATGGGCTGGTTTGGCAATCCCGATGGCTTTGTTCATTTATGGATTAGAGGTTTTAGTAGCACTTTTGCAGGCTTATATTTTTACAATGCTGTCATCTCTTTTTATCGGGATGGCTGTTCATCAGGATCATTAAAATAAATTATAACAATAAATCTAATTAAAGGAGAAAGTTAATGGACTTTGCATATTTAGCTGCCGGATTAGGAGCAGGTTTAACAATTTTTGGCGGTGCATTGGGTATCGGTAAATTAGCTGCAGCCGCAATGGATGCAAGCGGCAGACAGCCAGAAGCTGCCGGCGCAATCAGAACTTCAATGATTATTGCTGCTGCGCTTATCGAAGGTATTTCATTATTTGCATTAGTTATCTGCTTTATATTAGCAGGTAAATAATTAATTCCGGGAGTTGGTTTTGCTAACTCCAGTTTTATAATTAATTAGATATAATAATATGATTGCAAATACAATATTTGCTTCTGTTGCTTTGCTTGTTTCTGAAAGCGAAAGCGGAGGTGGAGGTTTATTATCAGTTAACGGAGGTCTGGCTTTCTGGACAACCTTAACTTTTATCTTATTGCTTTTCCTCTTAACCAAATTTGCGTGGAAACCGATCCTTAATGCTTTAAAACAGCGCGAAGACGCAATTAAAGATTCTCTTGAACAAGCCGAAAAAGCTAAAGATGAGGCAAAGAAAATTTTGGCTGAAAATCAGAGTAGTCTTGCTAAGGCTGAAGAAGAATCAAGAAAAATAATAGAACAAAGCAGACAGTATGCAGAAAATCTTAAAGAGCAAATGATGAGAGAAAGCAAAGAACAAGCAAAGAAATTAATTGAAGAAGCGACTGCCGAAATCGACAGAAAGAAAAATGCTGCATTTGATGAGCTAAAAAATCAAATTGCGGAAATTTCTGTACAAGCTGCTGAAAAGATTTTAAGAGAAAATCTGGATGCAGATAAAAACAAGAAAATTGTTAATCAATATATAAGCGATCTGAATAAAAATTAGTTATGAGTGCTTCTAAAGTTGCAATACGGTATGCTTCATCATTTTTAGATTCTTCAATCGAGAAGAACATTCTTGATAAAGTATCTGAAGATTTTGAATTTGTTCACGATACTTTGAGCAAGAATAAAGAATTGATTCGGTTTATTAAAAGTCCGATTGTAAAAAATGAAACTAAACAATTAGTTCTTTCTGAAGTATTCAAATCAAAAATCAGTAAAGAATCATTGGAGTATTTAATTTTTGTCGCTGCAAAGGGTCGTGAGAATATTTTATTGGAAATACTTGAAAAATTTTTCGAGATAAGAGACGATCATCTTAGAATAGCCAGAATAAATGTAAAAACATCATTTGATTTTACAACTGAACAGAAAAATCAAATTGAAAAACAATTTGAAAAGCTGTTAAATAAAAAAGTCTATATGACTTATTCAGTGGATAATAATTTAATTGGTGGGTTTGTGGCAAAAGTAGGAGATACAATTTACGATGCATCAGTAACCCATCAGCTTGAATTACTTAAAAAACAACTTTTACTCGGTAATATAAGTTTAAACTAGAAAAAGAATTTATAAAGGAAATACAAATGGCAGAAGTTAGACCTGATGAAATATCAGCGATATTAAGAAAACAACTTTCAGGCTTTGAAAGCGAAGTTGATATTTATGATGTTGGCACCGTTTTGCAGGTCGGTGATGGAATTGCTAGAGTGTATGGACTTTCACAAGTAATGGCAAGTGAGTTAGTTGAGTTTCCTAATGATGTTTTTGGAATGGTTTTAAACCTAGAAGAGGACAGCGTTGGCTGCGTGCTTTTTGGAGATTCAACTCTTATAAAAGAAGGCGATAAGGTTAAAAGAACCAAGCGTGTAACTTCTATGCCTGTTGGTGAGGAGATGCTTGGGCGTGTAATTACTCCGCTTGGATTTCCGATGGATGGCAAAGGGCCAATTAATACAACTCAGTTTTTGCCAATTGAAAGAAAAGCACTTGGTGTTATTCAAAGACAACCGGTTAAAGAACCATTGCAAACCGGTATAATTGCGGTCGATTCCATGATTCCAATCGGCAGAGGACAAAGAGAATTAATTATTGGTGATAGACAGACCGGTAAAACCGCAGTTGCTGTTGATGCAATCATTAGTCAAAAGTTTACTCACACAGAAGAAGCAAAAGAATTAGGTATCAGTCCTGTATATTGTGTTTATGTTGCAATTGGCCAGAAAGAATCAACAGTTGCACAGGTAGTTGCAAAGCTACAGGAAAACGGTGCGATGGATTATACAACTGTTATCTGTGCTGGTGCATCCGATCCGGCGCCTCTTCAGTTTATTGCTCCTTATTCCGGCGCAACATTAGGTGAGTTTTTTAGAGATAATGGTAAGCATGCTCTTTGTATTTATGATGATCTTTCAAAACAAGCACAGGCTTATAGAGAATTGTCTTTGTTATTGAGAAGACCTCCTGGACGTGAAGCTTATCCCGGTGACGTTTTTTATCTTCACTCAAGATTACTTGAGAGAGCTTCAAAACTAAGCGATGCTGAGGGCGGCGGTAGTTTGACTGCGCTTCCAATAATTGAAACACAGCAGGGAGACGTTTCAGCGTACATCCCTACAAACGTAATCTCTATTACAGATGGTCAAATTTATCTTGAATCAAATTTGTTTAATGCCGGTGTTAGACCTGCTATAAATGTTGGTATTTCAGTTTCCCGTGTTGGTGGTAATGCTCAGATTAAAGCGATGAAGAAAGTTGCCGGCAGCTTAAAACTTGATCTTGCTCAATATAGAGAGTTAGAAGCATTCGCAAAATTTGGTTCTGATCTTGACAAAGCCACACAGCGAACCTTAGCTAAAGGATCAAGATTAGTGGAACTTCTTAAGCAGGGACAGTATGCTCCAATACCTGTTGAGAGACAGGTTGTAAGTATTTATTTCGGAACCAGAGGTTTTCTGGATGAAATTCCTGTTGCTGATGTAAAAAGATTTGAATCTGAAGTGCTGGAATTTATAGAAGTAAAGTATAAACAAATTTATGATGCGATTAAAAAAGACAAAGATATAACCAAAGAAACTGAAAAGTTGATTCAAAAAGCAGGCAAAGAATTTTTATCCACATTTAAGAAAAGTGCTTAACAGAAATTTAGATGGCTACGTTACGGGACATAAAACAGAGAATCAAAGGTGTTAAAGGCACACAGCAGATTACTAAAGCCATGAAGATGGTTGCTGCTTCTAAATTAAGAAGAGCAACCGAGAATGTTTTAAATGCCAGACCATATGCAAAACGTATTTCTACATTGCTTTCTCATCTGATTACGGAAGAAGATTTAGCTACCAATTCTTTGTTAACAAGCAGAGAGGTTAAACGAGTTGGTATAGTTGTATTGTCCGCGGATAGAGGGCTTTGTGGTGCATTTAATAACAACATAATCAAGGAAGCAGTCAGATATATCAATGAAGATTTAAACAGTAATGGTACAGACTATCTTCTTTATTGCATTGGTAAAAAAGGATCAGATTTCTTTTCAAAGCGGGATTACAAAATTGGTAAAATTTATCCGGGAATATTTTCCACTTTAAGTTATACTACTGCTCAGAAAGTTGTAGAAGATTTCCTTCAAAAATATAATGACGGCACTGTTGATAAAATCATTGTGATCTTCAATGAGTTTAAATCTATTATCCAGCAGAAAATTGTAGTTGAACAATTTTTACCAATACCACTTCTAAATCCTGAGAGCACAGGTGATCTTAATGATCATAAGGGGCATGTACTGCATAATTATATTTACGAACCGGATCAGAAATTTATTTTTGATTACTTAATACCTAAGCATCTGAAGGCACAAATGTGGAGAATGCTGTTGGAATCCAATGCCGCCGAATTTGCGGCGAGAATGACTGCGATGGATAATGCAACCACTAATGCAAAAGAGCTGATAAGGACACTAAATCTTACCTACAACAAAGCCAGACAGGCTGCGATCACCAAAGAGATACTTGAAATTGTATCCGGTGCTAATGCTTTGCGAGAAGGTTAATTTATATTAATGAAAACGTTGATGTGTAAATGATATGTTTGAAGAATTATCTCTAAAATTAGAATCAGCATTAAAAAAAGTTACAGGTCAGGGAAAACTTACCGAAGCTAATATCTCTGATACATTGCGTGAGATACGAAGAATCCTTCTGGATGCAGATGTTAATTATAAAGTTGCTAAAGATTTTATTGATAACGTTAAAGTTAAAGCTCTCGGCAAAGAAGTAATTGCTTCGATTTCGCCCGGTCAATTAATTACAAAAATTATTTATGATGAACTCACATCACTTCTTGGTGGCGGAAACAGTGAAATAGCTTTAAATCCTTCGGGAATTACAACTATAATGGTGGTAGGTTTACAGGGTTCCGGAAAAACTACATTTTGTGGTAAACTTGCCAAACGACTAAAAGAAAATAAAAGAAAAGTTTTGCTTGCCGCTGCAGATATTTACAGACCCGCTGCTATCGAGCAGCTTAAAATGCTGGGCAAACAAATTGAAGTTGAGGTTTTTTCACTTGAAGAAAAGAATGCTCAAAAAGTTGCTGCAGAGGCAATCAGCTATGCAAAAGAAAAAAATTATAATACAGTAATTCTGGATACTGCCGGAAGACTTCACGTTGATGAAGTTATGATGAATGAAATTTCGGATATTAAACAACTAGTAAATCCAACGGAAATTTTATTTGTTGTGGATTCTATGACAGGGCAGGATGCAGTAAATTCTGCTAAATCTTTTAATGAGCGCGTGGATTTTAACGGAATAGTATTAACAAAACTCGATGGTGATTCAAGAGGTGGTGCTGCGCTTTCGATTCGCTCCGTTGTTGGAAAACCTATAAAATTCATCAGCAATGGTGAAAAACTTGATAATCTGGAAATTTTTTATCCTGATAGATTAGCTTCCAGAATTCTTGGTAAAGGTGACGTCATCTCCCTTGTAGAAAAGGCTCAAGCGACTATTGATGAGTTGGATGCGGAGAAGCTGGAAGAGAAACTAAGGAAAAATAAATTTGATTTTGATGATTTTCTTAAGCAAATTAAACTCATTAAGAAAATGGGTTCTTTGTCATCACTGCTTGGAATGATTCCCGGTATCAGTTCACAGATAAGAAATGCACAGGTTGATGATAAAGCACTTGTAAAAGTTGAAGCAATAATCAACTCAATGACAAGAGAGGAAAGAAGTACTCCTAAAATTTTGAATGGCAACAGACGCAAAAGAATTGCAAGGGGAAGCGGAACATCCATACAGGATGTTAATCGTTTGATAAAACAATTTGGCGAAATGCAAAAAATGATGGGTAATCTTACAAAAAGAGGATTGCCCGGCTCTTTCAAAAACTATAAATTTAATTGAACAATTGAGATAATATTCGGAGGTTACAACTTGGCTGTTAAGTTAAGATTAAGAAGAATGGGAAAGAAAAAACAACCCATCTATAAAATTGTTGCAGCAGATGCGCGTTCACCACGAGATGGTAAATTTATCGAAGCTGTTGGTTTGTATAACCCTTTAACAAATCCTCATACAGTTGATATAAAGGAAGATAGAGTAAATTACTGGTTAGATAATGGTGCACAACCAACAGACACAGTAAAAAGTCTTTTGAATCAAAAAGGTATTACTCTTAAAAGAGATCTTGTAAAGAGAAAATTTTCTCAGGAAAGAATAGATACTGAATTAAAAAACTGGCAGAGTAAAAAAGAAGCTGCTCAGCAAAGTAAAGCTCAGAAGAAAAAACTTTCTGCAAAACAGAAAGCAAAGCTTGAAAAGCAGGCTTCAGAAGAAAAAGCTGCCGAATAGATTTCCTTTTTCGTAATGGTGGTACAGCGGAAGTTACGGGTGTTACTTTTGCTTTTGAGTAATTAAAGTATTAATCACTTTTATTACTCTGTACTAAATATAATTTCACCCGACTACATTTAGGAGGCTTCTTATGATGAAGGAATTCATTGAATCTGTGGCTAAGTTTCTTGTAGATCATCCAGAAGATGTTGTAGTTGAAGAAACCATCACAGAGGAAAAAAAGCACTTACTCTCCTTAAAAGTTCATAAGGATGATGTGGGTAAAGTGATTGGTAAGCAAGGGAAAACCGTTCAGGCAATACGTACGATTCTCAGTGCTGTGGCTGCAAAAGAACGGAAAAGAGCCATCTTAGATATTATAGATTAGAAATTTAGTTTTTGATTGAACGATTATCATCTTATTGCAAGGATAGTTTCTGCCGGACGGGATGGATTTGTTAAATTTTTTCCCCTGGCTGAGTTTGATGTCGAAACTCTGAATGATAAAACTGTTTATCTTGATTTCTGGGGAAAGAAGAAAAAATTTGTTGTCGAGGATGTTCTAAAGATTAAAAACTCTATCTTTATCAAATTCTTAAATTTTAATGAAGATAGAGAAATTGATTTACTGATGGATAGAGAAATATTTTTGATTAGTGGTGATGCGGAAACTATTATTAAAAATGATTTTGTGATTGAACAATTGGTTGGGTTTGAAGTTTTTAGAGAGAATAAAAAACTAGGTGTTATTCGTGATACCTTTAAAACACCTGCTAACTATGTTCTTGAAATACTGGATAGCACAGGAAATGAAATTCTGATACCATTTGTCAAAAATTTTTTTGATGAACTGAATTTTGCAGATAAACGAATTTCACTTAAGAAAGATGCAGCTGTATCAGATGATGAGAATTGATATAATTTCCGCTGTGCCCGATTTGTTAACAAGCCCTCTTAATACAAGTATTCTTAAGAGAGCACAGGATAAAAAAAAAGTTAAAATAAAAGTTCATAATCTAAGAGATTATGCTTTTAACAAACATAAACAGATAGACGATAAACCTTTTGGCGGCGGCGCCGGAATGGTGCTTAAACCCGAACCGTTCTTTGAGTGTATTGAAAAACTTAAAAGCAAGAGAAAGTACGATCAGATTATTTTTACAACACCAAAAGGTAAAATATTTGATCAGCAATATGCAAACAAACTTTCTCTCTCTAAAAACATTCTGATAGTAGCAGGGCATTATAAAGAAATTGATGACCGAGTGCGTGAGTATTTTGCAACAGATGAGATTTCGATCGGAAATTTTGTGCTGACTGGCGGGGAGCTTCCTGCGTTGATTATAGTTGACTCAATCGTAAGATTGATTCCGGGTGTTTTGAATGACAGTGAAGCGGCATTAAATGATTCTTTTCAGGATGGTGAAGTAATTGAAGCACCATATTATACACGTCCTGCTGAGTACAGGGGATTGAAAGTCCCTGAGGTTTTACTATCAGGTAATGAAAAAGAAATAAAAAAGTGGAAACAAGAACAATCAAAATTATTAACTGAAAAGTGGAGAAATATTAATAAACGGAGTACGACATGATTGATTTAAATAAAATAGCTGAAGATCAGGTAAGAACTGATATACCTAAATTTAATCCCGGTGATCATATACGCGTTCAGGTAAGAGTTATCGAAGGCGATAAAGAAAGATTACAATCCTTTGAAGGAGATGTGATAAGCGTGCGTGGCTCCGGATTAACAAAAACATTTACTGTAAGAAAAATCTCTAGTGGTGTAGGTGTTGAAAGAATTTTCCCTTTCAATTCTCCTAAAATTGCTAAAGTTGAAGTTCTTAAAGAAGGTAATGTTAGAAGGGCAAAGCTCTATTACTTGAGAAATTTATCTGGTAAGGCTGCCAGAATTAAAAGTAAAAAATTATAATTTACAATTTGATAAGCCGCTTAAGGCGGCTTTTTTTATTTTAAATGAAAAAACCACCGCCTACGGCGGTGGTAATGTTCCGATG
>CAZCJF010000043.1:0-26750 GCA_964499095.1 uncultured Ignavibacteriaceae bacterium
TTAAGAGGTGGTAACAAAAAAAAGCCACCGCCTATGGCGGTGGTAGTTTACTTTTGTATATAGATTATATTATAAAGGGATCGTAAACTATTGAGGAGTCATCTTAAGCAAAAATTCATCATCTCGAGCAGCCCGCCACGCTTTGTCGGGGGAGTTGAGAAATGAAAGAAAAAGTATTCTGATGTGTTCCCCCTTCGTCGAAGTTTATCCTGATGTATCGGGACTCAGGCTGACTCATAGAATCAGACGTCATCTCAAGCAGCTTCCCTGATTTGTCCTGGGAGTCGAAGGATGTTTTTTATTTATTATCATCTCGATTTATATTTGCATTAAACTAAATCAAAACAAATATGAAAAAACATCCAAAGAAGTTTAAAGTTGGACTAATTCAACTTTCATTTTCTAAAAATCCAGATGAGAATCTTAAAAAAGCTTTAGCGTGGATTGATAAAGCTGCACAAAAAGGTGCACAGGTAATTTGTCTGCCTGAGCTATTTAGATCTCAGTATTTCTGTCAATCAGAAAATATTGATTATTACGATTTAGCAGAAACTATTCCAGGTCCATCTACTGAAGCTGTTTCTAAAGTAGCAAAAAAAAATAAAGTTGTTGTAATTGTTCCTCTTTTTGAAAAAAGAGCAGCGGGACTATATCATAACTCACTTGCAGTTATTAACACAAAGGGAGAGATAGCCGGAGTCTACCGCAAAATGCACATCCCGGATGATCCCGCATATTACGAAAAGTATTATTTCACTCCCGGCGATTTAGGCTTTAAATCATTCGATACCGAATTTGGAAATATCGGAACTTTAATCTGCTGGGATCAATGGTATCCTGAAGGAGCGAGATTGACTGCAATGCAGGGTGCAAGTGTTTTGTTTTATCCAACTGCAATCGGATGGCATCCGCACGAGAAGAAGGAACATGGCAAGCCGCAATTTGAAAGCTGGCAGACTATTCAGCGTTCTCATGCAATTGCAAATGGAGTTTATGTTGCTTCAGTAAACAGGATTGGTTTGGAAAAAGAAACTAAAGATTCAGCAGGAATTGAATTTTGGGGAAGAAGTTTTATCTGCGATCCACAGGGAATTATCTTAGCTGAAGCATCTCACGATAAAGAAGAAATATTAATTGCTGAAGTTGATCTTGATAGAATTGAATACATTCGCCGCAACTGGCCATTTTTGAGAGACAGAAGAATTGATGCTTATGGAGATATAACTAAAAGATTTTTAAAGTAGAGAATATGTCAAAAGTTAAAAGTCAAAAGTCAAAAGTTAGAATACCGGCAGAATGGGAATATCACGAAGCAACATGGATTGGCTGGCCTGCTAATAAACAGGATTGGCCCGGAAAGTTTCAACCGATTCCATGGGTGTACGGTGAAATTGTTCGCTACCTTTCAAGAGCTGAAAGAGTAAGAATTATCGTTCAGTCATCAGAACATCAGAAAAAAGCTGAGAAAGTTTTAAACTCTGTAAAAGCCGATTTTAATAACATTGAATTCTTCATCCTTAAAACAGATAGAAACTGGCTGCGTGATGCAGGACCACAATTTGTTAAAAACGAAAAAGACCAGACAAAACTTATTCACTTTAATTTTAATGCCTGGGCTAAATACGATAACTATAAACTTGATGCAAAAATTCCGGAAATGATTTCCAGAAAAACCGGACTGGAAAAAATTAAGGCTGAATATGAAAACCGGCACATTTTTCTTGAGGGTGGAAGCATTGATTATAATGGTTTTGGTACGATCATCACGACTGAAGAATGTTTACTCGATAACCAAACTCAGGTTCGTAATCCAGGATTTTCAAAAAAAGATTATGAAAATATTTTTGAAAAATATTTAGGTGCTAAAAACGTCATTTGGTTAAACAAAGGAATTGCAGGCGATGATACACACGGGCACGTTGATGACATTACTCGATTTGTTAACAGTAACACAATTGTTACTGCTATTGAGCATCATCCCAACGATGCTAATTATATTCCATTGATGGAAAACAGAGAAATCCTTGAAGAAGCAAAATTGGAAGATGGTTCTACAGCAGAAATTATAGAAATTCCAATGCCGGCACCTGTTATTTTTAATGGCGAGAGATTGCCCGCTAGTTATCTTAATTTTTATATCTCAAATTATGCTGTGCTGGTTCCAACTTTTAACGATCCAAATGATAGAATAGCACTGGGAATCTTATCTGATCTATTTGGTGACAGACCTGTAATTGGCATTCACGCTGTGGATTTAGTTTGGGGATTAGGCACTCTGCATTGTCTGACACACGAACAGGTGTTATAGTGAAGTTCATCCGTAACTTATTATAGCTTCTCTACTCAGAGTATTTTAAACAAGTTCAGTGTACTTATTATTCTTCTATCAGAAGAGTGCGAATACTTAAAATCTCTTTAAAAGAGTTCGTTTGTTACTGCCAATCTTTACCAGCACAACTCCAACTATTATTACTGCTGATGCAATAACAATAAACACATCTAATTTTTCATCAAGAAATAACCAGCCGAGAAATAACGCTATGATTGGATTGATGTAAGCATACGTCGATACAAGAGAAAGAGGCAAATGTTCAATCGCATAAATGTAAGAGCCGTATCCGAATATAGATCCGAGTACTACAAGATAAGCTAATGACAAAAATCCGGATTGAGTGAAATGAAGATTTGAAAAATCACCTAACAAAGCTCCTAATAATACCTGCAAACTGCCTGCAATCAGCATTTGAACCGAAGCGCTCATTAATGGATGAACTTTTACTTTTTTATATTTAGAATAAACTGAACCCAGCGACCAGGAAACAACAGCACCCAAAATGCTTAAAACACCAATAAGATATTGTGTTTCAAAAATGTATTTCAGATCGCCGCCAAAAATTATTAATACACCAATCCCTCCGACTATTAATCCGGTGACTATCATCCAATTAATTTTTGGACCTGAAGGAAGAATAGACTCAACTCCAACCATCCAGAATGGGACAGTTGTGATTAGCAGAGCTGCCAGACCGCTTTCGATGTATTGCTCGCCAACAACCACAAGACCATTCCCAAATCCAAGCAGTGCAATTCCGATTATTGCTATGTGTATCAGCTCTTCTTTTTTAGGTAGAGTTTTTCCTGTTAATCTTAGAATGATAATAAAAATAAACCCAGCTATTATCCATCTGAAGCCGGCAAATAACATTGGCGGAAATGTTTCAACACCGATTCGGATAAAGAGATAAGTCGTGCCCCAGATAATGCAAATTGCTATCCAGGCTAAATATGCTTTAAGGTTTGGTTTATCCATAATGATTTTAATTTATTGAAAGGCGAAACATAGCAAATAAAAAATAAAAGCCATCAGATTATGGTCGGGTATTATTGAATTTTGTATATATAGAAATCCTACTTGTATTCAACCTTCATATGGTAATCCCATTTATCAAAATAAAGATTGCCGCCGCGCCATTCTAATTCACCTCGCTGAAAATCTACTGTTTCACTGCGTGGAAATATTTTTGCGGGGAATAAAGTTGATGAATAATCATCGTTTACGATTAAATGATATGGATCTATGCTGCCGAGGAAAAAATATTTTTCGTCTTCAAGTTCAGAATCAACCAATCCAAATGACTGATCAGCAGGAACCCAGCCGTATCCTTCAAGATAAATTTCACACCAGTCGTGCAGGTTAACTTCTCCGGGATGAAGCATCCAGCCGCTTTGCCATTTAGCAGGAATTCCATTGTATCTGCAAAGAGTCATAAACAGTAATGTTTTGATTCCACAATCGCCGTGTTTTCTTGTAATGCAATAATCAGAAATGTTTTCGATAGTTGAATATTCTCGTGCACCAGCCCACGGAATATTTGTTGAAATCCATGTAAATATTTTTTTTGCAATCAAATATGGATTTGTTTCATCACCAACAATCTCTTTGGATAAATTTTTGATCTTATCAGTAAACACAATGTGTGGAGCTCTTTCTGCTGTGTATGTTTTATATAAACCGGATTCTTTATTGTATGGTTTGATTAATTTGGGTTGAATAAAATTTACTTCATTATAATTGGTTACTTCAAGAACCATATTAAAAATTGTTGACTGATCTTTAATTGCAGGTTTCTGCAAATAAATTGTGCGCTGCTGATTATCGTTACTTGCAATTACATATTCATCAGAGTTAACAGCTAGCAATTTAATATCAACCTGTCTTTGATGACCTTCACGGGGATAGGGAAGCCAGCACTTAATGATCTCACCATCAGGAACTGCATTTGGATCAACGGTAACTGTGTAATTTAATTTGAATGTTACTGGTTTTACCAAACTTTCCTGTGCATTTGCAGATTCATCTAAAACATTGGGGATGTAATCTTCCAGAAAAGCATCAAGAGGATCTTTAAGATAGCCATCAACAAGCTCTTTTTGTTTTTTTGCTTCTTTGTTTATGCGGAAAAGATTTGATGCAGATCGTGCAAAGTACCATTTCTCTCCATCAATAATTTTGAACTCAAGAGAGCCGTCTTTTTCCCACTTCTCTAAATCTTTTTCTTTAGCATCGGGATAATATTTATTAACATATTTAAGTACATCATCGGCAGTTTTATTAAAATCTTTTCTTATTCGCTCAAGTCGTTCTTTCTCAAACAGAAGTTCAAACTTTTCATCATAAGATAAATTTTGTGATTCTAATTTTTCACCAATCAGCTGTGCTGCTTTTTTAAATTCACCGGATTTAACTAATTCATTTAAATCATTAAATCTGGTTTGTGCGGTTAAAAAGGATGTTAGCATTGCTATAAAAAGTAATTGTTTCATTTAAACTCCTTGGCTGCCTTTTCTATCCTGCATCTTAACTGTCGGCAGACAGATTTATTTCAGGATACTGCCGATTAAATTAGAGATTCCGAAACAAGTTCGGAATGACTAATTAAAAATAACAAACGTTTAAAAATATTTCATCAAACTTTACTTATTTTTGTTTTAATAATTTTCATTTATGGAGTTATTATGAAACCTACCGAACGTTTGCTTTCGCTTGATGTTTTCAGGGGAATTACTATAATGGGAATGATACTCGTTAACAATCCCGGAACCTGGAGTGCCGTTTATCCTCCTTTACTTCATGCAAAGTGGCATGGCTGCACACCGACAGATCTAATCTTTCCATTCTTTCTTTTTATAGTTGGTGTTGCCGTTTCATACTCGCTTAGCAAAAGAAAAGCACAGGGCGGCAGTATGAAAAGCCTTTACCTGAATATTTTCAGAAGAGGTATAATTTTATTTGCTCTTGGAATTATCCTCGCAGGATTTCCTTTTGGATTATTATTCGGTCACGAATTTTCATGGAGCACAATCCGTATCCCCGGAGTGCTTCAACGAATAGCAATCGTTTATATGATATCATCAATTTTATTTCTTACAACAAACACTAAATTTCAATACTGGTTTACTGGAACAATTTTGGTTATCTACACAATGTTAATGAGTTTAATCCCGGTACCAGGGGTTGGATATGCTAACTATGAGCCTACTACTAATTTAGCTGCGTGGTTGGATTACACTTTACTTGGAAATCATTTATGGTCCGGTACAAAAGTTTGGGATCCCGAAGGAATACTTTCTACGCTGCCTGCAATCGGAACTGCAATGCTTGGAATATTTACCGGCAATCTTTTAAGAAGTGAAAAAGACCAGACAACTAAAACTGTCTGGCTTTACACGTGGGGAGTTATTCTTATGGCTGCAGGATGGGTTTGGGATGGATGGTTTCCAATCAATAAAAATATCTGGACAAGTTCATATGTTCTTTACACTGGTGGACTTGCATTATTGTTTTTAGGTTTTTGCTACTGGTTCATTGATGTTAAAAAAGTTACCTGGTGGATAAAACCTTTCCACGTTTATGGAATGAATGCAATAACAGTTTTCTTTCTTTCCGGCATAGTTGGAAGAATTATGTATATGGTTAAATGGACTGATGCTGAAGGTAAAGTTGTTACGATTAAAAGTTATTTGTTCGATAATTTCTTTTTATCCTGGTTAGATCCGATTAATGCATCGCTTGCGTGGGCAATTTTTTACATCCTCGTTTGGCTGGGATTGATGTGGATTTTATATGCAAAAAAAATTTTTATAAAGGTATGATGTAGGGATCGGTCTCCTGACCGATCCGAATAAATGACAAAATGTATGGATCAGTCTCCTGACTGATCCGAATAAAGGACAAAATGTATGGATCAGTCTCCTGACCGATCCGGATAAATGACAAAATGTAGGGATCGGTCTCCTGACCGATCCGGAAAAAGTACGAGATATAAGCTATCAGTTAAATGGATACTAAATCTTTAATATCGGAACGGACGGGAGTCCGTTCCCTACGATTATGGGAATGAATAATTTACCAAAAAGAAAAAATACTCGCTTGAAAGATTATGATTATTCTCAGTCTGGTTATTATTTTGTTACCTTCTGTATGAAAGACAGACGAGAATTTTTTTCACATATCATTGATTCTGAGCTAATATTAACCAAATATGGTCAGATTATTGATGAAGTAATAAAAAATATTTCCACTCTTTATAAAATTGAAATTGACTGTTACATAATTATGCCTGACCATATTCATTTAATACTTATATAGATAAAGTTGTAAATCTTTCTTCTGAAATGAAAGTTGATTTAAGTCTTTCAGATATAATCGGTAAATTAAAATCTTATTCAGCAAAAAAAATTAGAGAAATGTTAAATAACGGTAATCAATTTCATTGGCAAAAATCTTTCTTTGATAGAATTATTCGTAATGAAAGAGAACTGTTTAATATCAGACAATATATAAAGCAAAATCCATTAAGATGGGAATTAGAAAAAAATAACCCAGAAAATTTAGAAATGTAGAGATTCGTTGCCCTGCCTTTCCCGGTAGACAAGCTGACAGATTCGAAAAAAGATGTGAATTGTAGGGATCGGTCTCCTGACCGATCCGAAAAGGGGACAAATTGTAGGGGGCAGTTTACCGACCGATCCGAAGAAGTGACAAAATGTAGGGATCAGTCTCCTGACTGATCCGGAAAAAAGTACAAGATGTAGGGATATCTCACTGCCTAACGGCAGCCGAGCCGACCGATCTGTTAAATGGCTAAAAAATTAAAATATGATCTAATCATTTAAATGTTCAAAATAATTAATAACTGAAAGTACGGGAGTCCGTTGCATACAAAAAATAATATGAAAAAATATTTACTGATTCTGCTCTTAACAAACGTTTCATTCACTCAATCTATTGAAGATAAAATTTCTCAGATGATTATGATTGGATTTCCGGGGAAAACTCTGACTGATACAACTTTGATAAATGATCTTAAAATCAGAAACGTTGGCGGCGTTATTTTATTTGGCGGTAACATTGAATCACCAACACAACTATATCAGCTTACAAGTTCTTTGCGAACAAATTCAAAAGTTCCTCTATTTATCTCGATTGATCAGGAAGGGGGGAGGGTTGCCAGATTAAGAGCTAGTAATGGATATGCTGATACTTACACAGCAGAACAAATTGGAATATTTAATAATGAAACAGACGCTCGCAGTTGGGCATCGCTAATGGCTGGCTGGCTTAATGATGTAAACATAAATATTAATCTTGCACCTGTTGCCGATGTAAATGTAAATCCCTTAAGTCCTGCAATAGGGAATCTTGATAGAAGTTTTTCAAGAATTCCTGACACGGTCTATCAGCATTGTTTCTGGTTCATCGATGAATTTCATAAGAAGGATATTTTTACAACCCTTAAGCATTTTCCCGGTCACGGTAGTGCTTCAACAGATTCACATCTTGGATTTACAGATATTACCACAACCTGGGCTGATTCCGAACTTGTTCCGTACAAAAAATTAATTGAGAATGGCTACAATGATTTTATAATGAGCGGCCATTTGTACAATGCTAATCTTGACCCACTTTATCCGGCTTCACTTTCTAATAAAGTGTTAACAAGTTTGCTGCGTGATAGTTTAGGATTTGACGGACTTATCATTACAGATGGGATGTTTATGGGAGCAATAACAAATAATTATTCTTTTGATGAAGCTGTAACGCTTGCTATAAATGCTGGTAATGATATTCTTCTTTACACTGCAAACAAACTTAATGATAAATCTCTGGTTGATAGTGTTGTGAATATTGTAGTTGATAAAATTTCTAAGGGAATCATTTCTGAAGAAAGAATTGATAAATCGTATAACCGGATAATGCTTAAGAAACAAAGCTTAACTGATGTTCATCAATATTCAGATAATATTTTACCGGAAGAGTATTTGTTGAGCAGCTATCCAAATCCATTTAATTCAACAACAAAAATCTTAGTGAAAATACCTGAGGACGGATTATTATCAATTAAGGTGTTCAATGTAATTGGAGAGGAGATTTCTGAAATTGTAAATGATTACTATCGAACCGGTAATTATTCTTTCTTCTTTAATGCAAATGAACTTTCATCAGGAGTTTATTTGTTAAGAATGAAAATTGGTGAAAAGTATATTTCACATAAAATTGTTTTAATGAAATAAGGACGTATAATGCAAGCATTCAATATGATTTTCTTCTTTGCAACTCTTAACTTATTTGCACAGCAATCACCACCAAAAACTGTTGATTATGTTGATTTAAAAAAGTATGCCGGGCTCTGGTATGAAATTGCAAAAATTCCAAACAGCTTTCAGGATCATTGCATAAAAGGTACAACAGCAAATTATACCTTAATGAAAGATGGCAGAATTGAAGTGATTAATTCCTGCGTTGATGAGGATGGAGAACTTGATAAGACGGAGGGCTTAGCACGGGTTGTTGATACAAAAACTAACTCCAAATTAGAAGTTAGCTTTTTCAGTATTCTTGGCTGGAGACCAATTTGGGGAGATTACTGGATAATCGGACTTGATGAAAACTATCAGTGGGCAATAGTCGGAACACCATCAAGAAAATACGGTTGGATACTTGCAAGAACTCCAAAACTAAGTAACGATGTAATGGAAAAGATTAATCAAATTTTAGTTAATCAGGGATATGATCCGAAAAAGTTTGAGATGAGTAAACAGTAAATTTTAATTAAAATCTGTCTCATATTTATTTTTTTATGTCACACTGTGCTTGTCGAAGTGTGAGATTACAATTACAGATTTATTAAACAGATTTAAAGTACGTCATATAAACATCTGTGCACCTGGTCCAACTGGTATTCCAAGTAAGAACCACACTATAAACATCAGAGCCCAGATTAGAAAGAATGTAATAGTGTAAGGAAGCATAGTTGCAATCAATGTTCCAATACCAGCCTTTGGATCATACTTGCCTACAAAAGCAATTATCAAAGCAAAGTAAGACATCATTGGTGAGATAATATTTGTAACACTATCACCAACCCTGTAAGCTGCCTGAACTAATTCAGGTGAGTAACCTAAGAGCATAAACATCGGAATAAAAACCGGAGCCATCACAGCCCACTTTGCAGATGCACTGCCTATAAATAAATTTATAATTGCAGAGATGATTATGAATGAAATTAAAAGGGGAATAGGTCCTAGTCCGGATGACTTTAAAAGATTTGCTCCTTCAACAGCTACAATCATTCCCAGATTTGTCCAGTTAAAAAATGCAACAAACTGTGCAGCAAAAAAAACAAGAACTATATAAGAGCCTAATGTTTCCATTGATTTGTTCATTCCCTTAATAACATCATTATCATTTTTTATTGTCTTCGCACCAATTCCATAAGCTATTCCGGTAATAACTCCGCCAAAGAATATAAATGCAACAATACCACTTAAGAAAGGTGACCTTAAAATGCTGAAAGTTTTGGGATCTCTTAAAAAACCATTTTCAGGAATTAATCCTGCAAGAATTATAATGGAGAAGATTACAGAAGCGATTGCAGCAAACCACAAACCTCTTTTTTCATCTGTTGATAAAGGTTTTATTTCTTCTGCTTGTACATCCCCTTTGTATGTTCCTAAACGGGGAATAACAATTTTTTCTGTAACCCACGTACCTGCCGCTGCAATAAAAAAAGTTGAAACGAACATAAAGTAATAATTTGCTGCAGCATTAACTTCGTATGTTTTATCGATTATGTGTGCTGCTTCCTGAGTTAAACCAGCCAGTAAAGGATCAATTGTACCAAGCAAAAGATTTGCACTATATCCTCCGGAAACTCCGGCAAATGCTGCGGCTAAACCGGCAACAGGATGTCTGCCAACAGCAAGAAATATCATTGCAGAAAGCGGCACAAGTAGCACGTATCCGATCTCGCTTGCTGTATTTGAAAGTATTCCGGCAAGAACAATAACAAAGGTCAACAATTTTTTTGGTGCTTTCAGTACAAGAAGTCTTAACGATGTTCCAATCAATCCGCTGTGCTCAGCTACTGCAATTCCAAGAAGAGAAATTAAAACGGTACCGAGCGGAGCGAACGCAGTAAAGTTTGTGATGAGATTTAAAATTATTCTGTGAAATCCTTCAACTGATAGAAGACTGACGGGTTTAATTTCTTGTCCGGTGCCGGGATGTAATACTGAAAAATTAAACTGACTTACTATCCACGAGAGGATGACAACGCCAATAGCAAAAAGTGCAAAAAGTGTGGTTGGATTAGGAAGTTTGTTCCCGACTTTTTCAATGATACCTAAAAACTTGTCTATCAGTGTTTTGGATTTAATTGTTTCTATTGCCATTAAATGTTCCTGAGTAGTTTTTATTTGTTAGAGGTTTACTTTTTTTCTTTCATCTCTCGACTCCCCCGACAAAGCGGGGCAAGCTGCTCGAGATGACATTTCAATCAAATCGTTAGCCTAAGTACCGATGCTTCGGGATAAACTCCCTCGAAGGGGGGCAATGTATTTATCAATACAGCAATATAATAAATTTATCGTGTTCTGATAAGGAGTAAATTCTAAAATTAGTCTGTAATTATTCAACTTATTGTGACGACTTAATTAAACAAATATTACCATCAAAATCCGTTGTTAGAATTTCAGCTTTGCTAAGTGGCGTAATCGTATTTACAAATCCATTAGTAGATTTATGCAGCCAGAGAATTTTTCCCGTTTCAGAATCAATAGAATAAATCATTCCATTCTTTGTCCCATAAAAAATGTATCCATCTTTTTCAATTATTTGAGCGGAGCTAATTTCATACCCAAATTCACAGTTGGTAATCCATAATGGTTCTTCTAATTTTTCTGATGCTTTAAGTGCAATAATCGAATCATTCATCGTGCGGATAAAAAGTTTTTGTCCATTTTCAGATAAACCAAGAGTTTCTCTTACTTTATATTTTCCTGTTCTCCAAAGTTCATTACCTGTTTTAATATCAAGGGCAGTCAGTTTTCTATCAGGTGCAGCTAAAAAGACTATCCCATTTGATACAACAGGCCAGCAGGCAGCTGGGGAGTAAAAGGTTCCCGAGCGATCACCCTTCCATTTCCAGATTAATTTTCCGGTAGAAGCATCCAGACAATAAAAATGTTCATCCCACGCACCGAACAAAATTTTATCATCATAAATGGCGGGCTTTGTTTCTACAAATCCATTCAAACCTGTAAAGTTCCAGATTAGTTTACCTGATTGTAAATCCAATGCATAAAAAGTTCTATCACTTGCTCCAATGTAAACTATGTTTTTGTAAATAATGGGACAGCCAAGTACTGCTGCATTTGTTTTGTATTTCCAGATTAAGTTTCCAGTGTCAGTATTGAGACAATAAATGGAACTATCAGCACTGCCAAATACAATAAAATTATTTTCAACAGCAGGCGTTGAATAGATTGCATTTTCAGTTTGATATTTCCAATTAACTTTTCCATCAGTTAAACTGAATGAGTAGAAAGATCCTGAGGCATCTCCGACATAAGCATTTATAGAATCAAAAACTGCGGAAGAACCAATTGTATAACCCGTATTGTATTCCCATTCAATTTTTACGAATGGATATTTTTTATTTATAGAATAATCAGGACGAATTTGCTCGCCTGCCATTAAATTATTATTCCTTACTGAGAGAGCTACTTTATGCCAGAGTTTTGTTTTTGTATCTGGAGTTCTCTCAGCAAAATAGATTGAATCATTTTTAACTTCAACAATTGTGTATCCACCTATTTCATCGCGTGCACGTAAGTTGGAGCGTCCCATAATACCGGGAATTCCTTCAAAGTTATATGAGATGTTTGCGTGACCGTGACCAAACAATGTAATCTTTGTGTTCAGATTCTTTAATCTGTCCAGCATTTCATACCAGTTAGCAATGTTCTCATCCAAAGGATAATGCGTTACAAAAATTATCGGTTGATTTGAATCAGAGATTGAAACTATCAGCGAATCAAACCAGCGCAAATCTTCCGGCGCGAAATGCCCATCAGCCATTCTCATTCGTGGTCCCTGATGCAGACCAATAAAAAGAAATCCTTTATGTTCAAATACAAAACGATCATTGCCCCAAAGTTTTATAAAATCAGTGCAGCCGGATTCACTCCATTTTGTATCGTGGTTTCCGGGTATGATGTAGTATGGATTTTCAAGTTTATCCAGAATCGTTTTTGCTGATTTTAATTCTTGTAGAGTGCCCGTTGCGGTGATATCACCGGATACAATAGTGAAATCAATATCATCGAATGAATTTATATCATTTACTGATCTTGTTAAATCTTCTGCTGCACTCGGATAACCGACGTGAATATCAGTTAGCCAGGCAAATTTAAATTCCTGTGCTGTTGCAGTGTAAGTGATTAAAAATAGAAGTAAAAAAAGTTTTTTCATTTTTCCCTAAATATATTCCTATATAAACAGGCGAAAGTAAAACCTATAGATTGCTTCGTCTCCAAAACGGGACTCGCAATGACTGTCTGAATCAAACCATTTTATCAACAATTGAATTAAACT
Source organism: uncultured Ignavibacteriaceae bacterium (assembly GCA_964499095.1). GTDB lineage: Bacteria > Bacteroidota > Ignavibacteria > Ignavibacteriales > Ignavibacteriaceae > IGN3. Next base: position 12,938 of record CAZCJF010000043.1, read on the forward strand.
TTTCATCAAAAAGTTGATAAAGTGAATTCATATCTTCATCAGAAATTTTAACCAATGGCATCGTATTCTTGATTGCCTGCTCAGGAGTTTTAATTCCCGGAATTACAGTAGAAACTTCCGGATGATTCATAATAAAACTTAATGCAAATGTAGTCTTCTCTACATTATACTTTTCGCTTAATTTCCAAACATCATCTAATGCATCAATCAGTTCAGAAAGCAGTTCCGGATTTAGTCTTACACTTCTATGATCATTTTTGTTAAAAGTGCTTTGCTTATTGAACTTACCTGTTAGTAATCCAAACTGCAAAGGTATTCTCGCAATAATTCCATATCCCTTTTTACCTGTGGCTTTAATAAGTCTCAGTGATCGCTGATTTATAATATTTAATACTAACTGAAATCCATCTGCAAGATTTTTCTCAATTAAAAATTCTGCCTCGGGATAAGGATTAAAAGTATTAAGTGAAATTCCCCAATAGCGAATCTTACCTTCGCTTTTTAATTGTTCCATTGCTTCAATGCATTGTCCATCTTCAAGATGATTTAATTTTGCGGAGTGAAGCTGATAAAAATCAATTTTATCCCGTTTTAATCTTTTTAATGATTCATCACAGGATTTAAGTATGTGGTTTTTTGTGTAGTCTAAAATGATCTGATTTTCCTGAACTCTATGCCCGACTTTAGTTGCGATGATTATATCATCTCTGTTGCCAAAAGTTTTACCAATAATTTCTTCTGAATGACCAAAGCCATAAAAATCTGCTGTATCATAAAAGTTTATACCCTGGTCAAAAGATTTATAAAAAGCTTTAACAGAAGTATTATCATCAACATCACCCCAGCCAATAGCGAGATCACCAACCATTGCCGGACCTCCGATTCCCCATGCACCGAAACCAATTTCGCTAACTGTTAAATCTGTTTTTCCGAATTTTCTATAGTTCATAGTTTTTCCTAAAAAGGATTTAGATTAATTACGAAATGATATATAAAATTTTTATTTCATCTCTCGACTCCCCCGACAAAGCGGGGCAAGCTGCTCGAGATGACGAACAAACTCCACTCGTGTTGACGAACCCTCATTCGTGATGAGGCCTCAACTGTTAACAATTTCTTGATCATTAAAATAAATACAAAAATAAAAAGCCCCTTCCTTTTGGGAAGGGGTTGGGGTTAGGCTTCCTATTTCATCAATATCATTTTTTTACTTTGCTTAAAATTATCTGTAATCAAAGTATAAAAATACACTCCGCTTGAAAGATCGGATGCATTAAAATCAACAGTATATGAGCCGGAAGCAAGATTATCATTAACCAAGGTGGCAATTTCACTTCCCAATAAGTTTGTAACGATTAGCTTAACATTTGTTGCTTGCGGAATGCTGAATTTAATCTGTGTGTTTGGATTAAAAGGATTTGGATAATTTTGCTCAAGTACAAAATTAGTTGGTACTTGCTCCTCTTCTTTTTTCACATCAGTTGGATTAAACGTTGCAGTTCTTAAATCATCAAAGTAATATGTTCCTTTGCTTTGATTACCGGGTACATAAGTGAATTGAAAGCTATCAAAAACAAATGGAGGTTCTAATATTCCATTACCTAACCAGCTTCCTGTTTGTCCCTGACTCAAATCCCAGGTAATGAGCTTCCAGCCAATCCAGTTAATATCTATCCATGGGCTAACTTCAAAATTTCCGGGTGCTGTACCTGAAGTTTCCTTTAATGCAAATCTCATTTTATTGTTATTGCCATCTCCGAAAACAAATGCCTGTAGTAAGGTATTATTGCTAAAACTTGGAGATGCAACAGAACGATATTCTCTTATCAACCAACTGCCCGCATTTATATCCCACGAATAATCAAGCTGCATAGATCTTGTGCTGCCGGTGTTTACATTTAATATTGCTGTTGATTGAAATACGTTTGTTTCCGTAGGAATAATTCCAACTGTACTTCCGGATTGATTTGGAGACCACCAGTTGCCAATTCCACTTTCAAAATTATCAATTACAGTTTCTGAAAGATAATTTGAATTACCCGTTGTAAACTCATAATTAAATTCACTCTGTGTAGGATTACTGTACACATCTTCAATACCGGGAAGAATTTTTATTGTATAAGATTGATTTTCTGCTAACAAGGTTGTAATAAAAAAGTTTATCACGCTTCTTCCATTTACGAGGTAATGTCGTAGTATATATGCGGCATTTGTCTGATCTGAATTTTTTACAACTCTAACTCTGCTTGATATTGTAGAGGTTTTCAATGCCTCATCAAATGCTACACTTATTACAGGTTTTAACTCAACATTAGTTTTATTTGGAGAAGGGTAAACATCCACAATTGAAGGAGCTGTTACATCAACTACTTTAGTTCTGATATTAAAACTGTAATCATCACCACCAACACCATCACCATTACCGTCAAATGGATGGCTGTACTTATCAGTTATAGTTCCCTTAATTGTAATTGTGTATATGGTATCATAAAGAAAATTACTCGTGTTTAATACAACTGTTTTATCACCATTTGACCAGGTGAAACTTGTTGTGACGGAGGGATTGATTAGCAAGTTATTTTGAAAACTTGTTCGATCCATTGGTCTGGAAAAATTAAGTGTAATTGAATTAACTCCCGGATAAATACTATCATTTTCAACAGGAATTGTTGATGTAAGTGTTGGGGGAGTGGTAGAGATAAGATTAACATCTTTGAATGTAAAGAATGTATCAGCTGTTGTAATTGTCCCAGTATACGGATCATATCCAGGGGCAGTAACTTCAATCTGATGATTTCCTGCCGGAATATTTTCAAAATAGTAAAATCCGTTTTTTAAGAATGTTGTATCGGTTGTATTGTATTTGTAAAACAAAGATGACCAGGTATCTGTCGTATAAGTTTGTCCATTCAAAGTGACAACGGCTCCGTTTATTGCAGTGCCTTGTTCAAGGTCTTTAATTATTCCAACAACTGTACCTGCAAAAGGACGAGCAACGTTTTTGTACTTCAAAATTGTCCAGTACATTGTTTTAGCTTCCAGTCTTTTCCATTCTGCATTCATATTTAACTGATTCTGAGTTGGATTTGTATGAAATCCAGCCTCACTTAATTCAGAAGCCATAGTTGTCTCACGGTTAACCCATAAATATGGTGTACTTCCTGCAACTCCATAAAAATCTCTGTCTCCCATTGCACCGCGAGTAGTGGTTCGCATTCCGGCGGTTAATAATCCAACCATTATTTGGGACATTCTCTTTCCACCATTAGGAGTTTTTTCCGGTCCTCCGATTCCAAGTTGTCCCCACATAATTAATGTACTGTTCGGTGTAGCGGTTGAAGCCGCATCGCTGTGAATGGAATGATAATGAGCTGCTCCAAGTGAGTTAGCAAGATTTGTTCTGTCGCCTAACGAAAGTACCTGCTGATCATTAGTTCTGCAGATATAAACAGTATCAATATCAGTCCAGTCCAAAAGCATTTGTCTTAGGTTGAGTGCAACTCTAAGATTTTTTTCAGCTTCTGAATATCCGTAAATGCCCATATTTTCTTTTTGGCTGTGTCCGGGATCCAGAAAAATATTCCAACCGGATAAACCTGTAACTTGCTGTGAGTAAATGTTATTTACAAATCCTGTTATTAAAAAAATCAATAAAGATGAAATGGTAATATTGAATGCTGATTTAATTTTAGTTACTAAATTCATTTTGATTATCTCCCTTCCTCAAATTTTGTAAAATAGATCTTACCGCTTTTGTACTCATCGTAAACAATTGTTTTGCCATCAGGAGATAAAGCCGGATTCATTTCGATTAAATCTTTGGTATCGGTTATTTTTCTTTTGTTTGTTCCATCAGAGTTTATAATGTAAATATCAGATGCAGTGTATTCTTGTCCATTGTCCTCAGTAATTGTGTAAATTATTTTTTTACTGTCAAATGCCCATCTGGGTTGATTGCCCTTACCGAGATCGGTTAATTCTGTTCCGTCTAAATTCATTACGTACATATTTCCACCAACCACTTTAAACATAACTTTATTTCTATCTGGTGAAATTGAGAGATTTATGTACTGAGCATCTTCAAATGGTTTGATGTCTTCAAAATCGTTACGTGTCAAATCCTGTGTAACTATTCTATCATATTTTAACAGCACATTTTTACCGTTGTTGTTTTTATAAAGCAGTTTGGGTTTGCCTGATGAATAAGTTTCAAAACTTTCTTTTGTAGGCACGATAACTTTAGCATCACCATCAGACCATTCCGGAAGATATTCCATTCTTGCTCTGTATTCTGTTAATTGAACGGATTCATTTTTATCAACATTAAAAACTTTAACAGCGTTTAATCTTTTTGCACCTTCGTATTTTGCAACACGTGATAAAATCGATTTCGAATCGTTTGACCATTTAATTGCAAATCCTGAAGCATCTTCGTCAGTAATTTGTTTAGAAGATTTTGTGTTGATATCAAATATCCATAATCCTTTATATCCCGCTTTTGTATATGCTATTTTGCTTCCATCCGGAGAAAAAACCGGACTCATTACAGGATTATCCGGTGAGCCGTTTACTAATATCTCGCTGCTTAATTGAGCATAGTTAAAAGAATAAAGAATCAGAATAAAAATTAAGATATGTTTTCTCATTATTTGCACCTGAGTATTTTTGAGTGAATTACAATTTTTGAATTTCATTATTTGATCATAAAAATAATTAAAAATCTTTAGAGTTTCAGCCTATTTTCTTTCAATAACTGTTTATATTTTTACAAAAAAACTTATCGGAATTACCATGAAAAATTTAATAACAGTATTCCTTCCACAAGGCAGCTTAAAAGAAAATCAAAAAACAATAAAACGACTTCAGGAACTTCCAATTGTTAAAGAGATAATTCTTATTTCTTCTGATGAAAAGTTTAAATCATTTGAAAACGTGAGGGTAATAAAAACCAGTTTAAGCAGCAGTGAAGGAATTAAACTTATTTCACAATTTTCTTCAACCGATTACACTTTAATTATACAAAGTGGTAAATCAATAAATCCAGGACAGTTTTGCTTTGAAAGATTTATTCAGGTTGCACAAAACGTAAATGCAGTATTTGTTTATTCTGACTATTATGAAGAAGAGCATGGCAAATTAAAACCGCATCCGGTGATTGATTATCAGGAAGGAAGTTTAAGAGATGATTTTGATTTTGGAGAACTGACGCTGATTAAAACAGATGAGATTAAAAGAATTGTTTCAACAGATGAATCGGATTTTAAATTCGCGGGTTTTTATAATTTAAGATTAAAATTATCGCAGTCAGGTACACTTATACGTATCCCCGAATTTTTATACATCGTTGAAGCTGCTGAGGAAGTTGGAACAGAAGAAAAACATTTTAGTTACGTTGATCCAAAAAACCGCAATGTTCAGATCGAGATGGAAAAAGCTGTAACCCAGCATCTGATGGATATTGGAGCTTACGTTCATCCGCCATTTAAAGAAATTGATCTTGCTCTGGCAAAAGATTTTACCAAAGAAGCCTCTGTTATAATTCCGGTCAGAAACAGATTTAAAACAATCGGGGATGCGATTGAATCTGTATTGAAGCAGCAAACTAATTTTGACTTTAATTTAATTGTGGTAGATAATCATTCAACTGATGGTACAACGCAGATAATCGAAACATTTGCTCAAAAAGATAACAGAGTAATTCATTTAATTCCATCAAGAATAGACTTAGGAATTGGTGGATGCTGGAATGATGCTGTTCATCATCCCGAGTGCGGAAAATTTGCTGTTCAATTAGACAGCGATGATATTTATAAAGATGAAAACACACTTCAATCTATAGTGGATGTTTTCCACAAAGAAAAATGTGCAATGGTTATCGGTTCTTATCAGATTACAGATTTTAATCTTAATGAATTACCACCTGGACTAATTGATCATCAGGAATGGACAAATGACAACGGACCAAATAATGCTTTAAGAATAAACGGACTTGGTGCTCCCCGTGCTTTCTATACACCGGTTCTGCGTGAAGTTAAAATTCCAAATGTAAGTTATGGTGAAGATTATTCAGTTGGATTGGCTATTTCACGTAAATACAAAATAGGAAGGATATATCATTCATTATATCTCTGCAGAAGATGGGAAGGCAACTCAGATGCACAACTTGATATACAAAGAATTAATGCTAATAATATTTATAAAGACAGGATAAGAACTTTTGAGTTACTTGCCAGAAAGAATTTAACTAAATAAAAACACAATAACCAAAATAATTAATAAAATTATTTGTTGATTGTGTAATAATATTCACAATGAAATAATTGACTTTAGAGACTAAAATTCATACTTTTTTATAGTAAAATTTTAATCAATTGTAAATTTGTTCTGATTAAATAATTGACTGAAAAGGGGTTTAAAACCCTGCATCAGAACTTCTCCCTCCGAATTCAAAATAAGGAGTTAGAACTTATGAGAAAATTGCTACTAATTAGCATACTCTTTCTTCACATATTTTCCTTTCAAGCACTTGCCCAAGTTGGTAAAATAAGCGGTATTGTTAAAGATGCTTCTACAGGTGAGCCACTAATTGGTGCAAATGTTTTGCTTGAAGGCACTACCATCGGTGCCGCAACAAATGTTGATGGATTCTATGTTATAATTAATATCTCCCCGGGCAACTACACGGTAAGAGCCTCTATGGTTGGTTACGCACCCGAAGTTGTTCAACAGGTGAGAGTTAACATCGACCAGACAACAGAATTGAATTTTAATTTACAATCAAATGCTTTCCAGACAGAAGAGGTGGTTGTTGTTGCTACTACTCCTATAGTTCAGAAAGATGTTTCCTCAAGCCGTATAAATCTTAACGTTGCAGAAATTGAAAATCTGCCTGTATCAAGTTTAACTGGCGTGATCGGTCTTCAGGCTGGTGTAAGAAGCGGACTTGAGATTCGTGGTGGTTCTGCAAACCAAACTGCATTTGTTGTAAATGGTCTTACATTAAGAGATGAAAGAGATAACTCACCATTTACAGGAATTAGCTACTCAGCAATCGACCAGGTGCAGATACAAACAGGTGGTTTTAACGCTGAGTATGGTAACATTCGTTCCGGATTAGTAAACGTTGTTACCAAAGAAGGTGCACGAGATAAATACACTTTCAGCTTCATCGGAAGATACAGCGGTGCATCGCAAAAACATTTTGGAATGTCTCCGAGCGATCCCAATTCATATTGGATTCGTCCTTATGTTGATCCTGCTGTTGCATGGACCGGAACAGCAAACGGTGCATGGGATGCTTTTACTCGTGCTCAGTATCCGGATTTTGATGGATGGATTGCAACAGCGGAGAAAACTTTATTAGATGATGATCCAACTAATGATTTAACTCCCGAGCAGGCACAAAGAATTTTCTTATGGCAGCACAGAAAAGTAACAGATATTCAGGATCCGGATTACGAAGTTGATGCAAGTTTTGGTGGTCCGGTGCCGGGTGCACAAAAATTAGGTAACCTTCGTTTCTTTGCATCATACAGACAAACTCAGAATATGTATCTTGTACCTCTTTCCAGAGATGGAGTTAATGATTGGGTTGCTCAGTTAAAACTTACATCTGATGTTGGAGAAGGCAAGAAATTAATGATTCAGGGATTGAGAAGTGAAGTCTTAGGAACAAATGATAATAACGCCGGAACTCCTGGTATTTTCAGATCGCCTGAAAGTATCGGATCAGTAATGAACCGGGTCAGCTATATTGATGCCAGAATTTATGCAACGGATTATTGGGCGCCATCAATAATTAAATACACTTCTCTTGGTGCTAAATTTACACACGTCCTTAGTCCAACCAGTTTATATGAAATAACACTCAATTCATTCATTTCTGACTACAGCACAAACCCAGGAAGATTGAGAGATACTTCAACACTTTATGATATTGGCGGAGTGCTGGTTGATGAAGCACCTTTTGGCTTTGCTGATTTTCCATCAACAGGAATTAATGGATTAAGAATGGGTGTTGGTTTCAGTAACTCAAGGGATAGCAGTGTTGTTAGTGTATATTCTGCAAACGCATTCTTCCAGAGCCAGATTGATAAATACAATAATATCAAAACAGGTATTGAAGTTGTGTACACTGATAACAGGGTTAATTATGCATCAGTTGATAAATTCTTACCAAGCGGTCGTTCAAGATCAGTATGGAGTAACTTCCCGATAAGAGGTGCATTTTACGTTCAGGATAAACTTGAATTTGAAGGAATGGTTGCAAACTTAGGTGTTAGAGTTGACTACTCTGATCCACAGGGCGATTGGTATGAATATGATCCTTACAATAAAGCTTTTGCTTCTGAAAACTCTCTGGGATTAGATACATTGTTAGCAAAAGTTTCAGTTGAAAAACAAATAGATGTAAGCCCCAGACTTGGCATTTCATTCCCGATTACAGTTGATAGTAAACTCTATTTTAACTACGGACATTTCAGACAAATGCCAACACCGGAAAATCTTTTCTTGCTCAGAAGATTTTCAGATAACAATGCAGTAACCAGAATTGCTGATCCCAATAATCCCTTACCTAAAACGGTTTCTTATGAGTTGGGATACGAGCAAAATATGTTTGATGAATTTTTGTTGAGAGTAGCTGGTTATTATAAAGATGTTTCCTTGCAGTCAAGATTGGTTACTTATGTTAGCCGTGATAATAAAGTTAATTACTCGAGAACTGAACCAAACAATTATCAGGACGTTCGAGGATTTGAAATCACGTTAACCAAAAACAGAGGTAACTGGGTACAGGGATTTATAAATTATACATACGATGTTAGAAGTGCCGGTAATTTCAGATTTGGTACTTATTATCAGAATGCATCTTTACAGAGACAGTATGAAGCCCAGACACGCGATACATATCAGGAAAAACCAATACCTCGTCCTTTTGCAAATGCCAACATTGATATCTTCACACCATCCGATTTCGGACCAAAACTCGGTGGTATAAATATTTTTGGTGATTTAAGATTCAGTTTTGTTGCAAGCTGGACTAACGGTTATTACTTTACCTGGGTCGGCGGCGGCAGCATTCCCGGTATTGAAAACAATATTCAATGGAATGATTACTGGAATGTTGATCTCAGAATCAGTAAAACATTTAATCTGATGGGCGTAAATCTTCAAATCTTTGCTGATATCAGTAACCTGTTTAACTATAAGTATATGACTGGTTACGGATTTGTTGATAACAATGATTATCTGGCATATATGAAATCATTACACTTACCAGAAAGTGTTTTTGATGAAAGATTTGGTTATAAGAATATTCCGGGTAACGATAAACCCGGTGATTACAGAACCGGTCCTTACATTCCTTGGGATGATAACGCTGCAGAGGGATTAAAAGAAGTGTGGAGAAGAAACAAATCTTATATAGATATGCCTAATCAAGAATTCTTTACATTCCTTAATCCAAGAGATGTATTCTGGGGTGTAAAATTATCAGTAGATTTTTAATTAAGATTCAGAGGATTCAATGCAATCAAATAAAAGAAAAAATTATTTAATAAATCTTTTAATCGGAATTATCCTTATTGGCTGGACACCATCAGTATATTCTCAGTTCGCAGTCAAATGGATGTCCGCAGGTTCACTTCATAACTGGTATTCAGAAATAGGAAGTGAAATTGAAGAGGGATTTATTAAAAGACAACAGTATGGTCTTCAATGGCCAGCACTTTATGCAAATCAGGATATTCAGGCTGCTAAAGCACTGTGGATTGGTTCAACCAATTTTACAGATGAAACGGGCAAAACATATCCGCATAAAGTAGTACACGTTGGACCCAGAGTAACTGGTGCCGGCGAATTCTTCCCGATGGGATTTGAATTGATTAGTCAGTTTGAACCTCCTCAGGTCTTTGTTGATTTTGATGTTTCAGAAGATAAAAGTGTAGAGGTGGATAAAATTGATCCCAATTTGTTTGCTGACAGACTGATCGTTAATCACGTGAATAACCAGTTGGGAATAAGTATGACAAGACGGATTTTCCAGTTTAGCCAACCTTATCACGATAATTATATAATATCTGAATACACTTTTAAAAATACAGGCAATGTTGATAGTGATCCTGAAATTGAGCTCCCCAACAAAACATTAACCGGTGTTTACTTCTTTTATCAATTCAGATTAGCAGTGTGTGCAAACACAAGATATGTTATTGGTAACGGAACCGGCTGGGGAATGAACACGATGATAGATACACGAGGCGATGGTCCTGTTAATACAGTAAATGACCCTCCAAATGAAAATTTCAGAGCACAATTTGTATGGCACGGAAAATTTCCTCCATTTAGTGGTTCAGGAAATGTGAGAGACAATGTTGGTGGACCTATTTACACTTCGGCAGTTAACGTTGCAGCAGGAGATACCGTTGGAAGACTTGGTGCTTATCAGTTTGCAGGTGTTGTTACTTTGCACGCAGATGTATCTGCTACAAATAAAAATGATGACCCGAATCAACCATCAACAACATCCTGGGAAGGTTCAGATGAACCACAGACATCGAACAATGATGCATACAACGAAGCTAATATGACTAAAGAATATGCGTGGATGACCCGTGGTCATAAATCACCCAGACACGCTTTGGCAGTTGAACCATCAGGATTGCCTGGTTTTCTATCACCAACCGGTGATCCCGCTCTTGGTACTCCCGGTGGATTTTCATTTACAAATGGTTACGGACCTTACACATTAGGACCCGGAGACAGCATCACAATTGTTTTTGCAGAAGCAGTTTCTGGTATCAGCCGTGAACTTGCAACTGAAACAGGAATAAAATACAAACAGGGTCAAATCAGTGCATTACAAAAAAATCAGGTTGTATTTCAAAGCCGTGATTCATTATTCCAGACTTTCAGAAGAGCAATCGCAAACTATCAGTCAGGATATAACATCCCCAAACCACCATTACCGCCTAAAATTTTTAACGTAAATGGATTGGGCGATAGAATTGCATTAAGCTGGGAAACTTATGATGATCCGGGTAATATCGAGGGATTTGAAATATACAGAGCTGTAGGTAAATACGATAGTACTTACACTTTAATTGCAACTGTGGGTCCTGCTGAAAGAAGTTATGATGACATAACTCCAATCAGAGGATTATCCTATTACTACTACATAGTTTCTGTTGGAAGTGCTGCAGATAATGACGGAACCGGAGCAACACCTCCTGGTAAATTAAGAAGCAGCAGATATTATACTCAGACTTATAATCCTGCAATCCTAAAAAGACAGGCAGGAACAAATATGGATGACATTCGGGTTGTTCCTAATCCTTACAACATTTCTGCAGAGGGTAGTCTTGGATTTGGAGATTTAGCTCGTAACAGATTATTCTTCTTCAACATTCCCGGCAGATGTAATATCAAAATTTACTCAGAGCTTGGAGAGTTGATTGAAACAATTGAACACACAGACGGAAGCGGAGATCAGGCATGGGATTCTTTAACTTCTAACGGACAGATTGTTGTAAGTGGAATTTATATAGCCGTTATTGAAAATCTTGATACCGGTGAAAAGAAAATTGTAAAATTTGTAATCATTAGATAAACGGAATAAAGTTTTATGAGAAAAAATATTAACACAACAGTAATAAATTTTACTCTGATTATTCTGATGATAGTTTTTCAGAGTCAAATTAATTTAGCCCAACAGCAAAAACTCGCGCAAACCGGTATGAAGTTTCTTAACGTCTCTCTCGATGCCCGTGTTAGTGCTTTTGGAGATGCAGTAACTTCGCTGGAAAATAATTCCAGTGCTATGTTTTACAATCCTGCTGGTATGGCAAGATTAGAAAGTATCGCAGACATATCTTTAGGACATACCCAGTTTATTGCGGACTTTAAATATTACAATGCAAGTATCGCATTCGCACCTTTTGATGGTGATTACGGAGTTATCGGATTTAATTTCGTATCTGTTGATTACGGCGACTTTTACGGTACCGTCAGAGCAAATAACGAACAAGGTTTTCTTGATGTTGGAATATTCAGTCCCACTGCAATTGCTTTTGGTGTTGGTTATGCCAAATCATTGTCAGAAAAATTTGCAGTTGGTGGAAACATCAAGTACGTAAGACAGTCACTTGGAACCAGCGTTGTAGGTGGATTGCAAACTGATCCTGAAACAGGTAGTTATATTGGTGCAACCACTGAAGACAATAAACTTGATGTTTTAGCATTCGATTTTGGTGTTATCTATAAAACTGGATTCAAAAGTCTTGATATCGGACTAAGTGTTCGAAATTTTTCAAGAGAGGTTAAATATAAACAAGAAGGATTTCAACTGCCTCTGGTATTTCAATTAGGTGCATCTTTTAACTTTGCAGATCTGCTTGAAGTTGATAAAAATATGCACTCAATTCTGGTTAGTGTGGATGCAAATCACCCAAGAGATTATCCAGAGCAGATAATGGTAGGACTTGAATACACATTTATGAATTTAATTTCTTTAAGAGGTGGATATTCTTCACCAAATGATGAAAGAAAATTCTCAGCCGGTGTTGGACTTAAAAAAGATCTTGCAGGTTTAACACTTGGTGTTGATTATTCTTACACACCATTTGGAATCTTTGATGATGTTCACAGAATTACAGTTAACTTTGCCTATTAATGAATGTTAGTAACTTAATCTTAAATTAAGTTTGGGAATAAAATGAAAAAAATAATAAATAAAGTTTTTATAGTTTTGGGTTTTGTATCTCTGATATTTTTTATAAGCTGTTCAGAAGATCCAACCCCCAGTTTATATGAAATTCCATCTGCTAATTTGCCTACGCCGGTAATATCCAGTGTATCACCGTCTCAACAGGCATTGGCAGGTGTAACTCCAATAACTATTAATGGAGCAAATTTTCTCTCAAATCCTGAATACAACCGGGTGTATTTTAATGGTAAACCCGGTAAAGTATTAAGTGCTGCGCCAAACAGACTGGTTGTGATTGCGCCTGTGGTTATATCTGATACAGTTGAAATAAAAATTTCAGTTGTTGGAAGTCTTGCTTATAGTAATTCAATTAAGAATTATAGGTTAAGACCAGCCGTATCTGAGTTATATCCATTCGATGGAAGCACTAAGAAACAGGAATTCCCCTACGGTATCTGTACAGACAATTTAGAAAACGTTTACTTCTCTTTCAGAGAAACTGCATTAGCTAAAGGTACCAAAAAAATTGCCCCGGGTGCTACTGAATACACGGATTTTGCACCTGATGGTCCTGAGTCATTCTTCAAAGCTATTACTTATGCTTCTGATAATGCTGTTTATGCAGTAAGGGGAGGTATTCGTGGTGTTTATAGAGCAGTCCAGGGTGTTGCTCCGGTTGCATTTGTTTCCGGTGCACAAGGAATAACTGATAACGTCAATGATATTGAGTATGATAAAACGAGAGATGTTCTTTGGGGCGGCGGTGCAACAGGAACTCTTTACAGGATTAGACTTGATAAAAACGTTAAAAAATTTAATATTTCCGGCGTTATTAATGCGCTTAAAGTTACAAGTAGTTATTTGTTTGTTGTTTCCCGTGTTAATGATGCCGAGGAAGTAATCTGGAGGGTTCCGGTTGTGAGTGCTGATAGTATTGGAACGCCGGAACAATATTTTAATTTTACAAGCAGCGTAAGTCCCGCTATTAGAATTAATGATATTGAACTTAGTGCAGATGGAGATTTGTACATTGGTACAAATAAAATTGGTGATCCTTTATATGTCGTGCACCCAAATAAAACTTTTGAAGTTGTATATCCGGGATTGATT
>CAZCJF010000044.1:0-26154 GCA_964499095.1 uncultured Ignavibacteriaceae bacterium
GCTGCCCTTTATAATAAGCTGTTTTTGTTGTTGCTGCAGTTACAAGAAAATCAGTTCCAGTGGTAGTAAAATCTCCTTCTAAATAATTATATGTTTTACCATTATATATTATTTGTTGTTTTGCTTTTGCACCGTATTTTTGGTTTTGTAAATCCCCTACTTCGATATCTAAGTTATTAAATGCATTATCCTTAATAAATCCACCACCTATGGCAGATTTTTCTTCATACACATTTGTTGTAGTTGGATCTTTAAAATAAACGATATCAGTACTTATGCCCCCTGCTTCAAAGAGATTGTTTTTTATGGTGAGGGGATAAACAGGACGGAAATATCTGGTTATGGATTTATCATAAACATCGCTAGCTGTTGAAAAATTGAGTTGACTACTGTAAAGATTTTGTCCGGTTTGTGGAGTAATATAATTTGAATAAATCCATTTATAGGAATAATTGCGTACACTGGTCGTAGTATCCAAAGTACCCTGCCAAACACTTTGCTGGGTGTTGTAACTGAAAGGTTCTGTATTACCCGATTGTACTTGGTGACCATTTGCATTCAAGTATCCAAAGCTAATCTCAGTGTTTTCGATTTTATTGAAAAGTGTTATAGGGACTTTAAAATTTGATGTTGAAGGACTACCTTTCTGCCAAAAATCCCAAATATTTATTGTCTGCCCACTAAGTATTACATCACCTGCATCTATATTGTCATTTTGCGACAGGTACATTGGATAATATGATGAATTGGCATCAATGATTATGCGAGTATCAATAGAAGAACCGTATCCTGTTGCCCATCTTTGATCTCTAAAATCAATTGTAACCGAGCCGGACCCTACTGCAAAACCACCATTATCTGTTACAACTATTTGTATGTTCATTAAGCCCCACGGCATTATAAATTCTCCAACATCTACATTATCTGGTGAATCGAACCTAAGTGTTGATCTATTAGTTTGAGTTTGGAAACTATAATTTTGCCAAAGCACAACACTGCTTCCTGACTTCCTCCAGGCATATTCAGTTGTAGACATTATAAATGTAAATCTTAAGGATGATGGCGCACTGAAAGATATTTCAAATTCACCACCCATCGAGTAAAGATTTATAGTTAATGTCAGAAATGCAAATAACAATCTTAATTTTCTGTAATTCATTTTATTTACCTCTTCTTTTTATTAGATTTAAAACAAGAAAACCACCCTTCTCAAAGAAGAGTAAAAAGCTGACCAGGCTTTGGGTTTTCTGTTTAAGGGTGGTGCCGCAAACACTACCCATTTATTATTTAATTTGTTTTTATTCTGTCAATTTATCCTTTTTACTTTTACTAAATATCCTTTGTTGTTTGAAAAACCTGTCATCACTGCCAAATCCTTAATAGCGTAAGCGCCTCCGTAAATAACGTGATTTCTGCTGCTGAAATTTGTTGTTGAGAAACGTTTTCCGTTATAATGTAACAGGTCTTCGCCATCACCATACTTATCTATAAAAAAGTAAACATCAATAGGACTATTCAATGCTGAAAGTGTTATATAATTTCCAATTGTTCCTATTTTATATAATATTTTTGTTTCTTTTGTATTGACATTAAATGTCCATACGCTATTTGTCCCAAGTATTAGTTCCTGCTCATTTAATTGTTTTATGGTAAAAGAGGTTAAGCTCTCGGAGTTATTTGCACTATTGTAAATGGTTGTTGCAGAGTTGTCTTTTAGTTCTACTATTATTGTGTTAAACTCCGGGCTTGTAGCACTTGCGTAAGCTATTCCTGTTTGCTTGGAACCTGTTATTGCATCAAACCTGTAATTTATATCAAAATCAATTTTAGACCAGGCAGTTCCGTCATAGTGTACAATTGTACCTCCTGGTCCTACTCCCCATATATTACTCTCGCTGCTGCCCCACAGTTTATAAATTCCCTGAAAACTCTGTAAACCCAGATTAGTATTTATTGTACTGTAAACACCATTAACATATTTCCTTAATCCACCAGAAGCAAAATAAATGTGTGAACTATCTAACGCCCAGATGCCTTCCATACCGCTACTAGTTCCAGAGAAAGGTTGTAATTTCCAACTTGAGCCATCCCATCTGATAATATTTGGGTTTGTTATATGTACTCCGCTAATAGTTGTATCACTTGGGGCCAAATACCCCACAGCCCAAATATTATTTTCATCAAAAACCCAGACATCATTTAACCAGCTTGATTCAAAACCATCACCAAACTCAAATGTCTCAAATGTAAAGTTTTGGGTAGTGCTGTCTGGTTCTACTGGTGGTTTGTCATCCGGTGGCTCGGTGGGACTGCAGCCTTGCTGCGTCAGTAATATTAAAATTATAGCAAGAAAGGGTATTAAGTTTTTTGTTAACCAATATCTTAAGGAAGGTTTACTAAATGGGTATCCATCCCTTTGGGTAAAATAAATTAAATTTTTCATATTCTGTTTCCCACTATTCCCTTAATAGTTTTATAACAAATATTATTCCTACCCCCCCCGCAAAAATTTAAGAAAAACAACTTTATTAATTTTATGCAGTAATAATGTAATAAACAGAAAGGATAAAAATTACTTTGTGTAAAAAATATTACTGTAAAATTTAAGAGTAAAAGATTAACAAAATAAAACAGGCGAACAGAAGTGTTTTAGAACTAAATAACAAACCCAATTTCTCAAAGAAATTGGGTTTGTAAATTGTCGCTTGCAAGTACTTAAACTCTGATGGTGACGGAAAAGTTTAGCTTCAAAAATTGTTTTGTCAAGAAATGGTTCTTTACGACCGAGGAAAATTCTAAAATCGGGCTTTTTGAAAGAAAAATAAATTCTAAGCGCCTTTAATTATCCCCATAAAAGAATCTGCTTTTAAGCATGCACCACCAACAAGTGCACCATCAATATCTTTTTGTGATATAAGCTCCTTTGCATTTTCTGGTTTTACACTGCCGCCATACTGGATTGTTAACTCATTTGCTACTTCTAATGAATAATTAACTTCTATTAAATCCCGTATAAACTCGTGTACTTCCTGCGCCTGGGCAGGAGTTGCAGTCTTTCCTGTTCCAATTGCCCAAACTGGTTCATATGCTATAATTATGTTTTTCATTTCTTTAGCAGTAACACCCGAAAGTCCTTTTAGAACTTGCCTTTTAACTACATCATTAGTGGTCCCGTTTTCTCTTTCCTCTAAAAGTTCGCCAACGCAAAAGATTGGCTTTAATCCTGCAGAAAGAGCTTTTTTAATTTTTTTATTAATTAGCTCATCATTTTCACCAAAAATTGTCCGGCGTTCTGAGTGACCAAGAATTACGTATTCACATCCAACGGATTTTAACATTGATGCAGATACTTCTCCGGTAAAGGCTCCGCTATCTTCAAAGTGCATGTTTTGTGCCCCGAGTTTTATAATGCTTCCTTTAATTAACTTTGAAGCTTCTGAGAGCGAAGTGAAGGGTGGACAAATAATCACATCGCAGTTTGGTTTTTCATTCTGTAAAAGGTTTTTTAACTCAACAATTAATTTCTCTGACTGGTTTAAATCATTATTCATTTTCCAGTTGCCGGCAATAATAAGTTTACGCATTTTTTCCTCTAAGGTTTAATAAAATTTCTTCGTAAAATTAAGTAAGAAAACATTGGATTTAAACTCGGCGCTCTTTGTGTGGTTTCAACTTTGCGCAACCTTTCATAAATGAAGCTAAAAAATTTTCACGCAAAGACGCAAAGTCGCAGAGAAATTATTATATATGAAATCAAAAATATCTAAACAGGTTGTTATTCTTGGTTTGGTAAGCTTGTTTACAGACATTGCCAGTGAAATGCTTTACCCCGTTACTCCAATTTTCTTAACAGCAGTACTGGGATCATCAATGGCTGTTGTAGGAATAATTGAGGGAATCGCAGAGGTTACAGCAGGGTTGCTTAAAGGATACTTCGGAAACCTTTCAGATAAACTTGGTAAGCGATCAATATTTGTTGTTCTTGGATATGGTATTTCCGCCCTTGCAAAACCATTGCCCGGTATTTTTCAAAATATTCCTGTTGTTCTAACCTCACGTGTGTCAGATAGAATTGGCAAAGGAATAAGAACAGCACCCAGAGATGCGCTGCTAGCGATTTACAGTAAGGGCAATACGGGAGCTGTTTTTGGATTTCACAGAGCAATGGATACGCTTGGTGCTGCAATTGGTCCTATTGTTGCATTGATATTATTGAGCTTTTATCCGGACAATTTTCAATTAATATTTTTAGTTGCATTTGTTCCATCAGTTATTGCAATTGTTTTAACACTGATGGTTAAAGACAATAAAATCACCTCAAATGAAAGAGCACATAAAAATTATTTAGAGTTCTGGAAATCTTCTCCGAAGCAATACAAAAAGGTTCTGGTTTTAGTAACAATCTTTTCTCTGGTAAACAGCAGCGATGTGTTTCTAATCCTTAAATCTCAGAACATTTCTAAATCCAGCTCTATGGCAATTTTTGGATATGTGTTTTACAATATTATTTATGCCGCAGCATCCTATCCTCTTGGAAGAATTTCAGATAGATTAAGTAAACAAAAAGTGTTTTCATTTGGTTTGATGATTTTCTCCGGTGTTTATTTTGGGTTCGCATTTCTTAATGATATCAATTTTATCTGGATATTATTTGCACTTTATGGAATTTATGCTGCCTCAACAGAAGGGGTTTCAAAGGCGTGGATTTCTGATATTATCCCAAATGAACAGAGAGGTTCGGCAATTGGTTTACTTACAATGCTTTCTAGTTTTGCTGTAATGACAGGTTCTTTTCTTACCGGCATTTTATGGGATCAGTTTGGCTCATCTGTTCCGTTCTTAATCTCTGCAATTATAAGTTTAATAATTTCCTTAATCATTGCATTTAATAAGTGATTTTATCTTTGCTATCTTTGGTTTAAATGTTCTTAGCGTTCTTTGCGTGAAATGGAGCTAAAATTTTTTACGTAAAGGTAGCAAAGGCTTTTGCAGACCTGCTTGATACTGGGCAGGGAACGCAAAAAAATATTCCTCAAAATCTTTGTTTCAATTTTCGTATTTTGTGGTGAAAATTTCATTTATTTACCAATTAAATGCACCCGTTAAAAAGACAAACAGCAGTAATTGCCGTAAGCGGAGGAATGGATAGCTGCGTAACGGCAGCCATTGCAAATCTGGAATACAATCTTGCTTTTGCACACATCAATTATGGGCAACGTACTGAAAAAAGAGAACTAAAATCTTTTAATGATATTGCAGATCATTATAGAGTTAAAGAAAGATTAATTATTGATTACACTCATCTTACAAAGATTGGCGGTTCATCTTTAACTGATAAAAATATTGAAGTAACTAAAGCTGATCTTGAAAATAAATCCATTCCATCTTCGTATGTTCCATTCAGGAATGCAAACATACTTTCTGCCTGTGTTAGCTGGGCAGAAGTGTTAAATGCAAAAGCCGTTTTTATCGGTGCTGTTTATGAAGATTCATCCGGTTATCCGGATTGCAGACCCGATTTTTTTTCAGCCTTTGAAAAAATGGTTGATCTGGGAACAAAACCCGAAACAAAAATCAAAATTGTTACTCCCATTATAAACTTATCTAAGGCAGAAATTGTTAAGAAAGGAGTGGAGCTTGATACACCACTCCATTTAACCTGGAGCTGCTATCAGAATGAAGATGAAGCCTGCGGAGTTTGCGATAGCTGCGCATTAAGGCTGAGAGGATTTCAGCAAGCCGGATTTGAAGATCCAATAAAATATAAAATCAGACCAAAGTATTAATTAAGCAGGACACTAACACAATGAATAAAAGAATTGAATTACTCGAAACTTTTGAAAACAAGTATCCCGACAGAATTTACACCGTTACTCATATAGCACCGGAGTTTACTTCGCTCTGTCCAAAAACAGGGCAACCGGATTTTGCAACAATTACACTTGAGTATGTGCCGGATAAACTTTGTGTAGAATTAAAATCTTACAAATTTTATCTGCAATCTTACCGAAATGAAGGAATTTTTTTTGAAAGTGTTACAAATAAAATTCTGGATGATCTGGTAGATGTAACGCAGCCACGATGGATGAAAATCACTGCTGAGTTTAATACCCGCGGAGGAATTTCTTCTGTAATCGAAGCTGAATACAAAAACGATAAGCTCTTTAAGGGCGATGAATTTCTAAACTGATCTATAAAATGATTCGACTTACTGAAATAAAAAAAGGATTTCTAAAAGAGAGAGAAAATCTCTTTGGCAGCTACTCAAGCAAATCCGATGCTTTTGAGTTCAGTAAGAATTATAGTTTACTAATCGAAGATACAATCAGAATTGTAATTAGTGAGAAAAAATTTTCATTCGCACTTGCTTCTGCGGGCAGTTTTAGCAGACGCGAGCTTTCTCCTTTTTCTGATATTGATTTGATGATAATCTCTGATTCAATTGAAAATGATGACGGCGATATAAAAGAACTTGTTGCAAATTTATGGGATGCAGGAATTGAAGCTTCTCATACTGTTCGTGAACTGGCAGATATTAAAAAGTTTTTAAACACTGATCTGCATGCATTTACACAATTTTTTGAAACAAGATTTCTTTCCGGCAACGCTTTGCTTTATAACAACTGGAACTCAACTTTACTAAAAGTTATTGATGAAGATTCTAAAAGATTATTAATCACCAGCTTCGTTTCTGATATACAGCAAAGACATGAAAAGTATGGAACATCTCCTAAAATGCTTGAACCAAATGTTAAAATGTCTGCCGGAGGATTACGAGACTTTCAGTCCATTGAGTGGATGTTGATGATAAGCAACAGGCAGCTTCTTCAGTCACAGCACGAATTAACACAGGCAGAAATTTTTATTGATCATCTTAAAAAGAATAAATTAACTACTTTAGCCGAGTGCAAAAGACTATTAGAAAGTTACAAATTAGTGCTGTCAATCAGACACCTGCTTCATATTTCAACCAAATCCAAAACTGACAGGTTTGAGTTTCCGAGCCAGATTAATCTTGCAAAACTTTTTGGCTATGAAGAAGAAGACCTTATGATTTTTATGAAGAAGTACTTTGCTGCTTCAAATGTAATTTATCGTGTAACACACTCAATGGTTAAAAAATATAAAGTAGAATTTATCAATCGTGTACCCGATTCCCTTGCTTATGAACTTGATGAAGATTTTTATATCAATAATAAAGTGATCTTTTTAAGAGAAGATAAAGAACTTTCGCTGTCAGATATTTTCAGAGTTTTTTATTACAGGGCATATCACAATGCCGGATTTGATGACAATCTTAGAACAAAAATTATTGAAGCAACTGAAACAGCTGAAGAGAATAACTGGACAAAACCGGAATCTTCTGTGTTCTTCAGAGAGATATTAAAATTTTCCAGACACGTTGGATCAACTTTAACTATTATGAATGAGCTCGGTGTACTTGGTGCTTTTATGCCGGAGTTTGGAGATTTAAATGGTTTTATGCAGCACGGAGTTTATCATTGCTACACTGCAGATGAGCATACTTTATTAACGATAAAAAATCTTGAAAAGCTTGCTAACTCAAATACAACTTTGGGTAAACTTTACAACTCTGTAAAAGACAAAGAAATACTTAATCTTGCGCTTCTGCTTCATGATATCGCAAAACCGATCGACATTGCCGGACACGAAATAATAGGAGCAGAAATTGCATCATCAATTATGGCGCGATTGGGCTACGATGAAAAAGAAATTGATAAAGTTTGCTTTCTTGTAAGGAATCATCTGATAATGGAACAGGTTGCCTTCAGGCGAAATCTTAATGACCCAGAAACACTTAACAACTTTACGTCAAAGTTTAATTCCGTAGAAGAGCTTAATTTACTCTATCTGATTACTTATGCCGATTTATCTGCTGTAAATCCCGCTGTTTGGACTTCATGGAAAGCTGAACTTCTTGCCGAATTGTATCGTAAAAGCAAAGCTATGCTTGAAGAAAAACTTTCCGGCGAAGAGCTGCTTTATTCAGCTATCTACTCAAATCCAAAAGCTATTTCAAAGCACTCGGATAAGATTACAGAAAGCGATGTACAGGAACATCTTGAATCTTTACACGATGATATGGGCTATGCAAATCATTTTTCTGATGAAGAGATTGCTTTGCATATAGAAGAGATTGAAAAAGGTGAAAGTCTTTCCGTGCTATTTAAAGATTTAAAGGATTTTACAGACGTTACAGTTATAACAAAAGATTTTCCTTCGCTGCTTTCAAAGCTTTGCGGTGTGTTGGCAATAAATGATGCAAACATTCACTCAGCTAAAATATTTACACGTAAAGATGGTGTTGTAATTGACACTTTTTTAGTTACTGATTTCAGAACTCATAAAAAATTAGATGAGGGGAAGTATCCTAAAATAAAAGATGATTTTCATTCTGTTATAAACGGATATATGCAGCTTCATCTTGAAGTTGCAAAACTTAAATCACGCTGGTGGCGGATTGAAAACAAACTATTTAAACGGGCCGGGCAGGTTAAAGTTGCTTTTGAAAAACATGATAGATATACCATTATAGATGTTTTTTCACCGGATAGATTAGGATTTCTGTATCACGTTACCAATAAAATGAATGAGTTGGGATTAATTATTTACTTCGCACGAATCTCAACCAAAGGAGATGATATAGTTGATTCATTTTATGTGCTGGATAGAAATGGACATAAAGTATCTCAGAGCGATCTGGAATTTATTAAATCGGAATTAACAAATACTATAACACAAATTTTGTAGGGACACAATTGAATTTTATGGAAAAAGAAAAACCGATCGGAGTGTTTGATTCCGGTATTGGTGGATTAACAGTTGTTAAACGATTGGCTTCTGTACTGCCAAAGGAAAACATTGTTTATTTTGGAGATACTGCTCGTGTTCCGTACGGCTCCAAATCCAACACAACAGTAATTGATTACTCGATACAGAATACAAAATTTTTGCTTCATAAAAATGTTAAAGCAGTTGTAGTTGCGTGCAATACTGCTTCATCTATTGCATTACCCGAACTAAGAAAAAATTTTTCTGTTCCCATTATAGGTGTAATTTTACCAGGAGCAGATATGGCTTTTAAGGAAACAAGAAACGGTAAAATTGGTGTGATAGGAACTCGTGCAACTATAAACAACAATGCATATTCAAATGCAATAAAAGAAATTGATAGCAACATTGAAGTATTTGAAAAAGCTTGTCCGTTATTTGTACCAATTGCAGAGGAAGGATGGACACATCACAAAGCAACTTATGAAATTGCAGAGGAATATCTTAAAGAACTTAGAGAAAAAGATATTGATACACTGGTGCTTGGTTGTACTCACTATCCAATCCTTGCTGATGTAATTCAGGATGTAATCGGAAAAGATGTAAAGTTAATTGATTCCGGAATAGCAACTGCTGAAGTTGTTAGAAATGAAATAAGCAGGATAGGACTTGAAACTAACTCGGCTGTACCCGGTAATTTAGATCTGTACGTAAGTGATATTCCAACAACATTTAAACAGGTAGCGGAGTTATTTCTTGGTAAGACAATAGACGAAGTTGTGAAAGTTGATATTGAGGAGCTAGCAAAAAAATAAAGACGGACAATCGTCCGACTTAATAAAATTTCTTAATGATTTTTACTTTTATTTTGTCAAAATCATTTTCTTCACATCAGAAAAACTTCCGGATTGCAATTTGTAGAAATAAATTCCGCTTGAAAGTTCAGATCCGTCAAAGTTAACTTCATAAACTCCCGGAGTTTTTTGTTCGTTTACAAGCACTGCAACCTCTTTGCCTGTAATTGAATAAACTTTTAATGTTGTAAATGCATTCTGGGGGACTGCATATCTTATTTTTGTAGATGGATTAAAAGGATTTGGATAATTATTAAATAATTTATAATCCTTTGGATTAAAGTCTATTAAAGATTCATCAACACCGGTAACATTTATTACAGCAGATGTACTTCCCCACTCTCTTGATGGACTTTTATATCCTGCATTTAAAGTATAAGTTCCTGCTGATGGTGCTGTTAGTATAAATGGATTGCTTGATGTTTTGTTAATTACAGCAACTACATTTCCACCGTTGTCAACCAGCTCTCCGGCTACATTACTTGTGGTTCCGGAAACTGTTACTCTTACCTGCAAATTATTTAAAACCTCTGCTGTCACAATTCCAGCCTTGGAAGTATGGCAATTTGAGCCGCCGCAGCCAGGCGCTGTTCCATTAAATCCCGGTTCTGATTTTGTTAAAGAAAAAACTAAAACAGCCACTAAAACTGTTAAAAGACTTAATTTTACTTTCATTTTTTACTCCGATTATAAACAATTGGCATTTAACAAATGTTATGCCTTATTAATAATGTCCAAATTAAACTTATAAGTGCTCAATTATCAAAAAAGGGGACAAATATGGCGGCAAAAATAATCTTAGGAATAAAAATTACAGCATAAAAAAAAGCCATCCCCCATAAAGAAGGATGGCTAGCTGATATGAGAAAAGAACTATTTACTTAAGGACAATCAGCTTTTTGGTCATTACAAAGTTGTTTGAGACCATCTTGTAGAAATATACTCCTGAGCTAAGTGAAGCAGCACTAAAGTTAATTGTATAATAACCTGCTTCTCTTTCTTCATTAAGTAATGTTGCTACTTCTTCACCATTAATATTGAATAATTTTATTGTTACTATACCTTTCTGAGCTAAAGTAAAATCAATATTAGTTGTGGGGTTAAAAGGATTTGGATAATTCTGACTCAAAGAAAATTCTGTTGGCTGAACAGTAACTTCAATTTCCTTTGAATAGTTGAATGAACCGTCAAGGTCAATCTGTTTTAGTCTGTAGTTATATTTACCAACTGTATTTACTTTATCGGTAAATGTATAGGACTGCTTTTCAACTGAATTACCTACACCATCAACGAATCCAATTTTTACCCATTCATTGTTCGTAATTCTCTGAATTTCAAATCCTTTATTATTTGTTTCTGTTGCAGTTTGCCATTTAAGGTTAACAATATTATTGCTAACACTTGCGGTTAAAGATTCTAACTCAACAGGGACAACCTCTGTTGAATAAAGCAAATGATATGTACCGATATCAACACCTTGTCTTGCGTGCTGACCACCAATTGCATCAAAACGTGCAATTGTAAAGAAGTTTCCATTTAATGGATCTACAACAAAGTCATCTGCATTTCCGGTGTTTAGCTTTCTGCTCATTTCAAGGGTCCAAACACCTGTGGCAACATTGAATACACCCTTAGCAGTTACATCCGCTCTGCTGCCAACAATTGGATTTGGTAAATCGTTCAATACGTAACCCGGCAACTTATCTCCAGCAACAAAACCAGTATTTACAAAAGGAACAGCATTAGATTGAAGTAACCAAGCTGCTAAGTTTGAACTTGGATCTGGTCCCATATAAGCCGGTAAACTACTTGCATCGTTGTCAGATCCGAAAGATCCGGATATTACAGCATCATTCTTCCTGCCATCCTTATCCCAATATTGATCATCTACTAATGAGATTGGGTTAGTTCTTTGTGCCTTCCAGTGCCATACATCCATTCTGGTATTGGAAGTAGCGTGAGGATTCTTTTCATTGTGGCAGGTTCTGCCGCAAGATGCACCATAATTATCATCTATCTTCCAGGTTATACCTAATCTGTCTTCTTCCCCGCTAGAAGTCCAGTTTGTTCCATCGTAAGACCATTGCTTTCTGTATTCACTTTTTGTAGGCGCTACTGTTCCTGTTGGATATTCCTTATGTCCATCAAGCCAGCTAGCATAAGCATATAATGTTGAATCATCGTACAAAAACTTTAAGGTTATGCCAGAGACAGTTGTTATTTCTTCAGCCATATTCCAATATAGATCAGGGGTTCCATCTATAACAATCGGGTTCTCTGTTTTCTTAGCTACTATTGTACCACCAGTATATTTAGTCTGAAGATTTGCGTGTGCAGAAGAAATATCTTTAAACATACCTAATCCTCCACCAGCATGACAGTTCATAGTGGCGCAGGACATACCAGACTCAGCATAAAGTGGTATAGCATCCTGATGCGATTGTGGGAGGTATGGAACTCTAACGTGGCAAGACTGACAAACATAATTTGCATTATTCGTAAATCTATTTTCAGATCCATTCAAGTGACATGGAGTACAGGAACCTAAATCAGCATTATAACCATTACTCTTGAAGTGTTTAACATGATATAATTTATATAATGGCTGATTCATATTGTCAGTATGGCAAGGTAAACAATCTTCGATTCCTTTTGAGCCATGATGTTTTGCTGGTCCATTTAATCCGTGGCAGGATGCACAGGATTCTCCTACTAATTGAGAAGACATCGTAATAGGATCAATTGTATTTGTACCGATCTGGAAATCAACTTTTGCAGGTATTTCAAATGTGGAACCAAAAATTCTTTTCACTGATATCCATGCAGTGTAGGTGCCATTACCAAATTTTGCAACAGAATCAGGATTGATAACAACTTTAATAGGGTTTGTAAAGCTTGTTCCGGCTGGCTGTCCGGACCAAACGGCAGCAGGGTATGTTTGTACAATATAATTGTTAACAATATTCTGCAAACCCATAATTCTCATATAATCTCTCTTAGGACCGCTAATTACCAACTCAACTTTTTGAATACCAAGCTGAGTTGCCTGTGTTTGCCAATCAAAGACAACACCACTGTCAGATTTTGCTAATACATTTACAGAAATTGTATCACCTGCAGAAAAATATCCTGTGCCTGGTGTATTAAGTATCTGAACCTCAGTTTGCAAACCTGTTAATGTTGGTGCAGCAAAAGCAAGAGCAACAGTTTGTGAGTTAAATGTAATCGATGGAGTTCTCCATACTATTCTTAAACTATCAACACCTGGGATGACAGGAAATGCAAAGCCGGCAGGTCCATTTTTAAATTTTATTTTCATACTAGATTCACCTGCAATTGAATATTGCGGATAGGTAGCGGCAGAATCGTTAGCCCAACCGGTTACACCCATTTTAACCTCAAATTCACCTTCGGGGAAATCTCTGGTTCCACCAGTGAATCCTTCAAATGTATAAGTTCTATATAATGTATCACCAGATGATCTAATGCCGTAAACATCCACAAAATAAATTTGCGTTGTATCGAGCCAGCCTTTTACTGCAGATGTAGTTCCTGAAAGTGTCCAACTAGTAGCATTGCGAACTGCTTTAACTGATCTATTCGGCACCTGAAACCTTACTGAATCTGCTCTGATGATTGTTTTCGTCCAAGTAGTATCAAAAGTAATTCCTGTCCAATCCAGAAGTTTAAAGGGGCAATCATCAGCTTGATCAGTAAACCATTGATATGCCTGGTAAGGCCAAGGAGCGGTTCCGCTTTCGGGAATTTTCCAGTTGCCTTTTAACTCAAGTTCTTTGATGTAAATCGAATCACCGGATACAACCGCAATTGATGGGGGTGTTTTGATCATACCCACATTGTGCATTTGTTCAAACTTAAGATTTACCGAGTTAGTCGCTGTTATATCAGCAATAACATACTGATAAACAGTGAAAACGCTGGCAATAATAGCAATTGCAAAAAGTAGTTTTTTTTTCATAGTTCTTCCTAAATAAATTAATTATAAAAAAATGACTACAAACAGGGACGAATTTTGTGCCACCAATAAATATTTCTTTAATAAAAAAAATTAACTTCTGTTCAACAATTTGAGCTATTTTATCTCAATAACGGTGGGATGATTTAGCCCATTTTGTGTAATTTGCTTTAAAGATTTGTTTATTAACTAATTCTTCACGGGCATAGGCTTTGACTTCGTTTTATCCAAAACAGATGAACAAAATGAAATTTAAATTAGGATTCGTTGGGAAATCCATTGCGGTTTTTCTTATTGTATTAGTTATCGTTATTTCAATTACATCAATTGACATTTACAATCGGAATAAAACTACAGCAGAAGTTTTAGAAACATCTAAAAAGCACTGTTCAAACGGATTAACAAGATTATACAAATCCGGTTTTTCTGTTCTTGAAGACTTGTATGGTGAAGATATTCTAAAACTTTCTGGTGAAGCCGAAATTAAATTTTTAGATTCTTTGTTAAAATCTGTTTCAAGAAATGCATTATCAGAATTTGTTGGAATTGAAGGCGGATTTTATTTTTATAGGCAAGATAAATTTTTAGGGTTCTCATTTCCGACCAGTAATCCCCCAGAGCCTTTCTACGGCCCGCCACCAAGAGAATATCAAATCATAAGGGATCAATTAATCGAAAGCATTAAAAATAACATTGAGAAAAGTAATAGATATAAATTTCCCCCTACTGTATTTAATCTTACTACCAAGCCAATGATTTTTGATGAAAATATTAAAATCGGTGTTTATGCTTTGATGAGAATTGAAAATATGTTACCTGGCAGTGTTTGGGGAGAATATGTAAGAATTGAAGTTGTATTAGCCTTAATAGGAATTTTAATTGCGATTTTTATTTCATGGGTTTTAAGAAAGAGAGTTGAAAATATAAAAGTAGGGCTTGAGCAAATAAAGAGTAATCCGTCTTTACGACTAAAACAAGAAAAAGGTATTCTGGGAGTTATTTCATCTTCAATTAATGAGTTATTGGATTCCAGAGAAAAAGAACAATTTGAAAGAGAAAGATTAGAACAAGAGTTAATTGTAAAAGAAAGAATGGCCTCACTTGGTAACTTAATTGCTGGAGTAACGCACCAGGTTAAAACTCCGCTTGCAATAATAAAAAGTAAAATTCAGTTATGGCACAAGAAGATTTCAGAAAAAAATCATAAGTCACTAACTGATGTCACTATTTCGGAAGCTTCTATGAGGGATGTGGTGGAAGAAATTGACAAACTAACCGGACTTGTGAATAGACTTTTACTCTTCTTGAAAAACCCCGTGAAAGAATTAAAAGAAAATGATCTTAACGAATTGATTAAAAGAGTTGTGAATTCACTTAGTACAGAGACCGAAGGGAAAAATATCAAAATCAATTTAAGTCTATCTCAAATACCAAAAGTCAAACTTGATGCTTCATCAATTGAGCAGATGTTTATAAATTTACTTATTAATTCTATACAGGCAATTGATAATCAGGGAGAGATAAACATTATTACAAGACTAAGAAATTCTGAATATGTGGTTATCGAAGTAATTGATGATGGGAAGGGGATAGATGAAACTATTATTAACAAAGTATTCGAGCCATTTTTTACAACTAAGGCTGAGGGCAATGGATTAGGTTTATCAGTAGCGTACGAAATAATAAAATCGCATAACGGCACTATTACAATTAAACCCGGAGAAAATAAAGGAACCATTTGTACAATAACTTTACCAATCAGATAAAATGATTTACAAGAAAAAAATATTAGTGGTTGATGACGAACCTAAAATGAGGCAAACCATCAGAGAGATAATGGAAGGAGAAAAATACATTGTTAAAGAATGTGGTGATGGTATTGAATGCATTGAAAAAGTGAAAGAAGAAAATTTTAATGTTATTCTTCTGGACATTAACTTACCCGGGAAGAGTGGTTTGGATGTCCTTAATGAAATTAAGAGGATAAAACCAGACGTCCCAATAATTATGTTTACAGCTTTTGGATCTAACGAAAGAATAATCAGTGCAATGAAACTGGGGGCTTATGATTATATCGATAAACCATTCGAACTTGATCAGCTAATATTTGTTATAAATCGTGCAGCTGACTACAGTATATTACAGAATGAATTAAATACGCTCCGCTCTCAAAATTACATGCAGAATGATGAAATTTATTACGATGAGATTATTGGTTCATCTCAAAAGATGAAAGAAATTTTTAAGTTGATCGGAAGAGCTGCTCCAACAGATGTAACGGTTTTAATTGAAGGTGAAAGCGGCTCGGGGAAAGAAATCATTGCAGATACTATCCAGAAATACTCTAAAAGGAGCAATGCCCCCTTCATTAAAATAAATTGTGCGGCAATACCGGAAACACTTCTTGAAAGCGAGTTATTTGGGTATGAAAAGGGTGCGTTTACAGATGCAACTTCACAAAAAGTCGGCAGGTTTGAATTAGCAGATAAAGGAACAATTTTTTTAGATGAAATTAATAATATGAGTCCTTCTCTGCAGACAAAGCTTTTAAGATTTCTTCAGAACAGAACCTTTGAACGCGTTGGTGGTAAAGAAACTTTGTCTGTTGATGTTCGAATTATTGCTGCTACAAATAAGAAAATTGAAGAGGAAGTAAAACTTGGTAATTTTAGAGAGGATCTGTATTACAGACTTAATATTATTTACATTAAGATTCCCCCTTTAAGAGAGCATCCTGAAGATATAGAAATATTAGTTGATCATTTTATCAGGAAACATCAGGGAGTATACAATACCAGTATCTCCGAAGAAGCCATGAGAAAGCTTATAAACTATAATTGGCCTGGTAACATTCGTGAACTTGAAAATGTAATTCAGAGGGCAATTGTGATGGCTCAGGGTTCATTAATTTCAAGCGAACACATTCCTGAATTACAAACACAATCGAAGCCTACATCAGAAGATTATTTTTCTGAAAAGAATCTATCTCTAAAAGATGCTTTGCACGATCTTGAAAAAAATATGATAATCAGAGCTCTTGAAAAAACTAATGGTAACAGAACTAAAGCGGCAGAACTACTAGGTATAAACAGACGATTACTGTTCACAAAAATGAACCAATACAATATAGATTTTGAATAATTTTTGATTTGATTAACAGTAATATTAAAAGTTAATTCCCTGGTTTTTCAAAAGATTGCTTCACCCTGATAAACCTGTCTGCCGACAGGCAAGATCGGGGATTCGAAATAACCTGTTCATTATTCAAAATACTTTCTTATCTCTTCTATTTTGTTAGTCAATCCAAGAACTATCATCAATTTAATTCTTGCTTTTTGCCCGTTAAGGTAATCTGAGAAAATCACTCCCAAATTATGCAGATGTTTTCCTGCCCCGGGATAACTATAAACATCATCGGTTTCTCCTGCGGGGCAGCGAGATGTGAGTACAACCGGAATACCTTTTTCAACAGCATACTTTATTCCCTCAAAAGCAGGTGGAGGTACATTGCCAACGCCAAGAGCTTCCACAACAATTCCATCAGCACCGCTATCTGCAGAAAATTTAAAGAACTTTTCATCCATTCCAGCGTAAACAGTTAGCAGATCTACATTAGAATTTATTTTTTCAGTTTCAATCGTTTCAAGTCTTCTGGGCAAGCGGTTAAAAATAACTCTTCCATTTTGAACAAAACCAAGGTTGCCGAAATCAAGACTTTTAAAGGATTCAACAGAATCAGAATAAATTTTTGTTACTTCGCTTGCTGCATTTATTTCGCCGTTTAAGCATACAAGCACACCAAGATTTTTAGAGTTATCATTTAAACAAATGTGCAAAGCATCAATGAGATTTCTGGGTCCATCCCAATCAGGTTCTGAGCTATTTTTCATTGCACCAATAACAACAATAGGAATTTCTGTTCTGATTGTCAGATCAAGAAAATAAGCAGTCTCTTCAAGTGTGTCTGTTCCGTGGGTTACAATTACTCCATTATATTTACCGGATTTTAGTTTTGCATTTATTTTTTTTGACAGATCTAACATCAACTCCGGAGTAACGTGCGGACCAGGATATTTACCAAAGTCAAAGCACTCTATCTCAGCCAAAGAATTTGCTTCGGGTATCATTCCCAATAATTCACTACCTGAATATCTCGGAACAGCTCCGCCGGTTTTTTCGTCTATCATCATAGAAAAAGTGCCGCCGGTAAAAACCACTAATATTTTTTTCATTTAATTCTCATTTTTTTGGTGATCAAAAATAACTTTTATGCTTAATTCTAAAAAGAAATCTTTGCGTTTTCTCAAACTAAAATCTTACTGACTTGCGGAGTTAAAACTGAAAGTTTATTTTTCGCACAAGATTAATCAAGAAAGGTATAATTATGTTAATGGTTCAAGATGTTGATTTAACTCCAAATCCACATGCGTTAAAGTTTATTTTAAATGAAAAATTATTAAACAGTGAGACAAGACAATACGATAGCAAAGAAGCTGCACAAAATGATCCATTTGCAAAAGGCATTTTTGAAATTGAAGGTGTTGTGTCTGTTTTTTATATGGATAAATTTGTAACGATTGAGAAATCACCCGAAAATAATTGGGGCCAAATACAAAGACCCTTTATTAATTTCTTAAAAACATTTGATAAAAATCTTATTCCCGCTGAGCAAGAGGTAAAAGTTAGTGATGAAGAAGCTAACGAACTTTTAAAACAAATAAATATTTTGTTGGATCAAAAAGTCAGACCGGCATTAGCAGGTGATGGCGGTGGTTTGGAAGTCCTGGGATTGGACGGCTATACAGTTAAGATCCGCTATCAAGGTGCCTGCGGTAGCTGCCCGAGTTCTATAAGTGGAACGCTTATGGCGATTGAAGGATTACTAAAGCGAGATATAAATCCGGCAATAAATGTAATTCCTGCTTAATTATTTTGGGAAGAGCAAAGCTCTTCCCCTAAACTCAAAATGAATGAAACCTATTATTCTGAAGACATAATCTCCGGAATAAAAATAACAGTTGTCTCATCACAAAAAGGAATAAAGAAATTATTTCTTAATCCGAAAGAAAAAATCCAGGAGCTGTTAACTTCTACAAAACTTCACAACGATGATCCTTACTTGTTTGGTGTTTTTAGTCAGTTAAGAGAATATTTTTCAGGTGAAAGAAAAGCATTTACAGTCCCATTAGATTTGGAGGGAACGGATTTTCAGAAAAAAGTGTGGCAAGAATTACAAAAAATTCCTTTTGGTAAAACAATTACTTACAAAACTCTTTCAGAAAAACTTGGCGATGTAAAAGCAATCCGTGCAGTTGGCAAAGCGAACGGACAAAATCCGGTTGCGATAATTGTTCCTTGTCATCGTGTAATTGGTGCTGATGGAAACTTGATTGGTTATGCGTACGGACTTGATATAAAAGAAAAACTCCTTCAGCTTGAAGGAGTTTTAGATCCAAACTTATTTGATTAAAATTATTTAATCTCGGTTACTTTGCTAATGTCAGCAAGTTTAACAAATTTTTCGTTGAACTTGTAAGCACCGCCATCGGTTTTAACACTTTTAATAACCTTTACTGTTACGCCTTCAACTTTTTTCTTGCCTTTAGCTTTATCTGCGAAGCTTTGAACTTTTGCCATTTTATTTTCCTGTTATCTTAATTTCTTATTTTGGGCTGTAAATATATGGCAATAATGCTTTAAAGAAAAGATTATCTTTCTGGATAAATCTTGAGAATCATTCATTTTTTGTTAGTTTTGGGCTTAATTTTTCAATTTTATGGATATGGCTTCAGTCGAAGGAACTAAAATATATATTAATAAATATCCAGATGTTAAATATAAAACTCTTGGTAAAACAGGATTTACTGTTTCCATATGTGGATTTGGCGGTTACAGAATTGATGATGGCGTTCCTCAGCATCAAAGTGCTTTAGAACTTGCTCTGACTTCCGGAATTAATCTCATTGATACTTCATCAAACTATGCTGATGGCGGAAGTGAGATTTTAATCGGAAAAGTTTTGAAGAAACTTATATCTGAAAATAAAATTGAAAGAGAAAATATCGTTATTGTTTCCAAAGGCGGATATCTTCAGGGATCAAATCTTAAACTTGGATATGAAAGAGAAAAATCCGGTAAACCCTTTAATGATGTTGTAAAATGTTCACACGATTTGTGGCATTGCATAAGTCCGGATTTTCTTGAAAACCAAATTACACTTTCTCTTCAAAGATTAAACTTAAGTAAGATTGATGTTTATCTTCTTCATAATCCGGAATACTTTTTAACCTACTCAATAATTTCTGATCCTGAAAGAAGAGAACGTGAATATTATCGCCGAATTAAAGATGCATTTATTCATCTTGAAGAAGAAGTTAAACACGGCAGAATAGCTTATTACGGTATTTCATCAAACACTTTTGCGGAGAAAAATACAAAACAAAATTTTACCTCGCTGGAGAAAATAATTCAAATCGCAAATGAGATTTCAGATCAAAATCATTTTGCTGTTGTACAATTTCCGATGAATTTAATTGAAAATGGCGGAATGAATATTTTAAATCAGCATAATCAAACAAAAACATTTTTAGATATTGCTGCTGAAAATAATCTTGGAGTTTTGGTTAACCGTCCATTAAATGCAATAAGTAAAAACAAACTGATAAGATTAGCAGATTATCCTGTAACCGAAGATCGCACTGAAGAAGAAATTTTTAGTTTGATTGAGGATTTAAGTAAGCAGGAAAATCTTCTTATAGAAAAATACATCAACTATATTGAATTAAGTGCAAGTGAGAAAAAAAATCTTGTTGAGTGTATTTCGGTTTCACAAATCCTAAAAGCCAACTATAAACAGTTTGATGACCCGGGAAGATTTAATGAAATCAAAACCACTTATTTGATTCCACGTGCAAATTTTGCAGTAAATGAAATTGGTAAGAATTATCCAAGCGATGAAAATATTGTTCGTTCTTTAAGAAATTTTGCAGTAACAACCAATATTTTACTGGCATCAATTTTCAGCGATCTGGCTAAAAAGAAGAACTTAGAAAATCTTAGTTTTCACAAAGCAATTGATAATTTTGCCAATAATGAACAGCAAAAAATCTCACTTTCGCAAAAGGCTATACTATTAATTAATAGTGTGCCTTCGGTAAGTTGTACTTTGGTTGGAATGAAAAACGTTAATTATGTTCAGGATGTGTTAAAATCTATTAAAATTGACTTTTTTGAAAATTATATTGATTATTGGCATAATAATAGTTCAGTTAATTTATAAGATGAATCTCTTATGTATTATTTATATCTAATTGAACAGAAAAGAAAAATTTCTTTTCGTTGATTATTTATCAAATAATCTTTAGGTTTTATAACATTTTATGGATTTATAATGTTTTTATTAGCAACAATCATAATTCTTTCATACTTAGTTGGTTCAATTCCAACAAGTATTATTATCAGCAAACTAAGTCATGGTATTGATATCCGCGAGCATGGCAGTGGAAACGCCGGCGGAACAAATGTTATGCGTGTACTTGGCTGGAAGAAAGGATTGTTAGTTATAATTCTGGATGCACTTAAAGGAGCATTTGCTGTAGTTGTTATTGCAAGATTACACTACGGTGGATTACCATTCCAGAACGTTTCTCCTTTTGATGATTTCACCTTGGTTCAAATTATTGCTGGTATTGCCGCAGTTATAGGACACATCTGGACTGTGTTTGCCGGTTTCCGGGGCGGAAAAGGAATTGCAACCGCTCTTGGTATGTTAATTATGATTGTTACAGTTGATATGCTTATTGCACTTGGAATCTTTATTCTGGTTGTATCAATATCCAGATATGTTTCTTTAGGTTCGATATTAGCAGCAGTATCGGTACCATTAACATTAATCTTCAGAGAAAATGTTTTGCACGATCATATTCAAAGTTACAGCACAATTCTTCCTTTTGTTGTTGCTTTGGCACTTCTTGTAATTTTCACACATAGAAAAAATGTAATTCGTTTACTAAACGGAACAGAAAGTAAATTAAGTTTTAAGAAAAAGAAATAATGAAAATTTCTGTGCTGGGTGCTGGTGGCTGGGGAACTACACTTGGTATTCTTCTTCACTACAACGGCCATCAGGTTACACTCTGGGAATACAAAAAAAATTACGTTAAAGAACTGATAAAAAAACGTGTTAACTCAATTTATCTTCCAGGCATCCATATACCTGAAGAAATTTTAATAACACACGATTTGGATGAATCAGTCCACCAGAAAAATCTTATTGTTCTTGCCGTCCCTTCACAGTTCCTTCGTTCAGTTGTTGATCAGATAAGTTTTTCAGATATAAAAAACTCAATTCTTGTCAGTGTTTCAAAAGGAATTGAGAATAAGCATCTGATGACTATGTCTCAAATGTTAAAAGATGTTCATCCGCAGTTAAGTAAAAACCAAATTGGTGTTTTATCGGGTCCATCACATGCGGAAGAAGTCAGCAGAAGAATTCCAACTGCAGTTGTTGCAGCATCCATTGATCACGAAACATCAAAATCAATTCAGGCTGCATTTATGAATTCTTATTTCAGAGTATATTCATCAACTGATATTCTTGGTGTTGAACTTGGCGGTGCATTTAAAAATGTTATCGCAATTGGTGCGGGAATTATTGATGGTGCCGGTTTTGGTGATAATACTAAAGCTGCGATTATGACTCGTGGTGTTGCTGAGATTTCCCGTCTTGGCTTAGCTATGGGTGCAAAGCCAGAAACTTTTGCTGGACTTTCCGGAATGGGTGATCTTATCGTTACTTGTATGAGTAAGCATAGCCGTAATCGATATGTGGGCGAGCAAATTGGTAAGGGTAAAACTCTTAAAGAAATTTTAAAGAACATGGATATGGTTGCTGAAGGTGTTGAAACAAGCCGCTCTGCCTCTAAACTTGCAGAAAAACATAAAGTAGAAGTACCCATCACTACAGAAGTTTATAAGATCTTGTTTGAGGATAAAGATCCGGTAAAAGCAACAACTGATCTTATGACCCGCGATATGAAAACTGAAAAACACTAAACACTCGATTGTCATTGCGAGTCCGACTTTAGTCGGCGAAGCAATCTACCAAAATGTTTTAATTATTAAATAAATTTTTCTCTTTAGAAAGATTGCTTCTTTCGATGACTCACTCGCAATGACAATCTCAATATTACTCTGTTACTCTACCCCCCGGTAAAGAAATTCCTTTTATTTTTCTGTAGATAGAAACTGCGTATGAATCTGTCATTCCTGAAATAAAATCTATAACTCTTAAAAGTCTTTGGTACAACTCTGTATTCTTCTTTTCTCCAAAGAAAAATCGTTTGGGAATGAGATTTATTATTGCTCGATATTTTGGTGTTAGATTATGATTTGAATATTCATTGTAAGCAGTAATAAAAGTATCGAGCAATCCACCAAGAACTTCATAACCGGCAACTTCGCGCTCGACAACGCTTCTGTGCCTGTAAATCTTAGCTATGGACGCTTTCTCTATTTTCTTTAGCGTATTAGATTTTGATATTACAGTTACAAGTTCCTGATTAAAGTTTCCAGCAAGAATTTCTTTTTCATTTTCCATAAAAGCATCTGCAACAAGATTAACAAGATCACTGATAGCTTTTGCACGCAGGTAACCAACCTTTTCATTATCATCACGTTTTCTGTAACCAGATAAATCTTGTTTGTGAATTAATGGAAGAAGCAAACTTTCTGTTTCTTTAAAAGATAAAAGTCCCAAACGAAAACCATCTTCAAGATCCATGATGCTGTAACAAATATCATCTGCGGCTTCAACAAGAAAAGAAAGCGGATGGCGATGCCACAAATATTTTTCTTTTTTTTCCGGCTTGCCCAAGCCTGTTTTTTCTGCAACGCACTTAAATATTTCTTTTTCAGACTGAAAGAATCCAAACTTTTTATAAATGGTTTTATGTCCATTTGCTTGTTTGATCTCAAGAACAGTTAAAGATTCTTTAGGATATTTATTTAAAGCGGAAAGAGTTGCAAAAGTCAATTGCAAACCACCATCAACATCCTGGTTTTGCAGCTTTGTAATTATTCTAAATCCCTGAGCATTACCCTCAAAACGAATCAAGTCATTCCATTTTTTTTCATCAGCTATTTCATCTTTAAACTTTTTACCATTTCCATTTTTAAAATATTCTGCTATTGCATCTTCACCGGAATGACCAAAAGGAGGATTTCCAATATCGTGAGCAAGACAAGCTGCAGCAACAATCTCACCAAAATGGAATTGTGTAAAATCCTTTTTCAGCTTTGGATGTTTGGCAATTATTCTTTCTCCAACAAGATTTCCAAGTGATCTTCCAACAACTGAAACCTCAAGACTGTGAGTTAATCTTGTATGAACAAAATCACTTTCCGGTAAAGGGAAAACCTGAGTTTTATCCTGCAGCCTTCTAAAAGCCGGAGAAAAAACTATTCTGTCAAAATCTTTTTGAAACTGGCTGCGTCCATCTTTTTTAGTTGATTGACCTTTCTCCACCCCAAGACGCTCATCCGATAAGAGTAATTTCCAATCCAAAGTAAATTCCTTTTTTGTTTGCAACAAAGCTAACTAAAATTACAAAAAAAATGCGAGGCATTACCTCGCATTAAAAGATTTCCATCCCTTTCCTTTAGAGCCAGTCCCGAACTTGATTCGGGGGAGGAATTAAGTATGCGTTCAGAATACCATTATTTTAGCAGCAACATTTTTTTAGATGAAACAAAATCACCCGCCTGTAATTTGTATATATAAACACCGCTTGCCATTGCACGAAGGGATTCGTGCGCTACGTCGAACTGAACTTCATACTTTCCTGCTTCCCTGAACTCATCCACCAGAGTTGCTACTTCATTGCCAAGTATATCATACACTTTTAATTGTACAGACGTTGCTCGCAACGTCCCTACGCTTGGAATTGTGAAACTGATTGTTGTGCTTGGGTTAAAGGGATTGGGATAGTTTTGTTCAAGTGCATAATTAGTAACAGCCAAAGGTCCCTGATAAGTAATTGTTTGATAACTTGTCTTTGCCAGTAAACTTTGATCTGATATTCTGTTTGATAATGAATAATCAAAATCAATATTTGTATTAACTGCAAGACCTAAGCGAATTGTCCTTTCGCCTATCCCAGCCAGGTTTACCTGATAACCTATATTGTTATACTGAAAAACATTTTTACCCGAATAAGTTACTTCGTCAAATACATCTAACACTTCATTTGTCTTATCATCAATCAGCACAACCTTAAAAGTAATGTTTCCATTATTTGCAAGGACAGATGAACATAAAACAGAATCAGCTATTCCATATTCTACTCCGTATGTTAAATAACTACTTTCATTTACTATTATCGGTGTACTCTCAAAATAGGTGTTCATTTCTTTTAAGTTATCAATCTTTATTGAGTCAGGAATCTCAACAAAATCTACATTTTGTCCATTAGCATTTATATCACCCAGTGCAAAGAAAAACTGAGCGCCGTTCTTTCCCACAACACCTTCCCGTGCGTTAAGCATTGCAAGTGAGTTTTCTTTGCTTAAAGACGCAAATGGCTGTGAAAGCGAAAAGCTGTACGGAAGTGTTTTGCTCTGAAATGAATTTACAAAAATACTGCTGTAACTTGTGCTGTTATTTATTTGTAAATCTTTACCTGTAGTTGATAGTGTATTAATAGTTATAGAGCTTCCAATTTTAACTGCTTTGTTAAGATAAGTTGTTGAACCCTGCGAAACAGGTTCGCTCCAGCCCAATCCTAAAACATATTGACCATACAGGAAGCCAGCATTGTTTATTGAAAACGATTGAACTGAATTACCGCCGTAAATGCTTAATGGAGACCACGAACCATATTGCTTGTATCTCATAATTGCACGACTTGATACTGAAGGTGTAGTGCGATAGCCAAGCCAAGTTAAATAGGGAAGATAGGAATCACCAACCTGTCGCAATAAAATACTTGGTTGATAATTCTTTGAATATTCGCTGTTGTATGAAACTTCTTCAAAAGCGCTGTGCTGAAGATAATTATTTACACCTGCTGAAAGCATACAATAATTAATTTTAGATGTTGAACTGTTTACAACCTGTTCCAACGCTATATGAAAATAAAACGGACTAGTATCAACAGAATAATTTGCTACAATTGTTGGATTGATTGAATTTGCATCTGTTCCAGCTATGCCGCATTGCGTATACCAGCTTATACCATTTGATGAAGCACTGCCATAAGCATATTTTAACGCAACGCCACCAAACGGACTGGCACATAAGTCCATACCTGACCAAACAACAACTACTTTACCATTATATCCTCACGCAATTACAGGATTTGCATTGTAGGAATAATCTAAACCAAAATCTTCATCTGCAACAGTACTAAAAAGAGATGACTGATAATTATTCATCCAGAACAATGCTATTTTTATTTTAAAACTGTAACCGCTTTTTTCCTGCCAAACAATACCAACTTGATTACCATAAAATGACATTGATGGATTTTTTGC
>CAZCJF010000045.1:0-1888 GCA_964499095.1 uncultured Ignavibacteriaceae bacterium
AAAATTTTTTCTGCATAAATAACTTCCGATAATTTTTGCTGTGCAAGATAATAAAATGAATAATAACAGATTATGAAAAAGGCGACTGTTTTTATTCGACCTTTAAATACTTACTGAAATTACGTAAGGATGTTCTTTAACAGTAAAAAGATCTTCCCCATCCCAATGGAAGGGAATCCATTTTTTTTGTTTATTTTAGCTAAGTAGATACCCGCTTTCGCGGGTATGACTTGCCGTTTTTGCGAGTTAGTGTCGCTTAAATTATTTATCTCTTTTCGTACTCCGGTTCCTTCGGATTAACAGGAGGATTTTCTTTCAGTAATCTTAGCGCTTCCTGAATTGCCCTTTCAAGCTGAACATCAACACCCTTTGCAAGCATGCCCGGATCTTCAGGAACTTCTATATCAGGATCAACGCCGTGTCCTTCTTTAAACCATTTACCATCCGGGTCATACATTCTGAAAGTTGGAACAGTTACACTTCCACCATCAATTAATGCAGGCGCTCCTGTAATTCCGATCAATCCACCCCAGGTTCTTGCACCAACGAGAGGACCAAGTTTTGCTTTTCTGAAATAATCAGGAAATGCATCGCCGCCGGAACCACTCCATCCATTTATCAACATAACCTTAGGACCGAAGTTTGCTGTTGGAGGCCACTGCCATCTTGCGCCATCTCTAACTGCCCAGAATGCAAGTGGTTTCCTGTCGAGCAATTCAATAAAACGATCAGGAATTTGCCCGCCGTTATTAAATCGCTCATCAATTATTAAACCTTGTTTGTTAAACTGTGCATAGAATTGTCTTACTAATTCTGTTTGTCCATCAATGCCGGTGCTTGGAACATAAATGTAACCAATCTTTCCATCTGTTGCCTCATCAACTCTTTTTCTGTTCGATTCAATCCATTCAAGATTTCTTAATCTCGTTTCATCAGAAAGAGTTTTAACCACAACTGTCCAAGCACCATCAGTGGAGGGTTTGTTATTAATTGTAAGTTCAACTGTTTTATCAGCAAGTCCCTCAAAAGCAGAAGCAGGTTCTTTTGTTATATCGATTTTTATTCCATTAACTGCAAGAATGTAGTCACCTTCTTTAACTTTCAATCCTGAAGCTGAAAGGGGCGAACAAACTTCGGAATCCCACGAAGCACCTTTAATAATTCTTTTGATTCTGTATGCCCCGTTATTTAATTCCCAATCAACACCCAGATAACCAACTGCTCTTTGTGATGGAATTTCTTCATCACCACCGCCGCGGTATGTGTGCGATGCATTTAATTCAGAAATAAGCTCTCCGATAATGTAATTCACATCAGAACGGGTTACTGCATTCTCAATCAATGCACCGTATCGTTTTTTCATTTCTTTCCAGTCAACACCGTGCATATTCTTGTCATAGAAAAAATCTCTTTCAAGTCTCCACACATCATTAAAGATTTGTTTCCATTCTTCTTTCGGAACAACAGTCATTTCAAGTTGATTTGTCGGAAGTTTCTTTTCCAGTTTCTGATCCGGTGCTACATCAACAATTGAATAAGAATTTTGTTTTGCGATGAGAATTTTCTTTTCATCTGAAGAAATCTGGTATGTATCAGCATCATCGACAATTGTTTTTTCTTCGCGTTTATCAAGATCATAAAACATCACGGGTTTTTTCTTATCTGCTGATCCCGAATTAGGAATGCGATGAAATATAACTTTTCCCGAAACAGCAGAGAGATTACCGTAGTTTCCTGCCGATGGAGGAAGTATTACCAATCTTTCTTCAAACCCATCAAAATCAATTTTAATTTCTTTGACTTTTTTCTCGTCTTTCTTTTCTTCGGATTTTTTATCTTCTGGTTTTATTTCCTCATCCTTCTTTACTGTCAGAGAATCATTCTTCGG
>CAZCJF010000045.1:1988-4272 GCA_964499095.1 uncultured Ignavibacteriaceae bacterium
TGAACATCAAATTTATCAAAGAAAGTCAGTTGCCTGTTTTGCTTTGTGGAAAGATCATAAACCCAAATGTTGTATCGTTGATTTTTATCTCTGTCAGATAAAAAATAAATCTTATTTTCTTTCCACATAGGAATTTCATCATTTGCAATATGATTTGAAATATTTTCAGAAGTTATTTTATCAAAGTCGAAGACATAAATATCAGCAGCCATTCCGCCAAGATATCTTTTCCATGTTCTAAACATTCTCGATCGTATTGTGAAAGCAATTTTTCTTCCGTCAGGTGAAAAAGAACCAAATTCAGCGTAATGCAGTGGAAGTTTTTCTGCAAGTCCACCATCTTTAGAAACTTTGAAGAATTGATTAAATCTTTGTTTGCCACTTTCTCTTGAGGATGCAAACAATAAATTTTTACCATCTGGAAACCAATCAACAACTCTGTCGGTCATTCCGTGATGCGTTATTCTTTTTGGTAATCCACCAAGAATCGGAATAACATATACATCAGTATTACCATCATAATTTCCGCTGAATGCTAACTGAGAGCCATCAGGAGAAAATTTCGCAAAACCTTCGACACCTTTTGCAGTAGTTAGTCTGTAAGCAGTTCCGCCTGTTTTAGGGACAACCCAGATGTCACCGGCATAAGTAAATGAAATATGAGTATTTGAAACATCAGGATATTGAAGCATTCTTGCATCTACCTGTGCTGATATGCTTGAAAGCGAAATGAGGAAAAGCAAAAAGCAGGAAATGAAATAGTTTTTCATATTGCGCTCGCGGTTTAGTGGTAATAATTGTGTTTTTTATTCAGGCAGGAAATTAAACAAAAATTTTTTCTTTATCAGAAAGCTCTTTTATCAATGGTAAAATAATATTACAGATGGTATAACAGAGAAATGCTTCCAATGTATTAAAACAAAGGAAGCATTAAATATTTTGTTACTTAAACATTACTCGAAATCATACTCGACTTCTTCCGGTTTCAGAATCCGATTGAGTTCATCCGTAAAGAAAAATTTCTCTTCACCGAAAGCAGGTTTTAAATCAGTATACCAGATGGCTTTTTCATCATACTCAGCAAAGAATGGTCTTGCAGCCCAATCCGGATTTCTACCCTGAATCATCCTAAATACCATCACCTTTTCATTTCTGACTTCAGCAACACCAAGTATCTGAACTTTGCCGGGAAGACAAGACATACTTGGACCACGAAGTGTTCTGCATATTCCGCTAACTGATTGATATGTTTCTCTGAAAATTTTCCAGGCTTCAATTAAAGGAATTGAAAAGTAATGCTGGGCACCTGTATTTCGTGCAATGAACATATAATAAGGAATACAACCGAGTTTAACCTGCTTTCGCAACATATCAGCCCAAATCTTTGGGTCATCATTTATGTGTTTCATAACAGGCGACTGAGTTCTTATTACTGCGCCCGTGTCAAGAATTCTTTTTATTGCTTTCTCTACTGCATAACTTTCAAGTTCAGCCGGATGATTAAAATGAGCCATATATGCCAGATGTTTTCCTGCTTTGTGAACATCTTCAAACAATCGTAATAACTCATCAGCATCATCATCGGTTAAAAATCTGTAAGGCCAGTAAGCAAGTGCTTTTGAACCAATACGAATGTGCCTGAGATTTTCAAGATTCGCTTCGAGCAATGGTCTGATGTATGTTTCAAGATGTTTTGTTTTCATAATCAATGGGTCACCGCCGGTAAATAAAACATCCGTTACTTCTTTATGTTCTCTCACATATTTTACTAACAACTCTGCTTCTTTTGATGCAAACTTTAAGTCCTCCATTCCGACAAACTGAGGCCAGCGGAAACAGAAAGTACAATAAGCGTGGCAGGTTTGTCCCTGACTTGGAAAAAATAAAACAGTCTCACGATACTTGTGCTGCATTCCATAAATTTTTTCCCCTTCAATCATCGGGACATTATGTTCAAGCTGACCAGCAGGATGAGGAT
Source organism: uncultured Ignavibacteriaceae bacterium (assembly GCA_964499095.1). GTDB lineage: Bacteria > Bacteroidota > Ignavibacteria > Ignavibacteriales > Ignavibacteriaceae > IGN3. The sequence goes on from CAZCJF010000045.1 coordinate 3,967, forward strand.
TCAGTTGCAAACGAATCTCATTTGCAATTTGTTTTATCTTCTGCTTATCAGAACCATTCATAACAACAGATTTCATTTTTTCATAATGATTAGGAAGAAGCATGTCCCGTTGCGGAAATGTGAGTTTAAACATCGGATCTTCGGGCACTTTTGACCAATCAATCAGATTTTCAATAACATAATTATTTGTCTTGAAAGGTAAAACCGAACCAACAATTTCAATATCATCAACATATTGCTGGTCAAGATTTTTTATCTGCGGGATGTTTCTGAAGTTGTGTAGCAAATATGAAATATACTTCATAT
>CAZCJF010000045.1:4372-25578 GCA_964499095.1 uncultured Ignavibacteriaceae bacterium
TTTATCTGCGGGATGTTTCTGAAGTTGTGTAGCAAATATGAAATATACTTCATATCGCACCTCCGTAATTTGTTAAAGAAAAGTATTGTTCGGTGTGGTTCGAACTAATTGCAATATATCATTTTTGAGGTAAGATTCAATTCAATTCGTTGCTGTAATTGAAATTTAAATCTTTTGTAATCTCAATTTTAGATCAGATGTTTTTAACCAACCATTGATGGAGAGGATTCAAATCTTTAAAAACATTGTAAGAAAATTCCACTATATCTTTTTTATGAAACATATTCAGGGAATCTGTTTCGAAGAATGTGTAAACTCCACTGTGTAAAAGTAAATCAGCATACTTATAATCAGAATCGAATCCGCGTGGAGTTTTTTTATAAGTTTTTCCACCAATAGAATAATTTTTATTCTTTAGAATTGAGGAAATAATATTTGAAAGCTCTTTAGCTTTTTCAGGTTTATATACTATATCCCTGAATTTTTTTAACTGTTGTGGTGAAAATACATACATCCCGGCACCAAGGAAAAAATTATTCGGTTCTATATGAAAATAAAATCCCGAACATTCCATTCTTTTTCCTTTACCTTCCCAAAAATAAAGTCCGAGATTGGTTTTGTATGGTTCTTTATTTTTTCTGAATCTTACATCTCTGTGCAATCTGAAAATTGATTTATCTACTCTCGGAATAGCCATAATATTTGGTGATAATTCAGAAAGTTTTTCACCAAGATCAATTACAAATTGAATTGCGGGCTGCAGCAGCTCAAAATCATACCGCACACGATTTTTTTCAAACCACTCTTTGTTGTTGTTTTTAGAAAGTGCAGTTAAAAATTTTATTGTTGATTGAGGAAAAGTAATTTCGTTTTTCATTAGTATCTCAAGAGTTAATAATCAGATTTTAAGTTTATTTTGTCACCGACCAAAACTACGCCAGTGGAGGAAGAGATTACATTCATTCCAAATAATACTTTGTTACCAAATTTTCTGAAAGTGGACAACGTTTTTAATGGTTCTTCATTCCTTTCAGCAGTTTCCTGATCCGTGGTAGTAATTACACAGCGGTCACAGGGCTTAACCGCCCTGAATTTTAAGTTGCCAATAAAAAAATCTTTCCAATTATCTTCTTCAAACGCATCTCCACCGGTAAAAACAAAATTAGGACGAAAACGATTTATAGGAACCGGAGAAGCTAATCTTTTATTCAGATCATCCAAAGATGATTGTCCGATAATCAAAAACGGATAGCCATCAGCAAAGCTTACAAGGTGTTCGTCGTCCACATATTTTCGTTCTTTATCAACAATTCTTCTTTCGGTTTCGGGCATATATACCAGAGAACACTTTTTATTAATTGCAGCAGAAAACCAATTATCAAAATTGCTGCTCACTTTTATGGCAGCACAAATGTCATCCCAAATTTGCACCTTTAATTTTTCTGTAGAATAAGCTTCAAAAGGAACTATTAATTGAGAATTATCCTGTTTGTTCAAAACTCTAAATCCATCATCACAAATAGATAATTTTAATAAAGCCATTTGTGGATAATCTCGCTGTGTAATAAATATTCCATCTTCATCCACAAGCAAATAACGCCTGTCATATTTTAATCCGCGCTCACCGGCAAAAGAAGAATTAAGAGAAATACCGCCAAGAGATTTAATAGGATAAATAAATATTTCAGAGAGTTGCAGAGCCATAAAAATTTAATTAATAACCAATCTTATTTTTTCACTGTTAGTTCTTACCTTTAACCAATCATTTAATTTATTTCTGTCGGAAGCAGAGACACGACCTGAAAATTTTGCATATCCCATAGTTACAGTGTCTATCTTATTTGTTTTGTAGTTCATAATATAAGATTTCTGAACAGATAATTCTGATAGATTACCAAAAACTGTTTTTGCTTCTTTAGAGATATCTTCAATGGGAAATCTGTCTTTGGCTAGAACTGAAATCTTATTTTCCAGAAGCCTGATTTGGCTATCTTTGTTTTTAATTATCTCTTCATTTTTTCTGTAAAGATCTTCTATTACTCCGCTTCTTAAAGCATTAATATCAAAATTGTTTTGCATACCAATGCCCTGCTTGATGTGAAGGTCTGCATCTTCCAGATGATAATTTTTAAGTTTAGTTTTAGCTAGACCCAGCATTTCGTTAGTAACAGCAGCTCCGAGCATAAACACTTCAATTCTTACTCTGCTTGAATCATAGTTAATGTTCCTGCTGATAATTTGTGTGTCTGGAAAATTCAACTCATTGGAAATGAAGAGCTGAACATTTTTTTCGATAAAGGTTCTGTTAACAATATTGTAAGCCATAATTATGCTTGGGATTATCGTGATAAGCACAACAATAATAATTGAGCGCTTTACCTTTCTGTCCCTTTCTTCATCAAGAAACTCCTTCTTCTGAAATTTTAAAAATCTTACTATTGTGTAAGTTGCCAGACTTATGAACACACTGTTAATGAAAAACAAATAGAAAGCTCCAATAAAAAACGAAAAATTTCCCGAAGCCAGACCAAATCCCGCGGTGCAAAGAGGAGGCATAAGGGCGGTAGCAATTGCCACGCCGGGAATTACATTGCTAATGCTTTTTCTTGTAGCGGCTACAATTCCGGCCAAGCCACCAAACAAAGCAATCATAACATCCCAAATAGTTGGAGTTGTTCTTGCCAGTAGTTCTGATTGAGCATCACTTAAAGGTGTGATTAAAAAGTAAAATGTTGAAGTAATAACACTTATTAAAACCGCCACACCTAAGTTTTTATATGATTTTTTTATGAGCTCAAAATCATTTATTCCTATTCCAAGACCAATGCCCATAATCGGACCCATCAGCGGGGAGATTAACATTGCACCGATAATTACAGCTGTGGAATTTACGTTCAATCCGATTGATGCAATAAAGATTGCGAAGATTAAAACCCATAAATTCATCCCGCGGAACTCAATGCCCTTTTTTACGTTTTCAATTATTTCTTCCTCTGTAGCTTTATCTTCTTCAAGATTAAATCGATCGTGAAGAAACTCACGAAACAAAGCAATCATTCTTAATTTCTTATCAACCTTCATTTTTTAACTCTTATCTTTTTTTAAAGTTTAAATTAAAAGTAACTAAAATCTAATTTTTATTAAACAGCCTGATTACAACTACCTCGGGAGTTGAGTTGTATCTTACAGGCGCTAAAGACATTCCTAATCCACGGGTAACTATGGCAAGTGTATTCCCAAAATATTTTTCGCCTCTTATAAAAGTTGTTTCTATTAAAGTTGGAGTTAACTGAATAAAAGGAAATAATAAAGTTATCTGCCCGCCGTGAGTGTGTCCGGCAAGAAAAAGATCATAATTGTTACGGGCTGCAGATTCAATCAGGTTTTTGTTGGGTTGATGGGAGAGTAATATCTTTAAATCGGCATTATTAAAGTTTGTTAGTTGATTCAAAAGTGTATCGGGAATCTTTTCTACATAGGTGTTTGTAATAAAAGTGATGCCGATTCTTGAATTTCCCACAGAAATTTTTTCAACGTCGTTATCAATCATTTTAACGCTGTATTTGTTAAGTGCATCTGTAATTTCTTTAATGCTTCGTTGATTATCCTGCCGATACGCCCAGTTATCATGATCACCCACGCAGGAATAAACCCCATATTTGGCATTTATTTTTCCGATGTACTTTGCGGCTCTATCAATATACTCTGGTGTTGAAGTTATAACGTCTCCCGCTATTAAAACGAGGTCGGGGGTTTCGGCATTAACCTTATCAATAAAATTTTTCAGTCTTTCATTATCCGTGTATCGATCTGCCTGAATGTCTGATATGAAAACTATTTTAAAATTATTTAACTCTTCCGGTAAGTTTTGTTTTGTTAAGTAAATTTCATTCACTTCAACCGCATTATAATCATAGATAATCCTAGCTGGTACGTAGAAAAGGAAAAACAGTAATAATATCAGAACAAGATAAGACTCGATTTTATAAACTTTATCTTTTTGCTTTCTGATTAATGGATAGAAAAACAGTTTCAGAACATCAAACAGCAGATAATATATTACCATTTGAAATGTCAGAATAAATAAAATCCAAAACGGATAAATAAGAAAGTAATCAAGAATCCAGCTATCCGGAAAAGATGGGGACTGATGAGTAATTGCTGCATAAACCATCCCCGAGATTAAAATAATCGGATAAAGATTTATAAAAACCAGAAACAGCCAAACAAACCATTTAAGTGTTTTTGTTGAAGTGCCGGGAAAAATGCAGAGAAATGTTTTTTGAGATTTCTTTATAAAATAAATCTGTAATGCAGCAAGAAAAACAATTGCAATAATAACCCGCAGTATAATCCACATATCTTTTTCAGTTATTGGTTTTTAGCAAAGGCCTAATAATTGAATTCATTTTTTGGAAATGACTTCCGCGCCAATAAATTTTATCACAGCTTTTGCAAAAATAGAACTTGTTTTGTTGAAGTCTTACTTTTTCAGGTACCTTTTCCAATGCCCTTTTTCTCGGAATGTTTACAAGCCTAGATCCACAAACCAAGCATCTGGTAAAAGGCTTTATTTGTTCATCAAGCTGAAAACGATCAATTATTTCTTTTATTTGCTTTTGTGGATGAGTATTTCTCACAAAGTATCCATGCGATACCTCGCTGCGCCTTAAAATTCCAAGGTCCCTTGTTAAAATTGCTCGCCGCTCTTTTAAGGAAAGTTTAACTATCTCGTTATCTGTTAAGTTGTTTTTATAATAAACATCAAAACCGAGCATTCTTAAATCTCTTGCCAGTTTACCAAGATGAACATCGCAAATAAACCTGGGATGACGCAAAGGTTTGGGGCGAAGTTTTTGTAGCCCCGCAATGTCGAAGCTCTCAAACACCGGATAAACCGAAATGTAATCTTTATCTTTAATTAAGTATTGGAAGGAAACAGATTTGCCGTTTACCAATATCAGATCAACCTCTGTATGCGGTACGCCAAGCGATTCAATAAGATCTTTTATTGATGTTCTATCAATAAAATTGTGAGAGATTCTTTTCTTCCTTTTTCCTGCGGGCAAAAAGTCATTTAACTCTTCATAAAATCTTATTGTGATTTTTTTCTTTTTAATATTCATAAGATTTAGTGAATGTAATTAATATTTGGCCAAAGATTGGAAACAACAAAGCCCCGGGTTGTTTCAACCAGCAAATCATTTTCATCATGGAGAGAGACTATCAGCAAAGGATAATAATTGAACTCAAAATAGCTTTTAAGAAACAGCAATAACTCTTCAAAATTAAATATCTCTTTTTTATCCTTAATAACAGTAGCCGAAATCCAGTTTTGCCTTTTAAGCACAGCCCACTTTTCTGATTTTAAATTTCTCAGGTTTCCGGCTTCAGAAAAGCTCAACCACCAGCCTTTGTTATGATTTATATTTGAATGTTCCGGGATGATTATCGAATTGTTATAAAAACTATTGAAATGATAAAAGAAATATCCTTTAATAATCATTGCTGATTTTATTTTATTTATTCCAAACTCAATCAGGTTGCTTCTACCATTTTCTGTTCTGCTTAGATTTGTCTGATCATAAATCATTTTGTTCATTTTCTTTTGCAAATTATCGTGGGGATTGGGACCAATAAATGTTGACCAATCACTTGAGTTTTCAGAGCTTAGATAAAATTTTCCCGCACACTCAAGATGAATAAACTCTTCAGTAGAATTATCTCTTAAAATAAAGTCAAACTCCCCAAGAGTTTCGCCATTTTTTTCAACCTGTACGTTGTTATTAATCAACTTAAATCTTTTTGAGTTTAACAGCCAAAACCCGATAAAGCTTTCAAAATATTTCCCCAGGAGTTTATTGTTGCTTTCATTGATATGAAAATTTAATCTTGATGGGTCTTCATCGAGATGATTAATCAGATTCTGAAGGGATAAAAACTCTGAGTTATAAAGTTCTGATTTCCAGAAAATTATTTCAGGATGTTCGGGAATGTACTCAAATAAAGAAGGAGAGGTTAAAGTCCATACAAAATCACGCACCACCTGGTTTTTATAATAAGTGATCATCAAAAAAGTTATTTTTAAAAGTTCAAAAGTGGTGCGCTAAAAACGTCAACCCACTGATAGTTACTTTCTGGTTTTGTCAATCCATCTGGCTAAGTCTTTTGCAAAATATGTTAAAAACATATCTGCGCCGGCGCGTTTAATTGCAAAAGCCGATTCAACCATTACCCGCTCTTCGTCAATCCATCCATTTGCACCGGCAGCTTTTATCATAGCATATTCTCCGCTCACCTGATAAGCCGCAGTAGGCATTGCAAATTTTTCTTTAACAGCTCTGATTACATCAAGATAAGGTCCTGCCGGTTTCACCATTACGATATCCGCACCCTCCTCTATATCTTCGGCAACTTCGCGTAAAGCCTCGTTTACATTTCCAACATCCATTTGGTGAGATCTTCTGTCTCCAAAGGCGGGAGTTGATTCTGCCGCATCTCTGAATGGTCCATAAAAACCAGAAGCATATTTTGCAGCATAACTCATAATAGGGATTTTTTCAAAACCATTAGCGTCAAGTGTTTTTCTTATCACCGCCACGCGTCCATCCATCATATCAGAAGGAGCAATTATGTCGGCACCTGCCTGGGCGTGAGTTAATGCTTCTCTGGCAAGCAGCTCAATTGTTTTATCATTTAAAATTTCCTCTCCATTTAAAACTCCGCAGTGCCCATGCGATGTGTACTCACACATACAAACATCAGTAATAACGAGAAGGTCATTTATTTCTGATTTTATTGCACGGACGGCTTGTTGAATAATTCCATTTGGATCATATGCACCCGACCCAACCTCATCTTTGTGTTCCGGAATCCCAAATAAAATTATTGCAGGAATTCCCAGAGCACTTACTTCTTTACATTCTTTTACCAGCTCATCTATAGAAAGCTGATAAACTCCCGGCATAGACTTAACCGGATTTTTTACTTTTTCTCCGGGCACAACAAATAAAGGATATATTAAGTCGTTTTTAGTTAACACGGTTTCTCTAACCATGTCTCGCATAAGCGGATTGTATCTTAAACGACGGTGACGGATTGTTGGATACTTTGACATAAAATTCTCCTTTTAATGTAGAATTTAGAATGTATAATGTAGAATTATATACTTTTTGATGATTTAATAATTGATGTTAATAATTTTGAAAGTTCTTCACAATCACAATATAAACTGTTGAATTCTTTTAAAGATATTACTTCAGATTCTTTTAATAATTTTAACCAATATTCTGTTTCTCGTGATTCTTTTAACGATATCCCTAGTTTGTTTATAAAATCCTTTTTAGTAAACGCGCTTTGTGCTTCAGAAACATTTGCTCCGATTGATGTTCCAGAACGTAATAATTGTTTAAATAATGAATTTAAATGATAATCAGCAGATGATTTTAATTTGTAAAAACGAATGATTCTAATTGCAAATTTAAAACTCTTTTCCAGAATCGGATTATAATATTTTTCTGTGGATTCTTTTAAAATCATTCTAAATTCTACATTCTAAATTCTACATTGATTTTTTTTGCAACTAATTCAGCATTCTTAATACAATCTCCAACAGAAATTCCACCGCGGAAATTACCGCTTATAAACATTCCCGGGTTCTGTTTTTCAAACTCATCAAAAAACCTTTCGTGTTCAATATAGCCAAGATTGTATTGAGGAATTGCCCTTTCCCAGAATCGTTCCGACGAAAAAACAGGAGGAGCTGATATTCCCATTAACATCTCAAACTCTTTTCTGACATTTGAAAGGAGCAATGCTTTATCCTGATTTACAAATCCGGGATTTCTGGAGCCGCCAATAAACAAAGTAAAGGCGGCAGTATTCTCATCTGTCCGGTGATTAAAAATCACTGAACTCCACAAAGCACCAAGGAATGATTTTTTTTCCTTTTCCGGAATTAAAAAACCAAATCCATCCAAAGCCTGTTTTATATCTTTTTTATTATAGACTAAATAGTAAACTAAAACAGGAGGATAATAAATTGCATCGCAATGTGTTTTAAAATTTTTATCAAACTTTGTAAAAAGTCCCGCCGCCGTATAAGCCGGAACAGTAGAAAGAATCGCATCGCACTTTAGGTTGTTTATGTTTCCATTCTGCTGATAAGAAACCAGGTAACCATTTTCATCTTTATCTATTGATATAACTTCGCTCTTAAGCAAAATGTTATTTCCAAAATACTTTTCTATAGCCTTCGGAAGCGCGATCATTCCGCTTTTAAAGGAAAGCATTTTGGCGGATTGTTTGGATTTTTCAGCGCGCTTTTTTCTTTCCCGGATAGATCGTATAGTTCCGATTATTAAGCCGCCGTATTTTTCTTCAAGCGCATAAAGCTTTGGAAACGCAGATTTAACACTCAAATCCTCTGGTCTTCCTGCATAAACTCCGGCAACAAAGGGATTGATTGCATAATCAAGAAACTCCTGCCCCAATCTTCGCTTAACAAACTCTGCAAGACTTTGATAATAACCATCTTTTGATCTTCCGATAAATGGCTCAGCCATCAAACGTAATTTTGCTTTACCGGAAAACAGCTTTGTTTTAATTAGTCCCTGTGGAGACATCGGAAGAGGGTGAAGAATGTTGTCTCTTAATATGTATCTTTTATTTGCTTGCTTGTTCGCATATAAGAGTTCAGGTTCAAGTTCAAGTTCACGAACTAATTGTCCAATCACAGGAGTTGTTTCAAGCGCACTGTTTGGTCCGCGATCAAATAAAAATCCATTTTCCAAAACACTTTCAATTGAACCGCCAACGGAATTATTTTTTTCCAGAATTGTTACGTCAAATCCCTTTTTAGATAAAAGATAAGCCGTTGTTAAACCCGAAATACCTGCACCAATTACAATTATTTTTCTATTCATATTTACTCTTGAAATTGAACCCGCCTTGCCGGCAGGTGGGCATAAAATTGAACTTATTGTGGGCAAATTTAGTAAAAGCGAAAGGAATTTAATAGGTAATGTAATCGGGTTAATAATAAAAACGGGGTGTCTCAAAAGTTAAAAATACCGAATTGTCATTCCCACGAAAGTGGGAATCTATTTTGTTTTATGCGTTTTGGATTCCCGCTTTCACGGGAATGACACATAAAACTCAACTTATGAGACAGCCACTTCTTAATATTATAAATAACTTTTCAGATGGTTGACATAATTTACGGGGCCACCTGGTTGATAGCCTGTTCTTAAGACAAGATTTCCGGAAGAGTTAAAAAGAAGTATTGTCGGAAAACCCTCTATTCCAAATCGCTGTGCAAGCTGATTGTTATACATTTTTGTTTCAACGCTTTGTTCGATGTTTTTAGGGAAATCTAATCTCACAAGAATTAGATTCTTTTCAGCATAATCTTCAAACTCGCTTTTAGAAAACACTTCTTCACTTAATCTTTGACACCAAATACACCAGTCGCTGCCGGTGAAATTAACAAGCACCGCTTTATTTTCGGTTTTTGCTTTTTGTAATGCAGATTCAAGATTTTCTTCCCAATTAAGATTATCATTAGAACCACTCTTACTGCAGCTAATGAAAATAGCAGTTAATAAAATCACCGATATAAATATTTTATTCAATTTGCACTCCTTTGATTTTTTTAATTGTTTGATTCATAAACTAACATCAAGATTCAGTCTAATTATCTTGCCAGACTTGATCCGGCACCCAGAATTTTAATATAATAGATTTCGCATCTTCTAGAAGGATGCCTTTGGTAAAGCGCAGAATGACAACTCTACTTTTCTGTCGATTCAACTTTTTTGGGCTTTGGTGGTCTTTCGTATAATTGAGCCAAGCCATAATATTTTAAATGAAGATCTTCTTGAATCTGATCCCACGTAAAACGCCACATCCAGTTGCCGCCAAGCTTGCCGGGAAAATTCATTCGCGCTTCACCACCAAGATTTAAAATATCCTGCATTGGAACAATAACAATATTAGCCACCGAAGCATACGCAGCACGAATTAACTCGTAAACAATATCATCACCAAAATAATTAAGATATTTTTGTGCGTGTTCATATATATCAGAATTTTTATCTGCCTTTGCCTTTTCAAAATAAGCACGCGTTGTGTCGTTATCGTGCGCCCCAGTTAAAACAACACAATTTTGCACAAAATTGTGAGGTAAAAATTTTGTTTCCATATCGGTTCCAAAAGCAAACTGAAGAATTTTCATTCCGGGAAATTCAAAATCATCTCTAAGTTTTTCCACTGCAGGAGTAATTACCCCAAGATCTTCTGCAAGAATAGGAACATCACCAAGATGTTTTTTAATTGATTTGAATAATTTGTGACCCGGAGCTTTTACCCACTTGCCTGTTTCAGCGGTTGGTGCATCCCCAGGGATTTCCCAGAAAGCCTCAAATCCTCTAAAGTGATCTATGCGAACGATATCAACCATTGTAAACAAATGCGCAAAACGATTTCTCATCCATTCAAAATCATCGGCTTCCATTTCTTTCCAGCGATATAATGGATTTCCCCAAAGCTGTCCCGTTGGAGAAAAATAATCAGGAGGAACGCCAGCAACTGTTTCAAGATTTCCCTTTTCATCAACGGTAAAAAGATTTTTATTTGCCCAGAGATCTGCACTATCATAAGCAATAAATATGGGCATATCACCAATTATCTTTATTCCTTTGCTGTTCGCATAAGCTCTTATCTCGTGCCATTGTTTGAAGAAAGCAAATTGAACAAATTTTTGATACAGAATATCATCTTCTAATTTTTTCTTCCACTCATCTAAAGATTTTTTCTTACGAAGCACAAGCCCTTCATCCCAATCTTTCCAAACGATTCCACCGTGAGCTTCTTTAGCCGCCATAAAAAAGGCAAAGTCATCCAGCCAAAGTTTATTTTCTTTGGAGAATTTATTAAAGTCTTTTTCAAACTTTTCCTGATGATGTTTGAAATTATTAAAAGCCTTCTTAAGTAAGGATTTTTTGTACTCTATTACCTCACCATAATCTATTGATATTGGGTTGTGACGTGGGATGTTGTGCAAATCATGATCGCGAAGTAAACCGTCTTCCATCAATTTATCTGGACCAATAAGATTTGGATTTCCGGCAAAAGCGGAGAAACATTGATAGGGTGAATCACCATAACCGGTTGGACCAAGAGGAAATACCTGCCAGAGTTTTTGTCCGGCTTTTTCTAAAAAATCTACAAATTTAAAAGCATCATAACCAAGATCACCAATTCCATATTTACCTGGTAATGATGTTGGATGGAGAAGTATTCCCGCATTTCTTTCGAACTTCATTTAAACCTCTGAAAAATTATTGCGGGAAAAATAATGATAGGAAAAAGAAAAAACGATTAGCTCAAAAAGAAAAAAGCAGTGCATTTAGCACTGCTTTTTTATAAACAATTATCTTTTTAATTATAGCGCAACAAGAACGCCAGCCATAATTCCGATATAGTTGGTTGAACTGCCTTCAGTTAATATGCTATTATAGGTTGCGTTAACATCTAAGTCTAACTTTGGACTAAGAGGTAATAAGAATCCTGCACCAACACCAAAACCAAATTCGGTTCCGTTGTCTGAGAATTCATAAGTTGCCTGTGTTGCGTTAACACTATTTGTTCCTGAGGTTTTAAACATTCCGTCATACAATGGATCTAAATCAATCTCAAAACTGGATGACCAGAAATGTACGCCCAACTGAGCCATTACATAAGGAGCGAATCCTTTTGCCGGAAAACTATATCTTATGCCTGCAAGAACAGGAACAGTACTAAAACTTCCACTAGCAATATCGCTATCAGTTTTATATGACCAGGTTAAATAACCAACAGAACCAGTTACCTGAAGATTTGGTGAAACTGTATAAGCAAAGTTTCCTTGTCCACCAAAACCTAAATCAACAGCATCACCGAAATCTCCCATCGGGATTGCAATTCCGCCCTGAACACCAAGTGCCATTTTGCTTTGGGCATTAGAAGATCCAACAAAAAGAGCAACAAAAAGAACAGCGAAAAGAACGGGATAGAACTTTTTCATAGAATTCTCCTAGTATTGTTTGTGTTTATTTGCCAAAAATGGCAGAACTAATTTAATTAAAAAATTTAATTTGTCAACATTTTTTATTTGTTAATTATATCTCATTAAAGAAGTTGTGAGATTTCTCTTATATAAAACTCTAAGAATATAGTTGTGATAAAAATAATCCTTGGACCTTTTGAGCCCAAGGAATTATTGATAAACGGCAATAATTAATTAGAAATGAACGTTTAAGATTACACTTGCTGAACCAATTCCAAAAGATGATCGGCTAGGACCCTCAACGGTTACGTTCCCATCTTTATTTTCTGGTTTACCCAGGCTGCTGAACCCAAGAGTATATTTTCCTCCGAGCGATAATCCCTCTGTAAAATACCAATCGAAACCAAAATTTAATCCGAGCCCGAAACCAGTTCCCGAAAACTCTGTTTTATCTGTAACGTTTGCAACGGTTGTTTCTTCGGTTACAGAATAACTTCCGAAGTTTACATTAACGCCAACATAAGGCGAAACACTATATAATGCCTTTAGATGATAATTTGCATCCAGCGCAATACCGAATGATGTTCCCGAAGTTTCTTCTTTGTTGCCGCCTGCAAATTCCTGAGAAGATGAGCCCGTCCCAAAATTTAAACCAAGCCCCAAAGCAATTTCGTTGGTAACAAAATATCTAAACCCTGCACCGTAAAGATTAATAACATCAGAGGGGTAATCTGATGCAGAGCTAACATAAGCGGGATTTAAATTGCTTTGAAATGGTGTGTAAAGAAAAACAAATGATTTAGATCCTTGTTTTACTTCTGGCTTTGGTCCATCATAACCGGGGTTAACCTGTGCAAAGCAAACAGAAGCTCCGAACATAACAAGGGTTAGAAGCGAAAATAACTTTTTCATTTTATCTCCTTTTAAGTTTTAGTTATTGTTTGATACTTCTCAATTATTGAGCATCAATTATTTACAATCATTATACCAAGTAAAAAATCGATTATCGCCCAAATTCTTAAGAAATTTGTTATGTTTGTTCCTTAATTACAGGTAATAAATGAAAATTCTTAGAAATCTTTACGACTGGGTTCTTCACTTTGCTAACACCTCTTATGGTGCTACGGCTCTTTTTCTTTTGGCTTTCGCAGAGTCCTCTGTTTTTCCGATCCCACCAGACGCCCTACTTATTGCACTGGTTTTAGGGGCAAGGGAAAAAGCATTTAAATTAGCAGCAATTTGTACTTTGGGATCAATTCTTGGAGCTTTGACCGGATATGCACTTGGACATTTTTTGTGGTGGACTCCATCCAATGAATTTACCGGAATTGCACAATTTTTCTTTAATAATATTCCGGGATTTACTGTTAAAGCATTTAATGATATTCAAAAGATGTACAGCCAGTATGATTTTTGGATTATCTTTACTGCCGGTTTCACTCCAATTCCTTACAAGATCATTACAATTTCTTCAGGCGCATTTAACATTAATCTTGCTATGTTTATTGTTGCCTCTGTAATAAGCCGTGGAGCGAGATTTTTTCTGGTTTCCTGGTTAATATGGAAATTTGGTCCACAGATAAAATCTTTTATAGATAAATATTTTAACTGGCTTGCAATAGCATTTACGGCTTTACTAATAGGGGGATTTGTGGTTATTAAATATCTAATTTGATTTATATCAATCAGTAAAAAACAAATTTTAATAATATTAGAAACACATTATGAAAAAAGTATTTTTATTTTATTTTCTCTTTGTATTTGCCGCTGCTTTTTACGCACAATCTTTCGAGACCATAACCAAATTTGATCCCAACAGAAATCCGGATGAAGATTTAAAAGCAGCAGTTGCTTTTGCTAAGTTGAATAACAAAATGATCATTCTGGATGTTGGAGGAGAGTGGTGTATCTGGTGTCATCGAATTGATGATTTTATGAAAAGAACAGAAGAGGTAAAATCATTACTTGATAAGCATTTTGTTGTGGTAAAAATTAATTACAGCAAGGAAAACAAGAACGAAAAGTTTCTTTCAAAATATCCCGCCATCGAAGGATATCCACACTTTTTTGTTTTAGATGGCGACGGTAAATTATTACACTCTCAAAATACCGGCGAGCTTGAGCGGGACAAAGATTATGATAAAGATAAATTCGTATCGCTTCTAAAAAAATGGATACCCGAAAAGAAAAAATAACAAGTATGAAAACACTAAAAATCCTTTTTTTTATTATTGTTTTGAGTGTACACTCACTTTCCCAAACAGAAGATGATTTAACCACATTGTTTAAATGGATGGAGGGCTCTTTCAGCAGCGAAGAACAAGCTAATACCGACTCAAACTATTTTAATATCTCTTTGGAAATGAAGAGAATTTGGAATGATAGGAACGACGGCTATTGGCTGTATGTAGAGCAGGCATCAGCACAAACTAAAGATAAACCATACCGTCAGCGGATATATAATCTTACTAAAGTTGGCAGTACAATCGTTAGCACTATATTTTCTTTACCAAATGAAAAAGATTATATAGAAGGCTGGCAAAACCCCGATTTGTTTGATAAACTTTCTCCCGATTCGCTGTTAAAGAGAGACGGTTGCGAAGTGTTGATTAAAAGAGCTGATGAAAAAACATTTACCGGGAGTACGGTTGACAATAACTGTCCAAGCAATTTACGCGGGGCTGCATTTGCAACCACGGAAGTAATAATCACAGAAGATAAAATGATTAGCTGGGATCGTGGCTTTAATAATAAAGGCGAACAAGTCTGGGGAGCCGTAAATGGCGGATATATCTTTAATAAAATATCACACAAATAATTTTTTGTTGGGCTAGGACTTTAAACATATTTTTAAAATCTACTGAAATGAAACCTGTTTTTATAATATTAGTTTTTGTTTTTTACTCGGATGTTTACTTACAGCAAAAAAGCGATTTTGTTTTAACACCTTGCCTGGGTAATGAACTTCTTAATGCCAAAACCTCAGAAGCAGATCTGAAAAAAATAGTTGGCAGCAAAAACATTGAAAGGGTTGAGCGCTGGTATGAAGAAGGAACAGAAAGAGTTGTGGGCTCGGTTTTCTTTAAGGATTCCCCATCATATTTCTTTATTAAGTGGAAAGACACGGTTAATTTCAGATATCCGGATTGGATAGAGATTCATGGTGATCAATCTGTTTGGGAGATTGATAACGGCATAAGAATAGGAATGGAATTGAAAGACTTGGTTAAACTAAATGGTAAAAACTTTTCTTTTTCCGGCTTTGATTGGGATTACGGAGGATATGCTTTTTTTGAAAAAGGTAAGCTTGAAAATGACTGCTATTCAATAAGACTTTACTATGATTATGAAAACCTTTTTGAAAATGAGTGGAACCAGATTGTGGGGGATAAAATGATTTCAACAAACAATCCGATATTAAAGAAAATTAAGATATATGTTGACGAGATAATCTTCTATTTTAGATAACTTACCTCTCCTCAAGCAATAAGAACACCTTAAAAAATTTTTACACAACACATCTGTAAACCTAAAACTTAATGTAATATTTGCCGTCATTTTTGTTGTGTGGCGTAATAATAACAGAAAAATCAAAAGCAGAGCCCCAAAACTCAATTAAATAATGGCACAAAATTTTGAAAGAATTTATCCCGACCCACGTGCAATGTGAACACCAATTTTAATCAGATTGACGTAGGACGGACCAGAAGAGAGGTTGTAATATACAAGTTAAAAATAAATCCGTTTAATTGAATTTTGGAAAAGCGATCATGAATTTCAACGAAACAGAAAAACTTAATCTTTCTGTAAAATCCAAACCAGAAACCAGCATCGATAATGGTTCAGAAAATCTTTCTTCCCTGTCTCCTGAAGAAAAAACAAAAACAGAAAAAGAAACCATCCTAATTAAAAATCCGGAACCTCTAAATATCAGAGAGCTCTTTAAAGAAAAAATCGAAAGAGAAAAGCAAGTAAAAGTAGAATACCGTGAAAAGCAGATAAGCGAGAGCACGGTAAAAAATATTAAAGAAGCCGAAATACGAATCAGCAAATCAACCGAAGAAGTACTTAATCTTATCAAACAATCAAAAGCAGATTTACCCAAAGTTGTTAATAAAAGTCCCCAGCCAGAAAAAAAGAATGAGCCCGTAATAGTTAGAGGCAATGATCCTGATCCAAAGTTGAATAAAATTATTCAGGAAGAAATAAGCAAGCTAAAAGAGGAAGTAAAAAAATCTGCGGTTGAAAAACCAAAAGATGAAGCAAAACCGGACGCAATAAAATTCTCTCAACCTAAAAGAACCCCTGAGCCTATCACAAAAGAACAGGTAAAGATTACAGTTCCGGTAAAACCAGTAGTAGAAAATAAAACTCAGCAAGAAAAGAAAATCGTATCAGTTGATAAAACGGTTATTGCAAGAATAAATGATGTAAAGCCTAAAGCAGCAGAGTCAATTGAAAGTATTTCGCGGGCAAAAACTGTAGAATCTGAACAGCAAAAAATCAGGCAGAAACCAATACCACCAGCAATTGAAAAAGAAATCCCCAAATCAGAAAGCACTAAGGACATAATGCCGCAATCTGTTTTGAAGGATGACCAAAAAGAAAATGCGGCAACATCAAAAAAGGGATTGATTGAGTTAAGCAGTTTAACGCCGGAGGAAAAAAGAGCCTTCTTTAAAGCACAAAAAGAAAAATCTGAAAAAAATAAAAATATACTTAAAGTTGTAGCTGCCTCAATAACAATCATCATTTCTGCGGTTGTTTTATTTAGCTTTGTTTTAAGCGGATCGGACGAAGTGATTGATAAGAAAATTGTATCGCAAACAAAATCCGCAACTTCTGAAGTTTTGGGAAATCAGCTGAATCAAACCGCAGCTATGACTCAGCCGCAAGAAAAAGTTGATATTAAAAGCAGTAATCCAACACCAAACACAGAAAATCTTTCTTTGCCTCCACTTCCGGAAATTCAGGGTTTGGATGAGCCAATAGTTGATTTGATTAAGGGTGAAAACCCAACACAAGAAGTTGCTAAAGATTCGGGCTCAAAAGAAAAAGTAAATTTAGCCCCTCCCAAAGAAAATAAGATTGAAGAAGAAGAGCCACCATATTTTGTTGCTGTTGAGCAAATGCCCGAACCAATCGGCGGTCTTGCTGAAATTCAGAAAAGAGTTGTTTATCCAAATATTGCTTTGCAAACAGGAATTGAAGGAAAAGTATTTGTGAGAGCCCTTATTAACGAGGCTGGTGTGGTGACACAAACAGAAATATTAAAAGGTATAGGCGCTGGTTGTGATGAAGCTGCAGCCGATGCAGTTGCTAAAACAAAATTTAAACCCGGAATTCAGCGCGGTAAACCAGTAAAAGTTCAAATGACAATTCCTATTGTGTTTAAAAAGGGACAATAAATATTATAAAAAAGCTTGCACAGAATTCGTTAATCAATTCTATGCAAGCCGTTAATTTTAATTATTGTTTATTGAGTTCTGTAGATATTTCAATCTTAACTTCTTCGCCAACCACAATTCCCCCGGCTTCGGTTAGTGCGTTCCATTGTAATCCAAAATCGAAGCGGTTTAGTTTTCCGGTAATTTCAAATCCTGCAACTTCAACACCGCCAAATCCTTTTACGGTGCCGTTGTAAGTTACATCAAGAGTAATTTCTTTTTTGGTTCCTCTTATGGTTAAATCGCCGGTGACAAAGTACTCGCCGTCAGATTTTTTCTTTATTGATTTCGATTCAAAAGTTAGTTTTGGATGATTAGCAGCATCAAAAAAGTCGGGGGACTTTAAGTGCCCATCTCTTTATTCATTTTTAGTATCTATACTGTTAATATCTGCTTCAAATGTAATTTTAGCATCACTGAAATCGGGATTGTCTGCAATAACGGTTCCACTGAACGAATTAAACTGACCGGTTACAGTAGAAACAATTAAGTGCTTTACCTTAAACTTAATTTCAGAATGCGCCTGATCAATTATCCATTTTGCCATTTTTCTTCTCCTTATTTTTTTAATATAAATTTATGTTCAAATATATGTGTTATAACACGCACTTGTCAATAGATTTGCTTATCATTCAAATTGCGCAGATGGTTTTTGTGATTTAAGTCAAATTTGAATATTAGTTAAGCGAGCAGTCAGTAATATTGCAATTGTCACAATTGCCGCAAGGATTTTCACCCGGAAAGCCAAAATAATCTGAGATGAAAACCCGCCGGCAGTTTTCTTCACGGAAATAATTAACAACCGAAAGCAGCTTTTTATTATCCCTCAAAAGTTTTTCTTTTAGATAGTTTTCATCTTGTAAAATCTCAGGAAGTTCATTAACAACTTTAAGATTTTGATTTTCAATTTCTCCTTCCGTAACGCCATATCTGTCAAGCATTGCAAGAGCTGTTTCAATTCTGAAATCATTTCTGTTTTTAAAATTCATTTGTTCGCGCAGATATTCTATTCCACTTGAGTTTATTAATCCAATATCTCGCTTTAGTAAGTTATAAAGGGCAAAATAAAAATCAGCGCTGGGATTAGACCATTTAATAAATTCCATTTGTGTATAAAGGTCCTCCTGATTGTAAAGCAAAAGGCAAAGTGAATCCTTTCCATCTCTTCCGGCCCTTCCTATTTCCTGGTAGTAAGATTCGATAGAAGAAGGAACTTCCGCATGAATTACAAATCTGATATCCGGTTTGTCAATACCCATTCCGAATGCATTGGTAGCAAGGATAAGTTTTTGCTGTCCGCTTAAAAAATCACGCTGCATTTGCTTTCGTTTTCTGTCATCTAGCTTACCGTGATAAATTCCATGTTGAAAGCCGCTGTCGCCAATTATTTCAGAAAATTTCTCAAGAGTTTTTATTAAGGAGAAATAAATTATTCCCGAACCACCGAAATTATTTAATGTTGAAAATATTTCCCGAATCTTTTCTTTATCATCAAAAACATCTACAGCTTCAAGCCGCAAGTTCGGGCGCTCAATTCCCTGATGAAATATTTTAATTTCATTTTTACTCAGATTCAGTTTTCGGATGATATCTTCCTGAACATCTTTTGTTGCGGTTGCGGTTAATGCAATGGTTAAAGGATTTCCAATCAATTCCCTGAATTCACCTATCCGCGAATAGTCTGGTCTGAAATCATGTCCCCATTCAGAGATACAATGTGCTTCATCAACGGCTAACAAATCAATTTTAATTTTTCTTATCTGATCAATAAAATCCGGTTTACGAAATCTTTCCGGAGTTACGTAAAGCAGTTTTAATTTTCCTTCAACAAAATCAATTAATCTTTTATCTCGTTCTTTTTTTGATAAAGTTGAATTAATGAAGCCTGCGGGTATGTTTTTCTTTCGCAGTGCATCTACCTGATCCTGCATAAGCGCAATAAGCGGACTGATAACAATTGTTTTGTTATCGAAGTAAAGGGCAGGAATCTGATAACAAAGGGATTTTCCACTTCCGGTTGGCATTAATACAAGTGAATGTTTTTTCTCTTCAACAGTGCGCCGGATAATAAGCTCCTGTAATCCCTGGAAATTACTATAACCAAAATACTCTGCTAGTATCTCTGTTATATTTTTTTGTTTATTAGTCATAAAATATTTGCTGATATTTCTTTAGAAAAATGTATTTTACGATCAATTAAAGAATCCTAGTTTTAATCAATCAAATTTAATCATTAAGCCGGATTTGGTATGAAATATTTTGTTTTTTTTATCTTGTTTTTGTTTGCTTTAATTGGCTGCAAGCCTTCTCCCGTAGCGGATCCTGAATACGTTAAAGAAATTAATGAATGGGATGCTAAAAGAGTTTCAAGACTAAAAGCTGACGATGGATGGTTAAATCTTGTTGGAAGATTTTGGTTAAAGAAAGGCGAAAACTCTTTTGGTTCTGGAAAAAATAATGATATAGTTGTGGAGTCTTCAAAGCTTCCCGAAAGCGTCGGAACTTTTTTGTTTGTTGATTCAACTGTTACGTTTAAAGCAAAAGAAAATGTTGAAGTGTTTCATCAGGATATGCCCGTAAAAGAAATTGTAATGATTGATGACCAGAAAAAAGACATGACGGTTTTAGAAATTGGTTCAATAAAGTTTAATCTGATAATAAGAGACACCCTTTATGGAATAAGATTTCGCGATTTGAATTCTGATCTTGTCAATAATTTTAAGGGAATAGAAAGATTTCCGATTGATGAAAGCTGGAAAATAAAAGCAAGCTTTGAGGAATATAATCCACCGAAAGAAATTGAAGTGCCAAATGTTCTTGGTCAGATAAGCAAAGAAAAATCTCCCGGCGCAGTTGTCTTTGAACGATACGGCAAATCATTTAGAATTGATGCTGTTGATGAAGGAGGAGAAAGACTTTTTCTGATTATTGCAGATGAAACAAGCGGTGAAGAAACTTATGGTGGAGGCAGATTTATGTATGTTAATAAACCGGATTCAAGTGGTATTATAATTCTGGATTTCAATAAAGCATATAATCCGCCCTGCGTGTTTACCAAGTATGCAACCTGTCCGCTTCCGCCATCACAGAATTATTTAAAACTTAGAATAGAAGCCGGAGAAAAAATGTATGGAGAAGGACACTAAAAAGTAAAACAGATATGAACAAAACAATTACAATTTTTGGAAGCGCAATTCCAAAGGAAGATGAAGAACAATATAAACTTGCCTATCAGCTTGGAGCAGCACTGGCTAAAAGTGGATTTAACATTTGCACCGGAGGTTATAAAGGCATTATGGAAGCAGCCTCAAAAGGTGCTTACGATAACGGCGGATTGGTTTATGGTGTTACTGTTGATAGCTGGGATAATAAACCCAATTCTTACATAACAATTGAAGTAAGAGAGAAAAAACTTTTTGAAAGAATAGAAAAATTACTTGAGCTTGGTGATGCTTATATAATTTTGCAGGGCGGAACAGGAACTCTGCTTGAATTTGCTGCGGTTTGGGAGTATGCAAATAAAAATCTGCAACATGTAAAACCAATTATTTGTCATTCAGAAATGTGGAAAGAAATAGTTGATGTGATGAACAAACAAATGCTGCTGGAAAAAAGGAAAACCGATTTAATTAATTGCTTTAATTCAGTTGACGAAATAATCGGATTCTTAATAAGATCTTTTTAAACTAAATTTTTTGTTTTATTTAATATGT
>CAZCJF010000046.1:0-25548 GCA_964499095.1 uncultured Ignavibacteriaceae bacterium
AATTGTTTTGCCTAATAAAATAAATGTTAAATGGAGTTTTTATGAAAAAGTTCTCAACTTTACTCGTAATAGTTGTTTTAACTTTACTCTTTTCGGACAAAATATTTTCTCAATCTATATGGTTTGTAAACCCAACAAATGGCGCTGATATTACAAGCCTCTATTCTGAATCCCAGGTTGCATTACATTTTCAATGTAATTGGCAGCGATCCTCTAATCCAAATCTGATAACCTACTATATAAAATTATTCGCTGATCCGATTGGAACTTATCAGTCAAATCAAGGAAGCGGTATCCCACAGTGGTTCTATTTAACTCCGGGAACCTATCAATGGCGTGTTGAATTATGGGAAGGGGATGGAATTCAAAGTTCAAAAAAAACCGCTGAACAAATCATTTCTTTTAACGTTAAGCATACTTTTTTTGTTAAAAATAATTTTGGTTATGGAATAATAAATGTTGATTATGTTCAAAAGTCTAGCCCATATCAACTAAAGAAATTTACAGGTAACTCAGTAACAGGTGGTGCAATTGATCAAATTTTTAATAATACGTCTTATGTTTGGAACCAAAGCGGAATTAATAATAGTGATTGGAGAAGACAGAGAATGGGAGACTCTTATAGTAACAGTTTAAGTCAGGCCAGAGATTATACATATACACTTGTTAGTGATGATAATGGAGCTGCATTAATTGCTAACCTGCGCAAAATTGTTAAACCAAACTTCCAGAACAGTTTTACCGACGTTGGCAATGGTGGCGTTATTAATGTTAATAACACACAGTATAACTCACCAACCAATCAATTTGATGTTGTTGAATTAAACCCAATAACTGCTACTGCCGTTTACCAGGTTATAAATGAGATTGGTTATAGCTTTCATCATTGGAATGATAATTCCACAACAGCGACAAAAACTTTTTATCCCAACAGCACACAAACATATACTGCATACTATACAGGCAAACCTCTTACAACTAACAGAGCTTTGCATACTGGTACTGTTTATAACCAGCCAGTTGTTTTATACTGGAATGAACATCCCAATGTGAATGTAACTCATTATCAAATCTGGAGAAAGGTTAAGCACAACGGAGTTATGGGTGATGCTTATCTAATTGCAACAGTTAACAGGGGCACTACAAGTTATACTGATAATGATTACAACTTAACGAAAAACTATTCCAATGATTTATTGTATTATGATGTTAGACCATTTTATTCTATTGATGGAACATACTCTGATCCAAACTGGCTCGCAGTTTATGGAATGCTAATGCCAAAGACTTCTGACTCTACATTAATATCAGAAAAGGATATTACAAATTCGTTATCAAACTATCCAAATCCATTTAATCCAACAACCAATATAAGTTTTGGCATTAAAGAGTCCGGGTATGTTAGTATTAAAGTGTTTGATCTGATATGTCAGCAAGTAGCGGAGCTGGTCAATGAAGAAAAAGAAGCTGGCTACTATTCCATTTCATTTGATGCTTCCAGGCTTCCATCAGGAGTTTATATTTATACGATTAGTGCAAAAAATTTTGTACAAACCTGTAAAATGCTGTTGATGAAATAAAAAAAAGCCTCCCCCAACCCCCTCTTAAAGAGGGGGTAATTTAATCAGGCGATTCATATCACAATTTCTCAATTGCTCACACATAAATATTTTTTTATGTTCGCCAATCAAAAATCCTATTAACAAATGAGTTTGATTTTAACAGCGCTGTTTGTTTTTATAATTAATTTACCATTTGGTTACTGGAGGGCTAATGTCCGGCGATATTCATTGCAATGGGTGCTTGCCATTCATATTCCGGTTCCATTTGTTGTACTATTAAGAATTTACTCCAACATTGGATTTGAACTTTATACTTATCCAATTCTTGTTGCAGCTTTTTTTATAGGGCAATATGCCGGTAAAATTTTATCCGATAGAAGAAGAGGCTCAGCAATGCCAACAAGTTCCTGCCTGGTAATGGATTTGTACAGATCGTTCACTGCTAATTGAACTTTTCATTCAGAATCAAAGTTTTACAAAATAAAAGGACAAATTATGCTCACAAAAAAATTAATTTTCACACTTGCATTAGTTGCAATTGCTTTTATTTCATCTGCAATTGCTAAAAATAATATCAAAGGAGATAAAATGAGTTCTAATATCAAAAATGTTACTGTAAAAGATATTGATGGTAAAAATGTAAAATTATCAGATTACAACGGAAAAGTTTTGTTAATAGTTAATGTTGCAAGCTATTGCGGCTATACAAAACAATATTCCGGTCTGGAAGAAATTTACAGAAAATATAAAGATAAAGGATTTGAAATACTGGCTTTCCCTTGTAACCAATTCGGACAGCAGGAACCAGGAAGCAATGAAGAAATTAAAAATTTCTGCTCAACAAAATTTGATGTAACATTCAGATTATTCGATAAAATTGATGTTAATGGCAGCAATAAATCCCCCCTTTACACTATTCTTACAGATAACAGTGTAACAGGAAAAGGTGATATCAATTGGAATTTTGAAAAATTTCTTATTGATAAAAACGGAAATGTGGTTGCAAGATACCCCAGCAAAGTTGAACCAACAAGCAAAGAATTAATTTCAGCTTTAGAAAAAGAGTTGAGTAAATAATTAGTATAGATTTCTGTGTGATGAAAAATATGTTTTACTGAGCTCTCTAAAATTTTCAGTCTTCGACTAGCTCAGACTGACAAAAAGTAAATATTTCAGAAGTATAGTAGTAATACACTTGGGGTTAATAAATTAATTTAACCCCAATTGTTCTTTAACTTTAAGTTTAGCACCAATTATTTGCTTATGCTCTAAGTTTAACGTAGCACCAATTCTTTTTATTAACTGATCTTCATAAGCATTTAGTTTCTTATCCTGATAAATCAATTTCCACAGACTTTCCAGCAGTTCAATTTTTTGCTGCAGACTGAATTTTTGATTGATGATAGTAGTAAATTCATAAATACTTACGCTGTCCTTTGCAATAAGCTCGGCAAGTTCTAATAATTCATTTGTGCACTGTTCATCGAGATTAAAAGTTTTGTTCATTTCGGAAACAATAAAATTCTTTTCCTCTTCTGAAAATTGTCCGTCAGCTTTAGCCATTTCTATAAACAATGCACAAGCTGCAATCTGCAGTTTTTTATCAATGTTATTTTCCTGTTCGTCTGCCTGATTGCCCTGCTCATTCTCTGACAAAGAAGAAAATATTCTTCTTAAGTACTCAAACATTTTATCCTCTTAATTCTTTTTCTTACTTCAATATTGGTAAAATAGCTTTAACCTTTAGAATTTACTTAAAATCACTTTCACTAAAACGACTGAAAGTCTTGCGGGTTTTTATTTATTAAAAACATCAAGGTACAGATTGATTATCGGTACAGCTAAATTTTTTCTAATTCACTTAATAAACCAGGTAAATCAAGTGGTTTGGTTACCATAATGATGTTACCATCTTCATCTTTTGGCCATTCTTCCACAAGGCGGTCTGCATAAAGTTCGATACCATTGCCATCCGGATCTTTAAGATAGATAGATTCTGAGACTCCATGATCGGATGCTCCTTCTATCGGATAATTAGCTTCCCAGATTTTCTTGAAAGCTTTTGCCAAATCCAGTCTTGAAGGATAAAGAATTGCGAAGTGATAAAGACCAGTATGTCCTTTTGGAGGAGGAGTAGCATTTTCACCTGCCCAGGTATTTAATCCAATGTGATGATGATAAGTACCGGATGATAAAAACACAGCATTTTTGTTAAAGCGTGCAGTAACCTGAAATCCAAGTAAATCTCTGTAGAAGGCTAATGCTCTGTCTAAATTAGCAACCGTAAGGTGTATATGTCCAATTCGTGTTCTGTGATTTAATTCGTAATCCATAATCTTGAAATATTTATTGTTTAACTTTAACCGGTTTTACTTTCCAGATATTCTGAGCGTATTCTTTTACCGAGCGGTCACTGGAAAATTTTCCTACTCGTGCAACATTATAAATTGATTTTTGAGTCCACTTCTTTTGATCAAGATATAGTTCAGATACTTTATCCTGAGCATCAATATATGACTGATAATCAGCAAACAAACAGTAGTAATCCACATTCATCAATCCTCTGATCATATCATCAAAAATTCCGGGTTCTTTTGGATTAAAGTAATTTGTTGCAATCATATCAACAACTTGCTTTAGATTTTTATTTTTTTCGTAATATTCTCTGGGATTATAATTGTTTGATTTTAGCTTTACCACTTCATCTGCAAGCAAACCAAAAATGAAAATATTTTCATCACCCACTTCTTCTCTTATCTCAACATTTGCCCCATCCATTGTACCAATTGTTAGCGCACCGTTAAGAGCAAATTTCATATTTCCGGTACCAGATGCTTCCAGCCCTGCCATAGAAATTTGTTCTGACAAATCCGAAGCAGGAATAATTTTTTCAGCAAGTGTAACAGAATAATTTTTGAGAAATATTACTTTTAGTTTATCGCCCACATCCGGATCATTGTTAACAACATCTGCAACGCAATTGATAAGCTTAATTACCATCTTGGCAGCGTGATAAGCCGGTGCAGCTTTACCACCAAAAATTATTGTGCGCGGAACCATCTTAATTTTGGGGTTAGCTTTTATTCTGTTGTACAAAGTTATAACATGGAAAACATTAAGTAACTGACGCTTGTACTCGTGAAATCTTTTAATCTGCACATCAAACATTGAATCAGGATTAATTTTAATTTCATATTCTAATTCGATAAAAGCAATAAGAAGTTTTTTGTTTAACCATTTAACGTTCTGCCAGTTTTCAATAAACTGATCATCTTTAACAAACTTTTCCAGTTTTTTTAATTTTGTAAGATCCTTAATCCATTCATTGCCTATTTTTTCTGATATCAAAGCAGATAAAGCAGGATTAGCTGTTCTCAACCATCTTCTTGGTGTGATACCATTTGTTACATTAAAAAATTTATTGGGATAGAGTTTATAAAAATCCGGAAATATTCTTGTTTTAATAATTTCAGTGTGCAGTGCCGCAACACCATTGATCGCAAAGCTTCCGACAATAGCAAGGTTTGCCATTCTCACTCTTCTATCCTGTCCTGGAGATATAATCGAAAGCTTGTCAAGCACTTTCTGATCTTTTGAATAAGTTTTTTTAACTTCTTCTAAAAATCTTCTGTTAATCTCATAAATTATCTGAAGATGTCTTGGAAGCAATTCGGCAAAAATTGGCTCAGACCATTCTTCCAGAGCCTCGGGAACTACTGTATGATTTGTATATGCAAAAGTTTTGGTAGTGATACTCCACGCTTTATCCCAGCCATATTTTTCTTCATCAATTAATATTCGCATCAATTCAGGTATTGCAATTACAGGATGGGTATCGTTTAACTGGATACAATTTTTATCGGAAAATTTATCGAGTGTATCATGGTCAATTTTGTACTTTCTAATAATATCCTGCAAAGTTGCTGATACGAAAAAGTACTGCTGTTTTAATCTTAAGAATTTTCCTTCAACATAAGTATCATTTGGATAAAGAACTTTAGAAATTGTTTCGCTCTCATTTTTAGCGGCTACAGATTCTACATAGTTTCCGCGATTGAAATCTGCAAACTCAAATTCACTTGCAGCTTTAGCCTGCCATAACCTTAGGTTGTTAACGATGTTATTCTTGTATCCAGGAATTGGTACATCGTAAGCAACAGCAAGAACATCTTCTGTATCTACCCAATCAAAAGAGAAAGTTCCATCCAGATTTGGTTTGGTAACAGTCCTTCCATAAAACTTTACACGATAAACTAAATTTCTTCTTAAAATATCCCACGGGTTTCCTTTGTTCAACCAGTTATCTGCATATTCAACCTGATAACCATTTTCAATTTCCTGTTTAAAAATTCCGTATTCATACCTTATACCATAACCGAAAGCGGGTAGCCCCAATGTTGCCATCGAGTCCAGATAACAAGCAGCTAAGCGACCCAAGCCTCCATTTCCCAAACCCATATCGGGTTCAAACTCCAAAATATCTTCTAAACTGTAACCATCTTTTTTAAGGATTTCAAAACATTCCTGATAATAATCTAAATTGATAAGTGCATTACCAAGCAAGCGCCCCATTAAATATTCAAGTGAGAGATAGTAAACGCGTTTTACATCATTATCCATATAAACACGCTGAGTGCGAATCCATCTTCTGACGAGTCTGTCCCTTATCGCAAGGGAAAGAGCATAATATGCGTCATCACCTGTAACAGTGTAATGATCTTTAACCAGAGTAAATTCGAGGTGCTCATTGAATTGATTTGAAATTGAAAAACTTTTAGGATCTTCTTTATCTGTAAAAAAAATTGGCTCTTTGTTTTTTTTTGCCATAAAGTATGTATTACTCCAAAATTATTAACTCAAATTTATCAGCTTCAAATTTAAGTCCATATGATTTCTTATACAAAATATTTCATCGGTAAAATATTGAGCAGCTTGAATCGAATTAAGCACGTAATAATTATTAACAGAATGTTAACAAAAAATTTGATGCATCAATTTTTAATATCATTATTTTTGTATAAAGAAATATCAAAAAAAATATCGGACTTAAAATTGCGAAAGTTTTTTATTCTATTCGTCACTTTAATCTTGAACTCTTGCTCTTACACGCAGCTCGATTCTACCAAAATCGGAAATGTAATTTTTATTCATCCCGATGGGACTGGTCTTGCTGACTGGAATGCTCTCAGAATGATTAAAGTCGGACCAGATAATGATTTGTATTGGGATAAACTTTCCGGCATCGGATTGTATCAGGGACATATCAGAAATCGGGCAACATCATCATCTAATGCAGGTGCAACAATTCATTCTTACGGAGTGAAAGCAGATTTAGCGGATTTCGGGATGATTGATGGTCAGATTCCTATCTCCCGCTCCGGAAAAAGAATGAGCATTATGCAGGAAGCAAAACAAAACGGCATAGTTACGGGGCTAATAAATTCAGGCTCCATTGAAGAACCCGGAACTGCGGTGTTTGTTTCGAGTAATATTAAAAGAGGCAACTATACAGAGATTGCAAAAGATATTATTCAATCAGGCACAGATTTAATTTTTGCCGGCGGCGAGGATTTTTTACTTCCTGAAGGTACAAAAGGAAGATTTTCTGAAAACGGAAAAAGAACTGATGGACTTAATCTGATTGAGTGGGCAAAAGAAAAAGGTTATAAAATTATTTACACTAAAGAAGAAATGCTGGCAACATCACCAGATGAGAAAAAAATTCTTGGTGTGTTTGCTGCAAGAAACACTTTTAATGATAAAACAGAAGAAGATTTAAAATCACTTGGTTTAAAGAACTGGTCAGAAACTGCTCCTTCTGTTGCCGAGATGACAAAATTTGCAATTGAATTTTTATCCCGTAAAGGTCAATTCTTCCTTGTTGTTGAAGAAGAAGGAACCGATAACTTTGGAAATAAAAATAATGCAAATGGAAAATTAAGTGCATTAGACAGAGCAGATGATGCAATTGGTGCTGCATTAGACTTTATTAAAACAAATCCTAAAACTATGATTATTACTGCTGCTGACAGCGAAGCAGGTGGACTTGAAGTATCGGGATATGAAATACCAAATCTGGATAAAAATACACCACTGCCACCCACGGATAAAAATGGTGCACCGATTGATGGAATAGAAGGAACAGGTACTTTGCCATTTATTACAAAACCGGATAAGATGGGAAACACTTTTCCATTTGGAATTGTCTGGTCAGCATTTGGTGATTTGACCGGCTCTGTTGTTGCACGTGCCCACGGTATAAATGCTGAAATGATGAGAGGTAAAATTGATAATACAGATATTTACCGCTATATGTACTTAACTTTATTCGGTATCTGGCTGGATTAAAATCTAAACTATTGCCGTAGCTTCAATTTCGATCAGCATATCCGGATCAATTAAAGATTTAACCTCAACCATTGTTGTTGCGGGTTTAATTTCACCAAAAAATTCCTGATGTGCTTTTGCGATTTCATTCCATTGTTTAATATCTGTTACAAACATTCGTGTTCTTATAACATTTGTTAAAGATGCACCTGCTTCTGAAAGAGATTTTTCTATTTTCTGCAGACAGAAAATCGTTTGCTTATAAGCATCTCCAACTCCTACAACTTTATCACCTTCTGCGGGTGCAGTACCTGAGACTTCAATGATGTTTCCGATTTTTACGGCACGGGAATATCCAACTATGTCTTCCCAAACAGCACCTGAAGAAATATTTATTCGATTCATATTTTACCCTCCAAATAAAGTTTACGTTTGTTTTCCGGAAATTTTTCAATTGCATAACGAAGCATCGTTCTTGGCATTGCTTTATAATGTATCTTTAAAAAATCTTCTTCTGTTTCAATATCGCGTTTTCCTACTTCACGTAGCATCCAGCCCACTGCTTTATGAATGAGATCGTGTTTATCGTTCAAAAGAATTTTTGATATCTCAAGTGTATCTTCAAACAATCCATTTTGGATGAATGTAAAGGTCGAAAGGATTGAAATTCTTTTCTCCCAAAGGTTTTTAGAGCGGGCAAATTTATAGAGTAAATCTTTCTTTTTATCCAGCAGATATCCACCTATAATATTTGGAGCAGATAAATCAACTAAATCCCAGTTATTAATTCCTTTTCTGTTTTTAAGATAGAAATTGAAAATTACCTTGCGTGCCTGTTCATCTGATCTTTTAAATCGTTCAACTAAAATCAAAGCCGCAATTAATCTTTCTTCGTGGATGTTAGACGAGATAAGAACTCGCAGATCATCAAAGGACAAATCTTTAAACTGTTTTACAATTCTTCTTTGAACGGGAACTTTTATCCCATAAAAAACATCTCCTTCGCCATAATCGCCTTTGCCTGTCTTAAAGAATCTTTGCAGAATTAATGCTTGCGCAGGATTTTTCTCCTCTTCTATTTTTTTGCGAATTTCCTTCAAACTCATTTGGTAATTTTTTTTATCCAGTTTAACATAGTTTCTAATGCCATTGGAGAAAAAGTTTCTTCAATCTGTCCGTATTCGGAAACCTTTCCAGTTGATGAAGTTTGAAACAGGTGGTTCAAACCCGGAAGAAGTTTTGTTTCAAAGTTTTTATTACCTGCTTTTTTCAAAGCGGTTTCTATAGCTGATAAATTTTCTTTTGGTGGAACCTGTAAATCGTTTTCACCATTTATTGCTAATACAGGACATTTAACTTTTTCAAGTGTTGGGATGGGATTGTATTTAACGAAATTTTTAAACCACGCACTTGTTAATATTTTCATCTGCATATTTTTATAAACTTCCGGATCACCAAGTTTTGATTTTTCTTCTTCGGTCATGCTCTCAAATTCTTCAGTGAAGATTTTATTTAATGATTCAGTAAGTTTTTTTTCATCATCAATTTGCTTGATTGCTGATAAGAATTTTCTTT
Organism: uncultured Ignavibacteriaceae bacterium; assembly: GCA_964499095.1. GTDB lineage: Bacteria > Bacteroidota > Ignavibacteria > Ignavibacteriales > Ignavibacteriaceae > IGN3. Next base: position 9,465 of record CAZCJF010000046.1, read on the forward strand.
GTGACAAAATAGACTTTTGAATTTCATCCTCAGAACTTCCTTCAGCTATTAAAATAAGCTCATTTTGCAGAACCAGTATGGAATCACCCGGGATTCCCGGTCCTGCCATCAAAATAATAAATGCTACATCATTTGAATTAACAGCAGCAATTGGAGCAATTAATCCTCCTTCGCTGTGACCAATCAAACCTATTTTAGATTTATCAATCTCTTTACGTTCTTTCAGAAATTCTACTGCTGCCAAAACATCTTTTGCAAAATCTTCGCTTGTTGCAGATTCGTGATCTCCTGTTGATTCTGCTATGCCTCTGTCATCAAATCGCAAAACTGCAATTCCATTATGTGTAAGATAATCAGCAATAACCAGAAAAGGTTTATGACCGAGAAGTTCCTCGTTCCTATTCTGTCCACCGGAGCCTGTAATCAAAACAACTGCAGGAAAATTATTTCCTTCTTTTGGATAAGTTAATGTTCCCGCAAGTGTTACATTATCTTTTTCGTTTTCAAACAAAACTTCTTCTGCATTGTATGGAAAAGGTTCTTTTGGTTCCTGCGGTCTTTTTACTTCTTCAACTTTATCAACTTTATTAACTACCAAATCCAGACTCATTCCTCCCTGGGACCACTTTCCTTCAATCTTCATATCTTCAAAAAATATTTTGCCTTTATAGTTACCCCTAATAGCAGGAATCGAGATATTGATTGAATCACCGGATACTGTTGTACTTTCTGTTGGAATTCCTTTTGCACCCTGATCGGGACTGTCCAAAGTTGAAGTAAATGTTCCATCACTATTCACAGAAATATTAAATACAACTGTAAGTTTCATTGTGTTAGGCAATTCAAGTTTGCCTGACCAAACACCTGATAAATCTTTTTCCTGTGCAATGATGGACATTGCGAATATCAAACTCATTAGAAAACGTAAAACTGATTTCATTTTAAGCTCCAGATAATTAAAACATTTTTTTGCATATGAAAATTAAAGAATTAAAAAGAAGTAAAGTGTATTTTCAGTCAGATGGTCTTTTAACAGAATGTAAGGCTGATAGTAATGATGAATTAAAATTTTCTGATTAACCATATAATAAAAGAAATTACCAGACTGATAATTATCATTGAAGTTATCGGGATGTACATTTTAAAATTTGGTTTATCAACAACAATGTCTCCCGGAAGTTTTCCAATCGGAAGCTTTGAAATCCAGGGCCAGAGAATCCCAATAATCAAAATTGCTATGCCCAATAGAATCAATATTTTTTGTGTATTAGACATTTTTAACAATTTCACTAAAAAATTCTTCCAGTACCATATTATAATTAAATGCCAGTTTCATCGAACGAATTTGATCGATACTAAAAAACTGGATTTGTTGCCCCTCTTTTAAATCAATTTCTTCCGGATTTATTTCCATTCTTTTCCAAAACACGTAATCGGTAAGATTTTCTGATGTAAAAATCTTAAACAGGTTTATCTGTCCAAGATTTTGTAATCCTAGTTCCTCATTCATTTCCCTCCTGACGGTTTCCTCAGGATTTTCATCTTTTTCAACTTTTCCGCCCGGAATATCCCACATATTTGGGAAAGGAATACTATCCTTATCATCACGCAATAATAACAAAACTTCATTATTGCTGTTAAGAAATATTATTCCTGCACCTTTCATAAAACTTTTACATTTAACTTCAATAAATTTAAGGAACTTATCTCAGGAATAATAGGTTTTCAATTCTATGAAACAAACAAAATCAAAAAAAGCAATCATCATAGGTAGTGGTTTAGGCGGATTATCTACTGCGCTGCGCCTCTCCACTTTGGGTTATGATGTAACTGTAATAGAAAAACATAACAAGCCCGGTGGAAGATTAAACCAGCTTAAGTTGGATGGATTTACTTTTGATGTTGGTCCTTCTTTTATGAGCATGAGCTGGGAGCTTGAAGAATTATTTAAAAGTAATGGATTAAAAAATCCAATTCAATTAGAAGAACTTGATCCTCTTTACCAGGTATATTTTGAGGGTGAGAATAAACCTTACAGAATCTGGAAAACATTGGATAATCTCGAAAAAGAATTTAAAGATATTGAACCAAATCTTGCCGCTAAAGTAGAAAAGTATTTATCAAAAGCGGGTGAATTCTTCCACGATACAGAAGATAAAGTTGTAAAATCAAACTATGAAAATGTAGTTGACTATATTTTAAAACTTTCACGCGTTCCGAAAAAACATCTTCCCTATTTATTTAGAAATATGTGGAGCGAGGTTGAGAAGAATTTTGAATCAGAGCAGGTGCGTGTGATTTTTTCACTCGTTGCATTTTTCCTCGGATCAACTCCTTTTCAGACTCCCGCAATTTATTCTTTACTTAATTACACAGAGATGAAACACGATGGGTACTGGAAAGTAAAAGGTGGAATGTATTCCATCGTTGAAGAGTTGATGAAGATACTAAATGATCGAGGTGTAAAGTTTGTTTTTAACACAGAAATTGTCGGAGTTGCAAACTCAAATGGTAAACTTAATTCTATCATCGATAAAAATGGTAAAACCTGGGAAGCTGATATCTTCATTTCAAATTCAGATGCAGCTGCTTTCAGAGGTATGATTTTAGGAAGGCAAAAATTTTCCGAAGAAAAGCTGGATAAAATGGATTGGACTCTTGCACCTTTTACTATTTATCTCGGTGTTAAAGGTAAAATAGATTCACTTCAACATCACAACTACTTTTTAGGAAGTAATTTCAGAGGATATGCAGATAAAATCTTTACTTCATCCATTATTCCTCAAAAACCATATTACTACGTAAACGTTTCTTCTAAATCAGTACCGGAAAGTGCACCCGAAGGATGTGAAAATATTTTCATCCTTTGTCCAGTGCCTGATAGAAGATACAAAAAAGATTGGAACGACAAGGAAGAGATTGCTGATAATATTATAAAAGACCTGTCACAAAGAACCGGATTTGATATTGAATCCAACATATTGGTTAAACAAATTTTTTCTCCTGTGGAATGGGAAAATATGTTCAACCTTTACAAGGGTTCTGGTTTGGGGTTAGCACACGGAATAAATCAGGTTGGAGCTTTCAGACCCAAAAACAAAGATGAAGTGTTTCCGAATTTATACTACGTCGGTGCATCTACAACACCGGGTACAGGATTACCTATGGTTATAATAAGTTCTAAACTAGTTACAGAAAGGATAGTGAGGGATTATGGATCTGTATAAAGGCACCTCTTACAAAATAAGTAAGTTGATCACGCGCAGCTACAGCACATCATTCAGTTTAGGAATATCTGCATTTGCTCCATCATATCGTGATGCTATTTACGGTATCTACGGATTTGTAAGATTAGCCGACGAAATTGTTGATACCTTTCATGAATATGATCAGGCAGAGCTTATGAAAAATTTCCGCAAGGAAGCAGAAGATGCCTTAAAAACCGGTTTATCAACCAATCCCGTATTACATGCTTTCGTTCAAACTGTAAAAGAGTATAATATCAATTACCATTATATTGATGCTTTCCTCAAAAGCATGGAAATGGATTTGACTAATCCTTACTACGAACAAGATGAGTACAATGAATATATTTACGGTTCTGCTGAAGTTGTTGGATTAATGTGCTTACAGGTTTTTACCAGTAACAACAAAAAGTTATTTGATGAGTTAATCAGTCCGGCAAGAAGTTTAGGATCAGCTTTCCAAAAGGTAAATTTTTTGCGCGATATCAAAAGTGATATGGAAGAACGCGGACGAATTTATTTGCCGGGAATAAATCACGCTATAAAAATTAATGATGTAAGTAAAAAGAATTTAGAAAGTGATATTGAGAAAGAATTTAATCACGCACTTGAAGGTATTAAAAAACTGCCAAACGGAGTTAAGTTAGGAGTTTACTCGGCATATCTTTATTACCGTGTATTGTTTAATAAAATTAAAAAAATGCAGGTTAAAGAGTTGATGAAAAAAAGAGTTAGAGTTTCTAACTGGCAGAAACTTGGTCTTTACCTGAAAGGTCTGATTGAAGTAAAATTATTAAAACTGACATAAAAATATTTACATATAATTATTAAGTTGCCGGTAGTTTACCGGCTTTCTTTTTTATGAGCACCTATTTACTTATTAACATACTAATTTTTTCTGTTCCGCTTGTTTTATCTTTTGATAAAAATCTGAAGTATTACAGAAACATTCCATACCTGATTCAATCACTTTTATTTATCAGCACAGCTTACATTATCTGGGATGTAATCGCTACAAAACGTGGAGATTGGGCTTTCAATCCGGATCATCTGATTGGTTACTATCTGTTTGGTTTGCCGATAGAAGAGATTTTATTTTTTATAACGGTACCATACTCGTGTATTTTTATTTATGAAACCATAAAATTTTATATTAAAGAAAAAGTATTTACAATTAATAGAAATCTGTTTTATGTGCCGGCGTTCATCCTTTTGATAATTTCTTTTCTGTTTTACGAGCAGAATTATACTTTTACAGTTGGAATTTATTCGGCAGGATTTTTTATCGGTGCAATTTTATTCAAGAGTAAACTTCTTAATTCCAGATCTTTTTGGTTAACAATGCTGATATGTTTTCTGCCGTTCCTTGTAGTTAATTATTTTTTGACTTCAATTCCCGTAGTAACTTACAATGATGAGGCTTTTTTTGGTAAAAGATTTATAACTATACCTTATGAAGATTTCTTTTACTCATTCTCTATGATTTCATTATGGATTTTGTTTTACGATCTGGCAAAAGAAAAAATCAGAATAAAATGAACAAAAGTATAGGAATAGTTGGAGCAGGATTAGGTGGTTTATCTGCAGCTATACGTTTAGCAAACTCGGGGTTTAATGTAGATGTTTATGAACAAAATTCATTTCCCGGGGGTAAAGCTTCTCAGTTTGTAAAAGATGGTTTCAGATTTGATAAAGGTCCTTCCCTTCTTACGATGCCGTTTGTACTTGAAGAATTATTCAGAGACTGCAGGGAAAATATTAATGATTATTTAAGCTTAAACAGACTGGAAATTATTTGTAAATATTTTTATCCGGATGGTTCCATAATCAATGCTTACTCTGATTCTGATAAATTCGGGAATGAAATTGAAGCAAAAACAATCGATACAAAGTCATCATTAAAAAGATATTTAAACTATTGCAGCACTATTTATGATTTAACTTCGGAATTATTTCTTTACAACAGTCCTTCTCAAATCTCAACTTTCCTGAATAAAAAAGCTTTTAAAACTTTATTTCAAATAAAAAAGATAGATCCTTTCAGAACGATGCATCAGGCAAACAGCAGTTTTTTTAAGGATCCGAAATTAGTTCAATTATTTGATCGCTATGCAACATACAATGGATCAAATCCGTATAAAGCTCCTGCAACGTTAAACATCATTCAGCACGTTGAATATAATCTTGGAAGTTTTATACCTGAAGGAGGAATCTATTCAATATCTAACGCATTATATCTGCTGGCACAAAAAAAAGGAGTTAAGTTTCATTTCAACTCGAAAGTTGAAGAGATAATTATCAAAAATAAATCTGCACAGGGACTTAAAGTTGATGGTAAAGAAAAAATTTACGATATAATTTTATCTAACGTAGATGTTAATACTACATTTAAATACTTAATTAAAGAAGCTCAAACAAAAGAAGCTAAAAGATATTCCAAGCTGCCGCCTTCTTTTTCAGGATTAGTTTTTTATTGGGGCGTTGACGGAACATTTGAGCAGCTTGAAGCACACAATATTTTTTTCTCAAAAAATTATCAGCAGGAATTTGATTACTTGTTTATTAACAAAACGATTCCTGATGATCCTACTATTTACATTTACATTTCTTCCAGGTTGAATAAAAAAGACGCACCGGCAGGAAAAGAAAACTGGTTTGTTATGGTAAACGCTCCGTATATTCATAAACAGGACTGGGATGCAGAATTAAAAATTGCCCGATATAATATTATTGAGAAGATAAATTCGTTTTTAAAAGTTGATATCTCAAAAAAGATTTTATTTGAAGACATGCTTACTCCTCTCGACATTCAAAACAATACAGGCAGTTATCTTGGTAGCATTTATGGAATTGCATCAAACGATAAATTCTCTGCTTTCAGAAGGCAATCAAACAAATCTAAAAGCATAAATAGATTATTTTTCTGTGGCGGTAGTGCACATCCCGGCGGCGGAATCCCGTTAGTTATTCTATCGGGCAAAATTGCTTCTGAATTAATTGCAAAGGAATTATCGTGATAAAAGCTAAACACAGCAGGGCAGCTAAATTCGTGTTCGATTTATATCTGAAAAGATTATTGAAATCTTCGTTCGAGGATTTTTACATCCCGGAAATATTTCCGAAACCTGATCCTTCAAAAGGATTGCTGGTTACTCCAAATCATTTTTCCTGGTGGGATGGATTTTTTATTTATTGGCTATTAAACAAATTTGTTGATCGTAAGATTTATGTTATGATGCTTGAAGAACAATTAAAGAGATACTGGTTTTTTAATTACGTAGGATGTTATTCTATAAATTTGAGGGATGTTAAAAGTTACATATCTTCATTAAGATATACGCTGGATATTTTATCCGATGAAAGAAATGTTGTTGTAATTTATCCTCAAGGTGAAATTGAACCTTATGAAAAACGTCCGTTAGAATTAAAGGGTGGAATAAGTTTTCTTTCTCAGAATGCAAAAAAAGATTTTACAGTTTTACCTGCTGCCTTTAAAATTCATTATTCAGATAAAAGATTGCCTCTGGTCTATTCCAGATTTTCGGAGCCAATAAATTCAAATGAAATCAGATTATCCCCTGATATATTTGTTAAATCATTCACGGATAATATTGATAGTATAGACAGAGATTTTCTTAATACAAAAGTCAAAAGTATTTTTTAAGATATGACGTTTCTTTTTGTTATAACAGTAATTCTTATCGTTCTATTTTCAATCAGTTTGTCAAACCTGATTTCGGCTCCCGAATTGAAAATAAAAAGTAACGATTCTGTTAAAGAAGAATTGATTTCGGTACTTATCCCTGCACGTAATGAAGAATCAAATATTAAAAAGTGCATAGAGAGTATTCTGCATCAGGATTATAATCCGAAAGAGATTATAATTCTTGATGATCTTTCTGAAGACAGAACTTTTGAGATTGCAAATGAATATACTGATAGGAATGTAAAGGTAATCAAAGGAAGCGAATTGCCCCCTGGATGGGTAGGTAAAAATTGGGCGTGTCATCAATTAAGTATTATATCCAGAGGAAAGTATCTGTTATTTATTGATGCTGATGTTACTTTAAAAGCTGACACTATAAGAACAGCTTACAATGAAATAAAGTCCTCAAACCTTGCTTTGCTTTCAGTGTTTCCGACACAAATTCTTAAAAACTTTGGGCAGTATCTTATCGTACCACTAATGAATTGGATATTACTAAACTTTCTTCCTCTTATTCTCGTTTATAAGATAAAGTATGTTCCTTTTGTTGCTGCTAACGGTCAGTTTATGCTTTGGGATAAAAACGCTTACATATTAATTGGTGGACATCAGAAAGTGAAAGACAAAGTAGTTGAGGATATGGAATTAGCACGTGAGTGTAAAAAGAAAAACCTTAAAGTAAAAACATTTGTGGGCGGTAATCTGGTGTTTTGTAAAATGTATAATTCATTCACTGATTCTGTGAGGGGCTTTACCAAAAACTTCTATGTGGGATTTAATATGAATCCATTTTTATTTTTAATTATGATAACAGGTTTGTTGATAATTTTTGTATCCCCGTTTTTTTTCTTACCATATTCATTATTGTCAATAATCCCGATTGGGTTAATATTACTATCAAGAATTTTTATTTCAATTAAAAGTAAACAAAATTTTTTAATAAATGTTTTACTACATCCTGTACAAATGTTTTTAATGTTTTTCATCGGTGTTCAATCAGTCATTAAAAAACAATCAGATTCCTTAGAATGGAAAAACAGAAAAATCTCAACATAAAACATCCAATATTATTTCTGTACATTATTTTTTGTGTTGGCATAGCTGGTCATTTAATACAGGTAACACAAAGCATAATGTTATTTTTAACTCCAATTACTCTTCTAATTAGCGGAACAGTTGTATTATTTTTCTCGCTGGCTGAAGAAAAAAATAAATTACTTTTGTGGGTCGTATTTACATATCTGGCTACATTTTTTTTAGAAGCAATGGGAGTGGCAACCGGAGAAATCTTTGGATTTTATAAGTATGGAGAAACTTTAGGATTATCTTTTTTAAATGTTCCTGTTATTATAGGATTTAATTGGGTGCTGGTTATTCTTGGTTCAATTGCAATAAGCAGTTTAATTACCAATAAATCTTTATTAAGATCATTAATAACTGCATTATTAGCTGTTGGGTTTGATTATATATTAGAACCCATTGCAATAAAATTAGATTACTGGCAGTGGGAACAAAACGTTATTCCCTTAAAAAATTATGCAGCGTGGTTTTTAATTGCGTTCATTTCAAGTATAATATTTTTTAAGGTTGGAGTGAAGTTTACTCCGGCTATTTCAAGGCATTATTTTTTTATTCAGCTAATATTTTTTATAGTACTAACAATATTTATGGTATAACTAGTGATGGGAATCTTAGTAGCGTTCATTATAATAACTCTTTGGGCAGCGCATCTTTTTTATTCATTAAATTTTGTACGGGTTGATTTTACAAATCCTGTTTTTTATTTACACATTTTGCTGCAAGGTTATCTTTATACAGGATTATTTATCACAGGTCATGATGCTATGCACAAGACAGTTTCAAGAAACAGAACAATAAATGATTCTATTGGCTGGATTTCAACATTACTTTTTGCCGGTTTATCCTATAATAGATTAATTAAAAATCATTTTATGCATCACAGCAAACCAGGCGAAGAAAATGATCCTGACTTTTATACTAAATCCCAAAACTTTTTTATATGGTGGGCAGTATTTTTAATCAGATATACAACGATATCGCAATTAATAATTATGGCGGTTGCGTTTAATGTTTTGGCAACATGGTTTGATAAAAATTCAATAATTAGTTTTTGGGTTATTCCGGCTTTTATCGGAACATTTCAACTTTTTTTCTTCGGCACATACCTGCCGCATAAATATCCTCATACAGAAAATATGAAACCCCATAACGCACGTTCACAGAAATTAAATCATTTATGGGCTATGCTATCTTGTTACTTTTTTGGATATCATCACGAACATCATGAAAGGCCTGCAACACCGTGGTGGAAATTATATAAGCTGAAAGAGGAAACCGTTAAAAAACAATTAAGCAGTCTCTGATATTGTTTTTATTATGGCGGCTTTACCAAAGGGTTTTATAAGAAATTTAGTTGCTCCTGCATTATAAAATTCTTTTATTTTCTCATCAATATATTCACTTGAGATAATGATAATTGGTCTTTTAAAAGGATCATGTCTTTTAATGTCGCGGCAAATTAGCAAACCCTGCTGCCAGTAATTTTTATCAACATCAAAAACAAAATGACTGAAAGAACCATCCTGAACAAATTCTAATTTAAACTCCCTGATAGTATAATTAACAACCGAATAAGAATTTTTCAAAAAGGCTTTAACCAATTCATAAGTTTCGCCGTTATTATCAATCATTAAAATTTTATTACTCTTAACAGGATCATCGCTAACATTAAGGTAAGAAATCATTTTAGATTTACTAAGCGGTAATGTAAATGTAAATGTAGAACCTACTCCTTTAATACTATCAACAAGCAAAGATCCGCCAAGTTTTTCAATGTAACGTTTAGCTAATGCTAATCCCAATCCATTGCCTTCGTAATTTCTGCCAACGTTAAGATCTTCCTGACTAAACGGGTGATACAAATGATCGAGATACTTAGTAGAAATTCCGATACCTGAATCACGCACTTTACAAACAGCCAATTCCTTTTCCTCTAAAATACTTACTTCAACTTCAACAAAACCATGCTGTGTGAATTTAACTGCATTGCTTAAAAGACTGTCTATAGCATTTGTTACACACTGAACGTCAGCATCAACATAAACTTTTTTATGAGAGTATTTAGTTTTTAATTCTATATTTTTTTCTTTTGCTGTTTTCTGGTGTTCGGGTAATTTATCTGTTATTAGATTAATTAAATCAACTGTTTCAATGTTAAGGTGATAATTACCTGCTTCGATTTGTGCGAACTCCAGCATTTGTGTTATGCTTTTAAATAACCGCTCGCTGCCGCTATGTAAGTTATCCAGATAAATTTTGTCTTCGGGTAATAACTTATCATTAAGATTTTCTTTTATAAGAGAAGAGTAGCCAAGAATTATATTAAGCGGAGTTCTTAATTCATGAGATAATACATTTAGAAAAGTATTTTTTAATCTTTCTGATTCATTGCTGGCATCACGTGCTTTTTTTACTTCCTCTTCAGTTAAAAGCATTTCTGTCTGATCTTCGTGATACATAACAATTAAAGTCTCTCCCTCATCTTTAACTGAGAATATACTTGTCCTTAGGATAGGAATTGCATAATCTCTGGATCTAAGAAGAGAATCTTCATAATAGTCAACAGTTACATAATTTTTCCCTTCCAGAACATCATTAATCTTTTCTATTATTTTATTTTCAGCAAGTACTGAGTCATTAAAAATACTGTATTCTGCTAATTCATCTAAATGATATCCCCACAGCATAGTGAATGCATCATTTACATAAATAATTTTTCCTATAGAATCAATGACCTGAACAGGAAATCTAACTTTATCATATAGTAAACTGATGTATTTTAATAATTCAACTGCTATCATTTATTCTATCGGGATTAATATTTCAATTAAAGCACCGGAATCACTATCTAAAACTTTTATTTCACCGTTATGCCTGTCAACAATACTTTTACATAAAAATAATCCGTAGTGATCTTTTTTAGGTGTAAAAGATTTAAACACATCTAGTTTAATTTCCGGAGGAAAACCCGGTCCATTATCCTGAATAAGTATTTCAATTTTGTCATCTATCGCTTTTGAGCTGATTGAAATAGTTACATCTTTTCTGGCATTAACTGAGTTAGTAAACAAATGCACCAGCAAATGTTGAATTTGTTCTGAATCGTAACTGCAAAGCGGTAAGGAGTTTAACTGAGTCTTAAAAGTTACAAATTGAAATTTCTTCATTGGAGATATGTATTTGATAACAGACTGAATTGTTCTGTTGAGATCTCCGCTATCTTTATTAATATTCATTATTGCGGTTTCTAATAGCACCTGTGCATATTTCTGAATGCTTCGTATGCTATCGATCGCAACTTTAGCCTTCAGTTTTAACCTATCATACAACAGAGATTCTTTACCGTTACCGGAGTCTTCGTGTTCCTTTTTAAACTTTTCAATTAGTCTTAATAAACTTTCATTTTCCAGCAAAGCTAAATGAACAAGTCCTGTTAGTGACTGCCCGATTTCTGAATCAATACCTGCTTTAAGTGCTTTTCTTTCTGCCTGAATTAGCTGTGAGTTTGCTTCCTGAAGAGCAGCGTTAGCAGCTATCTGAGCCTGATACAACTGTGCATTTCTGATTGCCGCTGCGGCCTGTCCGGCTAGAATTTCGAACATACTGGTTGTTTCTTTTTCTTTTATTCTATGAAGATGTTTGCTGTCAACATAAATCACACCTATTTTATTTCCATCCGTAATTAGTGGTGAACATAAAATAGTTTGAAGATCCAATCTTAAAATACTTTTGCTGTTCTCTAAGCTTGCATCACTTTGTGCGCCTTCAATAAATCTGGATTGTCCGTTGAAAAACACATCCTCAACTACAGAGTTACTTATCTGAAAAAGACTTTCTGGTAATTCTTTACTGTTGGAATCAAGTCCAATTTTAAACTCAAGATCTCCACGTGAGTTTTTTAGAACAATAAACCCTCTTTCAGAGTTTGTTAAGCGTATGGCATTTTTTAGCACCAGCTCCAAAACATCTTCCAGAATTAGAGAGCGATTTATACTATTTATGATATTAAGTATAATCTCTAAATTTTTAACTTTTTCAGAGGTCAAATCACTATCCAAAGTGGTTTTAATTCCGCTATCTATGTTTTTCTTAAATTCTGAAAATTTCATTTTAAAGAAGTTACTTTAATTTAAATGCAATAAGCAATTTAAATACGCAAAAAATATACCGCTTTATAGGCTAAAAATAAACGATTTATTGAAATAGTTAAGTAAAAAGTACAAATATTATCGCTAATCTCTAAGTAGTTTCCACGAGATAAACCATTCATTATCGTTTCCACCGCTCCACCAAGCTCTTGCAATACCTGCTGAAACTGTTGATTCGAGGTTAAACCAATGCTCTAACATAATGTTTATCTGAGCTCCGGCGTCAATCCATTTGTTGGTTTCGGGTGTATCAGTAAATAATGATTGTGAGAATATTGATATGTTAATATTTTTCAGTTCGATTGGACCGACAGATACATTTGGAATACGGATTGGAGGAAAAGAATTTTCAATCATAAATTTGAAAAAACGGTCTGATAGAATACTATAAATTGGTACGCCGGGAAATCTAAAAACCTTTTCAAATTGCTTAACAGGTTCATACTCAAGTTCGCGATTTCCAAATCCGCCAAAGAAAAATTTTGTTTCAGGTAAATTATCATTTAAGAAATGATATCCAGCAGCAAATTTTAGGTGAAGAACATTGTGATTAAATAAAAACAAATTGTAGTTATCCCACTCACCAAATATCTGACCCGAGTATTGCGGATCGCTTGGGTTGGAAGCATAACCCAAAACAGTAAATCTTAGCTGGTTACCATCTTCCCAATCAATGCTGCCGATGGTTTTTCTCAAATATCTGTAATCAAATTCAGATTTTATAATAGCAAAATCAGGCTGCCTAACTTCTGTTAGGTTATCATTAATAAATTTAATTCCCTGATAAAAAGAAATTTCTGTGTTTTGTTTAATCTTTAATGGATTATCATACACCCAAAAATCAGAATGTCCAAGAGTGTATTTACTACCAAGCATACCTCTTTTTCTTTTGTTAAAAAGATCATAAAAATCGGGTGCGTTATAATCAGCTGATAAAAAATATTTTTGATTAAGGCTATACTTAAACCTCAAATGAAATTTAACATCCTTTGTGGTTTCCTTAAACGGAGAAAATCCGGTCTCAATTACAAAATCGTGAACCAAAAGAGGATCATTCGCATGGAAGAAAAATCCTAAAACTTTTCTGGACTGAAAGCCAGTAATAACAGGGATAAAAGTTTTAACAGACAGATTTTTAAGACCATAATAAGTTTCCTCAGGCTGAATCGTTTCTTTAGGAATAACCTGATTTGCAGGTTTTAAATTCCAGTTTACAACTTCAGGATACTTTTCAATAATATTTTGTCCGAAATAATTAATTGCCGGAAGCTTTTCTGCTTTCTTGTTTTCAAAAATTACCGGCACAAAACCATGGGGACCATATTCAAATGCGAGGATAGAATCTTTTGAGATTTCAACAGGTCTGAAAAGACCCACAACAGTATTGGTTAGTGGAGTTATTTCTTCGGTTTCCAATGCAAACCGATAGATGTTGGAAACACCGTTGGTGTATGCATTCCAGTATAAATATTTCCCATCTTCAGACCATGAAACATTCTCAGGTGAGCCACTGGCACTGATTAACTTATAAATAAATGGTTTACCTTTATCAATCTGAGTGATGTCTGATAGAATAATTGATTGCTGACCATTACTCTCATGAAATACAGCTGCAAGCAAATTGCCATTTCGATTAATTGATAACTGAAGTATCTCCTCGCCAACACTAAAGACTACGAGAGATTTTATTTCAGTGTATGGATATCTTGATTTGACCAAAATTGGTTTTCCGCTTGCGTGTTGAATACCAAAAAGTTCATGAGTTACCGGAGATATAGTTAATTGTCCAACCCTTATATCCGGAAAGATACATTTATCCGTATTAGTCTTTAAATCATAAAGCCATATATCTCTGTAAAGGAGATTATTATTTGTTGTATAAAAGATTAGTTTATATTCCTCATCATAAGCAAGCGAAGCAACCTGAACCATGCTTGGCGAAGGAAGGGTTACTATTTCCTTTGATTCAAGTGTGCCTAAATTAAAATTGTGTATGGTAGATAGTTCTCTTTCTCTATGATAACCAAGAAATATCGAGTTTGATTTTTTGTCGTAGTATGGTTGTGTAATCCATCCAAAAGCTTTTTCGGTAATTTTTCTTACAGGGGTAACGGGAGATTTATTAATTGTTTCAATATTTTTTTTCTGATGAATTTTTTCATCCTTACTAAAATTTTTCCATGCGTCATCCAGATTAATTTGATATATCTCTTCAAATTTTCCAATAAATCCCTGATAAAAAGCCGTAGGTTCTAAGTTATACCAATCGAGAAGTTTACTTATTCCATGCTGATTTGCGATATGTGTTACAAATCTTGCACCATAAATGTACAGTAGTGATTCAAGAAAAATACTCTTATGAGAAGTAACCTGCTCCAGTTCTGATTCCATTGGCAATTCCTGTTTTTCATTCTCCATCATTCTGAAGTACATCTCATCATAGCTGCCTAATACTCTCCCATATCCGCCGCTTAACCACGTCTCAATAAAAACAGCCATTGCTTCCTGATACCATCTTGGGGTAAACCTGTTATTGTTAGTCAACAGACTGAAAAATGTGGTTAGTGGTTGAGTTTTATCTGGTGTTACTTTGCCAAAAAGTGATCTTAATCCGCTCTCAAAATTATTTTCCATATCATTTACAACGATATGCACCAATTCGTGACTAAGCAGCCACTGAAACCTTTCGTTGTAAGGTACTATTTCATAGCCGGGTTCAAACGGCTCTACTTCCAATCTTATGTAATTTTCCGGAACTGTTGTGGTACCGGCAAAACCATAATCACTAACATCGTAGGTGTTGATAATGATTTTTTCAGTCGGAGTATAATTAAAAAGTGTTTTTAGAAACTTTAAAGAATTTTCAGCTGAAAGAAGTATATGGCTTACTAAATGCGAATGAGCATCTCTGTAAATTATCTGAAAATTTTCACTCTCTCGCGTGTACCAATCCCCAAACTCTCTTTCGCTAATTCGAATAGTGAATTCTGTTTCCTCATTACTTAGAAATTCAGTAATAGTTTCTTCATCTTTCAAAGTAAAAATTACTTCCGTGAAATCATCTTCTTTCTTTAAGTCTATCTTTTCAATAAGCCCTTTTGAAGAAGGAAGAATTATCGAATCTTTCGAGATTTTAACATTCCACAGAATTAAATGAAGGTTTTTGTTCCTGTAAAAATTATAAAAATAATTTATTGTACCAGTTGAATTTATTTTTATTACTGAGTTTTCAGATTCATTCTTTAAAGAAATGTTCAATATTCTGTTATCTGAAGTTTGATCATCTGCTAGCGGAGCTTCTTTCGTTTCAATAATTTTAATTCTGTTAGGAGCAATTTGCGAAATTCCCTTGCTCCAATATTTATTTAATAAATCAATAATGACGCTAAGAGAAATAAAGGTCTTTTCCTCCTTCTGGTAAGGAAGATTTATAATTTGATTGCTTATCGAAGTTTTATTCTTTACATCTATTATTGTTATGAAGGGAATATTATTTGTAATATGAATTGTGTAATTATCTAAATCTAATATGATCTTATTGCCATTTTCCCTTGTTAATAGTTTTATTTGAAGGATTTTACTCAGGTCGTTTATTGATACATAAATAATACCTGATTGATTTTCGGCATCAATCAATTCATAATTATTCTCTTTGATTACCGCAATTTTCGTAAGCTCTTGAGAATACAAACTTTGAAAGAGAATTATAGAAAGGAATAAAAACAGATATAACTTCATGAAAAATTATTTTTTATCAATATTGTTTCAAAGTTAAAACTCTAATCAGAAATAAAAAAAGCCTTCAAAACAATTTTGAAGGCTTTCATGAAGTAATTATAAAATTACTATCGTAACCAGCCCCAGCGTCCGCCGAGTTCCTCAAGCTGTGAAGCTGATCGTAACCA
>CAZCJF010000047.1:0-24906 GCA_964499095.1 uncultured Ignavibacteriaceae bacterium
TGTCCCGCACCGGTTTCGGTTGTTAGTCCTTTTACACCTTCAAGCTTGTTGTAATAAGCCTGAGCAATTGCAGTGTTTGGTTTGTGTGAGCCGGCAGGACTTACGCCTTCGTACTTGTAATAAATTTTTGCCGGTGTGTCTAATGCTTTTTCTAATTCAAATGCACGATAAAGCGGAGTTGGACGATACAACTTATAAATTTTTCTTACTTCATCAGGGATTTCGATATATCTTTCCTGAGAAACTTCCTGCTTAATTAATTCCATAGGAAACAATGCAGATAAATCCTGTGGACCAATTGGCTGCTTTGTTCCGGGATGAAGCGGAGGAAGCATAGGGTTTGGCATATCAGCCTGAATGTTATAGTAACTTTGTGGTATTTCAGATTCATTTAACAGAATCTTTTTTGATGCACTCATAGAACACTCCTTAAAAATGAATTAATGAATGAATAATTAGTGATTAACTAAATGTTAAAAGTTTATTGAATTTTTAGAGTATGTAAAATATTAGCGGCGCCAAGGCCAGGTATGGCTTGAGGAAATGAAAGTATTGTAATATGTAAGTTTATGTTTCAAAGTTTTATGCTATTTTCTGTTGCAAGATAGAATTTGATGTTTTGAATGTCAAGAGAGTTATAGAAGGTTTCTAGATTGAGTAAGTCATTCCCGCGAAGGTGGGAATCTATTTCTATCCTATGGATGGATTCCCGTTTACATGGGAATGACTGTCGGTTTCCCAACACAAAGAAATCCTTATACAATCTATTCTTTGTATATTTGCGTAAACACATTAAGAAAATCATAACTACGCAAGAGGAATAAATGCAAATAGGGATTGTTGGTCTTCCTTTTACAGGAAAGACAACACTTTTTCAAACATTAACTAAAACTCATTTCGATCCAAGTGAATTATCCAAATCAGAAACTCATCAGGCAGTAGTAAAAGTGCCGGATGCACGATTGGATAAGTTAACTGAAATGTTTAATCCGAAGAAAAAAGTAAATGCTACAATTGAATTTGTGGATGTTGTTGGTTTACAAAAAGGCGACTCGGGTTCAACACAGTTTACAGGAAATTTTTTAGCAAAAGTAAAAACCAATGATGCACTCGTACAGGTTGTGAGATTATTTGAAAATGATGCAGTGCCGCATCCTGATGGCTCAATAAATATGATGCGAGATATTAATTCTTTTGAAACAGAATTTATCTTATCTGATCTTGCAATTGTTGAAAAAAGATTGGAGACAATCAAAAAGCAAATTTTAAAAACGCAGGATGAAAAATTAAAACGCGAGTTACCAGTGCTCGAAAAATGCAACGAACTTTTGCAGGAAGAAAAACCATTACGCGATCATAATTTTTCTAAAGAAGATTTGCTGATCTTAAAAACTTACCAGCTTCTTTCAATCAAACCAATGTTGATTGCATTAAACTTTGGTGAAAGCCAGGTAAACGATACAGAAAAGTATATGAACGAACTTGTTAAGTATAAGCTTGGACATAACACAAAAGCAATATCATTCTTTGGCCAGATAGAAAAAGAAATGGCTGATCTTTCTGATGAAGATGCAAAAGTTTTTATGAGTGATTACGGAATTAAAGAATCTGCTTTGGATAAGTTGATTAGAGAAGCTTATGATCTTCTCGGATTACAATCTTTTCTCACTGCCGGCGAAGATGAATGTCGTGCATGGACAATTAAAAAAGGAATGACAGCACAGGAAGCTGCGGGAGAAATCCATACAGATTTTTATAAAAAGTTTATCCGTGCAGAAGTTGTGCATTACGATGATTTTGTTGAAGCAGGTTCATTCGCCAAGGCGAAAGAACTTGGCAAATGGAGACTTGAAGGAAAGGAATATATTGTTAAAGATGGAGATATAATTTCCGTAAGGCATAGTTAGGAATATCAAGTTGTAAAGAAATCCCTGACAACTAAAAATTGCCACGATCTTCAGATCGTGGAATTAAATGAAATATGAATTCACAAACCCAGTTCCTCAAAGGAACTGGGTTTGTTTATGACTTTTCATAAAGTCCCCCTTAGGGGGATTTAGGGGGCTACTAAATACTTTTCTAAAAATAAAACTTCAGACCAAATGTAAAAATCGCGATTAGTTTTCTTTCTGAAACCGTGACCTTCATCTTTTGCAAGCAGGTACCAGACTTCTCCACCGTTCTTTCTTACTATATCAACAATTTGCTCAGCTTCAGTATAAGGAACACGAGGATCGTTCAATCCCTGCACCACAAATAATGGCTTTGTAATTTTATGCGCATTTGTAGTTGGAGAAATCTTTTGCAAAAATGCGTTCATTTCAGGATCTCGTTCATCACCGTACTCAACTCTTCTTAAATCTCTTCTGTAATCCTGAGTGTTTGTTAAAAAAGTTACAAAGTTGCTAATTCCAACAATATCAACCGCACATTTTAATCTATCGTTAAAATGCGTCATCGATGCAAGCACCATATAACCACCGTAAGATCCACCTGTAACAGCAACACGTTTTGGATCAAGATCAGGCTGTTCTGCAATCCAATTTAAAAGTTTACCAATATCCTGAACGGATTCTTCACGCTTGTAACCATTATCCAACTGCAGATAAGATTTTCCATAGCCGCTTGAACCGCGCACGTTTGGTTCAATAACCGCAATTCCCATTTCATTAACATAATATTGAACGATAGGATTGAAGTAAGGCTGTGCCTGTCCTTCCGGTCCACCATGAATATCTATGACAACCGGATGAGGTCCTTTTGTTTTAGGCTTGTAAATAAAAGCCGGAATCATTCTCGGTTTACCATCAACTTCATCAAAAGTAGGAAAGTGAATTAACTCAGGTACAACAAAGTTTGAGGTATTCAATCCACCAACTTCACTGAATGTCCAGCGTTCCAAAGAATAATTTGTTAAATCCATAACATAAACATCGCCCGAAGATTGCGGAGTATTTAAAACCATTGCAAGTTTTTTCCCTTCTGGATGAAATTCTAAACCATAAACCTGTCCAACAGGTATATTTGGAACAGCATCATACTTCATCGTTTTGGTATCAAGCAGATAGAGCTTTGCCATTCCATCTTCATTAACTGTAAAAGCAAGTTTATCTCCTTTATCTGATAAAGTAAATGATTCTACATCCAAATTTATATCTGATGTTAATACTGTAAACTTTTTGGTTTTAAGGTCGTAATAACGCAATCTCTGAAACTCACTGTTTTCATCAGATGTGATAAAAATTCCTTTTCCATCTTTAGAAAAAAGAGCACCCCCATAAGCAATTTTTTCCGTGGAAGGATTTATCTGTTCAAGTTTTTTTGTAGTAAGATCAAGAGTGTAGTAATAACTTTCATTTGCAGAAACATATTTGCCAACAATTAAATACTTATCATCCGGGGACCAATCACCGGCACCCCACGCGCCGCCTTCACTCAAAACAATTTCAGCGTTTTCAGGATTGTTAATATCTGCAACATAAATATCCCAATCTGCACCATTTCGTTTTGTGGAGAAGAAAGCAAATTTATCTCCCTTGTTATTCCATTTAGCACCGCCGTTGCTTGATTTTCCATCGGTCAACATTTTGTAAGATGCTTTATCAAGATCGTAAGAAAAGATTTGGTAGAACTCACCGCCGCCAACATCTTTTGTAAAAAGAAAAATATTTTGGGATTTATCAGGACATAAAGTTGCACCGCCAACAGGTTCATTAAAGAAAGTTATTTGCTCTCTATATGCGCCAGGCTTTTGCACTTTATGGAATTGTGCAGTTTCTCCAAATCTTGTTGAGATTAATATTCCGCCATCGTGCAGCCAATCCTGTAAAGATGCTGAACGTGTATTTTGATATTGGAAAATTCTATCCTTCAACTGCTGAGGAATTTCAGGAATATTTTCCATTACAAGATTTCCAACTTCTTTTCTTTCAACCTGAGAAAAAGTTTGAGTTAATGATAAGAAAAGAATTGAGAGAAGTAAGTAAAGAGTGAATTTAGTTTTCATAGTTCATCCTTTTTTATTTGCTTAACAAAATAAAATGTTAGAAGAAAGAAACAAAGAAGAAAATTATAAGCGGTTTTATAATTACTTTAATTAGCTGTCACGGTTGCACTGTGATATCCATTGTAAATTATTCACAAACCCAGTCCCATAAAGAAACCGGGTTTGTTGATTTCATTTACACACTCTGAATATTATATCCTGCATTGAAAAGTGAACTAAACATAGTCCACAATGCTGCAAAAAGAATTATTACAAGTACAAGCATTATTAGAGCAAAGATCAAAGAAGCTTGTGCCCAGGTTTTTTTACTTGGATGTGTTCCATCACCAAATGCCCAAACAAATAACATAATAAATCCAACCAAAGGAATAGCCTGAATAAGAAATGTAATTAACCAATCCCCTATCGTCATTGGTTTGTAATTAGAAGTAAAACCTGAATTCAACGGATCCATTCTTCCTCCTGTATATGTAAATAAAATTTGAAAGATATTGGTTCAGCGCAAATTTAGACTTTAACTCAAATAATCACAACGCAGAATCAGGAAATTATTGACAGATCAAATGTGGTATCTCAAAAGTGAATCAGATCAACCACAAACCATTTTGCAGAGTTTAGCGGCTAAAATATCCGACCCCAAAATTATTTAACAAACTACAACTATTTATATTCTTTTAATATTATTCTTAAAATTGGGAAAAGCCTGCCCTCTCAATTCTTCACATTTAAAAATTTTATTCGTTTTAAGTCCAAATTCCTCGTTTTTAGGTTTATTTACTTGGTATTATTATTGGGTAAAAGGGGCACGAAAAACCACGAAATTCTAATAATAACTTTACGGTAAAATAATGGAAAGAAAAAAAGTAACTATCGATGGCAATGAAGCGGCTGCGTATGTTGCATACAACACAAACGAAGTAATTGCTATTTACCCCATCACTCCATCCTCAAATATGGGAGAGTGGTGTGATGCCTGGGCTGCGGTTAATAAGAAAAATATTTGGGGAATAGTACCATCTGTCAGCGAATTGCAAAGCGAAGGTGGAGCTTCCGGAAGTGTGCACGGTGCATTACAAACTGGTGCACTTACAACAACATTTACAGCATCACAAGGTTTGCTGTTAATGATTCCAAATATGTTTAAGATTGCCGGTGAATTAACTTCAACAGTTTTTCACGTTTCAGCAAGATCTATTGCTGCTGCTGCACTTTCAATCTTTGGTGATCACTCAGATGTTATGGCAACACGTTCAACTGGTTTTGCATTGTTGTCATCAAATTCAGTTCAGGAAGTAATGGATTTTGCTTTGATTGCACAGGCTGCAACTTTAGAAGCACGTATTCCTTTTATTCACTTCTTTGATGGATTCAGAACATCACACGAAGTAATGAAAATTGAGCAGCTTACAGCTGACGATATGAAAGCAATGCTTAATGAAGATCTAATTATTGCTCATCGCAAACGTGCTCTAAATCCAGACAATCCTTTTATGAGAGGCACAGCTCAAAACCCTGACGTTTATTTCCAGGGTAGAGAAACAGTAAATCCATTCTATATTGCCTGCCCCGGAATTGTTCAAAAGTATATGGATAAGTTTGCTAAACTGACCGGAAGACAATATCATTTATTTGATTATGTGGGTGCAGCTGATGCAGAGAAAGTAATTGTTATGATGGGTTCCGGTAGTGAAGCTGCTGAAGAAACAGTTAATTACTTAACAAATAAAGGCGAAAAAGTCGGATTACTGAAAGTAAGATTATACAGACCATTTTCAATTGAAAGTTTTATTAGTGCACTTCCCAAAACGGTAAAATCAATTGCTGTTCTGGATAGAACAAAAGAGCCGGGCGCAAGCGGTGAGCCTCTTTATCTTGATGTTGTTAATGCAATATCAGAAAAATATATGGCTGGAGAACTTCAGTTTGCTTATCCAAAAATTGTTGGCGGCAGATATGGTCTCTCATCAAAAGAATTTACTCCGGCAATGGTTAAAGCTGTATTTGATAATCTATCAAAGGATAAACCAAAAGCACACTTTACAGTTGGAATTATTGAAGATGTTACAAACAGCAGTCTGGATTTTGATCCTAAGTTTTCTGTTGAAGCACCAGAAACTTTCCGCGGTAAGTTCTATGGTCTTGGCGCAGATGGAACTGTTGGTGCAAATAAAAATTCAATTAAGATTATCGGTGAAGGTACTGATTATTATGCACAGGGATATTTTGTTTATGACTCTAAAAAATCAGGTTCAACTACAGTATCTCACTTAAGATTCGGACCAAAAGAAATTAAATCAACATACTTGATAAATAAGGCACATTTTATTGCATCTCATCAGCAGGTTTTTCTTGAACAATGGGATATGCTTAAGGATGCAGACGAAGGTGCAACATTCCTGTTAAACACAAAAGTAGATAAAGAGCATGTTTGGGATTCATTACCAGAAAAAGTTCAGAGAGATCTTATTGATAAAAAAATGAAGTTCTACATTATTGATGCTTACAAAGTTGCTAATGAAACCGGAATGGGTGTTAGAATTAATACAATAATGCAAACATGCTTCTTCGCAATATCCAACATCTTCTCACAGGAAAAAGCAATCGGAATGATTAAAGATTCGATTAAGAAAACCTATGGTGCAAAAGGAGATAAAATAGTTCAGATGAATTTTGATGCGGTTGATAAAACACTGGCAAACCTGTTTGAAGTAAAAGTTCCGGATAAAGTTACAAGCAATAAAAAGATGCAGCCTCCGGTATCTGGTGATGCCCCTGATTTTGTAAAAGAAGTTACTGCAAAAATAATTGCAGGCGAAGGTGATCAACTTCCCGTTAGCAAAATGCCTGTTGATGGAACATTCCCGTTAACAACAACACGCTGGGAAAAAAGAAACATAGCATTAGAAGTTCCTGTCTGGGATACTGAAACCTGTATTCAATGTAACAAATGCGTTATGGTTTGTCCTCATGCAACAATACGCGCCAAAGTATTTGAAGAAAAAGATCTTGCTGGTGCACCTCCAACATTTAAGTACACAAAATTCAAATCCAAAGATTACGGTGAAGGATTACTTTACTCATTGCAGGTTGCTGTAGAAGACTGCACCGGCTGCGGACTTTGTGTTGATGTTTGCCCTGCAAAGAATAAAAAGGAAACCAAGCTTAAAGCCATCAATATGGCTGAGCAGATTCCAATCCGTGAGCAGGAAAGAGCAAACTGGGATTTCTTCTTCAATCTTCCTGATCTTGACAGAAAAGTTGTAGCAGTCTCAAAAGTAAAAGACTCGCAATTCTTACAACCTTTATTTGAGTTCTCTGGTGCCTGCTCAGGTTGCGGCGAAACTCCTTATGTAAAACTGGTAAGCCAGTTATTTGGAGATCGTGCAATAATTGCAAACGCAACCGGATGTTCATCCATTTATGGCGGAAACCTGCCAACAACTCCCTGGGCAGCAAATAAAGATGGACGCGGTCCTGCCTGGTCAAACTCGCTGTTTGAAGACAACGCTGAGTTTGGGTATGGTTTCAGATTAGCAATTGACAAACATAATTTACAGGCAAAAGAACTTCTCAAAGCTTTTGCCTCTGAAATAGGAAATGATTTAGTTGACTCATTGATTAATGCAACACAAAAAGATGAAGCAGAGATTTATGAACAAAGAGAAAGAGTATCTGCATTAAAGAAAAAACTTGACGATATACTTAAAGCTGGTGCAAATGGTAAAGCAAGTGACATTAAACATCTTTTAAGTCTTGCAGATTATTTGGTTAAAAAATCTGTATGGATTATGGGTGGTGACGGCTGGGCTTATGATATCGGTTATGGCGGATTAGACCATGTGCTTGCTTCAGGTAAAAATGTAAACATACTTGTACTTGATACAGAGGTTTATTCAAATACAGGCGGGCAGTGCTCAAAATCAACTCCACGTGCCGCAGTTGCAAAATTTGCTGCTGCTGGTAAACCCGCTGCAAAGAAAGATCTCGGTTTGATGGCAATGACTTATGGAAATGTATATGTTGCAAAGGTTGCAATGGGCGCAAATGATCAGCATACGTTAAGAGCATTTTTAGAAGCTGAGGCTTACGACGGTCCATCACTGATAATTGCATACAGCCATTGTATTGCACACGGAATTAATATGGGAACAGCAATGCAAAATCAAAAAGCCGCTGTTGATTCCGGTTACTGGCCGTTGTTCAGATACAATCCTGAGCTTGAAGCTGAAGGAAAGAATCCTTTCAAACTGGACTCAAAAGGTCTGAAGATCAAACTAAAAGACTATGCATATATGGAAACAAGATATAAGATGCTTACAAAATCTCATCCACAGCTTGCAGAACAACTTATTAAAGAAGCACAGGATGACGTTATAAGAAGATGGAAAGAATATGAAAGATTAGCTGCTTACGATCCGCAAAAAGCTGAAGCAAGTGCATAGCAAAGTTATTTTATAAATGGAGTAAATGAATACATCATTAACTCCGATTTTAATTTTGAATTGATAAAAAAGAATTAAACAAGGTAAAACAATGGATATAACAACAACATACTTAGGATTAAAACTAAAATCCCCTATCGTTTGTTCAGCAGGCCCATTATCCGAAAAGATCTCCAACATACGTGAAATGGAAGATGCCGGTGCCGGAGCTGTTGTTCTTTATTCAATTTTTGAAGAACAAATTGAACACGAACAACTTGAATTAGCTCATCATACAACTGCTTATGCAGAAAGTTATGCTGAAGCTACTTCTTACTTTCCGGAGCCATTTGAGTTTAAACTCGGTCCCGATGAATATCTGAATCATATCCGCAAAGCAAAAGAAGCTGTTAACATTCCGGTAATCGCAAGCTTAAACGGCAAATCAATCGGAGGATGGACAGACTATGCGAAGAAAATGGAACAAGCCGGTGCTGATGCTATTGAATTGAACATATATTTGCTTCCGACTGACTTGAACATTCCCGGAAATGAAATAGAAAAAACTTATATAGAAATTGTAAAGGCTGTAAAATCAACTGTTAAAATTCCCATTGCAGTAAAGATGCATCCGTTTTTCAGTTCAACAAGTTATATGGCTTCTCAGCTTAGCAAAGCTGGTGCAGATGGATTAGTTATGTTCAATCGCTTTTATCAGCCTGATATTGATCTGGAAACACTTGAAGTTGTTCCTAACGTAATTTTAAGTACGCCAATGGCAATGAGACTTCCATTAAGATGGATTGCAATGCTGTACGGACGCATAAATGCTGACCTTGCTGCAACAAGTGGTCTCTACTCGGCACAGGATGTTCTTAAAATGGTTATGGCTGGTGCAAAAGCAACTATGATGCTTTCCGCTTTATTAAAATTTGGAATAGGACACATTGCAGATGTAACCACAAACTTAAAAACCTGGATGGAAGAAAAAGAATACGAATCAATTGATCAGATGCGCGGAAGTATGAGCTATATGAATGTGGATAATCCGTCTAAGTTTGAACGTGCTAACTATATGAAAGTTCTTAACTCTTATAAATAGTGGCTGCTTATTGTGTTCTTAAATTATTGTTTTGTTTAAATGAAGACTGTCATCCCGAGCGGAGTCGAGGGAGGTATAAGTTAGTAATAAGCAATTTTGAATTGATACTAAAATTAGTCTAAGTGAAACAACAAAATTACATCCATTGCCGGCTGATGCTCAAAGGAGAATCCTGATCGTAACTGAAGCAGAATGTGAATCAACCGGCAGTGGATTTTTTATTTTTTTAATTACCCGTATCGTCATTGCGAATCCACTTTAGTGGATGAAGCAATCTGAAATTTTTTAGTTTGTTTTGCTTTAATCCCACTTAACGTACCCCTTCGTAAATACAGCTTCCGATGTGTGATTCCTACCAAACCGCAATTGAACTAATCTAATTATCTTTTGTTAACATTAAAAAACAAAATGGAACTATGGCTATATTTTTTATCATTTTCTTCACCGTTTACACTACGTTAAATTTTTATGTTTTTCTACGAGGGTGGCAGGTTATTTCTGCCTATCCTGTACTAAAACCAATTTATGCTGTTCTGTTTGTTTTGATTGCTTACGGATATGTTATTGCAAAAGTGTTATACAAATATCTTCATCCTCTTGCTTATGATATTATACTTGGAGTTGGTGCAATCTGGTTTGCATTTCTTGCATACTTTATTCTTTCACTTCTTCTTATAGATATTTTAAGACTATTTAACAGCTGGTTCAATTTTTTCCCTGCATTCATTACAAACAATTATGAGTCCGCAAAAAAGATTACTGCTATTGTAGTTTTTTCCTTGGTTAGCTTAATTGTTTTTCTTGGCAATCTGAACAAAAGAGATATTCAAATAAGAAATCTTGAAATATCAATTCCCAGAGGAGAGAGCAAGCTTGATGAACTAAACATTGTAATGGCTTCGGATATACATCTCTCACCCATTGATGGAGAAAGATTGTTATCAAGAATTGTTGATAAGATGAATTCTCTAAACCCCGATATAATTTTATTAGCCGGAGATATTGTTGATGATAAAGCAAAAATTCTGGAAGAAAGAAATATTGGCGAATCGTTCAGAAAATTAAATCCTAAGTATGGGGTGTTTTCAATAAATGGTAATCACGAGTTTATCAATGAAGTTGATTCCTGTGTCCGATTTGCAGAAAAGTTTGGAATTAAATTTTTACGCGATGATTTTATTCTGATTGATAGCAGTTTTTATATTATCGGAAGAGAAGATACTTCAATGATCCAGTTTACAGGCATTAACAGAAAGCCTCTTAACGAAATTGTTTCTAAAATTGAAACCAATCATCCCAAAATTTTATTAGACCACACTCCCTTTAAACTTGAGCAGGCACAGCAAAACGGAATTGATTTACAACTCTCAGGTCACACACATCACGGACAAATTTGGCCCGCGAACATTGTAACGAATATGATATATGAAGTAAGCTGGGGTTATAAGAAAAAAGCGAATACACATTACTATGTTTCATCAGGTGCAGGTACGTGGGGTCCGCCTGTAAGAACCGGAAGTAGTTCTGAGATTGTGAATATTAAAATAAAGTTTGAGTAAAAGAAAAACCCGATTAAATATATAATCGGGTTTCATTTCTTAGATTAAAACACAAACGTCATTCCAAATTTAAATTGATCATATTTAATTGGGGGCTCGCTGTTAAATGGCCAGTTCATTTTATCTATTCTTAGTTCATAGATTCCATAAGCCAATGCATTTTTAAGAACAAAATTAACAACCGGTCCCGCAGCCGGAGATGACTCGAAGATTTCATTTATAAATGTATCCAATAATCCTTCTGCTGCTGCCTCAATAATTGCACTGCCAGCCCACTTCCAGAATAAATGTCTCTGGAATACTATTGATCTTTCATAGCCGGCGTCAAGCATAATGCTATTCATTAATTTAATTCTGATACCGCCTTCGCTGCTTGTTCCAAATCTGAATGAACCTTCATAAAGATTAATTATATCCGGTGCTGTATCGGGTGCAAAGGGTTCAGGTGGATCCATTGTCATAATTGTTGGATATTTGAAATTAATTTTAGACCAATTGATTGTGCTTGAGGTATAAGGAATAATTGCGGCACTTTCTCCAATTCTATAACCATACCCGCTTGATCTTCCAAAACCAAATCTCCACATATCAGATTCAATATCAATTCCGGTATTTTCTTTTCCAGCCAGTTTATTTGATTCGTTGCTCAAGTAAAAATATCTGTAACTATGTTTGATAATATAATCAGTTTCCCAGGCTGATCTGTCCTTAATATATCCAAGCTTTATTTCAAAAAGAGCCGGATCAACAAATTTGTTTTGGATATCCTTTCTGTCAACTTTGGCTAATCCATATTGTAATGAAATAGCCGGTTGGGAATTCTTAAACCCAAAATCCATTTGCCAGTCGCTCCAATCGTTCCGCTCATTCCAGTCCCAATGCCAATTCCATTCTTCATCGGTTTTGGAAGAATCCTCCTGAGCAAAAAATAATGGAGACAGGCTGAATAACATCAGGTAAATAACTAATTTAAAATTGAACATAAATCCTCCGTAAAATAAAAATGTGTTAGTGCCTATATCTATGAATTTTCTACAGCAAATTTAAGATAAGCTTTTTTTATAAGATTAACTTTTGTCACACCATAAGCTAATAATTGATAAGAGGCTAAAAATTATTTTTAGCGGTGCCAAATAACAATGTTTATTTTGATTATATGTTCAAAGATTTTTATCGGGCTTGTTCAGCGAATTATTATATTTGAGTAAATAATAAACGGAATTTTTTTCTTTATGCAGCAAACAAAACAAAAATCGGATTTATATAAAATTTCACGTTTGAACAAAAATTATCCGGGCTATGATAAGATAATTAAATTACACAAAGAAGCTATTGATGAGGGTAATGATATTTATATAGATCCCGATACAGGTTTTGCTGTTTTAACTGCTGAGTTTTTGCTTAAAAGAGGTTATTGCTGCGGAAGCGGCTGCAGACATTGTCCATACGATAAGCAAAACTAATTAATGAGAACCGAACAATTAGCTTTATTCAATTTAAAACAGGAGTAAATATGAAGAACTTTTGTTTTGCCGTTTTATTTTTTTCTTCATTTCTTTTTGCTCAGGAAGTGAAAGTACAATTTGAAACAGGTGATCCGGAAATTAATCAACACTTAAAGGAAGTTAATGCTTATGCCAAAGCTGAATATGAAATGTTCAAGAATGACTTGTCATTAAAATTTGGTATAACCACCAGAGATGTTGATAGATATGTAAGAGAAGAAAAAGTGAGACCCGGCGATTTGTACTACGCCTGTGCCCTTTCCAGTGTAGCCGGTAAAAGAGTTAATGATGTTATTGTCTTATATAAAGAAAAAAAAGGATGGGGTGCAGTTGCACAGGATTTAGGAATTAAACCCGGCTCAAGAGAATTTCATGTTCTAAAAGGTAAATCAATCAGCGGTATTGGAAAGGTAAAAAGTAAGCACACCGATAATACACGAGGCAATAAACCTAAAGGGAAAAAATAATTTATAGTTAATTCAACCTCTCATGTGCAGAGAGAGGTTGAATTAAATGTTTACAAAATAAATTTACTTAAATCTCTGTCTTTAACAATCTTTTCTAATTTAGCTTTTACAAATTTCCCGTCAATCTTCACTGTGTCGGATGGAATTTTATCGGGCACATCAAACAAAATCTCATCAAGCAAAGTTGTTAAAATTGTGTGCAGTCTTCTCGCACCTATGTTTTCAACCTGCTCGTTCACTTCTGTGGCGATACGGGCAATCTCTTTAATTCCATCTTTAGTAAAACTTAATTTTACACCTTCTGTTTCCAGCAATGCTCCATATTGTTTAAGGAGTGCATTTTCTG
Source organism: uncultured Ignavibacteriaceae bacterium (assembly GCA_964499095.1). Classification (GTDB taxonomy): domain Bacteria; phylum Bacteroidota; class Ignavibacteria; order Ignavibacteriales; family Ignavibacteriaceae; genus IGN3. The sequence goes on from CAZCJF010000047.1 coordinate 13,407, forward strand.
GCGTTGTTAATATTTTTACAAAATCATCTTCATTAAGGCTGTTTAACTCAACACGAATTGGAAATCTGCCCTGTAATTCAGGAATTAAATCAGATGGTTTTGATACGTGAAAAGCTCCGGATGCTATAAATAAAATATGATCAGTTTTAACTACTCCATATTTTGTATTTACATTTGATCCTTCAACAATCGGAAGTAAATCTCTCTGCACACCTTCACGGCTAACATCAGGTCCCTGACCTTTTCCACCACCTGCTACTTTATCAATCTCATCAATAAAAATAATTCCGGAATTTTCCACTCTTGCAATAGCTTCTTTTTGCACCGCTTCCATATCAATTAGTTTTTGAACTTCTTCCTGAGCTAATATTTGCCTTGCTTCTTTAACTGTGGTTTTTCTTTTCTTCCTTTTTTTAGGCATTATGCTGCCCATAATTTCCTGTATGTTAATTCCCATATCATCCATTCCAAAAGGACCGAGCACCTGCATACCAATAGAGGGCTGAGCCTGGGAATCAAACTCGATCATTTTATCATCCATCTCACCATTCTTCAATTTTAACATCATCCATTCGCGGGTTTTTTTATTTTGATAAGCCTCGCTTTCTTCTCCATTGGAAACTTGTTCTTCACCTTCAGACGCATTTGTCTGTGCTGTTTTTCTAACTGGTGGAATTAAAATATCAAGCACCCGTTGATCAGCTAATTCTTCTGCTTTTGCCTGAACTTCAATTGTTTTTTCAGATTTTACAAGATTAACTCCAACCTCAACAAGATCGCGCACCATTGATTCAACATCTCTTCCAACGTATCCAACCTCTGTAAATTTTGATGCTTCAACTTTTACAAACGGAGCCTGAGAAAGTTTTGCAAGTCTGCGTGCAATTTCAGTTTTACCCACTCCTGTTGGTCCAATCAGAATTATGTTATTCGGCATTATCTCTTCGCGTAAAATATCTTTAACCTGCTGTCTTCTCCAGCGATTTCTGAGTGCTATTGCTACTGCGCGTTTTGCTTCAGTTTGACCGATAATATACTTATCGAGTTCTTTAACGATTTCTGTAGGTGTAAAGACTTTCATATCAAAAGGTTTCTTTTCCATAACTATTCAATTACCTCAACATTAATTTTATCATTTGTGTAAATGCAGATATCTGCAGCAGTTTTTAATGCTTCGTAAACAATTTCTTTAGCAGAAAGTGAGCTGTGCTTTTTCAGCATCTGAGCAGCTGCCAATGCATACATTCCACCAGAACCGATTGCAACGATTTTATCATCAGGTTCGATTACATCTCCTGTTCCGGAAATTACAAGCGCAGTATCTTTGGAGATAACAGCAAGCATTGCTTCAAGTCTGCGCAGATACTTATCAGTTCTCCAATCTTTGGCAAGCTCTACTGCAGCACGGTTAACATTTCCACGGTATTGCCCTAGTTTATCTTCAAATCTTTCCATCAATGTAAATGCATCTGCAGATGCGCCTGCAAAGCCGCAGAGAACTTTTCCATCTGCTATTTTTCTGATTTTCATTGCATTATGTTTCATTACTGTGTTGCCTAATGAAACCTGTCCATCGCCACCAAGTGCGGCTACACCATTATGAACAATGCCAAGTATTGTTGTTGCTCTTACTTTTTGTTTCATAAATTCTCTTTCTATCCAAATTCAATTAATAACTTTAATTAAAAATTTTAACCGGTAAAATTCTTGGAACACTTTTCTGGTAATTTCTGTATTCTTCACCAAACAATCTAACCATTTTCTTTTCTTCATATATCGATCCGATGTAAAAATATATCGTAAAACAAATGAACATTGTGAGATAAAACAAATTCATTTCTGCACGGAACAGTAAAAATATTATTGAAAAGAAATAAATCGGATGACGGCTGTATTTATATGGTCCTTCTATTCTTAACGTGTATTTCTCATCAAGAGCATTTTCCGGATATTGATTTTTCAAGAATAAATCAAACTGATTTAATCCTAAAAATTCCTTAAAGTTTATGTACTTCAGGCACCATAAAATACCAATTAATGACAGTGCTTGCGGGATTAATACCAAATAATCAAAAGGTGTATTTAATTTATAAATCTGCAGAGAAGGATGCGGTGCTAAATCCCAAATCAAATACAATCCAAGCAAAGCAAAAAAATTATAACCCAATCTGTAAAAGGCAATTAGTTTACCAAAATTATTTTTGAAGAATATTTTTGCTTCTTGTGATGCAAGTAAAGAATGGATTAACCCATAAATCGAAAATAACAGAACTAAAATAAATACATCAATTATGTATTGCATTTACATTAATTGTTTACGCAAACGTGCAACCGGAAGCTTTAACTGTTCGCGGTACTTTGCAACAGTTCTTCTTGCGATGTGTATTCCTTCAGCATTAAGCAGTTCAGCAAGTTTATCATCGCTATACGGTGCTTTTTTATTTTCTGATTCAATTATCTCTTTTAATCTTTCACGGATATGTTTATTGGAAACTTCCTCACCAAAATCTGTAGAAAGTCCCTCACTGAAAAAGTACTTCAATTCGTGAATGCCCATAGGGCTTTGAACATATTTACCGTTAACAACGCGACTGATAGTAGAAATATCCATTTGAATTTCTTCAGCAATATCCTTATAAATCATCGGTTTTAGAAACTTTGGTCCTTTTTCAAAAAACTCATATTGTCTTTCCAGAATTGCACGCATTATTTTCAAAAGTGTTTCTCTTCTTTGCTGAATGCAAGCAATAAACCATTTTGCAGATTCAAATTTCTCTCTTAAAAATTTATATGTCTCTTTATCCCGTTGATTTTTCTTCGATCTTTTGTTTGAATCAAACATTTCCAGATATTGTTTGCTTATTGTTACCGAAGGCATACTTTTATCATTAAGAGTTATTACCCAGTTATCATCAATCTTTTCAACAAGAAAATCCGGTGTTATCTGATTCATTTCCATTGAAGCAATATTGCCTTCGCCGGGTTTGGGATTCATTGATTGGATAAGCGCAATAGTTTCTTTGAGACTTTCGTCTGTAAGATTCATTCTTGTTTTTATCAAATCAAATCTGCGTTTGGAAAATTCATCATAATGATCTTCCAGAAGTTTTATAGCAAGATATTTTATGTAAGGATCTGCCTTGCTTTCTCTTAGCTGGACAATTAAACATTCCTGCAAACTTCTGCAGGCAATTCCAATCGGATCAAACTTTTGGATCTTTTTAAGTAAATCTTCTGCAACCTGCGGATCAATTTTTATATGCTCAAACATTTCAAGTTCATTTAGAATATCAGACAGTTCCCTTTGCAGGTAGCCATCGTCATCAAGATTACCAATTATTTCTTCGCCAAGTATGAATAATTCCTCATCAAGATTTAATAACCGCAGCTGCTCGGTAAGATGTTCACTTAATGTTGTTTTAGCTGGTGCAAGCGGATGATAAACTTCTTCATCAGGACTTCTGTTTAATTTCTCATGATCCAGATCGTCATCATTCATGTAATCTTCAAGATCAAATTCTTCATTATCTTTATCAGTAAATTCTTCTTCAGTTTCAGTATCTGTTTCCGAATCTTTTTCTTTATCATCCTGGTCTAAAGACATTTCCATTTCTTCTTCAAGAACAGGATTCATTTCAAGTTCTGTTTTTATTCTCTGCTCAAGTGCAAGAGTATTTAATTGAAGAAGCTTCTGATACTGGATCTGCTGCGGAGAAAGTTTTTGCTGTTGTGCCAGTCTTTGATTAAGTGAAAGCATATTATACACCTGAATTATTCATAAGTTGATTGTACCATTTTTCCCCGTATAATCTTATTAAAGCATCTTTGCAGAACTCAGCTATTGTTATATTTTCCTGCTTCCCCTTTTCAAGTGCCGGTTCACACTCACTGAATTTTTCATATCTTAAAATGTCACCGCCAAAATCAGAAACCCGAATAGGAAAAAGGTGACATGAGATTGGCTTTCTGAAATTAACTTCTTTATTGAAATAAGCTCTTTCAATCGCACATTTTGCAATTGAGTTTTCGTAAAAAGAAAAAACACAATCTTTTTTATCAATGCTTTTAATCATTAATTCATTTTGCTTTATTTCATAAAATCCATTTTCATCAATTGAATCTTTTTTTATTTGATCCAGATACTTCTTCACCACAGGCAATATTTTTTCTATTTCTTCAATTTCTTCTTTAATTATCGGAGCACCGAGTTCACTTTCCAATGTACAGCAGGCACCTTTACACTTATTTAAATCGCAGTGAAAAGGAATTTCAAGTATTTCTTTCCTAACTAAAACCCCGTTTACTGCTATTATTTTATCAGAATTCATTGGAATAATTTTTGATAATGTCAGTGCAAAATATAAGGTAAAATTTCTTTTTTTTACAACTTGATTTTGAATTTTTAACTCCCTTATACCTACCTCCTTTTTAACAACATACCGGTTGACTTTAATTAATCATTTCAATTACTTGCTTTACTTATTATAAATTTTAGGTAAATATGATTTTTAAAGACTCCGTTATTCTCCTAACTGGCGCTTCTGCAGGAATTGGATATCAGCTCGCAATTGATTTAGCCAAAGAAGGGGCAATACTCGCATTAGTGGCAAGAAGAAAAAATTTAATTGATGATCTTATACAAAAGTTACCACAATCTTCCGTTGTAAAAACCTATCAGTGCGATGTAACTCAAAAAGACCAGGTGGCTAAGGTAGTTAAAGATGTAAAGAATGAATTTGGAAAAATTGATGTTGCTATTTTGAATGCAGGAGTGGCATTCAGAGCGAGTGTTCTTGATTACAATTCCGAAGCAGCAGAAATTACATTTAATACAAATGTGCTTGGACCGGTTTATTTTATTGAGCAGCTGCTACCAGATTTTCTAAAATCACAATCCGGTGTTATAGTTGGTATTTCAAGTTTAGGAGATGGGAAAGGATTTCCCAAAAGTGGTTTTTACTCTGCAAGTAAAGCAGCATTAACAATTCTATTAGAAAGTTTAAGAATAGAATTGAAAAAGTACAACGTTAAGGTAATTACAGTTAAGCCGGGATTTATAAAAACTGCAATGACGGATAAGAATGAGTTTGAAATGCCATTCCTGATGAGCGCAGAGAAAGCCAGTCAAATAATTTTAAGGGGATTAAAAAAGGAAAAAAGAATAATTGAGTTCCCATTGCAAACAGCACTTAGTGCCAAATTTTTACGATTGATACCAACCGGCTGGTTTGAAGCAATTGCTTCAAGAGAACTACCAAAGAAAAAATGAAATAAATATGAAAAGTATGATTAAAAAAATTTTTACCGTCTTTTTTCTGTTAATAAATTTCTCATTTGCCCAGATGGATACCATAATTACTTTCTCAGAAATTATGTTTTATCCAACTTCTGGCAATAATGAGTTTATTGAGCTTTACACTTTAAGCTCAACTCAATCCATAAACCTTAATGGGTTTAAAATAAAATATTATACTTCAACAGCAGATCAAATTGTTGATGCAGGGTATGGAACAATTTTACAGCCTAATTCTTATGCGGTAATTTTTGAAAATGATTATGATATTGCCGCAGGAATATATAACGGTTTAGTCCCTTCTAAAGCTCTTATTCTAAAGATTGCAGATAATTCATTCGGCAGCAGCGGAATGGCAAATACAACAAACCGACCACTGTGGCTGCTCAATTCGATAAATGACACAGTTGATTATTATTTCTATTCTGCAAACAACGCTCCTTCCATTTCTGATGAAAAAATATTTATGAATCGTGATTCTCTTGCAACCAACTGGGCAAACTCAACAGTTTTAAATGGTACTCCGGGTTTTGCAAATTCTGTTACACCAACCAATTATGATCTTCAAATAAGTTCTTTACTGTTTTCGCCATCAGTTATAATTGCTGGTGGCAACGTTACCATAAATGTACGAGTTAAGAATAAGGGAATTATTTCTGCTGACAGTTATACTGTAGAAATTTTTAATGACATCAATAAAAATTCAATTGGTGAAGGTAACGAGTTAATTTTTTCTCAAGCTTACTCAAATTTATCCCCCGAAGATTCTATTATCGCGACAACAACTTTAAATTCGCTAACCGCAGGTGAATATCAGATAATTGCAAGTATAAATTTTGCAGAAGATCAGAACCCGGCAAATAATATATTGATTAAACAATTTACAGTTGTACCACCGGGTAATGATTATAACGATGTAGTGATTAATGAATTTATGTATGCTCCAGCCACGGGTGAGCCAGAATGGATTGAGCTTTATAACCGAACGTCAGAATCAATCAATTTAAAGAACTGGAAATTATCTGATGCTTCAACTTCTGTTGTAATAACTACTCAGGATTTGTTCTTAAATGCAAATTCCTTTATTGTGATTTCAAGAGATGCAACAATTACTAATTTCTATTCAATTCCTTCTGATGTCGTTGTCACAAGTATTCCATCTTTAAACAATACAGGCGATGCAGTTGTAATTAAAGATGTTAATAATATAATAATTGATTCACTTTACTATTTACCAGAATGGGGTGGAAATACTGGCGGAAAATCTTTGGAGAGAGTTGATTATAATTTGTCATCAACTTTATTCTCTAACTGGAAAACATCTAAAAGTATATTCAAGGCTACACCCGGGTATATCAACTCTGTTACACAAAAAGATTTTGATGTTTTAGTGAGTGATATTCAGTTCAATCCAAAATATCCAATGATTGGCGATAACATCAGTATCGAAGTAAAGGTAAAAAATATAGGCAAGAACTCTGCATCATTTTCTATTAACCTGCTTGAAGATACAAATCCGGATTCAATCCCTGATGCTTTTATTGAATCTGTATCAAATCTTTCCTTAACTTCAGGCGATTCATCATCTGTTCAATTCAATTACATCTTACAAAATCTGCAAAGTAAAAAAGCATTTTATGTAAAAGCATTGTTCGCGCAGGATCAAGACACAACAAATAATTATTTCTATAAATCAATCGAGCCCGGGTTTCCTAATCAAACAATAGTTGTTAACGAAATTATGTTTTCTCCATTAGGTGGCGAACCCGAGTGGATTGAATTATACAATAATTCAAGTAATGAAATCAATCTTAATAATTGGAAGGTCTCAGATGTTTTAACAACTCCCGTATCTATTAACATCAAAAGTGATTTTATTATCCCTGCTAATGCTTATGTTATTTTAAGCAGAGATTCTTCCATAAATAATTTCCACAGAACGATACCATCACCACTTTTAAAGATTAATTTGCCATCACTTAATAATGACAGAGATGGCGTTGTTCTTAAAGACAATCGCGGATTAACTATTGACTCAGTGTTTTATTCAAATCAATGGGGTGGAACAAACGGATATTCAATCGAGCGAATTTCATCAACGGCAAATTCAAATAATCAGTTTAACTGGGCAAGCAGTAAAGACATTGAACAAAGCACGCCGGGCAGAATAAATAGTATCACTCCAAAGGAGTTTGATCTTTCTGTTGCAGGTATTTCATTTTCTCCGCGCTTTCCTACTCTTTCTGATGATGTGTCAATTGCTGCAAAGATTAAAAATAACGGTAGTGCAGCAGCGCAGGTTTTTTCAATTGATTTTTATATCGATACAGATTCAAATAATGTAGTTGATATGTTATTAAGTAGTACAACTTCATCAAATTTAAATTCAGGTGATTCAATCCTAATTATTTCCACTTCACCTATTGTAAATCTGCAAAGAAAAATCTTAACAGCTGTTAAAGTAACATTCACTTCAGATGAAGATACACTAAACAACTATTTAGAAAGATCCGTTGAACCGGGATTTCCACCTGATATAGTTAAAATAAACGAGGTAATGTATAATCCAGCTGATAGCAAACCGGAATGGGTTGAGTTTGTAAACACCAGCAGAGATTCTATAAATATTAAAAACTGGTTAATCAGTGATGTACTGACAACACCAACTAAAAATTTTATCACAAACGAAAATATATTTATTAGTCCCAACGAAATATTTGTTGTTGCAAAGGACACTTCTTTTGATTCGGCTTATCCAAAAACAACCGCAAAAGTTTTTTATTCCAATTTCGGTAGCTTAGGAAACACTTCAGATGGGATTATGATATATGATTTCAGAAATGCAATTATAGACAGTTTGTTTTATCACTCAAGCTGGGGCGGAGAAAAAGGATATTCCTTAGAAAGAATTTCTTTAAATAAACCAACAAACGATAGCACAAATTGGGTTACATCTTTGGATGTTTCAGGAAGCACACCGGGCAGACAAAACTCAATTTTTAATGTTCCCATTTATGAACGAAACACATTAGTAATAAATGAAATTATGTACAATCCCGAAGTTGGCAATGGTGAGTATGTTGAGTTTTATAATTTAACTTCCGATTCTATAAATATAGGCGGATGGAAATTTGAAGATGAAAATAAAAACGTGAACAGATTAAATGAAACCAGTTTTGTTATTCCACCACACGAATATTTTATACTCTGCTCAGATTCGTCGGTAATCAGGAAATTTGATTTATATGATTATCAATTTAAAAATATACCCGGTACATCAAGCTTGGGCTTAGTAAATACCGGTGAGCTTATCTTACTTAAAGATGCTAGAGGAAACGTAATTGATTCCGTTTTTTACAGTGATAAATGGAATAACAAAAACATTGCATCAACAAAAGGAAAATCATTAGAAAGAATTAATCCAAATTTAAATGGTAACGATCCATTAAATTGGAGTACCTCTGTTAATTCACTTGGAGGCACCCCGGGAAAACCGAACAGTATTTTTACAGAAAATCTGAATCAGTCAGCAAGCGTTACAGTTAATCCCAATCCATTCTCGCCGGATAATGATGGCTTTGAAGATTTTGCCGTTATCAATTACAATTTAACTCAACCAGTTGCACAAGTACAGATAAAAATTTTTGACAGCAAAGGAAGATTAGTCAGAACTTTGTTAAACAATCAGGCAAGTGGTTCTGCTGGCTCTGTTGTTTTTAATGGACTTGATGATGACGGACAAGTTCTGCGAATGGGAATTTATATAATATTTCTGGAAGCACTAAATGATAACTCGGGAATTGTAGAAACAGTGAAAAGCACTGTTGTTGTTGCCAGAAAGTTATGAATATAGTTATAAAAAAAATGGCATCTCTTTGTAAAGATGCCATCAATAATTTTTTAACGAAGCAAAATCATCTTCTTTGTTTCTACAAAGCTGCCTGCTTGCAGTTTGTAGAAATAAATTCCTGATGAAAGTTGCGATGCATTGAATTCAACTTCATAAACACCAGCAGGTTTTTGTTCATTAACTAAAGTTGCTACCTCATTTCCTAAAACATCATAAACTTTCATTTGTACCAAAGTCCCTTCTCCTTTGGAGAAGGGATTTAGGGTTGAGGCAGGTATATCGTAATTAATCTTTGTACTTGGATTAAATGGATTGGGATAGTTTTGTGATAATTCGTATGTGGTTGGAATTTTATTTTTCTCAGAGTCCAGTTGCTCAAAATCTTCTTCATCAACGCTTGTAGTAGAATCAATAACTATATGTGCACCATTGGAAAGATACTGAATATAGCCAATCACATTATTTGGAAAATTAACCTGGGAAAATTCTCCGCTGCGGCTCTGGTACGACAAAAAAGGAAAAACATCTCCGATTTGTGGAGTAAAGTTATTTGTAAAAATAATGTTCAAGGTTCCATTTAATTGTGCCTGTTGTGTGACTGATAAACTATCTCTGTTAGTTAATTCATAACCGCCTATTTCTATATTCAGTACTCCATCTGAAGATTGCGGATAATTTCCGGAAACTCTTAAAACACCGGGAGAAGCACCCGGAGATACCGCACCATCGTTTGTAAAATTATTTCCCGGAGATAGCGTCCCAACTCCTTTAATCTCTCCTTGTAAGCTGTTGGTTAATGATGAAATAAAACTCAATGTGCCGGTTAATATTTCTATTACGCCATTATTTGTAAAGGGAGACAGAATGTTAACAGTACCAGTTTGAGTAGTTCTTATAAAATTACCATTATTTATTATTGTTCCATCAGCATTACCAAAATTATTATTGTTCTGAATCTCAGCAGTGCCATTATTAATCAACTGACCTCCGGATGTAATACTTATAGTTCCGGCTCCTACTACTGTTAATACACCATCAATAACAAAAGTTCTTGTTATTGTTTTACCAAAGGAAGTTGTAAAATTCAAATTAGCTCCATTGGCAATAGTGGTTGTTCCCGTTCCACCGTGTGTCCCTGATTCAAAAATAAAATTACCATTGATTACCAAATTTCCACTGCCTCCAATTGTGCCACCTGCCTGCCTGAATGTTGTAGCATTTGAAACTACCACATCATTACCGGAAAAGTTTAATGTGCCACCTATACACTCAAAAGTACCTTCACCCGAAATTGTATTTCCGCCCAGTGTGCTTGTCCCGGAGTTGATTCTGAATACAGCTCCTGTGCTCATATTGAATGAGCCTGCACCTGTAAGGTTGTTAATTGCAAGAATTCCTGTTTGAACTGTAACACTACCATTATTCGTAAATAAGCCACTAACCATAGCTGTACCTGTTTGGAAAGATCTGATAAAGTTTCCATTGTTAACAATACTGCCACCAGCACCTCCAAAACTGTTATTGTTCTGAATCTCAACAGTGCCATTATTAATCAACTGACCTCCGGATGTGATACTTACAGGTCCGGCTCCAATTACAGTCAATGAGCCATCAACAATAAAATTGGAGAGATTCTTATTAGATGAACTAACAAATTTGGCTACCGCACCGGAGGCAATAGTAGTTGTACCTGTTCCAACAAGATTCCCGAAATTAACAATTAATGTATCGGTAATAATGAAATTTCCCGCACCGTTTATTGTACCGGAATTCAGATATATACTTGCGACCGTTACATTCTGATCACTTGTAATCGTACCATTGTTTAAAACAACAGTGTCTGTTGCGCCGGGAACTCCGACCGGAGACCAGTTGCTTGCAATCTGCCAGTCACCGTTACCACCAGACCAGGTATATTTAATCTGAGAGAAAGTTGTAAAAGAAAAAGAAGTAATTAGCAGTAGAAGGTATGTTATTCGAATCATTTGAACCTCTTTTTTATGAATTAATCTCTTAATTATTTGAACACTTAAACGATTACACATTTGGTGGTGAGTAGAGTGAGAGATTATTTACCAACTGTGTTCAGACAGGTTAAAAGTGATTACTTAAAACCGTTAGAATAAATTAAATTAATTAACAGGTAAAAAAGGGATCGTAAATGCTATATATGCCTGCCACAAGATATAAAATTTCATAAATCTGTCAAACAAAAAAATTAAAGGGTGATTAAATCCATCTTGCTTTATGGAGAAGATGAAAATTTAATCACCCAAAATATTCTGATGATAATCAGCTTTTTATTATTTACTATAGTGTCATTTGACCCAGGAGTTTTTTCTAGTTATTTCTTGATT
>CAZCJF010000048.1:0-24603 GCA_964499095.1 uncultured Ignavibacteriaceae bacterium
AGTGAACCTACGATTAATAAACCCAAAGTATTCTCCTGTAATATGATTTAATTTTTACAAACCCATTTCCTCAACAGGTCTGTTGAAATAGTCATTGCGAATCCTGATTAATAAAGGATGAAGCAATCTCACACTTAATTATTTGCACTAAATTTGAGATTGCTTCACTCGAAGACTCGTTCGCAATGACGATCTTAGAGTTCTGCAACAAACTCTCAAAGGGACTGGGTTTGTTTAATTGTTATTAAATGACATTAGAAAAATAGAAAAACTCTGGAAGAATGCACAATTAAATTTTGTATGGAATACACTCTCCGAATGGATGGCTTTGCCACCGTCCATTCTTTGTGTTTTTAAATTTATCGTAACCTATTGCTAAATAATTTTTCTGTGTCCCACATCTCAAACGGATCGGTCAGCCCGTCCGCCGGCGAGGTAGAGAGTCCGATCCCGGCATTTCAATAAATAATTTCTCTCTTCTTTCGAAATGAAAATTTGATTCTGTAGGGAATGGACTCCTGTCCATTCCGTGCGTTATCTAATTTATCGGGTTCTCTAAATAAACGATTGCCTGTATCTAATAAATATCAAACGGATCGATCAGCCCGTCTGCCGACGAGGCAGAGAGATCGATCCCTACATTTCAATTACAGATTTCTCTCTTCGTTTGAAATGATGTTTAGATTTTGATTTCTATAAAATTCAAAAAAGAATTTCTGTTAAGAAAATAATCAGCAATCACATCAACAGATTTCCTTTGACCTGCCCACGCTAAATGATTTTTTGCTTCCTCTGGTGAAACCCACTTAAACTCAACATGCTCTGTGCTTATCTTAACTTCAGATGAGTAATTAACTTTGGCTGCAAAAACAGGAATCATACAAATGTAATCATCATCTGGAGCGTAAAATGAATTTACGTTTGGGGCAACCCAAAATTTTTCTGGAGTTAAATTGGTTTCTTCTTTTATCTCTCTGATAGCTGCAGAGTATGCAGTTTCATTTTCTTTAATCTTTCCAGAAACCATTTGCCAAAGATTTGGGTAATACTGATGAGGTGATCTCTTTAAGATTAAAAATTCCAGTATCCCGTTTTGCTCCCGGAAAATATGTGCTTCGATTAAGTTTGATATTATTTTCATTAGTTCTCTTTCTAAGTGTTTCTAAGTGAACTAAGTGTCTTAGTGGTGAGAGTGTTCTTTACCACAAAGACACTAAAAACATAAAATTACGCTAAGTTAAAAATATGCCCGTGCTTCTGCTCTTGCTGTGTGCACTGTTTTATTTGCCCCTTGCACTCTTCCATCATAGCTGATGGTTGTTTGTAAGAAAGATGTTAATCTGTAATCGAAATTTAATCTCCAGTAATAGTTTTTCCCAATTTGATTTCCATTGGTTAACTCATAAGGAATAAAATTTTGAGTAGTATTCGCATTAAGCTCGTTGCGTTCAATTTCAAGTCTAAGTCTGCCGCTGCCTAAAAATGATAAGTTAACTCTGATTAACTGAGAATTTAAATTTATTATTGTTGGTTTTGCAGGATAAGAATCTTCACTTCTGCCAACTCTTATTCTAAATCCGACTTCAATATTCCGCTCGGGTCTGTAAGAAAATTCGGATGAAACATTGTTGGAATTAATCTGTCTGATTCGGTTTGAATTTTCGGGAGCGCGAACATTATCAGCCTGATTAACTATATCAGTTTGATTTGAAATCTCTTCCACCATCTTAAATTTTATTCTCAGACTTCTTTCACGATTATAATATCTTTCATAACCACCACTGAATTCACTCAAAGCTTTTCTCTGAGTAAATCTGAAACGGAAAGAAAGATCCTGTTGATTTTCGAACAAGAACAAATCCTGTTGAATATAATTTGTACCACGTATTGTGTTATTCTCGTTCTGAAAAGTTGATAAGTTCAGTAAATAGATTTTTGCATAATCCGTTTCTCTGCTATTCTCCTCAATTCTCCAGAAAGTTTCGGTTGAAAGCGTACTAATTATTTTACCAAGCAAAGATTTTTCATCAACAAGTTGAGAAAATTTTATTTTCCACCTTGTACTTGTTTTAAGATCGATAACAGGAAACAGCTCATCAGTTGGCAGAGATATTTGAATGAAATCACCATCAAATAAAGTTAACTGAAACTCGAATTCATCAGCAATTCCATTATTGTTAAGATCACCCAAATAAATGTAATTGCCTGTCCCCTGTTCTACTCTTACGAAGACTTTTTGCAATCTTGCAGATTTTTGGGTTGATACTTCATAGAACAAATCTCCGCTCATCAATTGATTCCAGAATAAAAATTTTGAACGTGAACGAATCAGAATAGTTTCGTTATCCAAAAAACCTTTTTGCCTGAATTCCTCTTCATAAATTTTACTTCGATAAGTAAAAATGAGATTGGTATTAAATTCCTTTAATCCGTTGTAGTTTAATTCAAGCGAAGGAGTTAATGACCGGGATTCCTTAAGCATTACTCCTTTATCTGCGATGTAGTCGTCTCTTAAAGAATATTTTGCCAGTGCAGTAAATCCTTCAAAATCAGAAAGTTGGATGTATAGTGCGTAGTCAAAATATTTTAGGCTGCCAAAAAGTAAAGAATCTTTCTGATCTTTTTTATCTACTTTATCTTCAGCAAGAAATTCAATTCCCGATTTAAGCTTCCAGAAATTATAATACCCGTTTGCTTTATGCCTGAACCAGCTGCTATTAAGATTTGTCAAATCAGATCGGACATAATCAAGATTATATTCTACAAAATAATCTTTTTGATTTGATAACCTTAAAACATTGTTTATTCTGTCAGATGAAATAAAATCACCTCTTCTTAAAAATCCCGCAGTGCTTGATATAAATATTTCAGCTACTGGCTGAAGAGTGATACCAAGTTCTCTTAATGTCTCATCAACCGGTTGATTTGCAGCCGAGTTGATATTGTAATTTCTGCCGTACTCAACTTCATCATACCTGTCGATTGAAGTAAATTTACTCTGCACAAAACGATCTTTGTAACTTAAACTCGCCGTACCCAAATCCAGATTACCCAGTTTAATTTTAGATGGGGATATTTTTAATAAAATATTTCTTGCAAAACCATAATTATCATTATCATCGATTGATGAAAATCTGTTCTTATCCCAAAGGCTGCCAGCATATTCCAGATTTAGAGTAACATTTTCAAATGGATTTATATCAACTACAATGTTGCCAAGCTGCTTTAACTCCGATAGCGGGAGAAAAATTACAGGCAGATAATTACCCTTTCCAATTCCAACGAATCTATAATAACCCAAGCTTTGTCTTTTGTAATCACCTCTCTGCTCGCCAACAAAACTAAAACTAACATTATAAATCGATGCAGAATCGCCCGGTGCATAAAAATAATAAGTGAAGTTTTCATTATTGATTGACGTATCAACCCTGGTATAAATACCTTTAATCACACCAAGAGAGTCCGGTTCAGCCAATCTGACACCAGACTTAGTGGCTCTGTTTCTATCATCTCCGGCATTTTGCAAAATAATTTTATCATCATCATTAAAGGAAATATCTATTGGTGAATCCTGATCATCACCTTCCCGCAAATACTGGAATTTAACCTGAAGTTTGTTGTTGAAAAACTTACCTGAAGTACCGGCACCAAAAAAATTACGAGCGTATTTTCTGTCTGTATATTCAAAATCAACATTGATTCTGCTTGCAGAGGTAATTAATCGATTTGGAGTGAATGTAATTGTTGCATTGGAGTATTCAATAGTGTAATCGTTATTTTCTCCTCTCTTCATTTCAATTCCATCCAGAAAAACCTTTTCTGTTCCGGCAATAATTATTATATTTCGTTCATTGTTAATTCCGCTTAACCTATAAGGACCCTGAACTCCATCTAATCCGTTAAAACGATTAGAATTAAATTTACCTCTTGAATTAGCAATGGAGAGATATCCGTTATATACATCAAACGAGAATTCTGCAGTTAAGCCTTGTAACTTTCTATCCACAACACCAAATTCGCCAAATCTTTTTGTAACCTGATAATCACCAAAAGTTCCAACAACATTCCGGTGCTTGATTTGGATAAAAACTTTATCAAGTTCTTCCAATCGTTCTGTGTTGCCTTCCGGTTGGATAGGTGTATTTTCATCGGTTAATGCCGCTACAATTTCAACATCTTCAGAAATTTTACCAGATAATTGCAATCTTAAACCGCTGTTTAACGAAAAATCTTTAGTCGTTCCAACAGTAAAGCCTCTTACAAGTGTCCCACTTTTCTGAATGCCTGAACCAAAAATTGTCTCAGGCGTAAATCCTCCGGTGGCAGTTAAAACGCGAACAGTATCCCCGAATTTATCGTCGTATTTTATTGTAAGAGATCTTTTTTTGTATTCTTTATGAAGGGCTAATCTTAGTGTTTTGTATTTGACAATAATCGTATCAAAAATTGAATAAGGGAGCGAATCAGATAAAGTAAAGTATCCTTTGGAATAATAAAAATTATAATCTGCAGGCGATAATGTTTTGCCTCTAAGATAAATTTGTTCAGAGTTTGGGATAATATTAACCTGCGAAATCGGATAGATATTGCTGAAATTAACTCTAATTGTATCTGTAATTATCAGAGAATTGTACTCAGTTTGTGCAAAAGATAAAGTTTGCATCAAACTAACTAAAACAAAAAGCGAAAAGAAATATTTAATGGCTTTCAAAAAGAAGTTTTATTTTTTTTGAAAACTAATTTAAGGATATGGTTTTATCAAGGCTAAATATTTATTTGTCTAAAATTTAACTTTTACCATCATGCGATTAAAGAAAGCCGGTACCTTTTATCCATTGAATCTGATCTGCTCATATAATTTTCTTTTGAAGCTTGGCGAATAGAATTAAATAAATTAGGCTTTTTTGGAACTAATTTTTGTCACCAAGTTACAGAAAACAAGAAATGCCGCTTAAATAATTTAGAATTGGTTTTCAGTATTGTTAATTTTGCAATGAAGAAAAATCTGTTTAGTTTTCAACAAATTCTTGAATGACATTTATCAAAAAGAAGTTAACCTATGCAAAGTTCAAAAATTGATTTTTTAGGCAAGTTCAACGAACTTGTCAAAACAGCTCTAAGATCCGAGACGGAATTTCCAAATAAATTATGTGATTTTATTTCAAGTGAATTTGAGCTTGAGGCTGTAAGTATTTTTAAAGTGAACAATCAAAAAAATTTAGAGCTGTTAGGAAAATCTTTTTCTTCAAAAAAATCTCTTACTAATCAATCACAAATCAGTTGCCCGAGCTGTAAAAATCTGATAGAAGAAAATCAGACACTTCATTTTCAATCACAGAAAGACTGCAGTTTTAATATTACTGATCAGGTGATGAATGAAGGATGTGTTCTGATAAATGTATTGGACGGGCAATCCGTTTTATTAAAGCTTGCAAAAAAATCCGCTTACACAAAAAGTGAAATAGATAATATTGAATTCATCAGCGATAGTGTTAAAAATTTATTAAAACTATGGACTGGTAAAAAAGAAAATTTAGATAATTCACTTAGCACGACCATTTCTTCAATCGCACAGGAGCTTAGGACACCTACAAACAGCATAATGGGTTTTGCTTCGCTGTTAAATGAAGAAAATCTTTCTGCAACTCAGACTGAGTATGTAACAACTTTAAAGGATAACGCATTCGAGCTGCTTTCAGTTATCAATGATCTTATAGATTTCAGTAAGCTGGAAAGTGGTGCAGTAAAAGTTAATTTAACTTCTATTAATATAAGAGATTTTGTCTCTGAGATCGTATCACTATTTACTTCAAAGATTGAAAAATCCAGAATTGAATACATTTACGAAGTTGACAGTATCGTACCGGATATAATTAAAGTAGATGCACAGAAACTCAGATATATTCTTTTAACCATACTTACTAATTCAACCCGAATGACAGATCACGGGAAAATTTCCATATCGATTACTGCTTCCGGAAATAAAAAACTTTTTATAAGAGTGTCTGATACAAGTTCAGGAATTAATACAAAACAGATAAATGAATTTTTCCATCCTTTTGCTCTAACCGATACCTACAATTTTAAGTTCGGAAACTTAACAGGACTTGGTCTGACTCTCGTGAAAAAATATGTAGACTATCTTGATGGTGACATAAATATTTCCAGCGGAATTGGAAAAGGCATAACATATAATATCACTGTTGGTGCAGAAATTATTTCTTCAGTTGAAGGTCAGATTTCTGGTCTTCCAAAGCCAGTTGGTTCTAAAAATAAAGTTCTTGTGGTAGAAGATGATTATGCAACGTCAAAACTTTTAAGTAATTATCTTTCAAAGTGGGGTTATGAACCCACAATAGTAAACTCTGCGAAGCAGGCACTTAGTATAATAGAATCCCAACATTTTTTGGCTGTTTTAATGGATATAATTCTGCCGGATGCAAACGGTTTTGAATTATTAAAGCAGCTTAGAGAAAATCCTAACACCCGCCACACACCAATAATTGTTTGCTCCGTTGAAGCAGAGCAGCAAAAAGCTTTTATGATGGGTGCGGTAGAATATTTTGTTAAACCAATCAATTACAAATATCTGGTAGAAGTTTTAACCAGTTATAAATTAAAGAAAGACTCTACTATTCTTATAGTAGATGATGATATTCCAACACTTAATTTAATAAAAGAAGCAGTTCAGCAGGCTGGATTTAATACCATCGCCGAGAGCCAATCTGCAAAGGTTATGGGATTAATCGAGAACACAAATCTGGATCTTGCAATAATAGATCTTGATATGCCTGTTGTTAATGGATTCGATTTAATTAAAATGATTAAATCAAATAAAAATTTTGCTAAACTTCCTATTATAATTTATACTGGAAAAGAGTCTTATCAGGATGATCTTAAAAAGATTGATGGTATGTTCACAGAGCTTCTAAATAAAAACAGTGCAAATATTGAAGACCTCGCTGATACTGTAAGTGCGATGATTAACCGATATGATGAGCCATCTACACCGGAAGAAGTTAAAGAAAGAAAAGATACAGTAAAAATTTTATTGGTTGAAGATTACAAACACTCACAGATAATTGTAACCAGATTACTAAAGAAAAATAATTTTGAATCAATCGTTGTCGTTGAAAACGGTTTGCAGGCTTTAGAACAGGTTAAGCAGCAAAAATATGATTTGATTTTGATGGATATGCAAATGCCTGTAATGAATGGATTTGAAGCGACTCAGAAAATAAGAGAATTGGATAATTATAAAGAAACACCAATTATTGCATTAACAGCTTTTGCAATGAAAGGTGATCGTGAGAAATGTCTTGAAGCTGGTGCAACGGACTATATTCCAAAGCCAATCGATAGCCAGGAGTTTATAGAAAAAGTAAAATATTACACTGAAAAAACTGTAGTTAAAAAATAATTTTCTGTAAGCAGGCATTTTTTTCTTCAATTGTGAATTCACATTATTCTCTCAAAGGAATTACTGATGATTAGTGAAAAAGTAAGGGTAAGATTTGCTCCTAGCCCAACGGGTTATTTACACGTAGGTGGATTAAGAACCGCTTTGTATAATTTTCTTTTTGCCAGAAAGAATAATGGTGCCTTTATTTTAAGAATAGAAGATACTGACCGTAACCGTTATGTTGAAGGTGCAGTTGAAAATCTGATTAAGGCACTTAAATGGGCAGGATTACAATTTGATGAAGGTCCTGAGGTTGGCGGAAATTTTGGTCCATATATGCAATCAGAACGGTTGGAGATATATAAAAAGTATGCTGAGGAATTAATACAAAAAGGAAAAGCTTATTATTGTTTTTGTACTCCTGATAGATTAAAATCTCTTCGAGAGGAACAGGAGAAACAAAAACTACCACAAGCAAAATATGACAAACATTGCCTTCATTTATCTAAAGATGAAATAGAGCAAAATCTTTCCTCCGGTATTCCAAAGGTAGTAAGACTTAATGTTGAACCTAATATCACTATAAAATTTGATGATGTAATACGCGAACAGGTTGAATTTGAAAGTAACAATGTTGACGATCAGGTTTTAATTAAAAGTGATGGCTATCCGACATATCATTTAGCGAACGTGGTTGATGATCACCTGATGAAGATAACACACGTTATCAGAGGTGAAGAATGGCTTTCATCTACACCAAAGCACGTCTTGTTGTATGATGCTTTTGGATGGGAAAGACCTGTTTTCGCTCATCTTCCGCTTCTTTTAAATCCTGATAGATCTAAACTGAGTAAAAGACAAGGCGATGTTGCTGTTGAAGATTACAGAGACAAAGGTTTCCTGAAGGAAGCACTGATTAATTTTGTAGCATTACTTGGATGGAATGCCGGAGACGACCAGGAATTCTATTATATCGATGATTTGATTTCAAAATTTTCTTTGGAAAGAGTTAATAAAGCTGGTGCCGTTTTCGATCTTCAAAAGTTAAACTGGTTAAACGCCGAGCATCTCAGAAAAAAGACAAATAATGAATTGCTCATCTTTCTTAAAGACGAACTTCAGAAATCAAGATTCAAGGATCATAATTATACTGATGAATATTTGCTCCTGATCATCGAGGCGATGAAAGAACGAGTCTCGTTCGTTAAGGAATTTATAGATAACTGCACATACTTCTATGAAGCACCTACTGATTATGAACAGAAATCGATTGATAAAAACTGGAAATCTGAAACACCGGAACAATTAAAAAAACTTATAAAAGAATTTTCGAAATTAGATAATCCCGATAAGGAAGCTTTTGAACATGCGTTATCAAAAGTTGCTGAAGATCTTCAAATAGGAAAAGGAAAACTTATCCATCCTTTAAGATTAGCTGTTTCTGGTCAAAGTACTGGTCCGGGAATGTTTGATATTCTTTTCATACTTGGAAAAGACGAAGTAATAAAAAGAATTGAAAGAGCAATTGATCTAATTGCTCCTTCAGTATAAAAAGAAAATTAAATGCTGATTATTTTTTATTTACGGTTTTTGCCCAGGTATCTTTTAGTGTAACGGTTCTGTTAAATACAAGTCTTTCCTTAGTAGTGTACTTTGTATCAACGCAAAAATATCCCTGTCTTTCAAACTGAAATTTATCGCCTGGTTTAGATGATTTAGCAAAAGGTTCAACTTTAGCTTTCGGGATTATTAGAAGTGAATCAGGATTAATCAAATCTTTGTAGTCTTTGTCCTTTTCAGCAGCAGGATCTTCTACAGTAAAAAGTCTATCATAAAGTCTTACCTCACAATCAACCGCATGATTTACTGCTACCCAATGAATTGTACCTTTTACTTTTTTAGTGCTTGTGCCAGTTCCACTTTTAGTTTCAGGATCATAAGAGCAGTTAAGCTGAATGATATCTCCTGCATCATTTTTAATTACCTCTTCACATTTAATGATGTAAGCATATCGTAATCTAACTTCGCCACCAGGAACAAGTCTGTAAAATCCTTTCGGAGGATCTTCCATAAAATCAGATCTTTCTATGTAGATTTCTTTTGCGAAAGGTATTTTTCTGGAGCCCATAGAAGCATCTTCAGGATTATTAACTCCATCAAGATATTCTTCACCTGAATAATTAGTTATCACAACTTTAAGTGGATTTAGTACAGCCATTACCCGCTGTGCTTTTTTATTAAGATCTTCTCTGATTGCGTATTCGAGAAGTGCAACATCAGTCATTGCATCTCTTTTTGCAACTCCAATCATTTCAGCAAAATTCTGAATTGATGCGGGTGTATAACCTCTCCTTCTATAAGCAGAAACAGTAGGCATCCGGGGATCATCCCAACCATCAACAAATTTTTGTTCAACCAATTCCAGTAACTTTCTTTTACTCATTACTGTATAAGAAAGATTTAACCTTGCAAACTCAATTTGCTGAGGATGATAGATCTGTAATTCATCTAGGAACCAATCATACAGAGGTCTGTGCACTTCGAACTCAAGAGTACAAATAGAATGCGTTATTCCTTCGATTGAATCTTCCAATCCATGAGCCCAGTCGTATGTTGGATAAATACACCATTTATTCCCTGTTCGGTGATGTTCAGCATGTAAAATCCTGTACATAACAGGATCACGCAGCAGCATATTAGGAGAAGACATATCTATTTTGGCTCTTAAAACTTTTTCACCGTTTTTAAACTCTCCCCTACGCATTCTATCAAAAAGATTAAGATTTTCTTCAACACTTCTGTTTCTGTTAGGACTTTCTTTTCCCGCCTCTGTTATTGAACCACGCATTTCACGCATCGTTTCTGGATCAGAATCATCTACATAAGCTTTGCCTTTTTTGATAAGCTGAACTGCCCATTCATACATCTGCTCAAAATAATCGGACGCAAAAAAAACTCTGTCTTCAAAATCACCACCAAGCCATTTAACATCTTCAATTATCGAATCAACATATTCCTGTTCTTCTTTGGTTGGATTTGTGTCATCAAAGCGAAGATTAAATTTACCATTATAATCACGAGCGATTCCATAATTCAGGCAAATAGATTTAGCGTGACCAATATGAAGATAACCATTAGGCTCCGGAGGGAAACGAGTATGCACCCGTCCGTTCCATTTATTGGTTCTTATATCCTCATCAATAATTTCATAAATAAAATTTTTTGATTTTCCCTTAGGGGATTCTTTTGAATTTGACTCAATATTTTCCATAGAATTACTTTTAATTATTGAGTGCAAAAATAATGAAAGATGTGTTAAAGCGTAAATTTAAGTCGGAGCTTAGTGCAGAAGGTAGATTTCAGGACGAGTGAGAAAATAAAGATTTAAACTCGTCCTGAAAATTTGTAGATATTCATTAGTTGGAGGAGATATTCAATTTTATTACGATCAAAAAGATTTGGAATCTTTTTAAAGTTGGTATAAACCTTAGTTATACCTGTAAATTTTCCAAATTCATTAACCATTTTTTGAATAATCTTTCCGTCATCTTCAATTTCGTAATGGCCGTCATTACCAATATAAGTTTTACTCATTGCCCACCTATGAGTTGATTAATCAAAAATTACTTCTTCAGGTTTATCAATTTTTTCTATGTAGGATATTTCGGGGATGTTGTATTCATCGAAGAGATCTTCAATTTCCTCTTCGCTGTATTCATCAACAGTTTCCCATTTGCTCAGAAGAATGTAAACGTCTTTATCCTTATTCTTCTGTTTATGTTTTTCTTGTAGAACTTTTCATAAGAACCTCCTTGATTTTGTGTTCAAAGATGAAGTTTCAATGATTGTGCCAGAATTTTTCTTAGCAAATCATCAGGTTAATCTTATAAGGTATATCAGAATGAGATATTGCTTGAAAAAGTTTAACTATTAACAACCAACAAATAAAATAATTGATTAGGCAGCTAAAGTTTGTTAGATTTGCCCAGTGTTTTGATAAGAATTTGGAGAAGTAGTTCTTTTAATAAGATTATAAAAATGCCGAAGTGGCGGAATTGGTAGACGCGCTGGACTCAAAATCCAGTCTGGCTCACACCAGGTGCCGGTTCGAGTCCGGCCTTCGGTACTTTCGCCTCCTCTTTTTGGGGAGGCATTTTTATATCAGATGATATTATTTTTTACTTAATATTTCAATTCGTAAAAATTTTTTACAATTAGTGAAGTTAGACTACAAAAATATTTTGTTCATTATTACTGCATCGGTTGTAATTGCTTTTATTTATAACCTGGTCAATCCCAATGGATTAAAGCTTATACGAAGCGAACGAGAATTAATTTGGGAAAGCGATTCTCTCGGTAGTGATGTTGATCTAATTTCAGAATTATCAAATGAATCTATTCCGATTGTTAAAGACTTACTCCCAGATTCAAAAAATCTCATTAGTTCAAAAGAAGAATTTAAAGAACCAAAAGCAATTAAAATTGGTCTGGCTTATAAACTTTTTAATGATGGTGTAAAGTTTATTGATGCAAGACCTGTTGAAGAGTTTAATGAAGGACATATTAAGGATGCAATTAATATTCCTTTTTACGAATCAGAAAACTACGAAAAAGTACTATCCAAAATTTCTAAGGATGAAGTAATCGTTACATACTGCGGAGGACACGATTGTGACCTTAGTATTATGCTCGGTGATGAACTTTTTAGTAAAGGATTTAAAAAAGTTTACATCTTTTATGGCGGTTGGAATGATTGGTTAGAGAATAATTATCCAATTGAGAAGAAGTAGATGATTAATTTTTTAACAAATAAATATCTCCTTTTAGTTTTTAGAGTCTTGATTGCAATTGTTTTTATCTATGCAGGTGCAGAAAAAATTTCCGATCCTGAAAGTTTTGCAATTGCAATATCTAATTATAAACTATTGCCAACGGTTACTATAAATCTATTAGCAATTTCTTTACCCTGGATTGAAATAGTCTCTGGTATTTTACTTCTGTTTGGAATTTCAGTTAAGGAGAACAGCGTAATTATTCTTTCTATGCTTATTGTTTTCACACTGGGGATTGCAATTAGTTTTGCAAGAGGATTAAATATTGAATGCGGATGCTTTGGTTCGGATAATAAAATTGGATTGTTAAAACTGTTTGAAAACTTTCTGATGATACTAGCTACGCTGTTACTTGTTTTCAAAGGATCTGATTTACTAAAGATAAAATCTTAACTTCATTTTCCGGGATAATTATTTTTAATACTTTCCATCGTGTCTCTTAAAACACCTAAAGATCTCTGACTAAGTAAATCAATTTTTATTAAACCCAAATCTTCAATCGAGTACATATCCGGTTGAGTAATTATCAATCCTAATCCTTTGTTTTTAGCGTATTCTAAAGCACAATAATCAGTAATTTTATTTTGAGTAATAACAATTCCCCCGGGATGAATACTTAAATGCCTCGGAAAATTTGCAATCCTTGCTGCAAATCTGATTATAGATTTCCAGGGTTCAATACTAAAATTAAGATTTTTCGATTCAGGAAATATTTTAGAAATGTTCGGAAGATTATTTGCATTAGTCCATGGAATTTTTTTACTGTAGTTTGAAATCTCTCTATCACTTAAGCCAAATGCTTTTGCCACTTCTCTAAAAGCTGAACGAGCTCTGAATGTTACGGTGGTAGATATCATTGCTACTCTTTCATAACCGTATGTTTCAAAAACATATTTTACTATCTCATCACGCTCTTTCCAGGAAAAATCAAGATCAATATCAGGCGGATTAGTTCTTGCACGATTCAAAAATCTCTCAAAGTATAAATTGTGTTTAATCGGATCCACCTGAGTTAGTTCTAAACAGTAAGCGACTAAGCTGTTTGCAGCAGAGCCTCTGCCAATTGTCATCATTCCTCTGTTTCTTGCTTCTTGCGCGATATCCCAAACAATTAAAAAGTAATCTACAAAGTTTAAATCTTTTATCACCTCAAGTTCGTAGGTTAGTCTTTTAATTTCTTTTTCACCTGGATTAGAATACTTTTTATTAAGCCCCTCGTATGCAATTTTACTAAGTTCTTCAAATGCTGTTGCTGCGCTTATTTTATGATAGGCTGGATATTTATAATCACCAAGTCTTAAATCCACATTACACTTTTCTGCAATCCTGAGAGTATTTTCAACTGCTTCAGGTATTTTCGAAAAAGTCTTAGAAAAAACTGAGGGAGATTTAAAATAAAATTCTTCATCAACTACTTCGTCATCGGAGATATTATCGAGTGTTTTATTCAGTCTGATTGCTGTTACAAGTTTGTGTAAAATAAAATCTTCTTTTGTTAAAAAGTAAACCGGATTTGTTGAAACCACGGGAATTTTATTTTGATTGCAGTAATTGTAAAGTTCCAGTGCATTTTTTCTGTTCCGTTTTGTTGGAAGTAATTCAGCATAATATTCATTTCTCTTTTCAATTACTTTAAGTAAAGAGATGTGCGGGGTGATTATTATTAAATTTTCCCAATTGTACTTGAGTATTTTAAGAAGTGAAAAATCCTCATTCAGTTTTCTCTGAGTGATAATTTTACAAATGTCACTGTACCCTGAATTGTTCTTAGCTAAAAATATTACATAAGTTTTTTCATCCCCCGGTTCATTTATTAATGTTCCGATTATTGGTTTGATCCTTTCCTCAATAGCCTTTTTAGCAAATTGGATAACCCCGTGCATACTGTTTGTATCAGTAATAGCCAATGATGGCAGATTTAATTTTTTAGCTAAAAGAAATAACTCATCAATACGGGATGTTCCTGATAGAAATGAATAGTTAGTATGTATGTGTAAAGGTATCATAGACTAACTAAACTTAAATAAAATGATGGATTATGAAAAGCTAAATGGAATGAATCTACTTTAAATGTTTAAATGCTTTTGAAGCGATATCCTTTCTAAAATAGATACCATCAAAATAAATTTTATCCAAGGCTTGATATGCTTTTTTTTGTGCAGCTAATAAATCAATATTTGGCTTAACTGATGTAACACCCAAAACCCTACCGCCGTTGGTAACAATCTTATCATTAATTTTCTTTGTTCCGGCGTGATAAACAATAATCTCACTATCATCAATGTTTAATCCTGTAATTTCAAATCCTTTCTGATAACTATCCGGATATCCTTTTGACGCAGCTACTACGCAAACAGAACAACCACCCGAATATGATACAGAATTCATATTCAAATTTTCATTTGCCGCTGAGTAAAGCAATTCCAGAAAATTTCCATCAAGTAAAGGCAAAACTACTTGTGTCTCGGGGTCACCAAATCTGCAATTAAATTCAATAACTTTTGGACCTGAACCAGTAATCATCAATCCCGCATATAAACAACCAATAAATTTGTTGCCAGTTTTATCAAGCTGTTTAATGGTTGGAGTGATTATTTCCTGTTCAATTCTACGAAGCATTTCAGCATTTACTAATGGAGCCGGTGCATAGGCTCCCATTCCGCCTGTATTCTTGCCTGTATCATTGTCACCAATTCTTTTATGGTCCTGTGCAGGAGGTAAACAAACAAATTTATTTCCATCAGTAATTGCAAATACCGAAGCTTCTTCACCAATAAGAAACTCTTCAATAATTATTTTATTTCCTGATTCACCAAAAATTTTGTTACGAAAAATTTCATCGAGAGTATTTGTAGCTTCACTGAGGTCATTACAAATTATCACACCTTTACCAGCAGCTAATCCATCAGCTTTAATAACCAAAGGATAGTTTGATTTAGCCAGATATTTTTTAGCTTCTTCAAATTCATTTGAGATAAACTCCTGATATCTGGCAGTAGGTACTCCGGCATCGAGCATTATCTGCTTTGCAAAAGATTTACTTGATTCAATTCTTGCTGCATTAGCGGAGGGACCAAATACTTTTATCTGATATTGTTTAAGATAATCGGCAAGACCATCAACAAGCGGCTGCTCAGGACCAATCATAACTAAATCAATATTTTCATCAACACAAAACTTTACAATCTCTTTTTTATCCTGAATATCAATAGATATGTTTTGTGCAATACTTTCTGTACCAGGATTGCCGGGAATACAAAATAGTTTCGTAATATTTTTATCTTTTTTTAATCTATATGCAATTGCATGTTCTCTTCCACCGGATCCAATTATAGCAACTTTCATTAAACATCTGCTCTTAATTTTAATTGAAACTGTTTTGTTAAAATTTCTGTTAGTTTATCTCTTCTGAATTTTTCTAAAAATTCTTCAGATGGTTTAGGTAGTGAATTATTTTTATAAAGCTCGTAAACTTTAAGAATAGTGTTTTTAATATCAGTTATATCATCGGGTTTGCATATAAAACCAGCGCCTGATTCTTCAATAGCCATTTTAGCAGCACCGTCAGGGACACAAGCAATAACTGGCTTTTGCGCTGCCAAATACTCATAAACTTTACCAGGTAAAATTGCATCTATATTTCTTCTTTTTCCCACCATAAACCAAAGCACATCCGCAGATTTAATTTTGGCAATTGATTCATCATGATTTACATAACCATTGTCTTTAACAAATTGTTGCAGTTTTAATTTTCTAACCAGTTTTTGATTTTCTTTTCGTAAGAACCCAACAAAATGTAATTCGATGTTAGCAGCAATATCGGGTCTTTCAATAGTTATCTCTTTAAATGCCTTAAGAAAATATTCCGGAGTACTATAGACCATAAAAATCCCGGAGTACATCAAAACCATTTTGTTCAGAGGTTTAGGTTGAGCCGGTATTTTCTCAAAATCCTCTTTATCAAATCCGTGCGGAATAATAACTATATCATCAAAAGTTAAAAATGGATAATTCTTTAAAAGTTTTTCTTTTATTTTTCTGTTTGTTACGATTATTCTGTCGGCTGCTTTTAATGACTGATATTCTTTTTTCTTATGAGAAAGTTTATGTAAAGGAGTTGGGTAAAATGCAAAGTAGCTTCCGTACCATAGATCTCTGTAATCAGCAAATAAAGGAACATCGTGTTTCTTTTTAATTTTTGACAAGAAATAAAAAGCAGAGAATGGAGGAGAAGTAACAAAGAGTGCATCAAAGTGTTTCTCCGTCAATATCTCATCAACTTTCTCAGCCGCTTTTTTTGACCATGAAATTTTATTATCAGGAATAAAAAAAGTCTGACTGATTTTGTCAAAAATATTTCTGATAAATTCGCTTGGAAGTTTCATAGTTCCAAACTTTGCTAAAACAGAATTAGGTTCTTTTGTTCCACCCACTCTTATAATTTCTATGTTAAGCTCTTTAAGTTCTTTTTCTAACGAGTTATCGTGGGCGAAATAAGCCAGTTTATCAGATGTAACTACTGTTGGCTCCCAATTATAGTTTTTCATGTACTTAACAAATTTGAGAGTCCTCTGAACCCCACTTAGCCCTAATGGAGGAAAATAATAAGCAACAACCAATACCTTAAACATAATCTTTTAGCCTACTTCTGCTGACTTTGATAGTTAGGTGATTCCTGAGTTAATATTACATCATGTGGATGACTTTCTCTAAGTCCTGCAAATGTAATTTGAATAAATTTACTTTTTTGTTTAAGAGATTTTATATCCTTTGTTCCACTATATCCCATTGCAGCTCTTAAACCACCTACCAATTGGTAAACAGTATCTTCTAAAGGTCCTTTATAAGGCACTCTTCCCTCAATACCTTCAGGAACCAGTTTCTTTATATCATCCTCTGCATCCTGAAAATACCTATCCTTACTTCCTTTTTTCATTGCTCCTAAGGAGCCCATACCACGATAGACTTTAAAACTTCTTCCTTCATAAAGAATCTTATCACCGGGACTTTCATCCACACCTGCGAATAAGCCACCGATCATTACAGAATCTGCTCCGGCTCCAATTGCTTTAGCTATATCTCCCGTTTGCTTAATGCCGCCATCTGCAATTAATGGAATGCCGTACTTTTTACTAGCTAAATAAGTTTGAGCAATAGCCGTTATCTGCGGTACTCCAACTCCGGCAATTACTCTAGTTGTGCAAATTGAGCCAGGTCCAATCCCAACCTTTATAGCATCAACCTTACAATTTATAAGATCAATTGCAGCATCATAAGTTGCTATATTACCAGCAATTAACTGAGTATATCTAAATTTTTTCCTAATTTCTTTAATTGTTTTTAAAACCCCTTCAGAGTGACCGTGAGCAGTATCAACAACAATCACATCGGCCCCAGCTTGATTAAGTGCAGCAACTCTATCTGAAGTGTCTGCTGTTACACCAACTGCTGCTCCAACACGAAGTCTTCCAAGTTCATCTTTACAAGCATTTGGATGCTTCTTTTTCTTCAATATATCTTTAAATGTTATTAATCCCCGCAGCTTACCTGATTTATCAACAACAGGTAGCTTCTCGATTTTATATTTCTGTAATATAATCTCAGCTTTTTCTAAAGTTGTACCAACAGGTGCGGTGATCAGATTTTCTTTGGTCATTAAATCTGATACTTTAAGTTTTTTATTGGGTTCAAATCTTAAATCTCTATTGGTCAAAATTCCAACAAGTTTACCCCCGTTATCTACTATTGGGATACCGGAAACTCTGTAAATCTTCATAATCTCCAGTGCATCACCAATTGATTTATTAGGAGTTAAAGTTACTGGATTTATTATCATTCCGCTTTCAGACCGTTTGACCTTATCTATTTCCTGGCACTGCTCTTCAATCGTTAAGTTCTTATGAATAATTCCAATACCACCTTCTCTTGCTAAAGCAATAGCCATCGCAGATTCAGTAACGGTATCCATTGCAGCGGATATAATAGGAATATTTAATTTAATTTCCGGAGTAAGATATGTTGTAATATCAACTTCTCTAGGAAGTACCGATGATTTTCCAGGAATTAACAAAACATCGTCAAATGTTAACCCAAGATCTAATAATTTTTTTTCAAGCATAGCAATACCTTATTGAAATAGTTTAATCGAATGCCGCGAGCCCAGTTATATCTTCACCGACTATTAGTGTATGCATTTCATGTGTGCCCTCATATGTAATAACAGACTCCAGGTTTGCCGCATGCCTCATAACCGGATACTCATCTAAAATACCATTTGCTCCCAATATTTGTCTTGATTCCCTTGCTATTTCCAAAGCAATTTGGCAATTGTTTCGTTTAGCCAATGAAACCTGAGTGTGTTTCAATGTTCCTATATCCTTAAGTCTGCCAAGTTGAAGATTTAATAATTGAGCTTTAGTAATTTCCGTAACCATTTGTACTAACTTACTTTGGGTCAGCTGATATCCAGCAATAGGTTTGCTAAACTGCTTGCGTGAAAGTGAGTAGTTTAAGGCTGATTCATAGCAAGCCATCATCGATCCTACGACTCCCCAGGCAATACCGTATCTTGCTTGGTTTAGACACATCAATGCATTTTTCAAACCTTCTGTTTTGGGGAGCAAGTTAGTATCTGGAATAAAAACATTATCAAAAATTAGTTCAGATGTAACAGAAGCACGCAGTGAATGCTTGCCTTTCATTTCCGGAGCAGTAAATCCTTTGGATCCTTTTTCAACCAGAAAACCTTTCACTATTCCATCTAATTTTGCCCAAACCACTGCAATATCTGCAATCGTTCCATTTGTAATCCACATCTTTGCGCCATTTAATATATATCCCCCATCAACTTTTTCAGCTTTTGTAACCATACCACCGGGATTAGAACCGTAGTCTGGTTCAGTAAGCCCAAAACAACCTATTTTTTCCCCTTTTGCAAGAGCCGGTAACCATTTATTCTTTTGTTCCTCGCTGCCAAAAGTAAATATTGGATACATTACAAGGGCACTCAGAACCGAGGCAAAACTTCTTATTCCACTATCACCGCGCTCTAATTCCTGCATTATCAGTCCATATGCTACATTATTTAGTTCAGCACATCCATATTCGGCTGGCAATGTCGGTCCAAAAAGACCCAACTCTGCCATTTTAGGAATAATATGCATAGGGAATTGAGAATCACGGTTATATTTTTCTATAATTGGAATTATCTCTTCTGAAACGAATTCTCTTACTGAATCTCTAACCATAACCTCTTCTTCTGAGAGAAGAGAAGTTAAATCAAAATAATCTATGCCTTTAAATTTTTCCATATACCCTATAAATTTTTATGGCCAAAGTTATTAAAAGACCTAAATACATCCAATTTGGAATTTGTTGAATGGATAAAAAAATAAATAACTTGATTGTATAAGAAAATTATTAAATCTTTAGGATGTGAATTTAATCCGAAAAAAATATCAGAGTTTTGCTTTATTTCCACTGCTTGCTTATTTGTTCATATTTGTGAGTAGTGTAACTCATTATCACGAAATTAATTATTCATTCTCTTCAACAGCTGCTGTATCACAATCTAAATACTTAAATACATTAAATAAAGATCACAATGCTTTAAATTGTCCTATTCAAAGTAATTTTAATAGCTTACATAATTCTAAAATATTTGTCTATTCTTACAAGCCTTATATCTTTGCTAATGGAATAGTGCAAAACTATAATTATGTTTTCATTCAATCTAAATATCTAATTTCATCTCATCACTTAAGAGCTCCACCTTCAGAACTT
The DNA here is from genome assembly GCA_964499095.1 of uncultured Ignavibacteriaceae bacterium. Classification (GTDB taxonomy): domain Bacteria; phylum Bacteroidota; class Ignavibacteria; order Ignavibacteriales; family Ignavibacteriaceae; genus IGN3. The sequence goes on from CAZCJF010000048.1 coordinate 20,017, forward strand.
TCCTAAGTTTTTTATAAATCTTTAATTCTAAATTTTAATGTAATATAATTCTTAAGGAGAATATTATGCTTTTAAAATTTTTAAAAGTTCAAATAGTATTATTAATGTTTTTGTTTTCTATAATTTTTTATGGTTGTTCTGAAGAATCATTACAACCCCAGGAAGAACATTTTGAAGCAGAAGGAATGGTCTTTTATGAATCTGGGATTAAAATCGCAGAAATATTTAGGGGCGGTACCCAAGATACTTTTTTTGTGAAAAACGGTCAGCAAACTTCAGGGATTGAAATAAAATTTTACAACTCAAGCAAACAGGAAATTGCACCACCAAATCCTTCAGTTCAACCTTTAGCCTGGGAAATTACTGATATCGCAAAAACAGAAGTTTGGCAGCATCCAGGTGAAGAAGGTGGATATGAATTTCATCTTGTAGGTAAATCACCCGGATTAACACAAATCGAGTTTTTTGTTCTGCACGAGGGACATCCTGATTTCCGATCAGGGAAAATATATGTATCAGTGGTTCCTTAAGTGCGATGAAGAACTTTAATAATCTTATGTGTCACTATCCGTTTTGGATAGTGGTACTACTTATACTTTTTTTTCTGAGTGAAACATTTGCTAACCCGGTTAGTTTCTCAATTACTGGCAAATTATTGAACGCTGAAAATTCGGAACCGGTTAAAAATGCTGTAGTTCAAATTGTTGGCACTCAAGTATACACAACCAGTTCATTTGATGGCAGTTTTAAAATAGAAAATTTAACCCAAAGCAAAATCCGAATAAAAATTACTCACCTATCTTTTCAGGAAAAACTGATTGATCTTGAAATCAAATCGGAATCTGATAAAAATATTACGGTCTATCTTTTTCCAAAAACAATCACACTTGCACCTGTTATCGTAACAAATTCAGATTCCAGAATCCTATTAGAAGAATCAAATTCAATTTTGTCTGTTCTTAAGGGAAAAGAGTTACAGAAGGATCTTGGGCAAACATTAGCACTAACATTAAAGAACGCTACAGGAATTTCTATAAGATCGATGGGTCCAGCACCATCCAGACCTGTATTCAGAGGGCTTGGGCAGGATCGGGTATTAATATCTGAAGATGGGATTAAGGGTGTGGATCTTTCGGCTACTTCTCCTGATCACGCAGTAACTTTAGAGCCTTTTACTATTGAAAGAATTGAAGTTTACAGAGGTCCTAAAATTCTAACCAAAACAAGCACAACAATAGGTGGTGTTGTTAATGTTGTCAGAAACGAGATTCCAGAACAAATTCACAACACAATTCATTTGAATTTAGGTGGTTACCTGGAATCAGTAAATAATGGATTTCTTGGAGCAATTACATCAGAATTGCCAATAGAACCATTTGCATTAAAACTTGAAATCAGTAAAAGAAAAACTGATGATCTATCAACTCCAACCGGCAAGATTTTAAATTCTAAATCAGAAAATTTTAATTCTGCTGTTGGGATCAGCTACATAAAAGATTTTGGATTCATTGGTGCATCTTACAGATTTTTTGATCTTAATTATGGAATAACCGGTGGTTTTATTGGTGCACATCCAAAAGGAGTAAATATTGAAATTCGAAAACATCAAATTAATTCATCTCTCTCATACAATCTTAATGAATCCGATGAAAGGATTAAACTAGAGGTAAGTAATATTTACTACAGACATAAAGAATTTGAATACAGCGGAAGAATTGGTTCTGAATTCAGAGTAATTACAACATCTGCAAATTTATTTTATGATCATTTCAAAAAGCTAATATTCGGAAATGGCAAACTTGGAATGCAGTTTGAGTACAGAAATTTTGATATTGGCGGTTTTGTTTTTACACCGCCAACTAATGCCATAAATTTATCAGCATTTATTTATGAAAACTACGTAGCAAATAAATTTAATATTGATTTTGCTTTCAGATTTTCAGTTGATGACATAAAACCAAAAGTAGAAAAACTAAGCGAAGAGATTGGATATATCAAGGAAAGAAAATTTAGTAATCTTTCTGTGTCAACTTCATTTATCTACAAGATTTCAGATATTGTGCATGTTGGAGCCAATTTGAGTAAATCTTCACGTGTACCTAGTATAGAGGAGTTGTTTTCAGAAGGACCACATCTTGCTGCATATTCTTTTGAAATTGGAAATCCGGATTTAAAATCCGAAGAAGGTTATGGTACAGAACTATTCGTCTATCATAAATTTGATAACCTATTTTTTAATCTAAATTTATTTTACAACAATCTTAATTCATTCATCATTCCAAGAAATACTAGCAGAATTAATTATCAAACATTCCTTCCTATTTATGCCACCGAAGGCGTTGGTGCCATATTGTATGGAATCGATGGCTCACTTAGTTCAAAGTTGATTGGGAATTTTAATTTAGATTTTTTATTCAATTACACAGTTGGAAAATTTAAAGATTCTGATTCTCCCCTGCCCCAAATTCCTCCCTTAAAAGGGACAACAGAAATTAATTATAAAAACGAAGCTTTAGCTTTCGGATTAAGTAGTGAATGGGCATTTAATCAAAATAAAGTTGATACATTTGAACAACCAACTCAAGGTTATATAATTTTTAATTTATATGGTCAGTATATGTTTTATCTCGGAAATACTATTAATACTATTTCGTTAAATGTTGATAACATCTTTAATAAAGAATATAGAAATCATTTATCGAGAATAAAATCAATATTGCCTGAAGCAGGAAGGAATATAAGGCTAATTTATAAATTAATGCTGTAATTTGGGTTTTTAGAAAAGGCAGTATATATTTGCAAACAATTTTAATCAGCACTGGAGAGATGGGTGAGTGGCTGAAACCAACGGTTTGCTAAACCGTCGTACTGGGTAAACCGGTACCGAGAGTTCGAATCTCTCTCTCTCCGCTATTCAATTAACTTCTCAATGAAATATTATTACTCCCACCTTTTATACAATTGAATAATCAAGACTTGAATACTTTATTTGGATTAAATAATAGAACTATAATTAAATTCTATTACAGTGAGTGTCCGGTTATTTGTTTAAACAAGGTTTTATTGTTTGCAAATTTAAACGCTGTATCGTAAGATATTTTTTTGCTCAGATATAACTGCTTTAAATCCTGCTCCATTGTAATCATTCCAAGATCCGCAGCCTGATTTATCATCATATAAATTTCATCTGAATTATTATTTTTTATTGCTGCTCTCACATTTGGAGTCACAATAAGAACTTCTTTTGCAAGTGTTAATTGCCCCTTTAAATCCGGAACTAGTTTCTGAGAAATTACTGCTGTTAGGACATCGGCAAGTCTGTGCCTTACTCTTGCCTGCTCAGATTCATGCACTTCTGCAATTATACGATCAATTGATTCAACTGTAGATGAAGTATGAAGTGTAGAGAAAACTTTATGACCAGTATCTGTTACTTCCAGCGCAGCAATAATAGTATCCGCGTCTCTCATTTCTCCAATTACCATAATATCCAAATCTTGTCTTAACGCCTGCACAACGCCATCTCTAAATGAAAGAACATCCTTACCTACTTCTCTTTGTCTTATCAGGCACTTTTTTGATTTATGAACATACTCAAGAGGTGATGCGATTGTTACAATATGTGCATTGACATTTTCATTATGCCAATCAATAATTGCATCAAGTGTGGTAGATTTTCCGGTACCTGTAACGCCTGTAACTAAAATTAATCCTTGTTTTATATAGTTAAAAGACAATACTCTGATTACGTTTGGATGAAATCCCAGATTTTCAAGCTTACGAAGATTAGGAAGAATTGATCTGATGTTTAATGCTAATGTATCAACATCAAAATAGGCATCCGCTCTAAATCTAACCCGCACCTCACTAAAATCTATTTGTTTTGATTTACTTGCATCCGTTGTAATTGAATAAGAAAAATCCAGATTACGGTTCTTAAGTAATAATGCTCTTTGTTTTTCATTAATAAGGTTTAAAATGATTAGTGCAGATTCATCAAATGTAAATCTCGGTAATTCCTCCACAATAGTTTTGGTGCCATATACTCTTATCCAGATATAGCCATCCGTACCAAATCCGCCTAGCTCAAGATCAGAAGCTTCTCTAAAAAGCATAACTCTTAAAAATTCATCGAAGAGTTTTAAGAGCAGCTGAGATTCTTCTATTGTCATCCCATTAATTAAAGATTCAAGAAATAATATCCTGTCTATGCCAAAATAGTGTGTAGGAATTTGTGAAGTGTATTTTCTTAGAATATTAAATGATTCGGTGGTAAGCTGGGAATCGATTTGAACCTTTTCTTTATACATTTTATGTGGCTTTCAAAAATTTGATTCTAGTCTTCCATTGTGCAAGCAAAAACTTCTTCCAGTGAAGTTACACCTGCTTTTACTCTCTCTAAACCGGCCTCTCTAAGAGTGAGTGACCCATCTTTTCTTGCAGCCCGTCTGACACCGTTCTCATCAATTTTATCGCCGGCATCAAGAATTATTTGCGCAATTTCTTTGGTGATATAAATTGCTTCGTGAATTGCCATTCTACCTTTAAATCCTGAACCAAGACATTTTTCACATCCAACGGGTTCAT
>CAZCJF010000049.1:0-24264 GCA_964499095.1 uncultured Ignavibacteriaceae bacterium
CATCGGAACATTACCACCGCCGTAGGCGGTGGTTTTTTCATTTAAAATAAAAAAACCCGAACTATTAGTCCGGGTTTTTATGATAATTATTTCTTTAATTCTAATCTGCGTCAGCTTCAGATGGCTGCTCACTTTCCGGAATTACTCTGTAAGCTGCATTTGACTCAACACTTGAAGCGATCGAAAATTTGCCCTCTTTGATAAACTGATACAACAAATCATTTTGAATTACATACCCAAATAACTCTCTGAATTTTTCAATTGAAACACCGATTGTTGCAGCAAGTTTTGCCAGTTCGTGCGGGTCATCAAAATCTGCCTGATTAAGTCTTAACATATATTTTCTTGCTATATAAAAACTTTCAGAAGCAGGGTCAACCATTCTAACTTTTGTTTTTTGGGTTGCCGGATCAATTATATCTTTAAAGTATAATGGTACAAATCTTCCATTTTGTATTGATACCATTGCACCACTACCGCCTTCTAAAATAAACTGAGCAGCTGAGAAACCTAAATCCCGTGTATATTCCATATCAAATGGAATTGGATCTGCACATCTTAATTCGTATCCGATATTCTTTGCAACAATTGTAGATTTAATTCCGAATTCTTTAAGTCTTTCCTGCACTCTAGCTTTAAGAATCTCACCAAAATTAATTTCTGCAATTCTTATGTTGTCGTGAGCATCTCTTTCAACTTCAACAAGAGAATCAAGATCAGTAGTATCAAGATGTTCAACTAATCCTTCTGCGATAATTGCCACACCATCGGGATGACCATAACTTAATCTCTTAATTATCGCTCCGGCAAGAATATCAACTATGTGTGAAAGTTTGATTTTTTTGTTTGCAAATTCCTCAGGAATGAGTGTAAGTGTTGCACCGGTAGCTTTACCAATTCCGAGTGCAAGATGACCTGCTTTTCTACCCATTGATACAACAAAATACCAACGTGAAGTGGTTTGTGCATCTACCATAAGATTTTTAACAACTTCAACACCGATATGTCTGGCTGTTTGAAAACCAAAAGTAGGGATACCATGCGGCAAGTCAAGATCGTTATCTATTGTTTTAGGTACGTGAACAACTTTAATTCTGCCTGCTGCCATTTCATTTACTTTTAATGCGCTGTAAGCAGTGTCATCACCGCCGATTGTTATTAACTTATCAACATTCAATCTTAAAAGTGATGTAACAGAATTTTCAAGATGCTTTGGATCTTTGGTTGGATTGGATCTTGAAATTCCAATATAAGATCCGCCTCTGAAGTGGATGCGGCTGACATTTTGAATTGAAAGCATTCTTGTGTGAGAAATATCTCCCTGCATTATCCATTTGAAGCCGTCTTTAATACCAACAACTTCAATTCCTTCTACAGCAGCACGGATTGTTGCTGCGCCGATAACGCTGTTGATTCCCGGTGCCGGTCCGCCTCCGACTAAAATTGCTAACCGTTTTGGTGCAATAGACATTTTACATTAACTCCTGAATATTAAATTTTAAAGAACTTTTAGTTTTGCAAATTTTAACATTAATTGTTTTACATTGTTACCTTCAAAGTGAACGGTAGCTTTGGTCATATCACCGTTTCCAACAACATCAACCACTTTACCCAATCCAAATTTTTCATGCATAACTCTGCTGCCTGGTCTTAGTGTAACACCTTCCTGATTAAAATTTTCGTAATCAACCTTTTCAAAATATTCATAATACATTTCTTTTTTGGTTTTGCGGTTGGCTTTTCTTCCTAAGCCACCATTAAGTTCTTTATAAGTAGTAGGATCAAGTTCATCAATAAATCTTGATCTGCTCTGATAAGCAACTTCACCAAACCGATATCTTGATCTTGCGTGAGTTATATATGCCTTACGCTTTGCACGTGTTAATGCCACGTAAAACAAGCGGCGCTCTTCATCAACAGAAGTATCAGCAGCGAATTTGTTAGCAATGGGAAATATATCTTCTTCGCAGCCGGATACAAAAACAATCGGCCATTCAAGTCCTTTTGCGCTGTGAACTGTAAGTAAGGTAACACTGTTTTTATCATCCGAGTAATTATCGATATCAGTGTAAAGAGAAACCTCTTCAAGAAACTGTTCAAGTTTTACATCAGGGTTTGCAGTTGAAAATTCAGTAATGTAGGAGAGAAGCTCATTAACATTTTCCATTCGCTGCAAAGATTCCTGCGTTCCTTCTTCTTTAAATTCTTTTATAATACCAAGCTCATCAACGAGTGCTCTGGAAAGCTCTCCCACAGAAAGTTTGTCCTTTAAACCAATATACTTATCAAGAAGAATTTTAAAGTTCTTAACATTTTTTTGAATTCTCTCCTTAATATCGATTACTTCAAAAACTCTTCCCATCGTTGTGAACATAGAAAGATTGTGCTTGCTCGCAAAAGCATTCATCCTTACTATTGTTGTACTGCCAATTCCACGCTGAGGAAAGTTCATAATTCTTAATAAGCTTTCAGTGTCATTTTGATTTGCAATTACTCGCAAATAGGCAATTACATCTTTAACTTCTTTTCTCTTAAAAAACTCAACTCCGCCAATAATTGTATAAGGAATTTTTTCGCGTCTGAAAAAGTCTTCCATAGTACGTGATTGAGCATTAGTACGATATAAAACAGCAAAATCTTTAAATGAAATTTTCTTTTTAGCAGTTTCCTGTTTGATAAATTTTGCAATTTGTTGTGCTTCATCTTTTTCATCAGCACATCTTAGCAAAACCAGCGGCTCACCATCTTCATTTTCAGTCCATAAAGTTTTTGGTACCTGATCTTTATTATTTTTTATAACAGAGTCAGCTGCTTTAAGAATAATTTTTGTTGACCTGTAATTCTGCTCAAGTTTAAAGAGTTTGTATTTGGGAAAATCTTTTGCAAAATCCTGCATGTTACCAATGTTAGCACCTCTCCAGCTGTAAATACTTTGTGCATCATCTCCAACAACTGAAAGATTACCATTTTTTGGTACGAGCAGTTTTAATAATTCATATTGCGCTTTGTTTGTATCCTGAAATTCATCGACAAGAATGTAATCAAAGCGTGATTTATATTTTTGAAGTATACTTTTCTTTTCTAAAAATAATTCTATCGGTTTAAGCAGTAAATCATCAAAATCCATCGCATTATATTCAAACAATCTTTTCTGATATTCAAAATAAATTTCAGAAATTTTTTCATCCAGAAATGAACTAACGTGTTTACTCTTAAACTCTTTTGGAGTAACCATATGATTTTTAAGAAAACTAATTCTATGTCTGATTGAATTAGGGGTAAATTTATCCAGATCGATGTTAAAATCAGACATTATGTTAGAAACAAGTGAAAGAGAATCGATTGTATCGTAAATGGAAAAGTTACTTTTGTAATTGATATGCTTCGCTTCAATTCTTAAAATCTTTGCAAAGACAGAATGAAACGTACCCATCCACAAATCATCAGCCTTTTTGCCAATAAGCTCCCTGATACGTTCTTTCATTTCGTTTGCAGCTTTATTGGTAAATGTTAATGCTAATATGCTTTCAGGAGCAAAATTTTTTTTAAGCAGATAGGCTATTTTGTAAGTAAGTACTTTGGTTTTTCCAGAACCAGCCCCGGCAACTATCATCTGGGGTCCATCTAAATATTCAACTGCCTGAAGCTGAGCCGGATTCAAATCCTTGAATTGTTGCATAATTCTTTCTTTTTTTTACAAAAACAGGTGCAAATATATAAAAAGTAGCCTGTAATAGAAAGAAAAGGATATGTAAATTTTGCAACCAAAATATGTTATTAGCATAAAAATTTGATATTTAACAAAATATCGATTTGATGAAAAACTTAGTTTTTGGCACAGTTATCGCAATTATAAACCCGCAAAAACAGCGTAAGATATGTTGGACCACTTTCAGAAAATAGAAGAAACAGAACCTGATAACTCTTTCGGTTTAGAGTCTGAAGGAATTATATCGCCATCTGCAAACCCACCACAGGATAAATTTTCACTTTATTCCAAGTACAACATCTTACTGCAAACTATTCAGGACGGCTTGATTTTAATTAAAGAGAAAACGATTAAATACGCCAACAAAGTGTTTGCAGATATGGTTGGATATTCACTTGAAGAAATTCGTGATTCTAAAATTGATCTTTTTATCGCTCCAAATTTTAAACAGATGGTTAATGATAGATACGAAAAAAGATTACGTGGAGAAGCGGTACCTTCGCAATACGAAATTGAGTTGGTTCATAAAAGCGGCAGAGTTATTCCTGTTTTACTTTCTGTTGGTCTGGTTTCATCAAAAGCAGATAAAATGGAGTTTGTGATAATCCGCGATTTGTCTGAAATTATTTCAAAAGAAAATAAAATAAAACTTGCAGAGAATGAATTTGAAGTTATATTTAATCACACCAGTGTTGCGATAGGATTAATGAATCCGCAAGGTGATTTATTAAGAGTTAATGACAAATGGATTTCACTTTTAGATTATCAGGAAAACAAAAACTCCCTAAAAAACTTAAGTGATTTTTTACCTGCTGATTATAGAAACAAATTTTTTGAGAAGTTGAATCTTTTATCCGGTGAAAATATTAAAAGCATAAGAGAACACATCTCACTGATAACTTGCAGCAAAAAAATTGTTCACTGTGATATGTCAGTCTCTGTTGTAAAAAATTACAAAAACGAAATTCAGTTTTATATCTTATCAATAACTGATATAGGCGAGCAAATAGAAATATCAAATAGGTTTGAGCAGGAAAGAAAATTACAGCAGTACTTTATGGAGTACATTCCCGACTCTATCTATTTTAAGGATACTAAAAGCAGATTCATAAAAGCAAATAAGGCAACACTTGACAAAATGAATCTGAAATCCGTTGAAGAACTTATTGGCAAAACTGATTTTGACTTTTTTTATAGTGCTCATGCTTCAGATGCAAAAAAAGATGAAGAAGAAATTATTAAAACAGGAAAATCAATCTTAAATAAAATTGAGAAAGAAACCTGGAGTGACGGACGAGTAACCTGGGCATCCACAACCAAAGTTCCGCTTCGTGATGATGAAAACAATATAATCGGTACGTTTGGAATTACGCGCGATATTACATCTCTAAAAAAAGCTGAAGACATCAGAGATGCACTGTATAAAATTTCCACTGCAATTACTACTGTTCCGGATATTGAAAACTTATTTGATTCTATCCATAAAATAATTATGGAATTGATGAAGGCTGAAAACTTTTATATTGCAATGTATGATGAAAAAACTGATATGGTAAGTTTCCCCTATTTTGTTGATCAGGTGGACCCGGCACCAGAGCCGCGTAAAGCAGGCAGAGGATTGACTGAATACATTCTTAGATGTGGACAGGCAAAACTGATTGATGCAGAAACAGACTTGCAATTAAGAGCCAACGGCGAAACCTCACTGTTGGGAGAACCAACACAAATCTGGTTAGGTGTACCGCTTAAAGTTAAAGGGAAAACTATTGGTGTTATTGCCGTTCAGGATTATTCAGATCCACTTACTTATGGTGAGGAAGAAAAAGAAATTTTAACCTACGTTTCTGAACAGATTGCTCTGGCAATAGATAAAAAATATAATGAGCAAAAAATTATTCGCTACTCCGAAGAACTAAGGGAACTTAATGCATCAAAGGATAAATTTTTTTCCATCATCGCACACGATTTGAAAAGTCCTTTCCACGGTTTACTTGGATTATCCAGAATGATCTATGAAGAACTTGATTCGATGGATGAAGCTGAGTTAAAATCATCCTTGCAAATTCTTAAAGAATCAACAGAAACTATTTATGCTTTGATAGAAAATTTACTAGAGTGGTCACGACTTCAAACCGGAAAGATGAAGTATCAGCCAGCATATCAGAATATGTTTATGATTGTAGAAGATACCAGAAGACTTTTAAGTCAGAATGCACGAATGAAAGAAATTTCTATAAGAAATAAATTAACACATACAAGCAGAGTTTGGGGCGATTCAAACATGCTTCAATCTCTGGTTCAAAATTTAATTTCTAATGCTATCAAGTTCACTCCTTCTGGCGGCAGTATAGAAATATCGGAGTCACATTCAGATGAGTTTGTTCAGTTTACTGTAAGTGATACCGGTGTTGGAATGAGTAAAGATGAAATTGAAAAGCTTTTTATCCTTGATTCAAACTTTTCTAAAATGGGAACTGAGCAGGAAAAAGGTACCGGACTCGGGCTAGTCCTCTGTAAAGAAATCGTAACAATTCATGGTGGAAAAATTTTTGCCGAAAGTGAGATTGATAAAGGGACAAAGATTATATTTACGTTAAGAAAATTTAAATCTTAACCTTTTTTATGATCAAGGGCAACCAGAATAATTTGGATGACGAATTATCGGAATTTTTAGATTACTTAAACCAATTTGATGAGTCTGTAAAATTTGATTCGGAAACCTGTCCGATTTGCGGCATAAATCTTTCTGATTCAATCAAAGTTAACTCCTCCCCTTTTATCAAAGTTTTAACAATGGATAACAAGAATGAATTAGAACTTCTTGTTTCCAAACTGCGTAATGAACAGATTGCATTTAAAGTTTTTGAAAGGTTGAATGAAAAGGTAATCTCAGAGATAAGTTATGTTTACGATATTTTTATTCCGATTAAAGACTGCGAAAAATACCACAAGTTAATAGAGCATAATTAAATACAAATTTTTACTATCTCCTCGGATTATTCCTGGTCCATTCCTTAATGTACTCAACTATATCAAGTGTTGATGAGCCGGGAGTAAAAAGTTCACCAACACCTAACTCTTTAAGTTTTTTAATATCATCTTCCGGAATAATTCCTCCTCCAGTAAGCAAAATATCATCAACTCCCCTTTGTTTAAGCAGAGACAAAATTTTGGGAAAAATTGTCATATGTGCACCGGAAAGAATACTAATTCCAATTACATCAGCATCTTCCTGAATTGCAGCTTCAACAATCATTTCCGGTGTTTGACGTAATCCGGTGTAAATAACTTCCATTCCTGCATCTCTAAGCGCAGCGGCAATAACTTTTGCACCTCTATCGTGCCCGTCTAACCCGGACTTTGCGACAATCACTCTGATTTTTCTATCCATCTAATAAACCCTGATACTTAGAAATTGATTCTTTAATTTTATCAGCGTACTGAATAATTTCATTTTCAGTGTATTCAATTGTGCGCGGTCTCATATGAAAATCATTATCAAATCTTGGAATGATATGATAGTGAAAATGATAAACAGTTTGCCTTGCTGATGCTCCGTTATTCGAGATAATATTAAATCCGCTTGCGTGCATTCCTCTTTTTACGGCGCCAGCAAGATATTGAGTTACCTTTGTAAGCTCTTCAAGATCTTTAGGAGGAATTGTTAAAAAATTATCATAGTGTGTTTTGGGAATTACAAGTGTGTGTCCATAATTAATCGGGTTTATATCGAGGAAGGCAATGAATTTTTCATTTTCAAAAAGAATTTCTGCTTCAGCATTTTTGTTTGCTATGTCGCAAAATATGCAATCCATTTTAATCTCACTAATTGTTACAGCAAAGTTAAATTATTTTGATATTAAGAGCCACAATAAACTAACTGATTAAATATTCCTTAGTTCTACCGAAGACGCCAAAGATTCCGCCTGTGTGCACAAAAATATTTTTTAATCCTTTATTCATTTTTATAAAGTTATCATAGTAAGCATTAAATGCCTTTCCTGTGTATGCAGGATCAAGAAGGATTCCGGTTTCTGCAGCAAATTTTTTAATCAATTTAATTTTGGATTTTGAAATTCTCTTGTAACCCTCGGATGAATAACCATCAACAATTACCAGCTGATCATGATTTATTTTACAATTTAATTTATAATCAAGCACACATCCTTCTGCAAGATTTAATATTTTCTTTTTTATCACTTCTGCTGAATACAAAACATTTATTGCCACAATTTTTACATTTAGTTTATTGAGGGCAGCACCAACCAGCATACCTGCAGCCGTGCCACCACTGCCGCTTGCTGCAACAACTGAATCTATTTTTCTTAGATCAATTTGTTCTTTCAGTTCTTTCATAAAATCCACATAACCCAAAATGCCCAGAGTTGTAGAACCTCCTTCCGGAAGCACATAAGCATTTATGTCTCTCTTCAGTAAAGTTTTTCTCTCTTCGAACATTAAATTATTTACGTTCTCGTATTCACTTTTATTCAGGTACTTAATATCTGCTCCATAAATTTTATTCAGGAAAAGATTTCCATTCATATTTGTAGTTTCTTTTCCCCATAAAAATAATTTAGTGTTCAAACCAATTTGTTTCGCAGCTATTGTAGTTGCTCTTGCATGGTTAGATTGCTCACCGCCACAAGTTAAAATGATATCAGCCTTTTTCTTTTTAGCATCAGCAAGTATGTACTCCAGCTTTCTGATTTTATTGCCTGATAACTCGCATCCGGTGAGATCATCCCGTTTAATTAAAAAATTTTTTCCTTCAAACTTTAAAGTTTGTAATGGCGTTGGTATCTGAGCTAGATTGATTTTGGCGGGAATCTTCATTTTGCCAGCTCTATTTTTTTTTGTTTGTTAAATATCTTCCTTGCTTTTTCCAGGTCTTCAGGTGTATCTACGGAAAAGCTGTCGTATTCAGTTTCTACAATTTTAATTTTGAATCCATTCTCAAGCATTCGCAGTTGCTCCAGCTTTTCCCATTGTTCAAGATCTGTTGGCTGCAACTGAGTAAATTTCAATAAATAATCTCTTCTGTAAACATACAAGCCAATGTGTTTATAGAATTTAGCTTTTTCAAAAAGCTCATCATCATTTTTTGCATCGCGTACAAATGGAATTGGTGAACGTGAAAAGTAGAGAGCAAAATTTCTGTAATCAAAAACAACTTTTACAACAGAATCAGACTTTAATTCATCAATGTTATCTATTGATTTTGCCAGAGTGGAAACATTAACCTCTTCGTCAAACAATAAGGGTTCAATTGCCTGGTCAATCATCATTCCGCTGATAAACGGTTCATCTCCCTGAATATTAACTATTATATCTGCGCGGGGAAATTCTTTAGCTACAATTGCAATCCTGTCTGAACCTGTAGCACAATCTTTTGGTGTCATCGAGGCGATGCCGCCAAAACTTTTTACTGTCTTAAAAACCTGGTCATCATCAACTGCGATAACAATTTTGTTCAACAATTTGGATTTGGAAGCTCCTTCGAATGTGTGCTGCAACAGAGATTTACCGCCTATATCTGCAAGAGGCTTTCCCATCAATCGTGTTGAGGCAAATCGTGCGGGAATTACACCGAGAATAAATGGATTATTTTTTTTTGATTTCCCCTTGTTTGCCATTATTTATCCTCGATTACTTTTGGCACCTTAAAGTGATTATCTTCTGATGCGGGTGCATTTTTAAGTGCCTGCTCTGTTTTAATGGAAGGTTTTAATAAATCATCTCTGAATACATTTGACTGTTCAACAGGATGAGAAAGAGGCTCAACATTTTTGGTATTCAATTCATTAAGCTTATCCATATAAGCAAGTATTTCATTCATCTGAGACGAAAAGTTTTCAAGTTCTTCCTCAGAAAATTTCATATTTCCAAGCTCCGCAATTTTTTCAATATCTTTTCTGGTGACAGACATAATTAAAAATCCTTTTTATTGCTAATGATAATATTCCTTACTTTTTCCATAAGTGCAAGTTCATCTTGTTTTGTTTTTATGTTATCTGTAGGGATGGGTTTATCAAAATGTAAATATATGGTTCCGCTTTTAAGTTTAAATGTCCCTTTGGGAAGTATTTTTTCTGTTCCATTTATCGTAATCGGAACAATTGGATAACCGCTATGTGAAGCGAGATAAAATGCACCTCTTTTAAAGATTTGAACCTCGCCGGTTTTGCTTCTGGTTCCTTCAGGAAAAACCAAAACAGAAATCTTTTTCTTATCCATAATCCATTTTGCTTTTTCAAGACTTTTCATTGCAGCTTGTGGATCTTTTCTATCAACAACTACATATGGACCTAAATAAAGCTGCCATCCAAAAAATGGTATTCGTGCTAATTCTTTCTTGAATATCATACTAAGCCTGTTTGGAACGCCCCATTGCAATGCTGTAATATCAAGCTGACTTGAATGATTTGATGCAAAAACATAGACACCTTTTCTATCGATATTCTCAAGTCCGGTTATTTTTACTCTTACTCCGGAGATTACCAGAATGCCAAGCGGAAAATATTTTGCGAGATAATGATACAAGGTGAATGATCTATCAATAAAAATAAAAATGAGTGCTAAAATTGAGCAGATAAAAGTATGAATAATGATAAAAAATATTTTTATGTAAGTAATCAATTTATTGCTGCCTGATTTTCTTCAACCGCTTTTTGAAAAATATTTTTTTGAGCCGCAAAATTCTCAATAGCATCTATACGATTTTTGATTGATGGATGAGAATAAAAAAACCACTCAACAAATGGATGAGGTTCTTTATCACCCAAATTTTGTTCGGTTAATTTAGTTAAAGTATTAATAAAACTGGATGGTTTGTGTGTTGATTCGACTGCATATCTGTCTGCTTCATATTCAAATTTTCTTGATAAAACATTTCCGATTGGTGTTTGGATTAAACCAATTAACATAGCCCATAAACTTAGTAAAGGAAATGCTGCAATCTGATTTATACTTTCTAAACTAAACCAGGCAAGAGAATTTTTATAAAGTAAAGACATGATAAAAAAAGTTAAATAGCTGGAAACAGTTCCGAATAAAATATTTTTAATTATATGTTTATGTTTAAAATGACCCAGCTCGTGAGCAATAACGGTTTCTATTTCATCCTTCGAATAATTGTTAAGCAATGTATCACCCAAAATTATTCTTTTTGTTTTACCTAAACCCGTAAATGCAGCGTTTGCTTTTTTAGTGTTTTTGCTCATGTCAAAACTGAAAACATTTTCTACCTTTAATCCTGCCTCTGAGGCAAGATTTGTAATCCGTGTCTTTAAATCTTCATCGTTAAGCGGAATAATTTTATAAAAGATTGGCAGAATTATGATTGGAAAAATTTGAGAAAGTACTACTGAAATTAAAAACATCGCGGTTGCAAAAATCAACCACCAGATTTCTCCAAATTTATTAATGATAAAAAAGAACAATAATAAAATTGGTATTCCGATAGCTAATCCAACCAGAAGTGATTTGAAATTTTCTACAAAGTATTTATAAAAAGTTTGGTTGGAGAGTTTGTATTTGTGTTCTAAGTAAAATCCGGAATAAATATTTAATGGCATAAATAAGATTGAGCTGATTAAACCTATGAAGAAGACAAACACAAGAAAGACCAAATACTCATTATTTATATAACTTTGAATTGTTTCCTGCAGCTTAATACTGTAACCTAAAAATATAAAAAGTAATAGCAGTATAAAGCTTATTACCGCTTTGATTATGCCAATGGCAAGTTTAGTTTTATTGTATTTTTTAGAATCCATACAATTAAAAATAGCAACTGAATGTTTTGCAATCAATTTTATAAGTGCTGCAAAAATTAAATAAGATTTTCTGTAAGTTTGTACAGCAAAAAATTTAAGAGAGGAGAAAATGAAAAAAATAGTTTTCCTTACAATGTTGTTTACCAGTCTATTTTTAATCTCACCAGCATATTCACAGGTTACTTTCCAATTAGGTGGCGGAATAGGATACTCTGTCCCTACCGGAGATTACGGTGGTACAACCATTGAGTATTACAATGGTACAAAATACGGAATGGAACCAGGAGTAAATTTACACGCCAAAGCCAGATTAGGCTTACTTTTTATTAATGCATTTGGTGAAATAGGATATACAAACTTCAGCAATGAAGGCGAAATAATTCCCGGTAATAATGCTTCTGTTAAAGTTTCTCAGAAAGTTTTTTCAGTAAAAGTTGGACCGGAATTTAAATTCTCAATTCCTTTATCTCCTATTACACCGTATCTTGATGCTTTTGTTGCACTAAATACTATCAGCGGAACGGTTCAATTTAAAAGTGCACCGAACGGTTTACCGAGTGACGAGCGCAATATGGAATCTGCAAGCAGAGTTGGTTTTGGAGCCGGTGGTGGAGTGTTATTTAATTTAGGTGGATTGAATCTCGATCTGAGTATTCAATATCATCTAATTAACGGAGCAGGTAAAAAGTTTGATGGAGATATCTTAAAAAATCAGAGAATTGAATCCTACACATTTCTAAATGATGATAAAGATCCAAGCTACTCTTCAGGCAGTGATTCACACATCATTTCTGATTCCCGTTCAATCGGAGCAATCGAAATTAAATTAACTGCACTATTCGGGTTATAAACAAAATATATTTCATCAAAATTAAAACCCAGTCGTAGTGACTGGGTTTTTTTTGATTTTTTTTAATACTAATTCAAAATCATTAAACGAATCAGCTTGCGGGAATTTTTGTTTTCAATTTTATTGGTTCTCTAATCTTCCTCATTCTCAAATTAAGCATCTCTACAAAAACACTAAACGCCATTGCAAAGTAAATGTATCCTTTGGGAATATGCTGATGTAATCCTTCCACAATTAATGAAAATCCAATCAGCAGCAAGAAACTTAAAGCAAGAATTTTTATGGTTGGATGTGCTTCAACAAAATCGCTGATTGTACCGGAGAAGAACATCATAAAAATAACAGCTATCACTACGGCCGCAATCATAACAGCTAATTCATTTGCCATTCCTATTGCTGTTATCACTGAATCCAGAGAAAATACAATATCTAGAAGTAATATTTGAATGATAACTCCTGTAAAAGATATTTTAGCTTTTACTTCGTGATGCTCCTCGTGTCCTTCTAATTTTGAATGTATCTCCATTGTACTTTTTGCCAGCAGGAATAATCCACCAACAATCAAAATCAGATCTCTCCCTGAAATTGCAATTTCAAAAATTGTAAAGAATGGTTCTGTTAGCTTGATAATTAATGAAATTGAAAAGAGAAGAAGAATTCTTGTAAACATTGCCAGTGATAATCCAACCAGGCGTGCTTTTTTCTGTTTCTCTTTTGGAAGTTTACCAGAGAGGATTGATATGAATATTATGTTATCAATTCCAAGTACAATTTCAAGAACAGTTAAAGTTAAAAGGGCAACCAAAGATTGCGGATCTGTTATCCATTCCATTTTCTTAGTCCTGAAATTTTTTTGGTGAAATTTAGAGATAGGTTAATTGAAAATGAAAAACTGTTTAAAGAAGAAATTTACGATGTGACATTATCCGGAATGTTAAACTTTGACTTATAAAATCGGAATAATCAATAATTCAAATGGAGCATCCAAAAAAATAATCAGATTTCTCCTGTAGTTTTATTTTCAATCCATCCAACTTTTCCATCCTCCAATCTGATTTTAATCCAATCATCAACTTTATCTTCAAGTTTTACTTTCAGTCCTTCGTGAATTATAAATTCATCTTTAGCAGTATAATCCGGAGATGATTTAACTGTAACCGAAGATTCTAAAATCACTCCGTATTTCACATTGAATTCCTTATTCATCTTTACCAATAAAAGTGAGATGGAAATAACAAGCATTGCAAATATTGCAACTCCACTAAAAAATGATGCGCGCTGCTGGCTTGTTGTTTTTGAAAAAAAGTATGCAAGTGTGCTGATCAATAATAAAATAAAAAAGATGTAAACAATAATTGTCCAGCCTGTAACAGTAAATGATGCAAGCAATCCCTCCCAAAGATTAAAAATAAAAAACGGCGGCAATGAATCAATTTTATCTTTTAAATTAAGTTTTGCAAGCTGCAAATTGTGTAATAAATCTTCATCGCCCGGAGTAAGCTTTAAAGCCTTTTCGTAGTAAAGGATTGCATAACCGAGTTTACCAACTCTGTAATATGCATTGCCTAAATTGTAAAAAAGTGATGAACCGATATAACCATGTTTAACAAGCGATTGATATTCATTTATCGCTTCCTGATACTGACTGTTTTTATAGTATGCATTAGCTTTGCTCATTGTAGATGCAACATCTGCTCCGATTACAGGAGTGACTGAGATCACTAAAATTAATATTATGTATGTCAGAAAATTTTTCATTTTGAAATTGATCTTTCAATATCAATTACAACTTCAGAAAGAGTTTTATACATCTCATTCATAGCAGAAGAAGGATTTGTTGCAGGAGCAAATCTGATGAATTCACATTTTTCAGCATTAGTTTTCATTTTTATTATTATATCCTGTGAAATGTTTCTTTTAGCTAATTCATTTGCCGCTCTTTCAAGCGTAAATTCAGATTTTGGTATGTGAAGTTTATCCTCAAGATATCCAAATAAAGCCTGAGAAATTTCAGTGTAAAATTGTTCGACGTTATTTTGCTCCAAAAACTTCTTGGCATTTTTAAATCTCTTCCTCGCCACTTTTTCTGCTTTTGTATATCTTAACAATTGCTGATTACCATAAAGTTTATCCTGCTTGCGTTTCCATCCAATCAAAAAAATTGTTGCAAGCAGTGGAACGACAGAAGCAATCCAGAAACCTGTACTTTCAATCAGTAATTTCCCTCTTCTTTCAACATCATTAAAAGAAGTTTTAATATATCTTATATCGCTTTCAAGCTGATTGATATTTTGTTGTGCAATTTCGGGCGCGGGAGTTGTGCCTTGCTCAATAGTTAAACTGAATGATCTGGATTTGATTACCTGATATGTTCTTCTTTCAGGATCAAAATATGAAAACTCGATTGGTGGTATTTCTCGGCTTCCCGGCAGTCTTGGAATTAAAAGATACTCGGCTTTTTTAGAACCGCTTATCCTGCCAGATCTGTTAATTTGCTCATCAACTTTAGGATCATACTTTTCAAAACCATTTGGTACTTCAAAAGAGGGAAGCTCAAGTAATTTTATGTTGCCTGTTCCGCTAATATTAAATTTTAATGAAACGGGTTCATTGGTTTTTAATTTTGAATTATCAATTGAAGCAGTAAAATCAAACTTACCAACAGCACCTTTAAATGACTCAGGTTTGTTAGCCTCAGGAAGCGGGAGTACATCAATTTTTACTACATTAGATTTTGCCGGGTATTCAATTATTTCTGCTCTTCCAAATGGATCTCCAAAAAAATCATCCCAGATGTTATTTGGATTTCTTTTCTTTTGTATTTGAATCGGAATTGTTAATTCAAGTGGTGTTACTTCCAGTTTTCCGTTTTGGGTTGGGAACAGAGCAGCTTTCTTAAGGATGCCAACACGATATTGTTTTCCATCAACAACTTCAGTTGTAAATGCAATATTTCTTGGAGTCTCAATTTCCTCTGCCCAAAATCCCTGATACTGCGGAAGTTTATCAACAGACATTTGTGCAGCAATATTCAATCTTGTATAAAGCTTATAAGTAACTGTAACCTGTTCACCCTGATATACCTTATTTTTATCTACAACAGCCCGGATAAATAAATTTTTTGCAATTTCTTCGTTTGAAACTTCCGTTGATTTTTGATCATCAGGTTTTTGAGAGCCCTTTACAACTGTAATTTTTATTGGTTCTGTTTTATATGTGTTGCCTTCATATTGAATTGAGGCACTGCCAATTGTAAATACACCTGTAGTATTAGGCATTAAAATATAAGATAAAGTTAATGATGATGAACTAACACCATTAATTATCTGCATACTTGTGGATTGATTAGGACCAGAAAGAACTCTGAAATCTTTGAAAGAGGGCGGCGAAAAATTTTTTAAATTATTAATATTTTGCCCTTCAAAAGTAAACGAAACTTCAAAGCGGTCACTCTCACCAACTTTGTTGTTATCAACTGTGGCAACAAAAGACTGAGCATTTACTGCAATAGAAAAAATTACAAAGAAAAATAGAACTAAATTTCTCATCACCAATCTTTATCTGTTTGTTTTACGCGTCCGGTCTTTTTTCTTAATTGCTTCTGTAAATCTTTCTCGTTGTTTTTTAGTGCATCAAGAATTCTTTGAGCCTCTTCTTTAGAAATTTTTTGTTCTTTGGGCTGCTGTTGTTTTGTATTATCCTGTTTTGCTTCCTGATTTTGAGGCTGCTGATTTTGCTGTTGATTCTGCTTCTGATCTTTATTTTGCTGATTCTGATTTTGCTGCTGTTGCTGATCCTGCTTATTCTGCTCGTTCTTATCCTGATTATTCTTATTCTGTTGATTTTTATTCTTATTCTTTAACAACTCCAATGCATAGGACAGATTGTACTTTGTATCAGCATCATCGGGATTAAACTTAAGTGCGTTTTTGTATGCTTCAATACTTTGCTCAATCTTATTAGACTTTAACAGAGAATTACCGATATTATGATAAACCTTTGCTTTGCTTCTATTATCCTCTGCGCTTTCTAATGAGGCAGTAAAAGATTTTATTGCATCATCATATTTTTCCTGTTTGTAAAAAGAGGTACCAAGATTAAAGTTTGCTTCAAAGCTTTTAGGTGAGTTTTCAACAACTTTCCTGAAGTCTATTTCAGCATCAGAATATTTTTTTTCTTCGTATTTGCTTACGCCGTCATTCAAAATGCTCCTGTTTGATTGAGCAAACGAGAGAGAGCATTGTGCTAAAAGTATAATTATAAATATTTTTACTAATGGATTACAAAACATTTGATCCGATAGATAATTCAATTTGTTGCTCTGATTTTTTAACATCATCATTTTTCCTCCACTTCAATTCCTAATCTTCTGTTTAGTCGGGTAAAGAAAGGAGAACGTTTATCTGTTATCAAAATTTCGATCAGCAGCAATAATATTGCCGGTGCTAAAAAATAATAGAAACGATCTTCGTAATCAGTAACTTTTTTTACACCAAATTCTGCCTGTTCAAGCTGCGAGAGATCAGAATAGATTTTATCAAGATAATCTTCATAATTATTGCCCCGATAATATTTGCCATTCCCTTTATTTGCTATTTCCCTCAAAATATTTTCATTCAGCCTGGTTAAAACAGTTTGACCATTTGTGTCTTGCCTGAATCCAATAACATTACCTCTATTATCATAAACCGGAATAGGGACGCCATCCGGGGATCCAAGTCCAATTGTGTAAATCTTAATATTTTTTTCAACAGCGTTTTCAACTGCCTTATCAATATCCCCTTCGTGATCCTCTCCATCAGTAATTATTATGATTGCTTTGTCTGTTGCAGCAGAATCAAAAGATTGAGTTGCTAAATTTATTGCAGATGCAATTGCAGTACCCGGCTGCGGTACAGAGCTAAAATCCACAGCAGAAAGAAACAAATTTGCTGCAGAGTAATCTGTTGTTAATGGAAATTGGATGTACGCTTCACCTGAGAATATAACTAATCCTATTCTATCCCCGCGGAGTTTTTGAATAAGGTTTGATATCTGAAATTTTGCTTTTTCTAATCTGTTTGGTTTAATATCTTCTGCCTGCATACTTCTAGAAACATCCAATAAGATGTAAACATCAATACCGGTTTGTTTTACTTCCTGCATTTTTGTCCCAACCTGCGGATTTGCATAAGCAATAATAAGAAGTGATATTGAGATTAATATCAAAGCAAATTTCAGTTTAGATTTTGCTGAGCTGAATGAATAAATAATTGATTTGTGTAATTCCCTGTCAGCAAACTTTTCAAGCAATCTTTTTCTGTTTTTATTAAACAACACAAAAAGGATAATCAAAACAGGAATTACCCATAAAGCAATCAGATATTCCGGATTTGCAAATCTGAACATTAAGGCAGCTTTCTTAAAATTGTTTTTGATGAAACCAATTCTATAAATAAAATCAGCAAACCAATTCCCATCCAATCCGCAAAAAGCTCTTTGGCATTTCTGTAAGAGGTTATCTCGATTTTCGTCTTTTCCATTTTATCTATCTTGTTATAAATTTCTTCCAGTGCACGATTGTTAGTTGCTCTGAAATATTCTCCGCCTGTTATATCTGCAACTTTTTTCAAAAGCACTTCATCAATTTCTACAGGGACCATTCGATATCTGATACCGAAAGGTGTGCTTACCGGATAAGGCGCTTCTCCCCTCGTGCCTACACCAATTGTATAAATTCTAATTCCAAAGCTGGCTGCAATTTCTGCCGCTGAAACAGGATCAACTTCACCGGCGTTATTAACACCATCAGTAAGTAAGATAATTACTTTGCTTTCAGCATCACTATCTTTTAATCGGTTTACTCCGTTTGCAATTGCATTACCAATTGCAGTTCCATCCGTAATCATTCCACTTTTAATATCAAATAATAAATTTCGTAGTACAGAATAATCGATAGTTAACGGGCATTGAGTAAAAGCTTCACGCGAAAAAATCACCAATCCTATTCTGTCTGTTGTTCTTGCACTTATAAATTTATCAATTACTTGTTTAGCAGCTTCTAATCTGTTTGGTTTAAAATCCTCTGCAAGCATACTTCCGGAAATATCGAGCACCATCGCAATGTCAATTCCTTCTGCATTAACACTTTGCCCCGCAGAAAAATTTTGCGGTCTTGCTAATGCAATGATCAGAAAAACTAATGCGAGCATTCTTAATGCAAAAGGCAGGTGGCGCAGTCTTTCGCGCAAGCTTACCGGTGCTTTTTCAAAAATTTTTAATGATGAGTAAGTGATTGCAGAAGATTTTTTACTTCCCTGCCAGATATACCATATTATGAGAATTGGAATAATCAGCAGAAAAAACAGAACCCAGGGATATGCAAATGAAATATTGCTAAACATTTACCACCTCTTTTGTCTCAGTCTCAATTTCAATCTCCTTCTGGATAGAAATCGTCTTCATCACAATCTCTTTTGCCTGAGTCATCATTTCCTGATTAACTGTTTCAAGCGGCACATATTTAGCAAATTTTACAAGATCAGCGTTGTTTAAAAATTGAGCAGTTATATCCAGAACTTTGGATCCAACCGGATGCCTGCTTAGTAGTTTAAGTGATTCTGTTGTTGTTAATTCAAGTGCAGGAAGATCAAACTGAATCTCAAAATATTCACGGATAATTTCTGTGATCTTTGAATGATATTCTTTTACAAAACCTTTCTGCCAAAGCTGTTCTTTCTCAAGCTGCTCAAGTTTTCTTAAAGCTAATTGATGAGCAAGAATTTTTTCTTTGGATTTTTCTTCTGCTACAACTGTCTTTTTGTTTTTATACTTTCTGTAGATGAAGTAACCGGTAATCAATAAAATAATTGCCGCAAGTATATAGATTAAATAGAAGTAGTCCCAAAGCCTTATTGGCGGTTTAATATCCTTTATCTCTTCCTGAAGAGAAACCTTTACGGAATAAACGTTAAACTTAACTGAGTTTGAAATAACTGATTTTAATGTAGTATCATTTTTAGTTCTATACTCAATTTTTATAGGGGGAATTGTAACTTCAGCAGAATCATATCTGCTTAGCGTTGCCTGGTATTTTATTGTTTTAAGATTATTACTTTCATCTACAATCGGATCGGATAAGTTAACAACATCAATATTTTTAAGGCTGTCTCTAAAGAACGGATTAATTATATAAACATCTTTTTGAGCTTCAATAACTAACGAGTAAGAAATGTAATCACCAATAAGATAATCTGTAGTATCTGTGTATGCAGTAACTTTAATTTCCTGTGCAAATGCTGAAAAAGAAATTAACAAAATAAATATGATCAAGACACGTTTTACCATCTCTTCTCACGTCTTTTAAAGAATTGCACCAACGGCTGAATGTAATTTGAACCAGTGGAAATTTCTATACTATCAAGTCCGCTTGAAATAAAAAGAGATTTTCTTTTCTTTTCTCTTTCAAGGCGATTCATATTTATTCTCTGACGAACAGATTGACTGGCAGTATCAATCCATCTTTCCTGCCCGGTTTCAGCATCCACAAATTTAATGAGTCCTAAAGCTGGGATTTCTTTTTCTCGTCTATCATCCAGAACTATACCGATCAGATCGTGTTTTCTTCCTACAATCTTCAAGATTTTTTCAAAACCATTATCCATAAAATCCGATATTAAAAATGCGATTGACTTTTTCTTGATGGTGTTGTTCATATATTCAAGAGCAGTTTTAATGTCCGTTGTTTTACCTTCCGGCTCAAAAGATAGTACTTCACGGATTATTCTTAATACGTGTTTTCTTCCTTTTCTTGGCGGAACAAATTTTTCGATTTTATCAGTAAATAAAATCAAACCGACTTTATCATTATTTTTCATTGCAGAAAAAGCGAGTATCGCACTAAGTTCTGCCGCTATTCTCTGTTTTGTTTTTGAAACGGAACCAAACATAAGTGATCCGCTTAAATCAACCATCAGAATCACGGTTAACTCGCGTTCTTCTTCAAAAACTTTTATGAACGGATGACCAAATCGTGCAGTAACATTCCAATCAATATTTCTGATGTCATCACCAAACTGATACTCACGCACTTCAGAGAATTCCATTCCTCTTCCTTTAAAGACTGAATGATATTCACCTGAGAAGACCTGATTCACAAGTCCTTTAGTACGGATTTCAATTTGTCTTACTTGTTTTAATAATTCTTTTGTAAGCATTATTAGGGTACTACAACTTTGTTCAGTATTTCCTGAATTACATTTTCCGTAGTTATCTCTTCAGCCTCTGCCTCATAAGTTACCGCAATACGATGCCGCAATACATCAAGACAGATTGCTCTTACATCTTCGGGAATAACATATCCTCGTCTTCTGATAAATGCCATTGCTTTTGCACCCACAGCCAGGTTTATTGATGCTCTTGGTGAAGCACCGTAACTAATCAGATCAGCAAGATTGTTTAATCCAAATTCTTTCGGATTACGTGTGGCAAAAACAATATCAAGAATATACTTCTCTATTTTCTCATCAATATAAATTTCTTTAATTAGATTTCTTCCTCTTAAGATATCATCAGGAGAGATAACAGGATTAACATTTATCTCCTCAGCAGAAATATTTTGCCGCATAATTGATAACTCTTCTGCCCGTTGAGGATAAGTGATTTTAATCTTTAGCATAAATCTATCAACCTGAGCTTCAGGGAGAGGATAAGTTCCTTCCTGCTCAATAGGATTTTGTGTGGCTAAAACAAGGAATGGTTCCTCCAATTTAAAAGTGGTTTCACCAATTGTTATTTGTCTTTCCTGCATCGCTTCTAATAGAGCACTTTGCACTTTGGCAGGTGCACGGTTTATTTCATCTGCAAGTATAAAGTTTGCAAAGATTGGTCCTTTTCTTATTAAAAAGTTTCCGTCTTTTTGATTGTAAATCTGAGTACCTATTAAGTCAGCAGGCAGCAAATCTGGTGTAAACTGGATTCTCTGGAATTTTGCCTTCATCGATTGTGCAAGAGTTTTAATTGCGAGCGTTTTTGCTAATCCGGGAACCCCTTCAAGAAGTACGTGACCATTGCCAAGTAATCCAATTACAAGTCTTTCGACCATCTCTTTTTGTCCGATGATGACTTTCCCAATTTCGTTGAAAAGTAAATCAATAAAAGCACTTTCGCTTTTTATTTTCTCATTTAATGCTACAATATCCAAGACTTAACCTCTTTAATATTAAATAAATTTTTTTGAATTTAATTTTGATTAGACGCCGCCAAACTTATAAAGGTTGCATTTTTAATGCAAGGAAATAAAGGTCAAAACAAAATTCTATTTTGACAGAACCACACATAATCTGAATAAATCCTTATTCTTTTTTCTTAAATTTGCAGCAGTAAAAAAAATGATCTTAACAGATTTATGAGAGCAAATTCATTATTCCATATTGCATTTCTTTTTTGCAGTATATCTTCATTTAATTATGGTGCGGATTATGATTTGTTTATCCATCAATCTACGATTACGATTGATTCAATAAACACTTTAGAAAAAATCTGGGAAATAAATTTTAGTGATGAGACGACAACAGATTTGCTGGTTTCAGATAACAAAATTTTTATTTCATTTTCAAACGGACTGGTTTACTGCTTTGATGATAAAGGTAAGGAGAAATGGGTAACAGAAATTATCGGGAATATTAATAACAACTCTGTGCATTACAAAGATTTATTTCTTGCTGTAACTGATGCAGGTGATTTGTATTCTATAAATGCAAACAACGGTGAAATTTTACAGGTGCTTGGAACTGGAGAAGATATTACAACTGATTTACAATTGATTGATCTGCCAAATCCGGGTTACGTTAGCAAAGGAGTTATTTTCGGAACAGCTAACGGAAATGTTTACTGTTATGATATTTTTTCTTTTGAGTTAATCTGGAAAGGAAATCTATCTAACAAAAAAATAGCTTCTACTCCCCTTGTATTGCGCGATAAAATTGTGTTTATTGATTCAAAGTTTTCTTTATTCTGCGTTAACTCCAAATCCGGTGCACTAATATGGAATTACTTAAACAGCAGCACCGAAGAATTGCCTGTAATTGGCTTTCCTTTTATTTTGGACAATATGGTGATCACATTAACTGCTCAGAATGAAATACTTGCAATTGATCAATTATCAGGTAAAAAAATATGGATAACAAAACCTATAACTAAAAAACCTTTTACAGGATTATCATTTAATCAGAAGGAAGTGTTTTATTTTGATGAAAAGGGAATTCTTGTTTTTATTAATGTAAAAGATGGAAAAGAATCATTTAAGATTGATTCCGGGAAAAAAGAAATTTCAAATTATATCTTCGACTCCAATTTTAATTTAGACATAATCGCATTTTCGGATAATTCTGTTTACAAATTATCGGGTGATAAAAAAATTGAACCGCTAATCAGATTGGACGATATGGTAACATCAATAAAAGTTTTATCCGAAAAAAACTTTTTGATTAAGACATTAAACGGAACGGTAACCTTCTTCGAAATTAAAAGTTAATAAAATGAGATTTAAAGGAATTATCTTCGACATAGATGGAACTCTGACATTTACAAATCAATTAATTTTTGATTCATTTAATCACATTGCGGAAAAGTATCTGGGCAAAATTTTTTCGGAAAAAGAAATTATAGCATTATTTGGTCCAACAGAAGATGTGATTCTTAAAGAATTATGTAAAGAAAATTTTGAATCAGCAAAACGCGATTATTATAAATACTATCGCCAAAATCATAACATTGCACAATTGTATGAAGGTATTCGTGAACTGATTTGGGATCTCAAGAAACACGGTGTGCTGTTATCTGTTTTTACCGGCAAAGGCCGAACTTCATCATTGATAACGCTGGATGAATTAGGTTTAACGGATTTTTTCGATATGATAGTAACCGGCGATGATGTTGTTAATCATAAGCCATCTCCGGAAGGAATACTTAAATTTATCCGCAATTACAATTTAAATCCCGCAGAGGTTTTGATGATTGGAGATGCTCCATCAGATATAATTGCGGCAAGAGAAGCCGGAGTTGAGATAGCATCTGCTGTATGGGACAGCTATTCAGTTGACAAAGTTAAAATGTTAAATCCTGATAATATCTTTCACACCGTTTCAGAACTGCGTGATTATATTTTTAGCTGAATAATTATATCCTAAAAATTTTAACCCTTAAAATTGAAACGGATAAACGAACGAAATTCTTGGTTCAATTCTCTTTTGCGGTTCGTATCCTACAATGTTATCATCGGTATCTCTAATTGGTGCAAACGTCCAATTATAAACTATTGAGACAATGATGTATTCCATTGGTTTGTAACCGACTTCGGTAAATAAATAAGATCGATCATCCAGCTTAAATAAATCTTTTTCATCAATGATATTTATTTTGTCGTATCCGGCTCTTAAGATAAAAGATGCACCTTCAGGTTCAATAGCTGCTCTTAAATTTAATATTCCACTTGTTGGATTTTTGTCCAATCGCTGATAACCGCCATAAATATCAAAAAGATTTAACACGCGAATTAATAAATCTCCGTAAAATCCATTCATACTTTCGGTGATGTTAGCCAATGCGAGTGCTTTGTTTTGATAAGTTCCATTTACAGAATCACTTTTAAATCTTTCAATTTCGTAGAGTGAATTAAAATATGATGGGATGTATTTTCCATTATTAAATCTTCTTTCCAATCGTGCTGAAACTGATAAAAGTCCCATACCGTCAAAATCAAATTTTACTCCTGTTGCTACACCGCTTCCAAAGTTGATAATTTTATTATAGTCAGCATATAAAGTTATGGTAGTAACTGATGATTTAATGAGCGGCAAACCAATATCAAATCCTATAATGTTAAGTGAACCACCATCTTTAGCAATAACAAATTTGCCGGATTGATCAAAAAAACCCGAATCAACTCT